>CAVUJR010000004.1:0-29765 GCA_963741805.1 uncultured Chloroflexia bacterium
AAGCTAGCGGCGCGCAGATATCGACCTTCGGTCGATGCATCGGACATTCCAGTCCGACGCTACTGATCTACGTGGGGTCGATGCGGAAGAGCTCGACCTTCGAGGCGGCGCGCGCCCATTCATCGGGATTGGACGAGCTGACGTGACCCATGATGCGGAAGGGATAGACGCCGGGCGGCTGGATGGACGGGTAGGCGCGCATCACGCGGCGCTTCTCGGCATCGTCCGTCACCTCGGTAAGGCGCACTGGCTCGCTCTTCCGGCCATGGCGCAGCTCCGCGGTGCCGGTCGGGCGGACGTTGGGCGTCCACGCCGAGCCGGGGATGCCGACGATGACGTAGCGCTGGCCGTCGTACGCGAACGGGGTGATGACGACGTCGCGCACCTTGCCGGTGCGCCGCCCGGTCATGCGCAGCACATGCGCCATCGGGACCGGCACGCCAACCCCGTTCAGCGCGAGCAGTATCCGGTTGAGCGGCTGGACCCACCACGGCAGGCGCAGCCCCAGGTCTTCCCGTCTCACAGTCATGATCACGACCCTTCTTCCATGTGCTCACCGCGCGGCGGCCGACGTTACGTTGAGAAAACTATATCGGAGAAGCGCAGTCGCCGGCAGCGCGCGTATGATGCAGCGAGCGACGCGCACCCGTAGCCCCTGGAGAACCTAGACATGACGACCGACGCCACCGCCCTCTCCTATTACGCGGCCCAGAGCGCCTTTTCCGATCCCGGCGAGCGCGCCGCGATGCTGGACGCCGTCCCGGGCGACCTTGCGGCGATGCGCGCGGCGATCACCCCGCTCGTCTTCCATTATCGGGGTGACGGCGATTGGGCGGAGAACGGGATCACACCCGAGCGGATCGCCGAGGTCGATCTGCGCTATGCCGACGCAATGCTGGGTCGGATCGCGGAGCTGTCCGGCGCGCAGCTGGGCGAGACGCGCATCCCGAGGGAGCGCATGGTTGGCTGTTGCCGCGACTTCACGCTCCTGTTCGTCTCACTGGCGCGGCACCACGGCATCCCGGCGCGGTCGCGGGTCGGGTTCGCGACGTACTTCTTCAAGGGATACGCCGTCGATCATGTCGTCGCGGAGGTGTGGGACGCCGCCGAGGAGCGCTGGCGGCTGGTCGACCCGGAGCTGCACCCCGGGCACATCGCCCCGAACGACGGCGTCGTGCTGGACCCGCTGGACCTTCCGCGCGACCGGTTCATCGTCGCGCCGGAGGCGTGGCTGCGCTGCCGCGAGGGAGGCGACGACCCGGAGCGGTATGTGGTCTCCCCGTTTCTCGAGATTCCGGAGCTGCGCGGCTGGCCCTACCTGCTCCACAACATGGTGCACGACCTGGCGGCGTTGAACACGCGCGAGATGATCCTCTGGGACGACTGGGGGATCAGCGCCGAGTGGGCGACTTTGACCGATGCGCAGCGGGCGATGGTGGACGAGGCCGCGCGGATCATGGTGTCGCCAGAGACATCGCTGGCGGACCTGCAGGCGCTGTACGCGCGGGACGAGTTCCGGGTCCCGGACGTCGTGACGAGCTGGACGTCGGCGGTCGAGGAACCACCGATCGAGGTGGCGTTGCGCGGTTGACGCGGCGTGCCCCAGCTGGTTGTTACCGGTCTCTGGCTCGGTATCGCCCCGCGGGCGATCGGCTTCGCCGGGGGATTCCCTGGCCGAGCGCTATGCGCGAGAAGCGGGAGCGAGCCGTTCTGAGGGTCGGAATGACGGTAGGTGATTGGCCCTCCTTGTCGGGTTTGCAGCGCGGGTCCGGTCGCCTACACTGATCCGGCAGTCACTGCACCGGATTCCGCCGCTCACGACATACGAGATACCGCGACATGCCCGCTTCTTCCGGCAGGGGTCTCCTGCCATGGCTCTCCCTGCTCACGGTCTGGATCGTCTGGAGCTCGACGTACCTGGGCATGTCGGCGGCGGTGGAGACGATCCCGCCGTTCACGATGACCGCCGGGCGGTTCCTGCTCGCGTCGCCGATCCTGCTGGCGATGGGCATCCCGGCCTGGCGCCGGGGCACGCTGCGCATCACCGGGCCTGAGCTGCGCTCGGCCGCGCTGGTCGGCATCCTGATGCTGCTCGGTGGGCCGGGGCTGGTCGGGTTCGGCCTGACGAAGCTGGACTCCAGCCTCGCCGCGCTGATCGTGGCGATGACGCCGATCTGGATGTCGCTGTTCACCGCGATCCAGACGCACAAGGCGCCGCGCCCGGCCGTTTTCGGCGCGCTGGTCACCGGCCTGGTCGGGCTCGGCATCATGGTCGGCGGCCCCGGCGGGCACGTCGCGATCGGACCGGCGCTGCTGGTGCTGGTCTCGACGCTGTTCTGGTCGAGCGGGACGGTGATGGCGCGCTCCCTGCCCATGCCTCGCCACCCGTTCGCGAACTCCGGCGTGCAGATGCTCTTCGGCGGTCTGGCGCTGGCGATGGTGGGCGGCATGCGCGGCGAGTGGTCCGGCTTCTCGGTCGCCGACGTGTCGACGCGATCGTGGATCGGCTTCCTGTGGCTGATCCTCGCCGGGTCGCTGCTCGCCTACAGCGCCTATATGTACGCGAACGCGACGCTGCCGATCGAGATCGTCTCGACCTACGCCTATATCAACCCGGTGCTGGCGGTGGTGCTCGGGGCGACGCTGGACAACGACGCCGTCGGCCCGAACGTGCTGATCGGCGGCGGGATCATCGTGCTGGCGGTGGTGTTCATCGTCAGCGGGCACATCGTGCGGCGGCGGGCGCCGGTCGAGGCGACGGCGTAGGTGTATCTGGACGCGCCACCACAAAGTGCCTACTCTTGACTTGATCCAGCGGTATTGAACAACCTCCAGGAGTGGCGGCACATGGATTGGCGAGAGGCAGCACGACGCGCGCGAACCGGCGCAACCGAACTCGACTTCTTCACCGATCGAACAAACCATTCCCGGCTGTTCATCGACCGACTGAACAGGGATGTCGAGGGGGACTCTCGCATCATCTTCTTTCATGGTGTTGGAGGATCGGGGAAATCACTCCTACTGTCTCAAATTGAGAAGCATCTCCTCAAGCGGTTCGATGCGAGCACATGGAACTGGCTGGCCAAGCTTGACGATGGTACCTGCGTCCAGCAGGTTATCGCCGGAAAAACCAATGAACGGGTGCCGCTCACGAAGCTGGATTTTGCACCACGGCCGAACATCAGTGAGGATGTCCGCGACAGCTACCAGGGCCTGATGAAAATTCGGCGCGATCTGGGTGCTTTCGACATTCGTTGCCCACTGTTCGATCTTGCGGTCACGACCTACTTGCAGAAATCCAACCGCATGACGAAGGAACAGATTGCAAGGGAGTTTCCTGGAGACGAAGTCGGACTCGTACTGGATGTCGCAGGTTTGCTGCTCTCACCGGTCCCGTTTGCATCACTGGTAACGTCAGTCCTGAATGTCTCGAATCGCCGTCTCGGGGGGTGGCTTGGCGAACGCCAATTACAAAACAACGTCGATCGGGAGAGCATCGAGGCGATCCTGACGCTCGACCCCGAAAAGGAACTCCTGCCAGCCCTGCCGGAGATGCTGGCGGAAGACATCACCACCTATCTGTCGGGTTCCAAAGCCCCGTCCCGGATTGTCATGCTCTTCGACACGCATGAAGCTTTCTGGGAACGACACCGAGGCGCAGGGGCCATCCTTTTCGAGCAGCGTGACGAATGGCTGCGACGCCTGCTCGGCGGGATTGCGCACTGTGAGCGGGTGGTTGCCGTCGTCGCCGGACGTGAAGTGCCGCAGTGGCCCACCGCATCCGCCTTCCCGATCTCCGCAGACCGACTCGATCTCCACCTCGTCGGGAACCTGCCCGATGCCGACGCAAGGACGTATCTCGGGCTAAGACAGATCCATGACGAAGCAATCCAGCGGCTGCTGATCGAGGAAGCGCGCGTCGACGACAACCAGGTCCACCCGTTTTCGCTGGGTCTCGCTGCAGATGCGTATCACGCCTTGGCACAGAGCGGCGGACACCTGGAGACGCAAGAGTTCGAGGATATTCCAGGCGTCGAGGACCGGCGGCGACGCCTGATCGACCGTTTCCTGCAATGGGTCGGCGTGGACATCCGCGACGCGGTCATGGCGCTGGGGCTGGCCCGGTCGTTCGATAATAACCTCTACGCCTACCTTGGACGCACGGTTGGATTCCCGACCAGCCAGAGCCTTTTCGAGGTCATCACCGGCTTCTCCTTCGCCAACCTCGATCCCGAATCGCCGGGCTCTTACCGCATGCACGACCTGCTACGACGTTACCTAGAGGAGAATCGAGAAGAACGCACGTCAAGAACCGAGAAAGCGCTCGAGGCGTATTTTCGCGAGGAAGGCATGATCGAGCGTCTGATGGACCGGGCACACATCGAGGCAATCTATCACCGCGCTGCTTACGATGAGATCGGTGCAGGCGAAGAGCTCATTACGGCGTTCGACCAGGCGAAACAAGCCGGTCAGTACGAGACCTGTCGCCTGCTGATCGAACTAGTTGGTGATCTTGATATCAGTGCATCGTATCTGGCTGTAGTTGTCCACACGAAACTGAGCGAATACCAAACCTTCATGGCCAAGTATGATGCCGCCCTCGAGCACTTCGCCCAAGCGTGGCCATTCCTCGAACGCATGGAAAGCGACCAGTATCTGGTGAACTTCCTCCGAGGTAATCTGCTACAGATGAAAGGTGTGGCGAAAACCGGGTCCGGCGACCGCGATGCCGCGACCACCGCCTTCCGGGACGCGATCGAGGCCTACGACCAGAGCCTCGCCGTCCGCCCCGGCGATCCCGGCACCCTCAACAACAAGGGCACCGCGCTGCTTGATATCGGCAGGCTCCATGTCGCCCGCGGCGACCGCGATGCCGCGGCCACCGCCTTCCGGGACGCGATCGAGGCCTACGACCAGAGCCTCGCCGTCCGCCCCGGCGATCCCGACACCCTCAACAACAAGGGCAACGCGCTGCTTGACATCGGCAGGCTCCATGTCGCCCGCGGCGACCGCGATGCCGCGGCCACCGCCTTCCGGGACGCGATCGAGGCCTACGACCAGAGCCTCGACCGTCCGCCCCGGCGATCCCGACACCCTCCACAACAAGGGCAACGCGCTGCTTGATATCGGCAGGCTCCATGTCGCCCGCGGCGATCTCGTTGCAGCCATCACCGCATTCCAGGATGCCATCGCAGCCTCCGACGGTCACCGGGATCACCCGGCTACGATGGGCCAATTGCATTCGCTGTACGCCTACCTGGGCAACGCACTGATCGATCTCGGAGACGCCGGTTCAGCGGTGGAAGCGCATAGCACCTCAGCAGAGTTCGCCCGCCTCCTCCTCGACCAGTTCCCAACACCCGATGGCTGGAATTCCCTTGCCTGGGCGTTCCTCAACCTTGCTCGGTCACAAGTATCGCGGCCCGGCCACTCGGCGGCTATTGAATCAATATCCCAAGCCCTTTTGCTCGCGAACAAAGGGCTTGAGATGGAACCGGATAGCGCCTGGCTTCTTGGCACAAAGGGGTCTGCCCTCCACATTCAAGGTGAACTGCATTACAGGGAACACCACACCATAGGCGCCGAACAGTGCTTTCGGGACGCCTGCGCACTCCTGATAACCGCACTCGCCAAGCTACCCGGAGACGCCGAGTGCCTGCGCGATCTCGGCTGGTCGCAGGCGAGGTTGGGCGAGATGGCAGAAGCTCGTGGAGATCGAGCGGATGCCCAGTCGCTGTATTCCACCGCAATCTCGTCACTTCAGGAATGCCTGACTCAAAGGCCGAAGGATCGCTTCGCGTTGGACGCTTTGGCTCGTGCTGAATACGGGCGGAAGCGAACAATTGGCTGATCCGCAAAGGTGGAGGATGTTGCGTTTCGACGCTGGACCATCCGGTGTAGTTATCGCTCCTTGCCACCTAAAGGTGCTCTGCACATCGCGGGAGACGATCCACGAGATATCGGTCTGCGGACGAGGGGCCGCTCTGCTTTGTCCCTGCTCCGCAGGGCCATCCGGTGCATCGCTATTTGGGCCAGCCGGAGCGACATGAAACCGGCCAACCAATGTCATTCGACGGTGCCATACGCCGCCCGGTAGAAGGCGTCGATCGCGCCCATCATCGGGCCGCCGAGCAGGACCTGCATCAGGGCGATGCCGATCAGCCCGGTGTTCGGGTCGTTGAACCAGACGGTGCCGTAGCCGCCCGACCAGCTGTAGCGGCCGGCTCGGACCGTAGGCGTCGCGGTGCGGTCAGGATCCCCATGCCGTAGCCCCAGCCGGTCGTGTCCCAGAAGCCGGGAAAGAAGCTGTCGGGCGTTTTCTGCGCCGGGTCGATGTGGTCGCGCGTCATCGTGGCGATGGACTCCGGTGACAGGATCCGCACACCGTCGAGCTCGCCTCCACGCATGAGCATGGACGCGAAGCGGTGGTAGTCCCGCGCGGTGGAGACCAGCTCGCCGCGGGAGATGTCGAACGGCGGGTACCCGACGTGATAGCCGCCGCCGGCCGGCTCATCCTCGACAGGGCGCCGTTCTCGTCGTGGTGGTAGACGGCAACGAGGCGGCTCGGCGCGTTCGCCATCGACAAACATCGCGGTATCCGGCATGCCGAGCGGCTCGAAGACGCTCTCCCGAAGATGAGCCATCCAGGCTCATCCCGGTCACGCGCGAGAGCAGGATGCCGAGGATGTCGAAGGAGATGTGGTAGCGCCACCCCTCGCCGGGCTGGTGGATCAGGGGCAGCTCCGCCAGGCGCGCGAGCCAGGTATCCGACGGCATCAGACGGGACGAAGGACCGACGTCGACGCCGTGCTCCTCCATCGCCCGCCCGATCGGGCTCTCGCCGATCACCATGCCGTAGCCGGAGCGGTTGGTGAGCAGGTCGTCAACGGTGATCGGACGCTTCGCGGCGACGACATCGTCGAGCTCGCTCCCGGGCGTGCGCAACACCTTGCGGTCCGCCAGCTCCGGCAGCCAGCGCTCGACCGGGTCTTCAAGACGCAGGGCACCACGTTCGACGAGCCGCATGGTCGCGGCGGCGAGGATCGGCTTGGTCATCGACTGGATGCGGAACGATGGCGTCGTCCCGCAACGGTGCGCCGGTCGCGATGTCGCTGACGCCGACCGCGTCAATGTGGACCTCGTTGCCGTGGGCGAGCAGGGTGACGACGCCAGGGAGGGTACCGCTGTCGACCAGTCCGTGCATCGCGTCGTGGAACCCCGCCAGATCCGCGTCGGTGAACATGGATGTGTGCTCCTTCTCGTCCGGCTTCATCGTCGGCCTATGGTGACAGGTGGGGCAGGGCGGACGCTTCTCTGATCGTGCCGGATGGTGGCAAAACTGAGGCCGAGATTGCGTTCCGCTGGGCCTGGATGGAGGACATTGCGGCCAGACCGTGCCCGGTCATCGGCCCCGGCGGCCACAAGTCCTCCGCTACAGCGGAATACCCTGAACCCGTCTTCCAACGCGGACGGCGGTTGTCCGCGTTGTTCCCTATCCTGTTCTGGCGCACATGGCGCGGGACCTTGTGATCCGCAGCAACGACAGGGAGATGTGCCCGTGAAATTCGGTTTTGTGGCGTCGTACGGATCGGTCGACCAGGTTATGGAGATGACGCGCGAGGCGGAGGCTCACGGGTGGGACGGCGTCTTCACGTGGGACGGCATCAGCGTCGGTGACATGGACACGTTCGACCCATGGACGCTGCTCGGGGCGATGGCGATGGTGACGGAGCGCGTCACGCTCGGGGCGATGGTGTTCGCGCTGCCACGGCGCCGACCATGGAAGGTGGCGCGGGAGGCGATCACGGTCGATCACCTCTCAAAGGGGCGGCTGGTGATGCCGGTGGCGTTCGGGGCGACGCCGGACGCCGCGATCTCCAAAGTGAACACCGATACGGCAGACCGGAAGATCCGCGCGAAGCGGCTGGACGAGACGCTGGCGTTCCTCGACAAGGCATGGACAGGGGAGCCGTTCTCGTTCGAGGGCGAGCAGTACCAGACCGGCGAGATGGTGTTCAAACCCACACCGGTGCAACAGCCGCGCATCCCGATCTGGAACGTCGGCGCCTGGCCGCGCGAGAAGTCGATGCAGCGGGCGATCCGGTGGGACGGTGTCATCCCGATGGATGTGAACGATCCGTTCAAACATCTCGAACCCGACATGGTGCGCGAACTTGCGATGTGGGTTCACGAGCATCGGGAGGGCGACGCGCCCTTCGACATCGTCATCGAAGGCGTGACGGAGGATGACGACGCATCGCAGGAGCGCACGGCAGCGCTGGCCGAGGCGGGCGCGACATGGTTTATCGAAAGCCGGTGGGACGCGGAGCGCGACACGCCGGAGCGGTTGCTGGAGCGCGTGCGGCAGGGTCCGCCCCGCCCGTAGGGGCTTTACACCGTCCGATAGAATGGGCGTACGAGAGACCGGTTCCTTACGATTTGTTCCTACCCCGGGTCTACGCTCCCCGATCCCGGGTATCGACGTTCCGCACCACATCGCCGGTCTCGGGAGGCATGGCCATGCAGGTGTCCACCTTCGATGAGCAACGGACCAGCATAGGCGTTATCGTGCGCAACACGTTGTCCGCAATCGTCGTCGTGCTGGTACTCAACCTCGTCCTCTATTTCATCGCCGACTCGGCCGGATGGATCCCGGACACGTTGCCGGAGAGCGCCGAGGCGTTCGGGCTCGGCGCGGTGATGCTCTACTCGATCATCCCGCTCCTGCTGGGCGGCGTGCTCCTCGCCCGGCTCTGCCGGTGGACGACCCATCCGGTGATCATGTTCGCGCTGATCGCGGCCGTGGTGTTTATCGCCTCGCTGGCCGCGCCGCTGACGCTGGCGGGGGCGACGACGAGCTTCAAGCTGGTGCTGGTCGGGATGCACGTCATCACGGCGGTCATCGGGACGGTGATCCTGCTCTGGAACGTCGCGGACGAGCCGGAGTAGTTGTCCGGTTCTTGTCCGGTTTCTGTCCCGCCACGGTACCGGTTGGAAACCGCAAGAGCACATAAAGTAGGGAAGTAGGGTGGATGGGGATGGCGTACTGATCCCCCAACCGGTACGGCATCCCTCCCACCTGACCCGGCGCTAGTGCAGCGCTACGTGTAACCACTCGCCCAAATATCGACCTTCGGTCGATCGGGCTGAACTGGCACTTCTTCCAGCCGCAGCGCTAGTGCAGCTTGGCGCGAGCCTCGTCCAGGCCCTCGACAACGCCGCAGGCCTGCAGGAGTTCCCCCTTCGGCGCGTACCACATCCCGCCATACCCATAGACCTGATCCCGCTCCACGACGACGCGGGTTGGCTCAAGGATCTTCCCGTCGCTGTCGCGCAGGTACGCCTCCATCCGACGTGGCGAGCGGGCGTAGCGGGTGATGCGGACCCAGTTCGTCTGGCAGATGCGGGAGAACCGCAGCTCGAGCATCGCGACCAGTTCGCCAGAGGCAGGGTCGACGATGTTCTCGCCGTCGATCGTGAGTGACCCTTCGGCGCAACCGGCCTCCTCAGGATCGAGACCGTTGCACCCGTCGCCCATGCACGGCGGAGCGGTACGCTGGTCGATGAGGGAGGCCAGGGGAACCGCGGCCCACTGCAACCTGCCCAGGAACGGCTCCGCCAGCGGAACAACGCGCGGCTGCTCCTCGCCAAATGAGGCAATGGCGTCCAGCGGGACGAGCACCGTCTCCAACGTGTAGCCGGAGCCGCTGAACTGGATGCCCTGCGTATCGTTGCCTGCTTCGGGCGGCCCCGCGAGTCCACGCGCCCAGGCGATATAGTCCGCCACGGCGGTCTCCGGGACACCCACCGCGCGTGCCAGCCGCTCAGCAAGATCCTTCGCGGGTTGGCGTTCGCGCCGCTCGATTTTCCGGATCATCGTTTCGGAGCAGAACACACTGTGTGCCAGCTCTATTTGGGTCCAGCCATGCTGCGTGCGCTGGCCGCGTAACCACGTTCCGAATGATTCGTCCTGCGACATGCCCCTCTCCCGGCGCTTCCCGCTCGCGAACCGCCGGGCATACGCGGATCCGACAAAGCGGTCGGGCATCAGGCTGTAGCGCTCATCCCACCCAGCCGACCCTGGTTTTTCGACAATCCCTCCGGATATCCATCTTATAAGAGAACGGCGAGACCGTCACGGCCCGTGGACTCGACCGAGTTCCATTGAGATCTTCGACTTATGTTGCAGCCGAACTATCTCGTCAGCATCTCTGTATACTAAAATGCATGCACATACGAACCCGAGACAGAAGAGGAGGTTCCCATGGCTTCAACAAGTGTCCGCATCAGCAAGCGCACCCATGAAAGGCTAAAGGCGCTTGCTGAGCAGGAGCATCGGTCCCTCGGGGAGATGCTTGACGCGGCGATGTCCCAATACCAGGGATCGCCAGTTCTGGCACGATACCCGGGAGGCATACGCCGTCTGCGGGAGGATCCGGGCGAGGCCTGGCAGGCATATAAGGAGAGTTGGCGGAATGGGATGCGACGCTGATGGACGGACTGGACCCCAGCGAGCGATTCGAGGAGAGAGCCGAGGCATGTCTCCTGACGAGTTGCCCCGGCGAGGAGATATCTGGATGGCATGGCTCGATCCAATCGCTGGGCGTGAGCAAGGCGGGCGGCGTCCGGTCCTGATCGTGTCATCAGACTAGTTCAATGCCCTTCCGCGCAGCCTGTGCGTCGCCGTCCCCTTGACGTCCGCACGCAACCGGCACATCCGACTCACGTCGAGATTTCTGCTGGAGAAGCAGGACTCCGGTCGGATTCGGTCATCATGTGCGACCAAATCCGCTCGATCAGCATCGAACGACTGCAACGGCGAATCGGCGTCGCCACCGATCACGCCATGTCCCAGGTAATGGCTGTCGTTCACCTGATTCTTCCTGCGCATCCCGCGAACAGGGCCTAGATCGAACCCGGCTTCGTCTTTGCATGCACTTCGACATCCTCCCATGGCTCCCAGGAGAACCGGGCGCGGTAGCGCTCGAGCAGGCGCAGGATCGGGCGGCCGAGGATGACGAGCAGCAGGATGTTGCCGAGGGCGCGCAAGGCGTCGAACGGGAGCGACGTGACGAGGTAGAAGCGGGTGTAGCGTTCGACTGTCTCCGCCAGCGAGAGATCAGGCGACCAGTACAACGAGGCGTCGGTGCCGGCGCCCGGCGCGGTGAACGGCCAGAACCAGATGTTCATCAACGCGCCGAAGACGAGCCCCCAGAGCGCGCCAAACGCGGCGAGCATCGCGATCCGGGCACGCTCGGAGGCGGGGTGTGGAAGCCACCCGGCCGTCATCCCGATCCAGCCGCTGGCGAGCATCTGGAACGGCAGCCATGGGCCGATGCCGCCAGTGATGAAGCCAGAGAGCAGCAGCGTCAGCGCACCCATCTGGAACCCCATCAGCGGTCCGAAGACGAACCCGACGAGGATGATCAGCAGGAAGACCGGCGAGGCCCCGGCGATGCTCGGGACGAGGCGCAGCGTGGCGTCGATGGCGACGAGCACGCCAAGCAGGGCAATCGTTTTGGAGCGGCCGACGCCGGCCTGGTCATCGGCGATCGTGACCAGCGTCGCGAGCAAGCTGACGATCGTCACGCCGGCGAAGAGCAAGGGCGCGGCCCCGGTATGGGCGGCGGTGTCGTCGGTTGCCTGCGAGATGCCCGGCAGCACAAATGGGTACAGGAACGCGAGCAGCCCACCGAGGCTGGCCGCCGCCAGGACCATTGCCGAACGCATCCGCTGTTGTGACGTTGCCAAAAGCGCCTGTACGCCGCGCATATCCTGTCCTGCTCCGGGAATCCCGGACCGCCGTGATCCGCCACGACGTGCTGTTAAGATGTGACCAGCAACCCGACCGCCGGGTGTGGAAAGGTCCATCGCTCCATGGAGTCTATCTCAGGCGCCGTCACGCTCTACGACCTGCTCGCGTGGGAACCGCGCCTGCAGGCCGTTTCGTCGCGCCACGCCGGCACGGGCGACCGCGACCTGCTCGAGCGCGAGGTGGACTGGGTGCTCTCGGCGCGTCCGACACCTCCGATGTTGCCACACCTGCGCGGCGGTGAGCTGATCGTGCTGCCACAACGAGTGATCGCCGAGACCGGCGTGCCGTTCACACGACTCGTCGGCGAGATCGCGATGCAGCCGATCGCCGGCGTGCTGACCGACGCGCCAGTGGTCAGCGTGGTCCAGAGCGCCGTGCCGATCCTCCGCCTGCCGCGCATCGATGCGGACACCGAGAGTGACCTGAACCGCCTGATGTCGCAGCGACGGCGCGAGTCGTTACAGACCGCGGCCGACATCGACCATCGCGTGAGCGAGCTGGCCGCGCGCAATGTCCGGCCCGCCGAGTTGATCGACGAGTTGTCGCGCCTCCTCTCGACCCCGCTGACGATCACCGCGCCATCCGGCACGGTAACGTTCACGACCGGCAACAGTCGCGACATTCCGGACCCGGCGTCTGCCGCGTGGATCGGGCGACCCTTCCTGCGCGGGCAACATCTCTGGATTGGCCCCATCGCGCCGCAGCACCACGCGCTGATCCGCTACGCCGCCGATCGTGTGGCGGCGGGTATCCAGCGCGCACTCACGGCGACCGCCGCCGCACCTCCAGGCGGGTCGGAGCAGATCGCGGCGCTGAACCACCTGCTCTACGACGACCCGACCGCCTCTCCTTCGCAGCGGCTGGAAGAAGCGCACCGGGCCGGGATTCGCGCCGGACAGGCCTTGCGCGTGACGCTCTATCCCGACGGCACGATCGCTTCGGCGATGCAGCGCGCGCTACGACCGCTTGGCGAGGTGCTGCCCGCGGGATCGGCCGACGGCGTGCAGGCGCTGATCGTCGCCGAGCAACCGGGACACCGCTTCTTGCACCCGGGAGACGTGGGAACGGCTGGAACGTGGGCAGCGATCTCCGCGCCGGTCGAGGGACCGCATGCCCTCCCGGAAGCGATGCGACAAGCGCAGTTCCTGGCGACGCTGCTCTCACAGGGGTTGGTGCCGCGGCAGATGCTGCGCTTCGACGATGGCCCGGCCCTCGGCGCCTATCGCCTCCTCTACCCGCTCCGGGAGACGCCCCTGTTGCAGGAGTACCGGGACACGCATCTCGGCGCGCTGCTGCGGGAAGATGCACGCGGCATCCTCCAGGACACGCTACGGGTGTACCTCGAGCAGGGAGGATCGCAGCGGCAGACGGCGGAGTCGCTGGGGATCCATCGCAACACGCTCGGATACCGGTTGCGACAGATCCGGCAGGTGCTGACGGCGGACCTGGATGCGCCGAACACGCGCCTGACCCTCCACCTTGCGCTGATCGCGCACCGTTTGATCGGGGGATAACCCCTTTCCCCGAATCGGGAACAATAAGAACCCCGCCGGGTGTCATCCCCGTTATCGACGCTTGCGGCTCCTGAAGTTACCGCTGCGCGCCGATTCCTCGCCCATCATGAGGGCGAGGCTACCAACGTGAACCCGACCGCCGGTAGCACCGGGCCGTCGCGCCCGGTGAACGCGTATGTACCTATCGCCCTTCGCCGACCACTGCGGGTCGGCGCTACCGGTGGCGAGAGTCCCGGCCACACACCCGCACACAAGGTGCGGGCCTGCGGATGCAGTATTCCCCCATCCCCACCGCGAACGTACGCACCTCCACGCCTGTTGACGGGTTCCATGACGTGCTATAGTGTACGTACATATTGTTCGGCCACCATTGACGGCATCATTGGGGGCCGGGGTTTGTGCCGATGCCAGACCAGTATATGCCTGCGTCATGCCCTTGTGGGCCAGAGGTGCCCGGGTCCTGTCCCGTATCCGGGCTGGCTGCCTCGCTCGCACCAACGTTCACCGCGACGTCACCCGCCGACGGTGTCGCGCGGGCCAGACGGGACCACCGGGGGAGGATTCCTAGACCATGCCCAGCACTCCAGAACGCTCCACATCACGTTCGGTCGACCTACCCATGGTCGACCGCCCGTCCTTCCATATATGGCAACCACTGGAGGCCGAGAGTCTCCAGTGGGAGGGGCAGGTCCTGATCGTCGGTGGCGTGACCGATATGCCGGCGCTGCTGGCGGTGACGTCCGAGCGGTTGGCGCTGATCGCCAACGGCCAGATCATGCTCGACTTCCCCCGTAACTGGCTGCGACCGCAGCCGGCGTTGGCGGCAGCGAACGGCGTGCGTCTGTTCGTCAACCCGGTCGGTGTCTCCGGCGACGCGCATCCCGTCCTGCTGCGCGTCCGTGAGGGACGCGGCGCGGCGGTCGAGCTGGTCGCCGTGCTGACCGGCCGGCCACTGCCGAAGACCACGGACGCGGGTGGCGTCCTGATTCCGAACTGGAAGGACACTGTGGGCGCGGCGAAGGCCGTCGCCCTCCCCACACTCGACGATGAGGACATGAGCGCTGGTCGGCGCGCGCCGGAAGCGTGGCCGCCGCAGGAGTCCGCCGCGATCGCCCCGATGCCGGCGCCTCAGCAGCGGGCGCAAACGACATCCCGCCCGGCGGACCGCCCGATGCAGACGCTGGCCGACCGGCGCCGCGCGATGGCCGAGCCCAACCCCGGTGCCGGCATCCGTGAGCCGGGCCGCGCGCAAGCAGGGCACTCGCGATGATGGCGTGACGGTCCGCGACGATGACGGCCACCGCATGGCGCCCGCTCCGGTGGCCCGACGCAGCGCGGTGGGCCCGTGGCTGGCGACGGCGGCGATGGTGCTGCTCCTGGCGGCCGGGTTCGGCTATGTCGCTCACGACAAATACGGCTGGACCTTCGCGGATGTGCAGGAGCGCATCCCGGCGACGATCCAGGACCGGCTCGGTCTCGGCAATAACGACGAGGAACTGGCGCTGAACGAGGCCCCGGAGGCCATCGGGCAGGGTCGCGGTACCACCGGTGACGGCACGTCCGGCAGTGGGTCGGAGGATTCCTCGCAGCCGGAGGTCGCGGTCGCGGAGCCGACCGATGAGCCGGTGGCCGTGGTGCAGCCGACGGCGGAGCCGACCCAGGAGGAAACGGCGCAGGAGCCGCAGCCGGTCGACCCGACCGCGGGTGTGGGCGGGGCGACGACGGAGCTTCCTCAGACGGTGGACGTCGTGCCGACGCAGGAGATCCAGGACCCGACGGCGCCGATCGAGACAGCCGTACCGACAGAGGAGCCTGTTGTCGTCGAGCCGACGGCGGAACCCACCGAGGAGCCGGTGATCGTCGAACCAACCGCCGCGCCGACCGAGGAACCGGCACAGGTCCCGACCGAAGAGCCGGCGGTTGTCCCGACGGAAGAGCCCACCATCGAGCCGACCGAGGTAGCCACCGAGGAGCCGACGATCGCGCCAACAGAGGAACCCACCCAGGCGCCGACGGAAGAACCGACGAGCGAGCCGACAGAGGTGGCTACCGAGATTCCGACGGAGACGCCAACGGCCCCGGGCCAGGAGGCGAGCGTGCTGCCGGAGACGACGCCGGAGCAGGCCGTGGTCTCGGACGGGTTCCGTTACACGATCGAGGGCGCGTCGGTGGGCGCGACCGTGCCGGAACTGCCGCAGGTCAACTCGGTCGCGGGGTACGGGCAGTGGGTCGTGCTGGACGTCTACGCACAGAACATGTCCGGTGAGAAGCAGGTCTTCGAGATGACGGACTTCGTTCTCTACGCCGATGGTGCGGAACTCCAGCTGGACTCCGGGACGGCGTGGGTGAACGGCCTGATGGGCAACGTCCCGGCGTATGGCCCAACGGACGCGATCCAGTGGGCCCCGGGCGAGAGCCACATGGTCACACTGGTCTTCCTGGCCCCGGCCGAGGCGACATCGCTGGTGCTGCAGGCGGGGAGCGAGCTGATCGACGTCAGCCCGGCGATCGAGAACCCTGCGCCGCTGATGAGCGAGGGGCCGCGCGTCGAGTCCGACCTCCTGCAAGGCACGGTGGTCGACGTGATCGACGGTGAGACGATCGTGGTCGAGATCGACGGCGTCCAGACGACGGTCCGCTACCTCAGCCTGGAGGTCCCGACCGGCGACGCTTGCTACGCGGGTGAGGCGACCGAGGCAAACCGCGCGCTGGTCGCCGGGCAAAGCGTGACGATCGAGCGACAGTCGACGGATGTAGATGCGCGGGGCAACCTGGTGCGCGACGTCTGGGTGACAAACGACGCGGGGCAGCCGGTACTGGTCTCGCAACAGCTGATCGCCGAGGGCGCGGCGCAGGCAGACATCAGCGAGCCGAATACGCGGTTCGCCGGGTGGCTGCAGCAGACGGAGGCCGAGGCGGAGGCCCAGGGCGCCGGTCTGTGGGGCGCCTGCGGCGGCCAGTAGATCCTGACAAACAACGGGAGGGGACGAGCGCCCCGGTCTGGAGCGATCCGGGTCGGGGCGCTCTCGTGCGTGTATGCATCGACTGGCGCTCCCCGGCCACCGCGGGGCCAGGGCTACCGCTACATCGCACCTGGCAGTAGCGTCGGACTGAAATGTCCGATGCATCGGCGCGCAGGACACCTTTGTGGTGGCCAAGCGTCGATAACGGGCGCGGGACCGGGCAAGATGCGCGTCTGGATACCCCCGATATCCACCTTCGGTGGATGCATCGCACATTTCAGTGCGATGCTACTGGTGACCCGGAGTGATGCTCCGGACAGGAGCACCGAGCTGAGGGGATATGTGGCATGGGCGGCGGGGTGGCGGGTACGATCAACGGGTTGACCCGTTCGGCGCGCGCCGAAGCCCCAGGAGCACCCCCCGCCCCATGCGTGATATCGCCATCTTTTCCGGATCGGCCCACAACCAGCTCGCGAACGAGATCTGCGACGGTCTGGGCAAGCCCCTCGCCCACGCGGAGTTCAGCCGCTTCAGCAACGACTGCCTCCAGGTCCAACTGCAGGCCAATTGCCGCGAGCAGGACGTCTTCCTGGTCCAGCCGCTCTCACCGCCCGTGCAGGAGCACCTGATGGAGCTGCTGCTGATGGCGGACGCGGCCCGGGGAGCGTCGGCGGCGCGGATCACGGCGGTCATCCCCCACTACGCCTATGCCCGCTCGGACAAGAAGGACGCGCCGCGCATCTCCATCGCGGGACGGCTCGTGGCGGACCTGCTGGTCACCGCCGGGGTAGACCGCGTGCTGACGATGGCGCTGCACGCGCCTCAGGTGCACGGTTTCTTCAGCGTGCCAGTGGACCACCTCAACGCGCTCGCGGTGATCGCCGAGCACTTCCGGACGCAGGATCTCTCGAACGCGGTGGTCGTCTCGCCGGACCTCGGGAACGCGAAGGCGGCGAGCCAGTTCGCGCGGCTGCTGGGCCTGCCGGTGGCGGCGGGCAGCAAACGGCGGCTGGCGGACGACAAGGTCGTGATCGACTCGATCGTGGGTGACGTGCACGGGAAGGACGTCATCGTGCTCGACGACGAGATCGCGACGGGCGGTTCGATGCTGGAGCTGATCGACCGGCTGGATGCTGAGGGCGTCGGGCGGATCGCGATCGCCTGCACGCATGCGATCTTCTCCGGCAACGCGATCGAGAAGTTCGGAGCGTGCGAGCGCATCTCGGAGATCGTGACGACGAACACGGTGCCGATCCCTGAGGAGAAGCGCTTGCCGAACATGACGATCCTGTCGATCGCGCCGTTGCTGGCGAAGGCGATCCACAACATCCACGAGGGCGAGTCCGTCAGCAGCCTGTTCGTGCATACGTTGTAGGGCCGAATTCACGGATATCGATCTGCGGTCGATGTCTCGTCCACAGGCACGCAAACGGGCCGGCTCATTGTGGTGAGCCGGCCCGTTTGCGTGGGGTTCGGTTGCGCGAGTATCGAGCTGCGGTCGATCGGATCGATATGAGATCGACTCCTACCCCGCAAGATCGAGGAAGTCGCTGACGATCCAGCCTGTGGCGCCGTCGTCGAGAGTGACGGGGTACCAGGTGTACCCCTCGGCTTCAACTGGGTCACCGGTGACGGTCACCGTGTCGCCGCTGTTCACCGTGGTGACTGGCCCACCGGCGGTCGACGCCTCCGGGCGGACGTTGACGCCGTCCTGCGTGACGGTCGCGGGCTTGCCCTCAGGGCGTGCCGGTGGCGGAGTTTCCTGCACCTGCTCCGGCTGGACGGCCGTCTCCGATGTGCCGGGATCGGTCGAGATGAGCCGGCAACGGATGATGTCACGCTGGAGGTACTCGCCGCGGTCGTAGTCGAACTCGCCGCCACAGGTGATCAGGGTGACCGCCTCGTAGGGCGTCGGGCCGGTGATCTCGGCGAGCTTTTCCTCGGTCAGCGTGGCGGTGCGGATGCGCTCGACGTACTCCACGCCATACGTGGCGACGGCACCTTTGGCGCCGTAGAGCGTGACCTGCGCGCCCTCGCCGAGCGAGGAGACACTGCGGAAGATGGCCGGACCGACGCCCCAGTAGTCGACGTGACCGGACATCAGCAGGTTGCGGGCGCGCTCGCCGATCAGGCCGGTGCCCTCATACCAGGAGACGATCCACGGCCCGGTCGGGTCGAGCATCTGGCCATCGATGATCTTGTTGACTTCGATCTCGGCGTCGACCCCGGCATCGGGGATGGTAATGGCAACGGGGACCTGCGGCTCGGCCGCGAGCGCGGTGGCGGCCGATGTCGCCTCCATGCCGAGCGACCCGGCGCGGGCGACCTCCGCCTCACCCCAGGTCGGGAGCTGGGCGCCGGTGTTGGCGAACGCGTCGCGCGCGCTGCCGCCGACGACCGCGCCGCCCATCAGTGCCCCAATCACAGATCTACGCGTGAGCTTCATTGATAACCAGTCCTTGCGCGTATGGTGTATCCGTGCGTGCACGTCCATGAATCCTGCGGTCACATTCTACATGACCACCCCGAGGTTCCTGAGGGGAATGGCGCTACCATTCCCCTCCTCCTCAAGCCCAGGGTCTAGCGGAAGCGAATCCCGTCACGACCCTCTTGCTTTCTTAACGCCGGTCCGGTCGTGCCGGATGCGCGGCGGACGGGCACCGGGGCCACCTCGTTGCGCGACCGCTGGTGCTGCCAGAGGGCGAGCGCGAAGAGCGGCAGAGCGGCGAATCCGAGCAGCAGCGCGGAGTCCTGCGAGCGGTCCCGCAGGGCCGCGGCGACACCGGCGCCGGTGTTCGGCAGGTCGACGCTCTGGTTGCACTGGTAGAGGAAGACGTCGGTGTTCGCGCCGCCGCTGACGATGACGCGGCTACGGCTGTCGACACGCTCGGCCGCCGCGCGGCACCAGACGCCGTTGTCCTGGTCCAACTCGTAGTAGCCGTCCGGCAACTCGCCGAAGACGAGCACGCCCTGGTCGTTCGGCGCGGCATTGCGGGTCAGCGACCCGTCGCTGGCGGTCAGGGTGAAGGCGGTGCCGGCCGAGCCGGGCGTGCACTCCTGCTCCCAATCCTTAATCGCGCCGGCCTCGCCCTCACAGAGGAACTCGCGGATCGTGATTGAACCGGATGGGCCAGCGGGCTGCTGCGGCTGCTGGGCCGGCATCGGCGGGACGACGAACCAGGAGCAGGCGATCTGCTCGCCGGAGACGTTGACGAAGGTGGTGCTGCCGGCCTGGATCGGCTTCTGGTAGACGTCGCCGTTGCCGATCTGGCAGAAGACGGCCGCGTTCGTGTAGCCCTGCGGCAGGGTCGGCTTCATCACGTAGTCGCCGGGGCGCAGGTCATAGAAGCGAAGCGCGCCATCGCCGGACGCACCGGTATTCGCCTGGAGCGGGGTGCCGCCCGGGATGCCGAGCGAGACGGGGACATCGTTGACCGTCTGGCCGCACTCGCCGTCGAGCGTGCCGAAGGTCGCGCCGGCGATGTCCATGGCCGGGTCGCACTGGAACATGGTGACGAGGATCTCAGCCTTCTGTGGCGCCTGGGTCGGCTCTGGCGTCGGGGTCACGTCGCCCTGGGCGTTCTCGCCGAGGAAGTACCAGTCACAGAGGATGCTCTGCTGCGCACCGAGGGTGAAGCGGGCGATCCCGCCGTCCATGGTCGCGCCGAACTCCTGGCCGGTGGATGGCTCGGAGCAGTAGAGCACGACCGTACCGAAGTCCTGCGGGGGGCCACCCGCGAGCGTGTAGTCACCTTCCGGGAGGCCGGCGAAGGTCACCACGCCGGGTCCAGAGGTGCTTTCGATGACGGTGTCCTTGGTCACCTCGCCGGCCGGGCCGGTGAGGGTGTAGGGCATGTCCGCCACGCCGTTGCTGTGGCAATCGTTGTAGTAGTTCGAGCCCTGATAGTCCGGCGGGCAGGCCGCGAGATGGACCGTGACAGTGCCGCCGGTCTCATCGGTGCGCAGGTTCTGCGGCACGATGTACCAGCTGCAGTCGACCTGCTCATCCGGCAGGAAGTTCGTGAACGAGGTCACACCGGCGGTCGAGAACTCCTTGGCGTAGACATCGCCACCGTTCACGGAGCAGAAGATGTACTCCGTGGCGGCCTCGAGCGGGACGTTGCTGTACAGCCCGTAGTCCCCCAGCAGTCCGGTGAAGACAACAGCGCCGTTCGCGTCGGTGGTCGCCGAGAGCTGCGTGCCGTCCGGTGCCTGGACGGTGAAGCCGACGTCGGTCGTGGGCGTGGTGCATTCCGCGGCCCAGGCAGCCGGGTCGTCGGACGGCGTATAGCCCATCTCGCAGGTGTTGACGTCGAGGGTAAGCATCGCGGTGCCGTCCACTGCGGCGATGGAGACAGGCGGCTCCTCGGTGAGATTTGCCTCCGGGGCCGTGGTCGCCGTTGGGGCGGTCGTAGCGGCCGGGGCCGTCGTCGCTGTGGGCGCGGTCGTTGCCGTCGGGGCCGTGGTGGCGGTCGGAGCCGTCGTTGCGGTCGGGGCGGCATCCGCCTGGCCGGCGGAGACGACGAACCAGTCGCACTCGACCTGCTCGCCAAGCATGTTCGTGAAGGTCGTCACGCCCTGGTCGTTGAAATCCTTTTCGTACCGGGGCTGGCCTTCATAGGTGCAGAAGAGGTAATCCGCCCCCTGATCGCGCGGGACATCACTGTAGACGCCGTAGTCGCCGTCCGCGAGGTCGCTGAAGACGACGTGCGTCTCCTGCTGGCCGTCGACGGTCGTCGTCTCCGTTGTCGCCGTGGTTTCGGTGCCGTCCGGGCGGATGAGGGTGAACTCGATCGGCTGCTCCGGCTGGTCGGAGCAGTTGGCGGCGAGCTCGTCGAAGGTACGGCCGTCGCCGGGCATGTCGGCGCGCTCGCAGGCGGTGACGGTGAAGTCGAACTGCGCGCCGGTCTGCCCGGCCGGGATCACGTAGAGGTCGCAGACGACATCCTCGCCCTGCGGGACGGTGACGTTGAACTGCCGGGCATTCTCCGGGGTCACCGGGACCGTCTCGTCACGGTCGAAGAACTCGCAGCCGACGACGAAGGTGTTGCCATCGTCCGGCAGGTTTACCTCGACGCGGTACTCACCGCCCGGAATGGTGCCGGTGTTGATGATGCCTGGGCCGGCGTTGTCGACGCGCTCGGTGGTCTTGTCCTGATCGATGCCGAGCGAGGTATCGACCGAGCGGACGGTCATCGTCACGTCCGCGAGACCGTTGTCATGGCACACGTCGCGCAGCTGCTGCGCCGTGCCCGTCACGCCGGGGTCGCACTCCGAGACATGGACCTCCAGGAAGCTGCCCGTTCCCTGGGCGACCTCGCGCTCCCCGGCGGCCGGCTGGCCATTGGCCTGGGCCGTGGCGACCTGCATCCCGATCGGGCTCATGGAGAGCAGGAGCATGATCAGCCCCAGCCATGCCATCGCCCTGGACGACGTCGTCTTCTTCATCATGATGAAATCGCTCCTCACAGGCACCCTTCGATGTCGGTTCTCGATCATCCTAACGGCTGTGGAGGCCGCGACGTTTCGCACCTGGACAACATGTCCCCGACTTCGTGCCATATACGTACATTCCATCATACGACGAACAGTGTTCTCTGGACGCAGCCTTGCGATCCGCTTTTCCCGGTCGTATGCTCTACAGTTGCCCCCATACACCAAGGACACCGGGGCCACGGTGCGCCATATCCGCGCCGCGCACGCAGGGGCCGGCTCGCCGACGATCGCGTTCTACGCGGTCGCGACCTCCCGACCCCCTGATACGGGAACTTCGCATGAGCGACCAAGATCCTGACCCTCACAGTCCCCAGCCCGGCGACGCGCCCCGGCCGAAGGTGCGCAGCCGGCCTCACCGTGGCCCGGAGATCAGCCCGGACCTGACCGGCACCCTGCGGCGCCGCGGCACCCATCCCGGCGACCGGTATGTCAAAGTCGTGCGGCGACACACCGACGACCTGAAGCCGGTGCGGCCGGGATTCCTGATCGCATCAGAGGCGTCGCTGGAGGGTACGGTCGGCATGCGGCGCATGCTGTTGCGTAGCAAGCGGTTCCTGATCGGGCCACCGTTGACAACCGCGGCCGCGGCCCACGAGCGACTCACGAAAACCAAGGCGCTCGCGGTGCTCTCCTCCGATGCGCTCTCCTCCGTGGCGTACGCGAGCGAGGAGATCCTGCGCGTCTTGCTGCTGGCCGGACTCGGCGCACTGTCGCTCAGCCTGCCGATCGGCGCGGCGATCGTGGCGCTGCTCTTGATCGTCGGCGCGTCGTACCGGCAAACGATCAAGGCTTACCCGCACGGCGGTGGCTCCTACATCGTCGCGAAGGACAACCTCGGTACAACCCCGGCGCTCGTCGCGGGCGGTGCGCTGCTCGTCGATTATGTGCTGACCGTCGCGGTGTCGATCTCATCTTCGGTCGCGGCCATGGTCTCGGCGTTCCCCAGCCTGCACGAGCACCTTGTGATCACCGGCGCGCTGTTCATTCTTCTTATTACGGTGCTCAATCTGCGCGGTATCCGCGAATCCGGCACGATCTTCGCGGTCCCGACCTACCTTTTCCTCATCGCAATGATGGCGATGCTGGCGCTGGGGATCGTGCGCAACGCCACGAGCGGCTTCGATGTGCACGAGCCATCGCGCGAGGCCATGGTCGGGAGTGGCTCGATCGGGGTCTTCCTGATCCTGCGCGCGTTCTCCTCCGGCTGCGCGGCGCTGACCGGTGTCGAGGCGATCTCCGACGGCGTCCCGGCGTTCCGCCCACCGGAATGGCGCAATGCCCGCACGACGCTGACGTGGATGATCGGCATCCTCGCGGTGACGTTTAGCGGGATCACCTTCCTCGCCCATCAGTACGGCGCGGTGCCGATGGACCAGGCGGAAGCGGGATACGAGACGGTGGTCTCGCAGATCGCGCGGAGCGTTTTCGGCGGGACGAACGTCGCCTACTACGCCATGCAGTTCGCGACGATGGCGATCCTCGTGCTGGCGGCAAACACCGCCTACTCCGACTTCCCGCGCCTGTCGTATTTCATGGCGCGCGACCGCTTCATGCCGAGCCAGTTCACGTTCCGCGGCGACCGCCTCGCCTACTCGTTCGGGATCGTGACGCTCGGCGTGCTCTCGCTGACGGTGTTGACGCTGTTCGGAGGCGAGACGGAGCGGCTGATTCCGCTCTACGCCGTCGGCGTCTTCACCTCGTTCACGCTCTCGCAGCTCGGCATGGTGGTGCGCTGGCAGCGGAAAAAGGAGCCCGGCTGGCGAACATCGCGGCTGCTCAACGGCCTCGGCGCGGTCGCGACGGGCGTCGTGGCAATCGTCGTGGCGTTCACGAAGTTCACGCATGGGGCGTGGATGGTGATCGTGTTGATCCCGGTGCTGGTACTCGGGTTTCCGGGCGATCCACCGGCACTACGCGATCGCGTCGGCCGAGCTGGAGACCACCATGCCGGTCCGCGCGGAGCCGGTGCAGGTCATCGCGCTGCTGCCGATCTCATCGCTCAACCGGGTAACGCTGCAGACACTGGCTTACGCGCGCTCGATCACCGACGAGGTTGTCGCGGTGCACATCACGGACGACGAGGTGGCGATGGCCGAGATGCACGATGGCTGGGAGGCACTGGGCACCGACGTGCGGCTGATGCTGATCGAGTCGCCGTACCGGTCGCTGGTCGGCCCGCTGGTGTCGTACATCGTCGAACTCCAGCAGCAGAACCCGGGCGCGACCATCAATGTCGTGCTGCCGGAGTATGTGCCGACGCACTGGTGGGAGCAGATCCTCCACAACCAGACGGCGCTACGGATCAAGGCGGCGCTGCTGTTCCGGCCGGGGATCGTGGTGACAAGCGTGCCCTATCACACGAAGCGAGGGGCGGTACCGCGGCGGGGGCTGGCAAGCATCTTCATGCGACGCATCTGACCAAAGGTCCTATGGTTGCGCTCCCCGGCCACCGCAGGGCCGGGGCTACCCCTCGCATGGTGTTGGTCTACGAAGACGTCCGCGCCTGCCGTATCAGGTCGCCGGGGCTGGGCCGCCGTCGTGGCGATGGTGGAAACGATCCGCGAACCAGCGCTGCCAGGCGACGCCCGCGAGGACGATCACCACGCCGAGGGCGATGAGGATCGCCGCGACGGTGCGGCTGCCGCCGAAGGCGTCGATGATCAGCGCCGAAATCCAGCCATACAGCCCAAGCGCGCCGTAGAGCAGGAAGATCTGCTCATCGAGCACCATGCTCAGCGCGATCGCGACGATCGAGAGGGCGAGGAAGATCAGCCCCGTCACGCCGAGGGCGTCGTCGAAGGAATCGATGCCGAGGAAGACGAACGTTGCGGTGAGCCCGACCAGGTAGAGCCAGAAGGCGTACGGGCGCATCCGGAGGCGGTCGACGACGAGGCCGGCCAGCACATACGCGATGCCGTAAAGCGACATGATCCACATCGAGGGATCTTCTCGCTCCTGCCGCGGGATCCACTGGTCAACGAAGGTCATCCACGCGATCCAACCCATGACGCCGGTGAGGAGCAGCATCCACGGCACCTTCAGCCGGAAGGCGAAGATGGCGGCCACGGCGGCCGAGAGGACCTGCGAGAGCATCATCAGCTGGTTGACACGATCCTCGTTCGCCGCCGCGTCCGCATCGCGGTAGTCCCATGGATCGGGCCACCAGCCGAGCACGCGATAGAGCGTGTAGCCAAAGAGCAGGATCGCGACGGTGCCGGCGGCGATCAGGAGCGAGCCGGCGTGGATTGCGAGCGGCTGGCCGGTGCGGCGGATGAAGAATCCGGCCGCCCATGGCGCGGCGACGGCGAGGGTGCCCCAGAGCAGGCGTTGGCCATCGCCCATATCACGCCAGCCGAGGGCGACGAAGACGATGGAGGCAACGATCACGAGGAAGCCGCCGATGTAGGTGATGAGCGTCGAGGGAGTGATGCTGGCGCGAAGCGGACGCGTCGTCACCGTGCCGGTCGACTCGATTTCCCGGATCGCCTGCTCCTGGCGCCCGGAGATGATCCCGGCCTCGCGCCAGCGGGCGAGCGCGGCGTCGAGCGTTTCAGGGTACGCGGATTCATGGACGGGGGGATCGGGTCGCGCTGTCATGGCGGCACCTCACAGTCCGCTGGGACCGGCCAGGCATATCGCCTGATCCAATTATGACGACCCGCCATGCATTCCCTTCCTACCCTGACGGGTAGTCCCCTCCCCTCCTCTCGTGGCGCGCTTCCAATTTCCCGCCCTCCGTGATTCACTTGTTTCAGAAATAACTGAATGTTCTGAACGTTGATGAGCGAGGGGCCGAATGGACGACGCGCGGCGGGCATTCATCGAGGAATACGGGGTGATGTTCGAGCAGATGGGCAGCACCCGGATGCTCGGGCGGGTCTGGGCTGCACTGATGGTGGCCGATCCGCCGGAGTTGACCGCCGAGGAGTTGGCCGACGTGCTGATGGCCAGCCGCGGCTCGATCAGCCATGCCACGCGGCAGTTGATCGATCTCGGCGTCGTCCAGCGCGTCAACAAGCCGGGCGTGCGCAGGGACTTCTATCGCGTGCCGCGCCATGCCTGGGCCCTGGCCTTCATGACAAAGATGCGCTCGTTCGACCATATGCTGGCCCTCTTCCGCCGGGGCCTCGACGCCATGGAGGGCGCGAGCGATGGGGCGAAGGCGCCGCTCAGCGACGCGATCGAATTCTACGAGTTCTGGCAGCAGGAGATGACCACCCTGCCCGAGCGATGGACGTTGTACAAGGAGGGCATCCATGCCTGATGCCATCGTCACTCACGACCTGACCAAGACCTATGGCCCCGCGCGGGGGATTCGCAACATCAACCTGGCGGTACGCGAGGGCGAGATCTTCGGCTTCCTTGGCCCGAACGGCGCCGGGAAGTCGACCACCCTGCGGACCATCATGGGGTTCATGCGCCCGACGCAGCGGCCGCGCCGAGATCCTCGGCATGGACACGCAGGAGCGCATGAACGAGGTACACGCGCGGGTCGGCAACCTCCCCACCGAGTTCTCGCTGGAGGACAGGATGACGGGCCGCCAGCTGATCCAGTTGTTCGCCCGGTTACGTGGGGTCAGCGACCTGGGCTACGCGGAGGAGGTTGCGGAGCGGATCGACGCCAACCTCGATCGGCCGATGCGGAAGCTCTCGCGCGGTAACAAACAGAAGATCGGCATTGTGCAGGCGCTCTTCCACCAGCCGGATGTCATCATCCTCGATGAGCCGACTGGCGGGCTTGATCCGCTCGTGCAGGAAACCTTCCTGACGATCCTCGAGGAATCGCGTGAACGTGGCCAGACGGTGTTCTTCTCATCGCACACCCTCGCCGAGATCGAGCGTGTCGCCGATCGGGTCGGGATCATCCGGAGTGGCGAGATGGTTGCTGTCGAGGACCCGCATGTCCTGACCGGCCGCGCGCACCGGCATGTCCGCATCGAGTTCGGCTCACTACCGAGCGCCGACGACCTGCAGATGTTCGCCCGTATCCCGGGGGTGGAGGACTTTCAGGTGAGCCCGGATCACCCTATCCTGCGCTTCACCGTGACACAGCACATGGACGATGTCGTGAAGCTGCTGGCGCGGCATAACGTCGACTCGCTCGATGTGGAGCGGCCCTCGCTCGAAGAGATCTTCCTGACGTTCTACGGCCCGAACGAGAATGGAGCCGCCGCATGACCACACAAACCCTCAAGACGGGATCCCGGCTTGCCGAGGTCGCGCCGCGCCGCATCGCGGCCACCCCGCCGTCGAGCACGCTTTCCATCTATACCGGGCACCTGCTGCGGAAGTACTCCCGATCGGCTCTGTTCTGGACCATCGCGCTGTGCGTGTATACCGCGCTGATCATGCTCTCGTTTCCCTCATTCCGGGATTCGGGCGCGCTCTCGACGGAGAACTACCCCGATGCGCTCCTGGAGGCGTTCAACATCCAGGACATGACCGAGGTCGGGAACTACCTGGAGTCGCAGGTCACGAGTTACTTGCCGCTCGTCATCGCCTTCTTCCCGATCATGGCCTTCGCCGGGGCGATCGCCGGCGCGGAGGAGCGGAACGCGCTCGATATCACGCTTGGCACGCCCCTCCCCCGCCGTCACCTCCTCCTGGCGAACTGGATCGCCGTCGCGGCCTTGCTCTTCGCCATGCTCCTGATCACCGGCGTCGTGACCTGGGGATCCGCACAGCTCGTGAACGTCGACTTCGGCTTCCGCCGGGCGTTGGAAGGGTTCCTGAACGCCTTCCCCGTTACGCTGGCGTTCGGATCCCTGGCGCTGGCACTCTCGGCAAGGTTACGAAGCCGGGGCGCGGTGATCGGTATCTCGTTCGCGGTGGTCTTCCTGATGTACCTGATCGACATTCTCGGGAAGATCATGCCCGAGATAGCGAACTTGCGTTGGCTGTCCATGTTCCGGTTCTATGGCAGCGCGCTGATGGATGGTTTGGATTGGAGCAACATCGCCGTCCTGTTGGGAGCCTCACTGCTCCTGCTTGCCGCCGCGCTCGTGATCTTCGAGCGGCGGGACGTCTACACGTAAGCAGACAAGGTCACGCATTGCGTACAGCCGGCCCTCGTGGCCGGCTGCTCTTTTGCATCCGAGCCGGCCACGAGGGCCGGCTGTACGGGATGACCTCGGGCCGGAGAATATCGGCCTGCGGCCGATGCCCCGGACATTCCGGTCCTCTGACGAGGACCTCCAGTCACGGGGCTACTGAAGAGACTGCGCGTCGTATAGTTCCAGCCATAACGTGTCGTTCCCTGAACGGAGCCTTCCTTGCCCCTTGCGATCCAGACCTTCGACCTGACCAAGACCTACGGCGCCAACCGCGGTATCCGCAACATCAACCTCGCGATCGAACAGGGAGAGATCTTCGGTTTCCTCGGCCCCAACGGCGCCGGGAAGTCGACGACGCTGCGCACCCTGCTCAACCTCATGCGGCCGACGAGTGGGCGGGCCGAGATCTTCGGCACCGACGTCCACCGGCACCCGATGGACGTCCTCTCCCGCGTCGGCAGCCTGCCCACAGAGTTCACCTTCGACCGGGGCGTGACCGGGCGCAAGCTCGTGCGGATGTTCGCCGACTTCCGCGGCCTCCGGGACATCTCGTTCGCCGACGAGATCGCCGCGCGGCTCGATGCGGACCTCGACCGCCCCATCCGCAAGCTCTCACGCGGCAACAAGCAGAAGATCGGCATCGTCCAGGCGATGTTCCACCGGCCGGACGTGGTCGTGCTCGACGAGCCGACCGGCGGGCTGGACCCGCTGGTCCAGGAGAGCTTTATCCAGCTCGTGACCGAGGCGCGCGAGGCGGGGCAGACGATCTTCTTTTCGTCGCACGTCCTCTCCGAGATCGAGCGCATCGCCGACCATGTCGGGATCATCCGCGACGGCGAGATGGTCGCCGTCGAGCGGCCGCACGACCTGACGCGCAAGGCACACCGCCGCGTGCATGTACGCTACGAATCGCCGCTACCAGCCGAGGTGCTCCAGACGCTTCGTCAGATGCCGGGCGTCGAGAAGCTGGCGGTCAACGAGCGCGACGTGTCGTTCACACTGCATGGAGACGTGAACGAAGCGATGCAGATCGTCACGGCGCACCCGATGGAGTCGCTGGACGTCGAGCGGCCCTCGCTGGAGGAGATCTTCCTCACCTACTACGGTGCTTCCGGGGAAGGAGGTGCCGCATGAGAGGGCCAAACACGCTCTGGATCTATACGAAGCACCTGCTGGAGCGCTATGCGAGAAGCGGCTTCTGGTGGTCGGTCGTGATCTCCTTTTACATCTCGATGCTGCTGGTCGTGTACCCGACGTTCGTCGAGAGCGGCACGCTGGATCTCGACCGCTTCCCGAAGTTCATCGTCGAGGCGTTCGATATCCCGGACATGACGCAGCCGACGGTCTTCCTCGAGCAGCAGGTGTTCGGGAACCTGCCGTTGATCCTGCCGTTCTTCCTGATCATGGCCTTCGCCGGCGCGATCGCCGGTGCCGAGGACCGTGGCGCGCTGGACATCCTGCTCGGGAATCCAATTCCGCGGCGCAACGTGGTGCTGGCGCACTGGATCTCGGCGCTGGTGGCGCTGACCGGGATCGTGCTGATCGTCGGCGCGGTGATGTGGACGGTGGCGCAGATCATGGACCTCGAGGTGACGATGGGCGCTGCGCTGCGCGGGGTGCTGAACCTGCTGCCAAGTACGGCGGCGTTCGGGACGCTGGCGCTGGTCCTCTCGGCGAAGCTGCGAAACACCGGTGCGGTGATCGGAAGCGTCTTCGCGTTCATCTTCCTGCAGAACCTGATGGAGATCCTGTCGAACCTGGTGCCGTCGTTGGAGTGGATCGGGCGATTGTCGGTGTTCCACTACTACGGTCGGGCGATGACGGAAGGCTTCCCGTGGACGTCGGCGGGATTCCTGTCGGCGATCGCAGTCGGGTTGCTGCTGCTGGCGATATGGCTGTTCCAGCGGCGGGACATCTACACGTA
>CAVUJR010000005.1:0-38828 GCA_963741805.1 uncultured Chloroflexia bacterium
GGGGCGATTGTGGTTACCGCGCCCTTGGGCCTGACACCCCCCCTTGGTATCGACCCTCGGGCACCAGAAAGCGCCCTTCGGGCCGATTCCCCGGATATTCCGGTCCACTGATGGACCTCTAATCGCGGGGCTACCTGGGGTCGCATTACATGATGGCCTTGGTCAGCGGGACTTCGCGGCGGCCGTCGGCGTTTCCTGGATCAGCTGCGCTTCATTGTTGAAGAACGTCCGGTAGCCCCACTCGACGAGGATCAGCACCGAGAAGGCGACGCTGCCCATGATCCCGAGCATGATCGCGATCTGGTAGCGGATGGCGATCAGCGGCGAGGTGCCGGCGAGGATCTGGCCGGTCATCATTCCGGGCAGGGAGACGATGCCGATGCCAACCATCGAGTTGATCGTCGGCAGGAGGGCCGCGTCGAAGGCGTTGCGGACGATGTGCCGCGTCGCGACCTTCGGCGTGGCGCCCAGCATCAGCGCGGTCTCGATCGACGCGCGCTGGGTGCGCACGCCGTCCACCATCCGCACCACGCCGAGCGAGACGCCGGTCATCGCGTTGCCGACGATCATGCCGGCGAGCGGGATCACGTACTGCGGGTCGCGCCAGGCGTTGCCGCCGACCACGGCGACGAGGAAGAACGCGAGGCTGACGAGCGTCCCGGCCGGGATCGCGATCGCGATCAGGCGCTTGATGCCGGCCGAAAGCGCCATGTTCGTGCGCTTGATGGCGTTGTAGACCGCGAACGACTCCATCCCGAGCAGGATCAGCGCGATCAGCCACAGTGCGTCGCTCTTGAACACATAGATCAGGACGTAGCCGGCGATCACGAGCTGGATCGTCATGCGCAGCGCCGAGGTGATGATCTGCACCTCGCGCGGGATGCCCATGCGGCGGACGATCAGGACGACGGCAACCACGTACAGGAACGCCAGCGCGAGCTGTTGGAGCGGGATCTCCATGATGCCGTTCATGACGCTGCCTCCGCTGCCGTACCAACGACGCGGCCGGCCTCCATCTCGATCAGGTTCTCGCTGATGGCCTCCGCCAGCGCCCGCGAGTGGGTCACGACGACCAGGTTCACCTTGTACTCTCGTGCCCCGCTGACCAGCCGGTCCATGACCGCCCGCTCGGTGCCCTGGTCGAGCGCGGAAGACGGCTCGTCGAGCAGGGCGACCTCCGGCCGCATCGCCAGCACGCGACCGAGCGCGACGCGCTGCTTCTCGCCGCCGGAGAGGGTGGCGGCGTCGCCGTCGAGGTCCTTGTCCAGCTCCATCACGTCCATGATCCGCTGCAGGATCGTCTCATCCACCTTTGGTTTTCCGGCGAACTCCAGGCCGATGAGGAGGTTGTCGCGAATCGTGCCGTCGAACATGACCGGCGCCTGCGGCAGCATCACGACGCGCCGGCGCAGCTCGATCGGATCGATCCCGGTGATCGGCGTGCCCTTGTACTCTATCGTGCCGGCGTCCGGGCTGATCATGCGATTCAGCAGGCGCATCAGCGTGGTCTTGCCGCTGCCGCTCTTGCCGACGATGCAGGTAACCTGCCCCTCGGGGATCTCCAGGCGCGGGACGTCGAGGATGTCCCTGTACCGGACGTTACGAAGCGAGAACATGCATGGTCCTTCGGTAGGTGATGATGCCGGGATGTGACGCGCCGGGCGCCCGTGCGGTCATCGTACTGCGTTTTCGTGAGCCGGACCGCGTGTGCGGCGCGCGACGGTGTACGATGCAGGGACGCAGAGCAGGGCCCGGGCGGGCCGGAAAGGATCGCCGCGATGTCGCACTTCTTCAAGCTCCAGGTCGATCTCGATGAGCTCACCGACGCCATGTACCAGTTCGTCACCGAGCCGACGGCGAAGCGCAACGGGCTTCCGATCGTGCAGGAGCTGGACGACGTCAACCCCGATATCGTCGATGTGCTCGAGTGCATGGTGCTCGACGGCACCGAGGCGCGGCAGGACGTCGCCGACTACGTCAACGCGGTCTTCGGGTCGCACGGCATGGGGCCGGCCAAGCAGGAGCACTGACCGGAGACGCGACATGGCCCGGGAGAGAGCTCCCGGGCCATTGTCATGCTTGTGATGTGGGCGCCTCGGTGACGAGATCCTGATAGTCCGGATGGCGCCGTAACCACGTCTCCACGTAGGGGCAGAGCGGCACGATGGTGCCCCAGCCTTCCTCGCGGATGGTGTCCATCCCCTTCTGGACGAGCGTCGAGGCGACGCCGCCTCCCCGGAACTCCGGCAGCACCTCGACGCGTGGCAAGAGCACCTGCCCATCGTCGATGCGGTAATCCATCACACCGGCGAACGCGCCATCGACGGATACGTCGAACCGGTTCTCTTGCGGATTGTTGCGGACAGTGATATCTGCCATGAAATCATCTCCTTCGGCCACGTCGCCGAATTTCGTGACGCCGCACTGTGTGCAGCGCCGGCCACAAGGGCCGGCGGTACGACAGCGTTAGCTGCGGACGGTCACGGTCTGCGAGCGTGCGGCGGCGCATGGTGCGGCGGATCCAGCCGTAGGCGATCGCGCCGACGGCGAGCAGCGACGAGACGATCGTGCCGAACAGCATCACGAGCCAGAACCAGTTCGTTGCCTCGGCGCCGAACCACGCGTACATGATCGACTGCGGCAGGAAGCCGAAAAAGGTCGCGATCGTGTACGTCTTCCACGAGACCTTCGTGAATCCGGCGACGTAGGAGAGGATGTCGGACGGCATGCCGGGGATGGCGCGGGTCGCGAAGACGGCCCAGCCGCCCCAGCGCTCCATCCATGTCTCGAACTTCTGCATGTGGCTGATCTTGCCGGTGAACTTCTCGACCGCGCCCTTGCCAAGCATGCGCGCGAGACCGAAGGCGACGATCGCGCCCAGCATGCGCCCGGCAATGTTGATCACCGCGCCGCCGCTGGTGCCGAAGGCGACCCCGTTGGCGAAGAGGACGATCGTCGCCGGTATGCCGACCACGATCACCTGCGCGACCATCAGGCCGATGGAGACGACCGGCGCCCACGCGCCGAACTCCTGCAGGTAGGCGCGGATCAGGTCCTGATCACCGGTCATGACGACCGTGAAGGCGCGGTTGATCCCGGCGTGGAAGCTGGCGTTGACCTGGTAGACGATGACGGCGGCGAGGGCCGCGAGGAGGATGCCGATCCAGGGGGCGATCATCATGGCGTGATCTCGCCACCAGGCGGCGGTGCGGAGAGGAGCGACGTGTTGCGCGAAACGACGTTTGAGACCCGTGGTGAGACCCGTCACGATGGCGATGACTCCGATGCTGGGAAGGGACCCGTGTGAGGATGAATGCGCGACGTAACGATCAGGCGTCGAGTGACATGCTGATTATACGCAAAACCTATGCCTGGGCGGTCTGCCGTCGTGCAGCGCTGCCACGCCAGCGGATGAGCCAGGTCGCGACGGCGATGAGCGCGGAGAGGGCGAACCCGCCGAGCACGATCCACCAGAAGTAACCCATCGCGTCGTCGCCCAGCCACGCGTAAGCGAACGACTGCGGGATGTATCCGAGAAAGGTCGCGAGGACATAGGTGCGCACCGGCATCGTCGTCAGTCCGGCGACGTAGGAGAGGAAGTCGGACGGCATGCCCGGTACCGCGCGGACAACGAACAGCATCTTCCCGCCCCAGCGCTGGAGCCACGCTTCGAAGCCGTCCTGGTGCACCTTCCCGGCGAGTTTCTCGACGGTGCCCATGCCGAGCGAGCGGGCGATCGCGAACGCCAGCATCGCCCCGGCCATCTGGCCAACGAGGTTCAGGATCGCGCCCTCGAACGCGCCGTAGACGACACCGTTCGCCAGCTGCACGATCGAGGCGGGGATCGGCGCGAAGACGACCTGCCCCATCATCAGCGTGACGGAGGCGATCGGCCCGAACGCGCCGTAGCCGTGAAGGTAGTCGCGGATGCGCGCCTGATCGCCGCTGGTCATCACATGGGTGACCTCGACAACCTCCGCGCGGAACCCTTCACTCAGCAGCCAGGCAAGCGCGAAGGCGACCGCGCCGCCGATGAACACGGCCCACGGCGCCGCCTTATGCCAATTGACCCTCCACCATGCGGGGCGGGTGAGGTTGCGTGGGAGCCGCTTCAGGCCGGCGATGCGTTGGGGAAGGGCGAGGTTCATGCAGGGGTCATCAATCGTCGTACAGCAGGTTATGTCCCTACTGTGCCTCATCGGCACGCGAAAAACATCTCGAAACCGTGACGAGCCTGCCGCATCTCGCCGTTTGCGGCGACAATGGCGGCCAACGTCGCCGTCGCAGAGAGGAACACGCATGCCCACCAGCACCACCATCATCCGCAACGTTCGCCCGCTCGGCCATGAGAGGGTCGATGTCCGCGTCGACGACGGCCTCATCGCCGCGATCGCGCCCGGCCTCGAGGCCCCCGAGGGCGCGACGGTCATCGACGGCGGCGGCCGGCTCCTGTTCCAGGGGCTGGTCGATGCGCATACGCACATGGACAAGACGCTGCTGGGGCTGCCATGGCACCGGCATACCGCCGGCCCGGCGCTGCTGGACAAGATCGCGAACGAGCGCGACTTGCGGCGCGAGGAGGGTATCGACTCGCACCGGCAGTCGTCCCGCCACGCCGACCGCGCGATCCGCGCCGGCACCACGCACATCCGGTCGTTCTCCGATATAGATACGGAATGGAAGCTCGACGGGTTCCATGGCCTGATGCGGACGAAGGAGGACTACGCCGGGAAAGTCGACATCCAGGTCGTCGCCTTCCCGCAGAGCGGCATGCTCGTCCGCCCCGGCACGGTCGAGCTGATGGACCAGGCGCTGGCCGACGGCGCGGACCTCGTCGGCGGACTTGACCCCTGCACGATCGACCGTGATCCGAAGGGGCACCTGGACGTCATCTTCGGCCTCGCCGGGAAGTACGACGTCGATGTCGACATGCACTTGCACGAGCCGGGCGAGCTTGGCGCGTTCGACTTCGAGCTGATCGCCGAGCGCACGAAGGTCCTCGGCTGGCAGGGGCGGGTCACGATCTCCCACGCGTTCTGCCTGCCGGACGTCGACCCGGCGCGGCGCGCGAAGCTGATTGGCCTCCTGCTGGAGAACGACATCGCCATCATGACCACCGGCCCGGGCGTCTCCCCGGCACCGGCGGTGAAGGAGCTGCGCGAGGCGGGCGTGCGCGTCTGCATCGGCAACGATGGCATCCAGGACGCCTGGGGCCCGCTGAACCGGCCGGAGATGCTGATGCGGGCCTACCTCGTTTCTTTCCGCAACAACTTCCGCCGCGACGACGAGATCGAGCTGGCGATCGACATCGCGACCAACGGTGGCGCGAGCGTGATGGGCGTGGAGGATTATGGCTTCGCGGTCGGCAAGGCCGCTGATCTCGCGCTCTTCGACGACGAAACCCACGTCTCCGCCGTCGTGAACCAGCCGCTGCCCTGGCTCGTCATGAAGCGCGGCCGCCTTACGGTACAGGACGGCATGCTGGCATAAGGCCGCCGTGTCCGCGCGATCAGGCACGAGCATGAAGTGTCTTTCTGAGCCCTTCCGTGTCCTTGGGTCCATAGCCCAGCAAGCGGTCGAATCCGTTGTGGGCGATGGCGACGAGCAGCGAGCCAGCTGTCACAACGGCAATGACCGCCAGGGCCGCCGGCAGGACCGTTGAATACATCGCGTTCTACGCTGCGGCGCCGACCCGGTTGCTCGCGAGATGCCCAACCATCGAAAGATCGTGCAGGCACAACGTCATGGCAAAGTGAAGCCTGGCGGCATCCTCCTTCCAGGAGAGCGCCGTTGCCGCCATGAGGAGGATGGCTCCTTCTGTCCGGGGTAATAGTGCCGACTGTAACGCTGACATATGGGGAAAATCCTCCGAATGTTGTGGCCATGGAGCCGCGAGCTATGGTCGGGGAGGTGTCCATGTCGTTCTCATGCCTCGCTGGAACCAGGAGTAAGGCGGGTGCAGCGCACCCGCCTTTGTGAAGATTCTTCGAAGCTGGGTCGTCCCTCGGCGACGTCGTTGAATCGCTCAGACGTCTCGCCGTCTGAGGAAGAAGGCCGCGGCCGCGAGGGCCACCGATCACCCAGATGGCGATCACCGCCGATCGCGGGTGCCTGGCTCAGGTATTGCGCGCTGTCGGGACTGGTGATGCCGGACAGACTGTTCGCGGCGACGTCGGGCAGGTAGCGAAGCACGTTCTCCTCCACCCAGACGGGGAGAACCGGCGCGAGCATCCACGGGAGCCACAGGAAGCCCAGCGAGATCGCAATGGCGCTGGCGGCGCTGCGCAGCAACCAGGCGATCGCGAACGGGATCAGCACGTAATTCAGCATCTGCGTGAGGATGATCTTGGCTCAGGGTACGGTACGTATCGCTGTCGGCGATGCTGGCCGTTTCGAGACCGTAATGTCTGAAGATCGGTTGGCTGACCAGGAACATGACTGGGATGCTCGATCGCGGTAATCGCCAGCCCAAGCAGCTGCGACAACCATGGTCTTGGCGGTGAATACCTTCAGGCGCCGGGGAGTGCTGACGAAGGTCGTGCGAATCATGCCGGAGCTGTACTCTGCCGTGACGGCGGTCACGCCGAGCATGATCAGCAGGATGCAGCCGAACAGTGAGCCGCTGTTGGTGGTGAGCACCGGGTCGAACGCGGCCAGGGTGGCGTCGTTCCAGCTGTCGTGCGTCAGTCCGGACACGAGCGCGATCAGCGCCGAGAATCCGACCGAGAGTCCGATCCCGAGCGACACGATGATCCAGGTCGCGCGGAGCGAGCGTAATTTGGTCCATTCGGACCGGAGCGTTGAGCCAAACCCTGGCTCCAGGGCGGTGTTCGAGGTCATGCCGAGGGGTGCTGCGGATGTCATAGCCATCTCAGTGAGTCCTTTCGGCTAGCGAGATCGAGGGTCGGGTGTCGCAGGCTCGTCACGTCGTGGGAAGGTCCGCTCCCGGCGCGATAATCCACGCTGTCGCGCGTCATCTCCATGAAGGCTTCTTCCAGGCTCGCCCGTTGGGACGACAGTTCATCGAGTGGGATACCCCGGGTGAAGGCGATGGCACCGACCGCGGAGGTGTCCAGGCCGGTGACGGTGAGTGCGTTCGGTGTGCCATTCGTGACGGCTGCGCCTGCTGCTTCCAGGAATGGCGCCAGCTCATTGGACCGGCTCGACACCACCCGCACGTGGTTTTGCGAACTCTGTGCGGTGAACGCCGCCATCGACATATTCGCGACGAGATGTCCACGCCCGATGACGAGCACATGATCGGCGGTCTGCTCCATCTCGCTCATCAGGTGGCTGGAGACGAAGACCGTCCGCCCCTCGCTCGCGAAGCGCTGCAGCAGGGCCCGGATCCACTGGATGCCTTCCGGGTCGAGTCCGTTCACCGGTTCGTCGAACAGCAACACCGGCGGATCACCGAGGAGCGCCGACGCGATCCCGAGGCGTTGCTTCATGCCGAGGGAGAACCCACCGACCTTCTTGCCCGCTACGTCGCTCAGGCCAACAGTCTCGAGCACCTCGTCGACCCGGTTCTGCGGAAGACCGCCGGCCTGGGCTTGCCAGAGCAGGTGATCGTAGGCGGAGCGTCCGCGTGGACTGCCGACGGGTCGATCAGGGCGCCGATAGCCTGCATTGGAGCCGGGGTGTCGCGATAGACATGGCCGTCGATGGTGACGGCCCCGGCGGTGGGCGCGTCGAGCCCGAGGATGAGGCGCATCGTGGTCGTCTTGCCGGCGCCGTTCGGTCCGAGGAAGCCGGTGACGATGCCAGGCTGGACATCGAAGGAGAGGTCGTCGACGGCGGTCGTATCGCCGTAGCATTTGGTGAGTCCTGTTGCGGTGATCATGGTGTGGCCTTTCGATGAAGGGAAGGATGTGTGACGGTCGCGGGTAACGATGGGAAGGGGTCTGCCGCTCTCACGAGGTCCAACCTCTCGGTCGGGACGTCGGAGATCGTTCTCACGTTTCTGTCTCGACCGGCGTGTTCCACTGGTGAGGATCAATCTCCATGACGGAGACGAGGATCAGGCCAAGGTCGCGGATTTTGGTCAGGATCCCGTGCAGGGCGGCCTGGTCGACGATCGGGCCGCTCAGGAGCGTGTCGCCGTTCGCTTGCGGGATGATGGTCATGCCATCGAACCACCGCGCCCATCGCGACCCCAGATGTCCCTTGATCCGGATGTGATAGATGCGAATTCGGTCTGGTGCGGTCCCCGGCGTATGTGGCATGGTCCTTTCCTATCGTGCCGCGGCGCCGCCGGGCTTCTCCGAGGTCATCATGGCCCCGCTCCTTTCCGACGAACCTCAGGTAGCGACATCCGCTCACGTCGTTCGTCTATGACCACCATAGGGATAAGGCGGCACCGGCCGACAGACACCTTGGGAGGGTTCGGGAGAGGACCATGTCAACTGGGGGGGACACCAAAGTACTGTTGGGGAGGCTCTTGGGGATCATTGGAGGGGTGGGGTAGGTCGCTCGATACCGATCGTGGCTCGAAGATGAGCGTATCTGCCAAGGCGCGTTACGCCTCCAGCAGCCCGAGTTTGCGGGCACGCGCGACCGCTTCTGTGCGCCGTTGGACGCCGAGCTTGCCGAAAATCTCCCGGTTGTGTCCTTTGACGGTGCTCAACGCGAGATACAGGCGATCGCCGATCTCGTGGTTTGAGAGCCCTTGGGCGATCAGGTGCAAGACCTCGCGCTCGCGAGGGCTGAGCGGGTCGACGAGTGACTGCGCGGGGATTCCATCACCTGAGGACGGAGTTTGCCGGGTCACCGGAAGCGTCGAATCGACTGCCGCCAGGAGGTGGCCTGTGTAATCCTGCATGATCCCGCGCGTGGACGCCGCGGACAGGAGCCGCGCCATTGGGGAGCCCTCGTCCGCGAAGATGCGGACGTAGCCCTCCGGCCGGGCCAGTGACAACGCGCGTTCCAGCGGCACGAGAGCCTGGGGAATGTCGTCCCGGGTTTCATGCGCGAGCGCCAGCAAGATCAGGATCTCGATGATGCTTCCTGTCCTCCCGCCCGTGTCCGCCGCCACGAGGAGACGATCCAGCAATCTCAGCGCTTCCTGAAGGGCGCGCTCATCCTGCTCTACGGTGGACCGGGAGAGAAGGGTCCTGGCAAGGGTGATGTGCTCGTACTCACGCAGGTACATCAGGTCGTCGTCGGCGGAGAGGCCCCGCGTCCGTGTCCAGCCCAAAGCCTCATCCACCCTGCCTTGCCGCAGCCACATCCGCGCTCTCAGCGCCGGCACCGGGCGGACATCAGGAGAGAAATCACCCACGTACAGCTGGTCCGCCTCGTTGATCAGGTCGAGGGCTTCCTCCTGCTCTCCCTGTGCCTCCCGAATACGGGCCATGGCTACTCTCCAGCGGTACGGGTTCTGCCGCAACCCGATGTGCTCGCCCAGGTCCTTGCTGACCTGCAGGTGGTGGAGCGCGGCGTCCGTGTCTCCCCACTCGCGATGGAGCTCGCTCATGCCCACGTGCATGTCCGCGGTTCCGCGCAGGGTGACGGCGCTGTGCTCCGTCGCGACCTGCAGTGCGTGCTCATAGGTGTCCATGGCATCGTGTAGACGGCCCTGCGCCAGCCGCATATCGGCCATGGCGATCGCGCAGCCGAACAGGTCGGGGATGAAGCCCGCCCGCTCGCAACCGGGCCGCGCATTCGGTATACATGCGGAGCCCCGCTTCGAGGTCTCCGCTCGACCAGAACGCAAGCCCAAGCAACCCCGCTGCCGCGCCGCGTCCGAAGTCATCGTGCTCGGGGAGGAGATCGAGCGCCTGGCCGGCGTAGCGCATCGTTCCGTCAACATCGCCGCGGATCAGCGCCTGGCCGGCACGGTAAATGGCGATCTGGCCGGGAAGACGGCGAAAGGCGTCATCGTCCCCGACCACCATCTGTCCGGGAGGGGGTGGAACGCCAGCCTTCAGGTCCAGCCACCGCTCGGCGTCCCGCAGAAGATCCTCTACGCCTTCGAGTTGACCGCTCGCCTGCATCAATATCCCCGCGTAGTGCACGCTGAGCACCGGCCTCACGCGAATCACCTCAGCGGGCAGCGCGCGCATCCACACGAGCAACGTCGCTTCCTGCCTGCTCCTCCCCATCGCCGGCAACGATCTCTCGACCAGGTCGGCCGCGAGCGCAAAGTCGTCGGCGGCGAAGGCGTGATAAATGGCTTCGGTCGGCATCTCGCGCTGCTGGAACCACTCGCTGGCTCGCCGATGCAGCAGCGGCACCTCGTCGGGGTGCTCGTCCAGCAGGTACGCCCCGAGCACCTCCGCGAAGAGCCGGTGATAGCGATACCACTGCCGCTTGTCGTCCAGCGGAATCACGAAGAGGTTGCCTCGTTCCAGGGCTTCGAGGAGTTTCCTGCTGTCGTCGCGGCCGGTGACCGTGTCGCACAAGGGGCCGCTCAACCGATGGAGGATGGACGTCTGGAGCAGGAACTGGCGGAGATGCGGCGGTTGGCGCTGCAGGACCTCTTCGACAAGGTAATCCACGATGTAGCGGTCATCACCGGCAAACGCCTGGATAAATCCCGGTAGATCGTCCCGGTCCCGCATCGAAAGGGCCGCCAGCTGCAGCCCGGCGATCCAGCCTTCCGTCCGGGTCTCCAGCGTTGCCACATCGCTTTCGGAGAGGTCGAGCCCCATGACGTCGCTCATGAAGGCGGCCGTCTCGCCGGCGGTAAAGCGCAGGTCGGCTGCCCGCAGCTCTGTCATCTGCTCACGCGCACGGAGCCGGGGCAGGGGGAACGGGGGATCCTCGCGGGTCGTGATCACCAGGTGCATCTGCGGTGGCAGGTGCTCGATCAGGAAGGCGATCGCCTCGGTCACCGGTTCGGAGTCAACCAGGTGGTAGTCGTCGAGGACCAGGACGATCGGACTCGGCAGCGCGCTGATGTCGTTGAGAAGTGCGGTGAGGAGTGACCTGGTCGACGGTGGCCGTGGGAGCGCGAGTACCCTGGTCACCCCTGCTCCGATCTCTGGCGCAACGGTTTGGAGCGCTGCGATCAGGTACATCAGGAATCGCTCGGGATCGCTATCCCCTTCGTCGAGCGAGAGCCAGGCGGCCGGTTGGTCGTTTTCCACGATCCATTCGCTGACCAGGGTCGTCTTCCCAAACCCGGCCGGGGCAGAGAGGAGAGTCAGTTTGCGGTGCAGACCTTCGTTCAGCCGCTCGATCAATCGAGGACGGCTGACCACCCTGGGCCGGGTCGGAGGGATATAGAGTTTCGTGATCAAGACCGGCATGGCCATAGTGTGTATTCGCCCCCTGGTGGCTGGGTTCGCATTGGGGGTCGATGGGACGCGAACTCACGCTCCAGGGGCCGCCTTCTCGAGCGAATGGCTCAGGCCGAGGGCGCAAATCCCGCTCCGGGCGCCCTGGCATTCATGAAGGTCCCTGTGACGGGCATGTGCTGTCCGAGGTACGACCAGTATACATCCGGTCGGGAGACGGTGATCCGCATGGCACGTCAACATGCGCCCCGCCACACCGGACAATCCCGCCACGATCGCCATGTTCCAGCACCCGTTATCATGGAGGAACCGGAACATCTGTTCGCAGCATGGAGGCATCCCATGACCACGCAGGAAGCCAGACGTGGAATCCCGCGAACCTTCGATCCCCGCCGGCGCGCGCATCGGGCATGTCCATCTGAAGGTCGCGAACCTTGACCGCGCGGTCGACTTCTATCACCGCATCATGGGCTTCGACCTGGTCACCCGCTACAAGGACCAGGCGGCCTTCCTCTCCGCCGGTGGTTACCACCATCACATCGGCCTCAACACCTGGGAGAGCAAGGGCGGCACGCCTCCGCCGCCAGGCACGACCGGGCTCTTCCATTTCGCGATCAACTACCCGGAGCGGCGCGATCTCGCTGCCGCCCTGAAACGGATCCTCGACCATGGCTGGGGCATCGATGGGGCGTCAGACCACGGCACCCACGAGGCACTGTACCTGCATGATCCGGACATGAACGGCATGGAGCTGGCTTGGGATCGTGACCCGACCCACTGGTACCGCGACGGCGAGCCTGTCTTCGAGCGCAGCCCGCTGGACTTCGCCAGCCTCCTCGGCGAGCTGGACGACCCCGATGTCGCCAGGTACTTGCCGGGGTTGGCGAAATACGACTAATGGGTGACGTCGTTATCCGCCCCGCGCGACCCGACGATGCTCATGCCATCGCCCAGGTGCATGTGGCGTCGTGGCAGGAGGCATTCCGGGGTCTCCTGCCGGACGACGCGCTCGACGCGATGACGGCGGACGACCGGCTGCCGATGTGGATGCGCGTGCTGGCGCAGGGATCGGCATCCTCGGTCCTCGTCGCGGAAACAGATGTCGGGATAGAGGGGTTCGTCTCCGTGGGCCCGTCTGAGGATGGCGTCGACGGTGAGATGACGCTGTACACGCTCTACCTCCGTCCCGACGCGACCGGCAGGGGAATCGGCCGCGCGTTGCTCGCGGAGGCGGAGCGGGTCATGGCGGTACACGGCGCCCAGGCGGCGACGTTGCGCGTCATCACCGCGAACCCCCGCGCGAGGCACGTCTACGAGCGCGCCGGCTGGACCGCCGACCCGGGCTCCGTGCGCGTCGAGGACGCCTGGGGCCAGCAGGTCGAAACGATCCGGTACACAAAGCGTTTGGCGTAGGGTGGGATTCCCCATCCCCGCCATCCCCTATGCGACGATCGTCTCGTCCCCGGTGATCGGCTGCGGCTTTGGCGCGAGCCATTCCAGCCACGACGGCAGCCACCAGTTCCAATGCCCCATCAGCGACACCAGCGCCGGGACGAGCAGCGCCCGCACGATCGTCGCGTCGAGGATGACCCCGGCGGCAAGGCCGGTCGCGAGCGACTTTAGCTCCGGGCCCGGTCCGGCGGCCAGCGCCGCGAAGGCGAAGAAGAGGATCAGCGCCGCCGAGGTCACCAGCCGCCCGGTGACGCCCAGGCCGCGGATGATCGACTCGTCGTTGTCCCCCGTGGCGTCCCATTCCTCTCGCATCCGGGTCAGGATGAACACCTCGTAATCCATCGAGATGCCGTAGAGGAAGGCGAAGATCGAGAGCGGGATCCAGTCGGTGATCGAGCCGGTCGAGGGGATGCCCCAGATCTGCTCCGAGCCCCATCCCCATTGCCACACCATCACCACGACGCCCAACGACGCCGCCACCGAGAGGATGTTCAGGAGGATCGCCTTGATCGGCAGGACCACCGAGCGGAACGCCCGCACCAGCAGGACGAAGGTGATGAACGCGATCAGCAGGATCGTCCACCACAGGTTCCCGTAGGCCTGGTCGACGAAATCGCCCTCGGTCGCGATCCGTCCGCCAACCAGCGATGTCGCGTCGGCCCCGTGCGCGGCGTCGCGGATGCCGGGCAGCAACGTGATCGCCTCGCTGCCGCTGCCGTTGTTCTGCGGTAGCGCGACGACCAGCGATGTGCCATCGCGCTGCCACGCCTCGGGCGCAACCGCCCCGCGGACCCCCGCAACCCCGGAGACCGCCTCGGCCACGGCCGCCGGGTCGCCCCGGGTGATGATCTCGTAGGTGTTGAGGATGCCCCCGTCGATGCCGCTGGCCTCAAGCGCGTCGAGCGCGACATGGGCGCTATCCGGCCCCTGCAGGGCATCCGGACGGGGCGCGCCGAGGTTGATCTGGACGGCCGGGACGAGCAGGGCGCCCATTACCAGCAAGGCGCCGATCGCCGCGGCCCAGCGATGGTCCACCACCCAGCGCGTCCACCGGTGCCAGCCTTCGCCGTGATGGACGGCGCGCCGGTTGCGTGGCCAGTCCATCTTCGGCCCGATCGTTGCCAGCACTACCGGTAGCAACGTGATCGAGATCACCACGCTGACGAGCGGGATGACGAGACCCCCCACACCGATACCTCGCAACAGGTTCACCGGGAGCAGGACCAGCGCGAGCAGGCCGACCGCCACGGTCGTGCCGCTGAAGATCACGGCATGCCCGGCTGTCTCCATCGCGCGTTGCACGGCCAGCTCGTTGGCGTGGCCCGCCTCGCGCTCCTCGCGCCAGCGCGACACGATCAGCAGGGAGTAGTCGATCGCGATCCCCAGCCCGATCAGGGAGACGAGGTATTGCACGATGACGCTGATCGAGGTGATCGAGGCGATGCCGCCAATCACCAGGAAGCTGGCGAGGATCGAGAGGGCGGCCATGAACAGGGGCAGGAGCGCGAGCAGCGATCCGAAGATATAGGCCAGCACCAGCAGCGCCCCGGTCGCCCCGATCAGGATCTCGATCAGGACGCCCGCACCGCCGCTGTCCTCACCGGCCTCGCTGAGGATCGGGCGGCCGGTAAGCAGGACCTCGCCGCCCCCCACCGTCGCACCCTCCAGAGCGCCCTCGACGGCGGGAAGCCCGGCGACGGATTGCCCTTCCGGCGGCAGGTAGATCAGCGCGAAGGTCGTCCGGCCATCGTCCGAGACCAGGACCGGGTCGCCGGTCGACGCCCACGACACGATACGCGCTGGCGGCATGGCCTGCTGGACGCGTCCCATCACGCCCTCCAGTTCCTCCCGCACGCCCGGGGAGTCGACCGTGATGCCCTCCGGAAGCCGCACCACGGCGACAACCGGATCCGTGATGCCGCCGGTGCCGTTGTAGGTGGCGAGGATCTGGGCGTTCGCCTCGTAGCTCTCCGTGCCGGGCGAGGTGAAATCATCGGAGAGGCGATTGATGGCCGGCCCGATCAGGACCATGCTGGCGATGGAGACCACCAGCCACGCCACCACGACGAGCCTCTTGTGCCGCAACACGACGCGGGAGATTGAGCCAATGGACATCGGGATCGTGGTCCTTCCACGTGAGGTCGCGATGGTGGCGCGCGGCGGCATCTGTTCGGGACCCATGCATGCGCGTGGCATGCAACATGAGAAGACCTGTGCCTTAGCCTGCGGAGACTTGATGTCGTGCAGGATACCACCCCGATTGTATACAGGAAGGACATGATCGCCCCATGGTCCAGATCGGCTACACCCTGTCCAGTGAGGAATTCCGCCCGAACGAGCTCGTGGAGCAAGCCGTCCAGGCCGAGGAGCTCGGCTTCGCGTTCGCCAGCATCTCCGACCACTTCCACCCGTGGATGGACTCGCAGGGGCAGAGCCCCTTCGCGTGGACCACGCTCGGCGGGATCGCCGCCCGCACCTCAACAATCCCGATCATGACCGGCGTCACGGCGCTGAACCGGCGATACCACCCGGCGATCCTCGCGCAAGCCGTCGCCACGGTGGCCGACATGATGCCCGGGCGCTTCCGCTTCGGCGTTGGCACCGGTGAGGCGCTCAACGAGCACATCGTCGGCGACGTCTGGCCGCCGGTCTCGATCCGGCAGGACATGATGATCGAGTCGCTGGAGATCATGCGCTCGCTGTGGGAGGGCGACTACACGACGATCGAGGGCCAGTTCTACGAGGTCCACAACGCGCGTCTGTATACGCTGCCGGACCAGCTGCCGGAGATCATCATCGGCGCGAGCGGCCCGGAGAGCGCGGAGATCGCCGCCGAATACGGCGACGCGCTGGTCTCGACCTCCCCCGACAAGGAGACGGTCAGCGCCTTCGACGCCGCGGGCGGGAAAGGCAAGCCGAAGTACGGCCAGATCACGGTGCAGTACTCGCCGGACGAGGAGCAATCCGCCCAAACCGCGCTGGAGTACTGGGGCTACACGGTGCTTGGCGGGCAGGCCTCGCAGGAGCTCTCGCTGCCGAAGCACTACCAGGAAGCGATCAAGGGCCTCGCGACGCCGGAGGGGATCAAGAAGTCCGTCGTCTGCGGTCCGGACCCGGAGAAATACCACGAGAAGGTGAAGGAATACGTCGACGCCGGGTTCACCCACGTCTACTTCCACCAGGTCGGCCCGGACCAGGACAGCTTCTTCGAGTTTGCCAAGAAGGAACTGCTGCCGAAGTATTCCTGATCATACGTTCGTTGTAGCGGAGGACCTGGATGCGCACCATCATCCGCATCGAGCGAGCGGGAATGCGCATCCAATGTCGTCCTTTTGCCTCTGGCCCGGATCCCGTTCACCAGACATGGACACGAGGTCCGGGTCTACGGAGTTTCCTCGGGGTTATCGGCGCCGGTGACATCCGGTCACTGTACGTATAGAACTTTTGTTCGCTGTCTGCTAGACTCAGGCCCAGACCATTCCGAACGCGATACCGAAAAAGGATGGGCTGCATGGCCGTACAGATGTCCGGGGACCTCATCGATATCACGCAGGAGCATCGCCGCCTCGTCGAGCGTATGACTCTCCTGATGCGCTCTGCCGACGAGCCACTGACGATCACCGACCTCGCCGAGATCGCCGGTCTCAGCCCGTTCTACTTCTCGCGCATCTTCCGCGAGCACGCCGGCATCCCGCCAGGCGAGTTCCAGGCCGCGCTGCGCTTCGAGCGCGCCAAGGAGCTGTTGCTCACCACGCCGGCCAGTATCACCGAGATCTGCTTCGAGGTCGGGTACGGCAGCCTCGGCACCTTCTCCTCGCGCTTCAAGACGCTGGTCGGTGTCAGCCCCGCGGAGTTCCGGCATCTGCCGCATGTTGTCGCCGACATGGACATCCGGCAACGCATCGAGGCACGTCGCGGCATGGAGCAGCCCGGCACCGCCGCCGTCGAGGGCGAGGCGATCCTGCCCGAACCGAGGCCGCGAGGCATCTATATCGGCGTCTATCCGGACTCCATTGCATCGTCCTACCCGGTCGCTGGTGTCTCCCTGAGCGAGCCTGGCCCCTTCCGCGTTACCGGCATCCCGAAGGGTTCGTGGCGGCTCCTCTCCGCCGCGCTGCCGTACGAGAACGATCCGCTGGTCCATCTGCTGCCGATGCAGGCGGCGGTCGTCGCGTCTGGCGGGCGGCTCGACGTGCGCACGGGCACCGAGCAGTTCCACCGCACCCTCCGGTACCACGAGCCACGCCAGCATATGCCGCCCGTCCTCACCTCCTTGCCTACGTTGCTGCTGTAGCATGGCTTCCACGAGCGCGGGAAACATGGCCTCCGCTCGTGTAGCCTAGGGGGAGTGAAGACGAAAGGGATGGCATGACCGGCGAGCCGGATCCTGGCAGGACAACCGATCCTCCTGGTGAGCAATCGTCGTCGCGCATCGACGGCGGTATCCCCCTGCCCTTAACGCCGCTTGTCGGGCGCGTCTCAGAGCTGACCTACCTTGATCGCGTGCTCCGCAGTCGGGCCACGCGGTTGCTCGTGCTCACGGGTCCGGGCGGGGTCGGCAAGACCCGCCTCGCGGTCTCCGCCGCGCGTACCGTCGCCGACGCCTTCCCGGGCGGCGTGGTGATGCTGGATCTCAGCCCGCTGACATCGGCCGACGCCGTGTTGCCGACGCTCGCCTCGGCGATCGGGGTGCAAGGCGTGCCGGGCGATGGTCTGCTCGACGCCATGATCGAGGCGCTACGCGGGGCGGACCGGTTGCTCGTGCTCGACAACTTCGAGCAGGTGGTCGAGGCCGCGCCGATGCTGACGGAGTTGCTGCTCGCCACGCAGACCCTGACCATGATGGTGACGAGCCGCTCGGTACTGGGGGTCTATGGGGAAAACGTCTACCCGGTGTCGCCGTTCAGCGTACCGGACCGTGACGAGACCTCGTTCCAGAAGATCAGCCAGTCCGACGCCGTTCGCCTTTTCGTTCAGCGCGTGCAGGCCGTGCGGCCGCGCTTCCACCTCACCGAGCGCAACGCGCGCGATGTGGTCACGATCGTGAACCAGCTGGACGGCATTCCCCTGGCGATCGAGCTCGCCGCCGCGCGCACCAGCCTGTTCTCGCTCTCCAACATCGCCGAGCGCCTGCAGCAGCGGCGCCTGGTGCTCGAGAGCGGGCTGCGCAACGTGCCGGACCGCTTCCGGACGATGCGCAACGCGATCGGCTGGAGCTATGACTTGCTCAACCCCTTCGAGAAGCAGGCCTTCCGGCAGCTGTCGGTGTTTGCCGGGGCGTGGAGCCTCGATGCCGCGGCCGTGCTTCTGTTCGGGACGAGTGCGCTGGACGCCCAGCGCGAGCTGGCCTTGCTTGATGCCGTCGGCTCCCTCGTCGACAAGAGCCTCGTCCAGCGGATGGAGACGGCGGATCACGACCGCAACTTCCGGCTCCTGCAGGTGCTGCGGGAGTTTGGCCTGGCGGAGCTGGAGGCGTCCAGCGAGCGGGAAGCGGTCGAGGAGCGGCATACCCAATACATCATGGAGCTTGCCGCCCGCGCCACCCCGCACTTGACGGGGCGGGATCAGGTCGCCTGGCTGAACCAGCTCGAGCTGCTGGAGGCGGATATCACCACTGTATTCGAGCGCCTGATGGCGGCCGACCGGCCCGGTGATGCGTTGGAGCTGATCACCGCGATCTGGCGCTACGGGTACGCGCGCCGCAACATCCTCGAGTTCCGCGCGCGCCTGGAGCGGGCGCTGGACCGCGCTCCGGCGCGAATCCGCACGCGGGCGATGGCCCTGAACGCCGCCGGTGTGCTCTCGAACATGCTGAGCGACTTCGAGGCCACCCGCTGCTACCACGAGGAGGCGCTCGAGATCTCCCGCGAGATCGGCGACACGCAGCAGCTGGCGATGGCCCTGTTCGGCCTGGGGGATGTGGCCGCGACGAGCGACAACGACGAGGAGGCGGAGACCAGCTACCTCGCCGCCGAGCGGCTCTATACCGAGATGGACCAGACTCGCGGCATCGCCACGGCGCAGACGAACCTCGGCAACCTCTATTGGAAGCAAGGCAAGCTGCAGGAAGCGTTGAAGATCAACGAGGCCGCCCGGCGCCTGTACGAGTCGGTCGGCGATCAGCGCGGCCTGGCGTGGTCCTACACCAACGTTGGCCGTCTCTCCGCCGAGTTGCGCGAATACGGCCATGCCGCGGCGAACCTCTCGCAGGCGCTCGCGCTGTACGACCTGCTCGGCGACCGCACCGGGATCTCGGAGACGTTGGAGGGCTATGCGCTGATCAGCATCGGCATGCGCGATTATGACCGCGCGGTCCGGCTGCTCGGCGCGGCGGACGCGATCCGGGTCGAGATCGATCATCCTGTGCCCGCCAACGACAGGGCCGCCATGCAGGCGATGTTGGAGGTGTTGCGCAAGGAAGCGCCGGGCTACGAGGTGGCCTTCGAGGAAGGCCGGCAGATCGACGCTGATGACGCGATCTCGCTCGCATTGGGGACCAGCGTCCCGCTCGATACTTCACCGCGTATCAGCACCGGCGACAGCGAGACTCTCGCGATCCTCGACCGCCTCGGGATCACGGACCGGGAGTTGGAGGTGCTGCAAAAACTCGGCTCCGGGGAAACCGACAAGGAGATCGCCGAGCGGCTCTATATCAGTGCCCGCACGGTCCAGACGCACGTGCAGAACGTGCTCAGCAAGTTCGAGGTCACCTCGCGCTCCGCCGCCGTCGCCAAGGCCTTCCGCATCGGCCTGCTGCATTAGGTGGCAGACGCCTCCAGCCTGGCCCTGCGGCCAGCGAGCCACCGTCATTTTCCGTTCAGGGCGGAATGTGGCGCCAGAGTATCGACCTGCGGTCGATCGGCTTCGCCGCGCTGGTGGCTACCGGGATTCCTCCCTATGGTCGGAGTGACGGAGGATGGTGGCCAGGCAGGATTGCTCATATCGATCGCGCCATATCCGCCGTCTTCTCCGCGTCGCGGAGTGGGAGGAGGACCCAGGCAGAGAGCAGCGAGAGCGCGGCGTACGCCCAGAAGACTGGCACGTACCCGATGAGACCGGCGGCGACGCCTGTCATGACCGGGGCGATGGCGCGGCCAATCGTCACGATCAGGGCCTGGAGCCCGTTGATCGAGCCGAAGCGCGCGGTGTCGTAGAACGTCATCACCAACCCGGGCCGCAGCAAGGTGATCGCCCCACGCCCCATCCCGAGGAAGACCACCGCCACGAGCACCCCCGCTGTCGACTGCCACAGGATGAGCAGGAGGATCGCCACGATCTGGAAGGCGAACATCATCGCCGTCAGCGCGATCGCCGAGAATCGCCGCTCGAAAACCGTCGTGAAGATGCGTGCCGCCACCTGCGCCGCCCCGATCAACCCGGCCGCCCACGCCGCGAAGGTGGCGTCCATCCCCTCGTCGACGAGAAACGCGATCAGGTGGACGCTGATCGCGATAGAGGTCGTCGTTTGCAGGAAGAAGGCGATGCTCAATCGCGCGAACACCGGTTCCCGCATCAGCGTCGTAAATCGGGCCGGGGCCACCGGCGCGGAGGTCCCGGATTGCGAGGAGGGTCCCTGCGCCGGGCCAGGGCGGAGCACCAGCGCATGTGGCAGGACGGTCGTGACGGCGAGAATAACCGCCAGCATCACCAGCGCGTCGCGCCAGCCAGAGCGATCGGTAAGCCAGCCGGTGAGTGGCAGGAAGACCGTGCTGGCGAAGCCGCCGAGCAGCGTGACGAGCAGCATCGCGCGGCTCCGGTCATGCCGGAACCATTGGGCGATGGTGGTGAAGGCAGGCTCGTAGAGGGTGGCGGCTGAGGCGAGGCCGATGCCGACCCAGATCAGGTAGAGCCCGGGCAGGGTCTCGACGCGGGACCAGGCGAGCACGAGGAGCACGCCGGCGACCGACCCGGCTGTCATCAACGCGCGCGGGCCGTGGAGATCCAGCCAGCGACCGACGAGGGGCGCGGCCAGCCCGGAGATGAGCATGGACAGGGAGTAGGCGCCGGTCAGCGCGCCGGCCGACCATCCGAGCTCATCCTGCATCGGCACGAGCAGCGCGGTGAAGGCATAGTAGAGGATGCCCCAGGAGACCAGCTCAGTCCACGCCAACGTCCAGGCGATGCCCCAGCGCCGGGACTCGTCCGCGCCCTTGCTGCTCCCCATGCGGCTCCCCACCTCGTCATGATCGGCTCATCCATCCGCCTATCGTGGAGGGGTGGAAGCGAGCCGTCAAGCGGCCGTTTGGGAGGTAGGGAGGGAGGCTAAAGCTCCGCGACCCGCTCTTTCAACCAGGTCACAGCCTCTTCGTCGATTGTGTAGCGCATTGCCGCGCCCTCCGGCTCCGAGGTGATCAACTCGACCTCGCGGAGGCGACGAATATGCTCGGAGACGGTCGATTGCGCCAGCGGCAACTGCTGCAGGAGCTGTCCGCCGTGCAGCTGTTGCTCGCGCCGCAACTCCAGGAAGATGCGGAACCGGGCAGGGTTGCCCAGCGCGCGAAACATGGCGACCAGGCGCTCGTCATCGGTCGTGTGTTCCAGATGTTTCATAGCAGACCTCTCGTCGCCACCCTACGTGGCCCAAAGGGTCGCCTTGTGTCCCGGCATGGGGCAATATCAGGCGATAGTCAGTCGACATAAGAAGCAGTACTTCTTATGTCGATACTACATCCCGACGTCGTAAAAATGCAAGGTACCGGTACGTTATTCCTGGCGCGAGGAGCGTGGAGGGGTTAGACGAGGCTCGCCTTGGGCACGCGCGGCGCCCGGTGCGGTGTGCGCAGTCGGGCCGAGAACGAGATCAGCTCATCGACCATCTCCTCGATCCGCCCGTGCACGCGCTCATCGACGATCGTCGCGGTGCTTTTGTCGATCGACTTCTCGGGCACGGCGAGATGGGTCGGGACCGTGACGCCCTTGAGCCCGCGCACGACCTGGGTCAACCCCTGCAACACGCCCATCGACGTCATCCCGCCGTAGGCCATCACGGCGACGGGCTTGCCGCCGAGGTAGGGTGGCTGGTCCCAGCCGAGGAAGATCAGGCAGTCGAGGAGATTCTTGATCGCTCCGGACATCGTGCCGTGGTAGGTCGGGGAGCAGATGATCAGGCCGTCGGCGCGACGAACCTCCTCCAGCAGCCAGGGCAGCGTTTCCGGATAGTCCTCCAGGCGCCAGTCGGTCCGGAACATCGGCAGGTCGAGCTCGTAGATGGTGGCGCGGTGGACGTCGCAGCCCTTGGCGGCGGCGCGCTCCAGCGCGGCGTCCAGCGGCAGCAGGCTCCACGACTTCTCGCTGGTCGTGCCGCCGATGCCGAGGATGCGGACCGGGCGGGAATGCTCGTCCTTATAGATCGTCGGGCCCTCGACACCGTTGTAATCGAGATACCAGGTCGGGTCTGGCTCGGTGTTGATCAGCTCGTAGGCCGATGTCCCGGCTGGGGACAGCTCGACATCATGGTCACCAGGGTGGCCGCGATGTGGATCGGATGGATGGGTCATGGCGGGAACGTCCTGATCGTGTGCGGGGTGATGGCGGTTCGTCAGCTTCCTAGTATGGCCACGCAGGCAAGATTTGCACCATGCCGCGATCAGCGCTGGGCTGTCGACTCCGGCTTGCGCGCGACCACGGCGACCCAATCGCTATCGTCCACGTAGGGCTCGCCGGTGAGGCTGCCGGCGAGGTGCTCGACGATGAAGCCCGCGCGCTCGAGGACCGGCTCCAGCGTCTCCGGCACGTAATCCTGGAACCACATCCGGTAGGCTGTCACGCCGCCCTCATCCGCGACCAGGTACTGATCGCACCAGACATTCTCCGGGTAGCTGTACCCGGCCTGCAGGACGAGGTGAGGATGCGGTCGCCAGAAGCCGCTCTCGGCGCCAGACCAGTCGCGCCGCACCCCGGCTCGCCGGCGCAGGTGTGGCGTGGAGACATCGAAGACGAACGCGCCGCCGGGTATCAGCGCGCGGTGGACTCGCCGCAGCAGGTCGTCGCGCGTGGCATCGTCGAAGGTCGAGAGCTCGCCATAGGCCTGCATCACCACGTCGAAGGCATCGACGTCATCCAGGTGAAGGAAGCTCTCCAGCCGGTAGGTGATCAGCAGCCCGGCCCGATGCGCATGATCCCTCGCGTAGGCAAGCGAGCGGGGGCTGATGTCGATGCCGGTGACGGCGCAGCCGATCGCCGCCATGCGCTCCGCATACAGGCCCGGGCCGCAGCCAAGATCCAGCACGCGGGTTCCCGAGCGGAGCACGCCGATTTCGGAGAGCCACCGCACGGCGCCGTCGATCTCGCCCGGAGGCCGGCTGGCAGCATCTGATGATTGATCCAGATGGGCGGCGAGCAGGCCCTCAGAGATGTGCGGGTCGTCCCAGAACGGCGCGTCACCCGGCTGGAATAGCGCTGGGGCGCGGTTGAGCCGCAGGATGTTGTGGAGCATCGGCACGGTATCTCCTCCATGACGAGGCGGGCGAGGATAGAGGCTCCCGTCACCATCATAGAGGTGCGGCGGGCAGGGTGGAATGGCGTCACATCCCGCGCGCCGAACCGTCACGTTTTTGTGACGCGACGCGTGCCGGTGATATGCGGGTGTGACGGGGCGTTCCCTATGCTGGTGCCATGACATATGGTCGCGATGGCTACAGCCTCGCGGGACGCGCGCGGAGGTGATCGTGATGACGACGTTTATGACAGACAGGAGCCTGGACGAGAGGTTGCGCGAGCTGATCGCCCGCCACTCCGCGGCGCATCATCTCCGGGCGGAGAAGCTGCAGTATGCGGAAACCGGTACGATCGGCCCGATCGACGAGGAGCGGGAACTCGTGTCGGAGACCCTGGCGCTGCTGAAGCTCGCCCGGCCAGAGATCGACGGTGATGAGCAGTCTGCGATCCTGCGGCTGATCGAGGCGCTGGAGACCGGGGACGTGGTGGCGAAGACCTAGCGACCAGGCGACGATCCCGCCACGGGGAGGCGACTATCGCCCCCGTGGCGGGATCGTGCGCGTTAATCCTGAATCCTGATATCGACCCACCCCTATACAGTGCGAGGGTTCGGGATCGGCTCGAGCGTCCCCTGGCGACCTTCCTGCTCGTGCGCGGTTGCCCGTGCGGGCTGCGCCTTCTTGCCCACAACGATATTGTCCAGCCGCTCGTAGTACATCGTCGTCGCGATGATCGCGATGCCGAACGACATGGCGTAGATCACGCTGGAGATGAACTGGGCGGCGTCAAGCGAGACGAGGCCGGTGAGCATGAGCGCGCTTGCCAGGATCGGGCCGGGCGCGCCGGAGACGAGCCAGACGAGCGCCGACAGGGCGAGCGTTCGCCACCACCGGCCGCGCACCCGCTCGCGGCTGACATGCCGGGCCCCGCGCACGCTGGCGCCGTCGATGATGACCGCGTGCGGCGTATAGAGCCACTGCACGGCCCGGTAGATCGCGAACGGGATCAGGATGATCGTTATGGTCATCAGCGTGAGCAGGATCGAGTTGAGGAGGATCGCCCCGGCGTTCGTTGGCAATCGCCGCAGGGCAACATTCCAGGACTCGCGGAATCCGACCGGGTCGTTCCTGGTCAGGTCGTATGTGGCATGGATGATGGCCGGCGCGACGATCGCCATCAGCAGGAACTGCTGGAAACTGGCGAAACCGGTGCCGAGGATCACCGCCGTGGTGCCCCCGTCGAATGTATCGGCGACGCTTTCCCCAGCTCCCGTGGTGCGCAGGAGTCGCTCGAGCTGCGTGCCGGCGAACGCCACCGGCAAGAGCGACAGCGAGAGCGGCAAGAAGATGGAGACATGGTGGAAAAAGAGCTTGAACCCCTGCGAGATGTACTGCCAGTTCCAAAGGGCGAGGAGCAGGAGGGCCAGGGCCAGGGCCGCGCTTTGATAGACGATCAGCAGCGGACTGACCGGAAGGCCGGTCATGGTCGAGCCGGCGAAGTTCGAGATTGAGCAGAAGAGAGCCGCCGGGCCGGGCCCGATCGTCTCGTTGCCGGAGATCGCCAGGCTGGAGGGTCGGGTGTCCTCGGCCCAGCTCAGGGACGTGGCCCATTTGGTCCCGGCATTGGGGCCGAGCGGCCCGTTGAACTCCCACGCCTGGCGCTCGCCCCAGCGCCCCTCGAAGAGCAGCCACGCGAACGGCCCATCCGGGTCGGGATTTTCCGGAAGCATCACGACATCGAGCGGGACCTCGGTGTGGGGCCCGCTCGTATCGTCGCAGCCAAACCCGGTTCCGCCGGAGCCCCAGCCGATCCAGATCGCGTCGCCGAAGTAGGTCGCGTGCGATCCCGCGGCGGGGTAGACCACGATGTGGTCGCCCTCCCGCTGGATCTTCTCGTCGTCCCATTCGGCGTGCTCGCCACCGCCGTGCTGCGCGAACACCACCTCCACCGGATCCTGTGCCAGGGCCTCGTCGGCGGTGTCGGCCGCGAAGGCGAGCTGGATCATCTCCCAGTCGGATTCGTGGGTGTTGTTGAAGTCGTTGAACACCCAGTAGAACCAGTATTGGAGGACGAGCATGCCGGGTTGGTCGGCCTCGGTGGCGACCCGCGCGTAGACCGTTGGCGTCAGGTTGCTGTCTTCCAGCCGCGTGCGATCCCACTGTTCATAGGCGCAGCCGGGGAGGCGCGGGTTGCCCGGGAGGTCGAGATAATGCGTCTCGTCCTTGCCGGCGAGGTCTTGTGCGCTCGGCCCGGCCACGACCACCGGGTCGCGCAGCTCATCTCCCGTCGCCTGGCGCCGCAGCAACACCTCCGGGTCGTTGAAAACGATCTCGACCGGGGCCGGCAGGTAGGGCTCGCCGCTGGTGTCGCAGTCAGCATCCTGTTCGCGGATGGATGCGATCGGGGCGTAGCGCTCCGCGAGCTGTTCTTCGGGGCTGAGGTCCTGCGCCCGCGCGCCCACGGGATGAAGGACAGCGGCCAGCGCGAGCAACACGACCAACCGCGCGATCAGTGGCATGAACGGTATCTCACTTACTGGAAGCGTAGATTCGCGCGCCGACGAGCCCGGCTCATCGATGCCGGGTGGATCAGCGCTTGGAGACCCATGGCCCCATCATAGGGCCGGTGATCCGTTCGGGAAACCGCCAAGAGCCCCGCGGGGGCCAGCCACGCGCTATTGGATCGTGCGCATCGGCGTCTTCAGCCACAGGTACGGCATGTAGGCCAGGACCAGGATGCCGTTAATCGCGATCGCCCACTGGATGCCGATGTAGGCCGCGAGGAACCCGGCGAGCAGCGCCCCCGCCGGGGAGAACCCCCAAAAGGTCGAGTAGACCGACATCACGCGGCCCCGGTAATCGTCATCGACGCGGAGCTGGATCAGCGTGTCGTTCATCGTGCTGGAGAACGCGTAGGCCAGCCCGAGGATCGTGATGATCCCGAACGAGAGGTAGATATTGCTGGAGAGGCCGAAGACGATCAGCGACGCGCTGAACGTCAGGATCGCGATCAGTACTTGCATCCCGCGTCGCCGCGCGAACGACGAGAACCGCGCGACCAGCAGTGTCCCGGCAAGCGAGCCGACGCCATTGAAGGTCAGCATCAGGCCGAGGCCGCCGGCGTCGAGATTGAGCACGTCCTTGGCGACCGCCGGAGCCATGCCGATGTAGCTCATGCCGAGCACGATCGGGATCAGGTCGACGGAGAGCATCGCCCGGATCTCGCGATGGTGCCAGATGTAGCGATACCCCTCGGCCAGTGTCTGCCATGGGCGCGGAGGCTTAACGCCATCCGTCCGCTTCTCCAGGCGCAGGTGCGTCATCGAGACCAGCATGACGATGAATGGCACCGCGACGAGCGAGATGTAGCCGAACGCCCACGCCATGCCGACCGCCGCGATGAGCCAGCCGCCGAACGCCGGGCCGAGCACCTTCGCGCCGTTGAAGACCGCCGAGTTCAACGCCACGGCGCTCGCCAGGTACTTGCGCTCGACCAGCTTCGGCAGGATCGACAGCCGCGCCGGCCAGTCGAACGTCATCATCGAGCCGATCACGATCGCGATCAGCAGCAGGCGGCCGTAGGTGATCGTGCCGGTGGCGATCATATACGTGGTGACGAGCATCGTGAGCAGGATCGTGACCTGGATGCCGATGAGCAGCTTGCGGCGGTCGACCCGGTCGATATAGGCGCCGGCGAGCGGGCTGAGCAGCACCTGCGGGGCGCTCTGCACGAACGAGACGACGCCAAGCTTGAACGGATCGTCGGTGAGGTCGTAGACGAGGTAGCCCATCGCCGTGATGCGCACCCAGATGCCGGTCATCGAAAGCGCGAGCGTGCCGAGGTACGTGCCGAACAGGGGCTGCTTCAGCGAGTCGAACCCGCCGACCGGCTCGATGTCGCCCGGGACGACCCCCGGCTCGGGTGGGTCCATGGCGAGCGGCTCTTTTGCCACGTCGATCGGGGCCGAGGCCGTGGTCGTTGTGGGCGGGGGTGAGGAAGTGGGAAGAACGTCTGGCATGGGTGGTTCGGGCTCTCATCGCGGGCAAACGGAACGCGCCATCAGCGTGGCGCGGTCATGGTCCGGTTCCGATTATGACCCACGCCGCCCGAAAAGTCGCTTTGCGTAGACGGATCCTGTCATCCCGGCACGGCAGGATCCGGGACATCGACCGATGCTCAGTCGATCGTCGCCATCTGTGTACGGAACCACAGGAATGGGATGTAGAGGAGCATGATGATGCCGATGACCACCAGCGCCCACCCGATCCCCAGCATCGTCGCGATCCACCCCGCCAGCAGCGCGCCACCCGGCGCCAGCCCCGTGATCATCGCGTACACCGACATCACCCGCCCGCGATATGACTCGTCCACCAGCAGCTGGATCAGCGTGTCGTTCAGCGCGGCGACAAACCCGTACGTTATCCCGAGCAGGAAGATCGTGAGGAGCGCGAACCACAGGTTGCTTGTCAGCCCGAACATGACGAGCAGGCTGCCGAACACCGCCAGCGTTCGCAGGATCCACGATCCGCGTCGCCGTAGCCCGTGGTAGCGGGCAACGCTGAACGTCCCGATGAACGAGCCGATCCCGTTGATCGCGAGGAGGTACCCGAGCATCGTCGCGTCGCTGTCGAGCACATCGCTCACATATGCGGGCGCCATCGTGATGTAGCTCATGCCGAGCACGTTCGGGATGAGGTTCATCAGCATCAGCGCCGAGATCTTTGGCGACCTGCCGATATACCGGTACCCCGCGAGCAGCTGCGACCAGCCGGAACCCTCCGGCCTGGTCACCTCCAGCGCCTTCAGGCGCGGGATCGTCAGCAGCACCAACGGGAACGGGATCATCAGCAGCGCCGTGACGCCGAATGCCCACGTCATCCCGACCAGCGCGATCAGCCACCCCGCCAGCGTCGGCCCGAACACGCGGGAGATGTTGAACATCGTCGTGTTGAGCGCGATCGCGTTCTGCAGCAGCGAGCGGTCGACCAGCGAGGGGATCAGGGCGAGCCGCACCGGCCAGTCGAACGTGATCAGCGACCCGAGGATGACCGCGATCGCGAGCAGCATCGGGTACGTGATGCGGTCCATGCCGATCAGGACCGCCGTGACCGCCATCACCGCCACGATCAGCAACTGGACCGTCACCAGCAGGTTGCGCCGGTTCACGCGGTCGATAAAGGTGCCCGAGAGCGGGCTCAGGATCAGCTGGGGAAGGGCGGTCGCGAAGCTGACGATGCCCAGCTTGAGCGGGTCTTCCGTCAGCTCGTAGACGAGATAGCCCATCGCCGTGATGCGGATCCATGTCGCGGACATCGACGGGATGTAGGCGGCGCTGTAGCGGCCGAAGTCCGGATCTCGCCACGCGGCGAACGCGGATGGCCGGGGGGCTGCCTGATGGTCTCCAGCGGTGTCCGTGGCGGTGTCTGGCATGGTAGGCCCCCGCGGCGAAGATCAGCGTATTCCGCGATCAGTATCGCCCGGTTGCCGCGCGGCGAACCATACCGTGCCGTTTCCGATCTCCGGCCTGGCCGGGGCTGGTCTCCGGTTATCCCAGCCCGAGCTGCTCCAGGCGCCGCAGCGTGTCCTCGAGACTCCACGCGCGAATGATGCGGCCATCTTTGACGCTGAAGATGCCGACCTCGTCGATCCGCGTGAAGCGGCGTCCGGTGGGGGGATGTCCCCGCCACTCGCCCAGATGCGTTCCCGAGCAGCGGAAGCGCCCGACCACCGTGTCGCCCTCGGCGATCAGCTCCACGATTTCCATCCGCATGTCGGGGAACGATGCCTGGAACGGGGCGATCCAGCGCCTCGCGGCTGTCGCCAGTGCCGGGGCGTACAGCTCGTCGAGCACGTCCACATGCCCGGCATTCATGACCTCGTCGATCAACCGCCGGACAAGCGCCTTGTTCTGCTCCAACGCATTTTCTCCGGTCATCGTCGCTGCTCCTGGGTCATTTCCGGGGCCTCGCGGCGCCAGGTCGCCGATTTGTTGCAGTTTTGGCACGAAACGGCGCCCGCCATGACCCTTTTGTAACTGCCCGAGGATTAACCTGTAATCGCCAGGACGTGGACGTCACCACGTCTTTCCGTGAAAGGAGCGGATCATGGACCTCTGGGGTTACATCATGTTGGTCGCCGGGGCGCTCGCAATCGGTCTGGCCGCCGAGTACATCGTCCGCCAGACGTTCGGCTACGAATGGCTGGTGACCGCGGTCGGCGCCGGGCTCGGAGGGTTCATCGCCAGCGAATACCTCGGCACGTTCAGTGACTGGGGTCCGGAGCGGCAGGGCCTGTCCTTCTTCCCGGCCATCGTAGGCGCGCTTGTCGTCGGCCTGATCGTCGAGGTTGTCATGCACTATATGACCAATCTCCCGACCTCGACCCATGGCGCGCAGCATCCGCCGCTGGTCCGCTGATACAGCGACCGGAGACGATGTTTCCTGACTGGTGAGGCGGCCCCGGCCGCCTCACCGGCGTGTTTGCCCGGGTGCGGCGCCGTCATTGTGGTGGGGTCGACTAGCCGAAGTCGATGATGTCCCGGATCTGGCGGAAGCCGTCGGGGATGATGCTGTAGAAGGCCCATTTCCCGCGCTGCTCGCGACGGACAAGCCCGGCCTCGGCCAGCTTCTTCATGTGGTGCGAGACCGTCGGCTGGCTGACACCGACCGCCGCCGGGAAGTCGCAGACGCACAGCTCCTGGCAATCGTTCGCGGCAAGCAGGGAGAGCAGGCGCAGGCGGACGGGATCGGCGATCGCCTTGATCTTCGCGGCGGCGGCTTCGGCGTCCACCTCGGAGATCGGGCCATCGGTGAGGGCCGGGCAGCATGGTTCGTTGATGACGGGCAGCTCAATAATCGTCTTCATAACCCTAGTATGACACATATTGACGGATGTCGATAGGAGTCGTAGCCTTGGAACAGGACGATGATCGGCGCTGATCGCTCGTGACAAGGCTGTCCCGATGACCACACCTCGCTTTCTCCAGGATCCCCCGCGCTACTTCTTCTTCACCGGCAAGGGCGGCGTTGGCAAAACGTCGATCGCCTGCGCGACCGCGCTGGAGTTGGTCGATGCCGGCAAGACGGTGTTGCTCGTCAGCACGGATCCGGCCTCGAACATCGGCCAGGTCTTCGGCCAGACGGTCGGCAACCGCATGACCCCGATCACCGACGTGCCAGGGCTCGTCGCGCTGGAGATCGACCCGGAGGAGGCCGTCGAGCAGTACCGCGAGCGAATCGTCGGCCCGCTGCGCGGGATGATCCCTGAGGAGGAGTTGCGCTCGGTCACCGAGTCGCTCTCCGGGTCCTGCACGACCGAGATCGCCTCGTTCAACGAGTTCACCGGCCTGCTAACGAACGACGACCTGACGTCGCGGTACGACCATGTCCTCTTCGATACCGCGCCGACCGGCCACACCATCCGCCTCCTGCGCCTGCCGGGATCGTGGAATGAGTACCTCGAGCGCGGGCAGGGCGACGCCTCCTGCCTCGGTCCGATGGCTGGCCTCGATCGCCAGAAGGCCGTTTACAGCCGAGGCCGTCGACGCCCTGGCTGATCCGGAGCGGACACGCCTCGTCCTCGTCGCGCGGCCCCAGGCGTCGGCACTGGCCGAGGTCGGCCGCACGCACGACGAGCTGGCCGACATCGGCCTCTCGCAGCAGTTCGTGGTGGTCAACGGGATGATGCCGGAGGATGCCGCCACCGACTCACTCGCCACCGCCGTCCACGCGCGTGAGGTCGCCGCGATGGGAGCAATGCCGGCGAATCTCGCCGGTTTGCCGCTTGACGGTATTCCCCTGAAGAGCCGCAACATGGTCGGCGTCGATGCCCTGCGCACGCTCTTCGTGGACGAGGATCTTGTTGCAGGCGACACGCCGCAGTTGCCGGATGACCTCGCGATGCCGCCGCTCGGCGCGCTCGTCGACGACCTCGCGCGAGGCGATCATGGCCTCGTGATGCTGATGGGGAAGGGCGGTGTCGGCAAGACGACGATGGCCGCCGCGATCGCCGTCGCGCTGGCGAAGGCTGGCAAGAAGGTGCATCTGACGACGACCGATCCCGCCGCGCACCTGACGGAGACGCTGCGCGGCGAGCTGGAGGGGCTCACGGTCTCGCGCATCGATCCACAGGTTGAGATCCGCGCGTACCAGGAGCGCGTGATGCGGACCAAGGGCGCGAAGCTCGACGAGGAAGGCCGCGCGCTGCTCGCCGAGGACCTGCGCTCGCCATGCTACGAGGAAGTGGCTGTCTTCGAGGCGTTCTCGAAGGCCGTGCGCGAGTCCCGCCGCCAATTCGTGGTCGTCGACACCGCACCGACCGGGCACACGCTGTTGCTGATGGACGCCACCGGCGCCTACCACCGTGAGATCGTGCGCCAGATGACCGAGGGGTCGCAGTTCTCGACGCCGCTGATGCGCCTGCAGGACCCCGAGGCCACGAAAGTCATCCTGACCACGCTCGCCGAAACCACGCCGGTGCTCGAGGCCGAGGATCTGCAGAAGGACCTGCGTCGCGCGAATATCGAGCCGTGGGCGTGGATCATCAACAACTCGCTGCTCGCCGCCGGGCCGTCGTCCCCGCTGCTGCGCACGCGTGCCGCCAGCGAGCACCCGCAGATCGATCGGGTCGCCAGCGAGCTCGCCGACCGGTACGCTGTCGTCCCGCTCCTGGAGGATGAGCCCGTCGGCGTCGACGCCCTCGGGGCTTTGGTCAGGGGCGAGCCGGTCGTCAGGTAGCCCGTAAGCCGCTCGACAATCAGTCATGACCGGGGTCGGCACACCGCGTGCCGGCCCCTACGTTTGCCTGCGACCCTGCTCCTGCTTCGGCCCGCCGCCGGTCTCGATATCCTCCGCGAACCGGTCCGGCAGGTCCGCTTCCGCCCGGATCGCCGCCGACATCGCGGCGATGTCGTAGTCCACGCGCCGGGTGTCGACCTCCGTGGAGCCGTCCTCCCGAACGGTGAGGAGCACCCAACACGCGCGTGGATCGCCGTCTTTCGGCTTGCCGACGCTGCCGGTGTTGACGAAGAGCACGCCCTCGATCTCGCGATGCCATGGCTTGTGCGTATGCCCAAAGATGAGCACATCCGCGTCCGTGATGCCGGCGATGCGCTTCAGGGAGCCTTCGTCACGGTCCTCGAAGAGGTATTCGTTCATCCGGCGCGGGCTGCCGTGGACGAGGCGGATGCGAACACCGTTGACCTCCCGCCGCAGCTCCGGCGCGAAGCCTCGCAGGTACGCCTTACGGTCGTCATCGACCACCCCGCGCGTCCACATCAGCGATTGTTGGCCGCGCGCCTCCTCGTCCTTGTCCTTGTACGCGCAGCCGCAGTCGTCGCGGTCGAACCCGACGCCGTCGTCATAGTTGCCCATGATCGTTGGGATGTCGCGCTCGCGAACCAGGTCGATAACCTCGTTCGGCCGCGCGCCGTAGCCGACGAGATCGCCGAGGCAGATTGTTTCATCCGGCGCGGCGGCGTCGATCTCGGCCAGCACGGCCTCGGTTGCGGCGCTATTGCCGTGCATGTCACTCAGGAGCGCGATCCGATAGTCAGGCAAGACGGTACCTCCCTACCGGGTGTTCGCTGCAACGGACGCCGTCGTTCCCGATGCTACCGGCTTCGCGGTAGGGAAATACCGGTCTCGCAGCCACAAGGCGACGTAGACGAGCGAGATCAGCACCGGAACCTCGATCAATGGCCCGATGACGCCGGTGAGGGCCTCACCGGACGAGATCCCGAAGACCCCGACCGCCACCGCGATCGCCAGCTCGAAGTTGTTCCCGGCGGCGGTGAAGGAGATCGCCGTCGTCTCTTCGTAGGTGAACCCGAGCGCCTTGGAGACGAAGAACGCGATCGAGAACATCAGGCCGAAATAGATCACCATCGGCAACGCGATGCGCAGGATGTCGAACGGCTGGTCCAGCAACCGGTCACCCTGCATCGCGAACATGATCACGATCGTGTAGAGCAGGCCGAGCAGCGCCGTCGGGCCGATCTTCGGCAGGAAGGTGTTGGCGTACCAGTCCGCGCCCTTCGCCGGGATCAGCGTGGCGCGGGTGAGGAACCCCGCCGCCAGCGGGATGCCGAGGAAGATCAGCACGTTCTTCGCGATCTCCCACATCGAGACATCCAGCTCGGTGCCGGTGGAGCCGAACCAACCCGGAATCTCGCTCAGGAAGAGCCAGCCGAGCACGGAGTACATCACGATCTGGAACACCGAGTTGATGGCCACGAGCACCGCCGCGACCTCGCCGTCACCGCAGGCGAGCTGGTTCCAGATCAGCACCATCGCGATACAGCGCGCCAGCCCGATCAGGATCAGGCCGGTTCGGTAGTGCGGCTCGTCCGGAAGGAACGCCCACGCCAGGCCAAACATCAGCAGTGGCCCGATCACCCAGTTCAGGAGCGAGGACGTCAGCATCATCTTGCCGTTGGTGACCAGCCCGCCCACCGCCTCGAACTTCACCTTCGCCAGCACCGGGTACATCATCCAGAGCAGGCCGATGGCGATCGGGAGCGAGACGTCCGCGACCTTGACCGAATCCAGCCATTCCCCGAGATCGGGGAAGATGCGCCCCAGCCCGATCCCGATCGCCATCGCGAGCAGGATCCACAGCGGCAGGAAGCGGTCGATCGTCGACAGGTGCGCCCGCGCTTCCGGATCGCCTGCGGTCGGTGCTGATGCTGTCCTGACTGACGTGTTCATCCCAGTCCCCTATGTCCCGCTTATGCAATAACCCAGCTCGTCATCCCGACCAAGCGAACCGCGCACCGGGTCGCGCGTGGAGGGATCTTTGATCAAGGCCGTAAACCTGTCATGCCAGAGCAAAGATCCCTCGACACGACACGCTCGCTACGCTCGCGCATCGGCTCGGGATGACGGCGTCTGGGAGGCCGAATTAAGCCCCCGGCTTCGTCGCCCGCACGAACGCGCTCACGACTTGCCCGCCGGATGCGGCGAAGCGGGCGTAGGCGTTCTCGTCCCACGAGACGTCGGTTGCCGCGCTCCCACAGCAGCTCCCGCCACCGACGCTGGCGGAGAGCTCGCGCGGGTCGTAGACGCGGGTGACCTGCACCTCGACATCGCCGAACCCGGCGTCAGCGAGCAAGTGGCGATACTCGTTCTCCTCCAGCGCGCCGGCCACGCAGCCGACCCACGCCTCCATGTCGCGTTTGAGGTCGTCCGGCAATGTGCCCTGCGTAACGACGTCTGACACGGCGAAGCGCCCGCCGGGTTTGAGCACCCGGAACGCCTCGCGCAGGACCTGGCCCTTGTCGGCGGCGAGGTTGATCACGCAGTTGGAGATGATGACGTCGACCGCGTTGTCTGGCAGGGGGATGTCCTCGATCTGGCCCTTCAGGAACTCGACGTTCGTCGCCTCCGCGATCTGGCGGTTCTTCTCGGCGAGCTCGAGCATCTCGTCGGTCATGTCGAGCCCGTAGGCGAACCCCTCGGGCCCAACCCGCCGCGCCGAGAGGAGCACATCGATGCCGCCGCCGCTGCCGAGGTCGAGCACCGTCTCGCCCGGATGGAGCTCGGCGAGCTGGGTCGGATTGCCGCAGCCGAGGGACGCGGCCAGCGCGGTCGTGGGGATGACGGCCGACTCCTCGGCGGTGTACAGGTTGCCGGTGATCGGGTCGACGCTGATGTCAGGCCCGCAACAGGCGGATCCGCCGTCGAGCACGACACGCGCTCCCGCGGCATACCGGTTCCGGACGGTTTCCCGGATCGTGTCCTGGTCTGTCATGGCAGTGTCCTCCTCTTTTACGATCGCGCGAGGGCCGTGAGCCCGATCACCTGCGGTTCGGCGGTGCCGCAGCAGCTTGAGACGATCTGCGCTTCTTCGTTGACGCCGCAACACGCGGAGCCAACCCCCGCATCCTCCAGCCCCGGGATGTTCGACGAGCAGACGCCTGTCTCGGGCAGCACGAGCTGCACATCGCGCGCGGCGTCCCAGTCGCCCGCGATCGCGGCGGCGATCGAGCGGACCTGTTCGTAGCCGGTCAGCATCAGGAAGGTCGGCGCGCGGCCGTAGCTCTTCATGCCGGCGATGTAGAAGTCGGTCTCCGGGTGCAGGAGCTCCATTGCCCCGTGCGGCGGCACGGATCCGCAGCTGTGGACGTTGGGGTCGATCAGCGGTGCGAGCGCGGTCGGGCTCTCCACGGCCGGGTCGAGGCCGAGGCGCAGCTCCGAGAGCGGTTCCAGATCCGGGCGGAACCCGGTGGTGGCGATGATCTCATCCACCGGGGCGAGGACGCGGTCGGTACCGGTGACCACAATGCCATCCGGAGTCGACGCCAGGCTTGTGAGGCGGAAGGCGGTCTCCAGCCGCAGCCGGCCCGCCTCGACGAGCGCCTGGATTCGCGCGCCGAGCTCGCCGCGGGCGGGGAGGGCATCGTTGGCGCCGCCGCCGAAGAGGTTCTGCAGGCGGTTCTGTGGCTTGCGGATCGCCCAGGTGATCTCCGTGCCGGGTGCCTCGTCGGCGAGGTGGACGAGGTCGAGCAGGGCGTTGAAGGCGGAGTGGCCGCTGCCGACGACCAGCACGCGCTTGCCGGCGTAGCGATTACGGGCGTCACCGAGGACGTTCGGGATGCCGTAGGCGATGTGCTCCGCCAGCGCGCGCTCGCCCGGAGCGGGGCGGCCATTGGAGCCGAGCGGGTTCGGGGTCGTCCAGGTGCCGGAGGCGTCGATGACCGCGCGAGCGAGCAGGGTCTCGTCCGTGCCGTCGGGCGTGCGGACGGTCACCGCAAAAGGCGCCTCGTCGCGACCCGGTGTCTTCATCTTATCCATGCCGTCGCGCGTCACGCCGATGACCTCGGTGGAGAAACGGATGCGCTTCGCCATGGCCGGGAGCGCCGCGAGGGGCTCGAGGTAGCGCTCCACCATCTCGTTTCCGGTCGGGTAGGCGCTGCTCTCCGGCGATTTCCAACCGCTGGCGCCCAGGAGGTCACCCGCGGCGCGATCGACGACATACTCCCATGGGGAGAAGAGCTTCACATGGCCCCAGTCGCGGATGTTGTGTCCAACACGGTCGCCGCGCTCGATGACGAGCGGCTCCAGTCCGCGCTCGAGGAGGTGCGCGGCGGCGGCGAGGCCGACCGGGCCGGCTCCGATGACGACGACGGGGAGTGCTGATCGATCCATGGGAGGTCTCCTGTGAGCGTTTGTGGCGTCGAGCGAAGAGTCGGGACCGGACGGGGCTAGCATGCCATGCCAGGCTGGCACGCCGGGGCCATCGGCGATGCGGCCTTGTTGCTGTCGAGGGCAGTGCGGATGCGCGAGAGCAGCGCGGTGCCGGGAAGGCGGCGCGACTGCCCCGAACGGGCTTGCGCCAGCAGGTCGTGCCGGCGCGCCTCAGCGCGGTAGCTGTCGATCACTGCCGCGGCGTAGTGCTCGCTGGTAAACATGTTCTGCATCGGTGATGGCTCCTTGTATTGATGTCTATCGATACGATTGCGCGTGGAATCCCCGGTTCTCCTAATGGAACGTCTCGGGTTTCCTCGGTCACTGGGGCGATCATATCCTTCATATCGATGTTTGTCAATACGAACGGCCGGCGACATCGAAAAGTGCCCGGGAATAGATATTGACAGTTGAACGTCACACTGATACATTTCGAGTGTCGACACCGCTCATGGCCCATATTCCCGCGACGCATCGAGCAAGGAGGACCCGTTCCATGTCCCGTCGCCACCCGGACGAACATCCCGACCGCGACGACTCGACGTCCTACTCGCTTGACGAGCTCGCGCGCGAGGTGGATGTCACCACCCGGACCGTTCGCTATTACATCGCCGAGGGTCTCTTGCCGCCGCCGGATTCGATCGGCCGCAACGCCCGTTACTCCCGGGAGCACCTCGATCGCCTGCGGGTGATCGGGCAGTTGAAGGAGCAGTACCTGCCGCTGAAAGAGATTCGCTCGCGCCTCGCGGAGATGACGCCCGACGAGATCCGCCACGCCGCGCGGACCTCCGGGCGTCGATCCGCCCCGCCCGTCGCATCGTCCGCCGACCTCTCCGCCGACGCCTACATCGCCCGGGCGCTCCGGGAACCCGCGCCGGAGTATGCCGTCCGCGCCAGGCAGTCGCCGCGCCGCGTTCGCACCGAGGCCCCGCCGGAGATGCGCTCATGGAAGCGCATCCCGATCTCCGGCGAGGCGGAGCTGCTGATCAGCGAGGAAGCCTGGACCCGCCACGGCGACAAGATCGGCTCCGCCCTCAACTGGATCAGGCGCATGCTAGACGAGTGACTCCCAGAAAGGACCCGCCCATGACCATGACCCCCGCCACCCTCTCGCTTTCCGCCCGTTGGGAGCGCGCCGACGTCGACCGTGACGGCGACGAAACCGGCCTCCTCATCCACATCGCCGCGTCCAGTGGCCCCACTGCCTCCGCCCACCGCGCCCCGCTGGACATCGCTTTCGCGCTCGATCGCTCCGGATCCATGCACGGTCCCGACAAGATCGACCTCGTCAAGGAGGCCGTGATCGCCGCGACGGACCACCTCGATGACGAGGACCGCGTCGCGCTGGTCAGCTTCGACCATGAGGTGGAGGTGCGGCACGAGCTGACCTTCGCCAATGGCGCGGGCAAGCGCCGCCTGTCCCGGATGCTGGCGGACGTAGAGGCGCGCGGTAGCACGAACCTTTCCGGCGGTTGGCTGACGGCCTGCCAGCAACTTGCGGCAGTCCAGCGCCCGGATGGTCCGCTTCGCCTGCAGCGCGCGTTGCTGCTGACGGATGGCCTCGCGAACCAGGGCATCACCGAGCCGGGTGAGCTGGTGCGCCACGCGACGGAGCTGCGTCGGCGCGGGATCGAAACGACGACGATCGGCGTCGGGCGCCACTTCGACGAGATGCTGCTCAGCGGCATGGCGGAGGCGGGTGGCGGCGCGTTCGAGTACATCGCCGAGACGTCCCAACTGCGGTCCTTCTTCGAGCAGGAGATCGGCGATCTGCTCCAGGCGCGGGCGCTGCGTCCGGTGCTGCGCGTGACCTTCCCGGACGGCGTGCGGGGGCGTCTCGTCAGCGCCTTCCCGGTCGATCGCCACGGCAAGACGGTGATCGTCGACCTGCGTAGCCTTTCCGCCGGCGAGACGGTCGACCTCGTGTTCGATATCAGCGTTCGCGCTGGCGCCCGGCCGGACGATACGGCCCCGATGGTTGAGCTGGAGTGGTTGCAGGCGACGACGGGTGAGCGCTCCGGCATGCATCAGGAACTGCCAGCCCTGCGCCTGGTGGATACGGACGCGGCGCGCGGCGCAGTGCGCGATGACGAGGTCGCGGAGATCATAGCGAAGGCTCGGGCCGACCGCGACCAGCGCGAGGCGATCCGCCTCGACCGCGAAGGCCGCTTCCGGGAGTCGCGGGCGATGTTCCACCAGAGCGCCGTTCGGCTCGCCGAAGCGCCGCAGACCGACGCGGTGCAGGCGGAGTACGCCCGGGCGATGACGTTCGCGAAGAAGGACATGCGCCCGCTCGACGAGCACACCCGCAAGCAGCGCGTCTATGAGTCGCTTGCCCGCTCGCGCGGCCAGCGTCGCGATCGGTCGTAATCGTCAGGGGCATGGGGAGACATACCGACATGCCTCCCCATCGCCACCTTCATCCACGTGATCGCGTTAAACAAATTCCGCCTCGACGCCTGTACGTTCACTTGACATACCAGATGAACCATCGGTACTGTGCGAACAGGTCAAC
>CAVUJR010000006.1:0-19928 GCA_963741805.1 uncultured Chloroflexia bacterium
TCGCGCCGGTCTGTTTCTTTACGCCCCGCATCCCGGAACCGACACCCCATGACCACCGCGCCCGAATCGACAACTTACCGCAGCCTCTTCGGGACGCCCGCGCAGGTCCTCTTTGTCTTCGCCACCTTCCTGGGGCGCATCCCGATCTCGATGAAGGCGCTCGGCGCCATCCTGCTTATCCAGCAAACGACCGGTTCCTACTCGCTCGCCGGGCTCGTCGGCGCGACACAGACGCTGGTCGCCGCCGTCGCTTCACCCCAGCTTGGCCGGCTGATGGACCGCACCGGCGGCAAGCCGGTCATCCTCTGGACCGCGATCGCCCACCTCGTCGGCATGCTGCTGCTCATCGTCGCCGCGGAGCGCGAGGCCCACCCCGCGCTGATCCTGCTCGGCGCGGCGATCATCGGCGGCTCCAGCGTCCAGTTCGGCTCGCTCAGCCGGGCGCGATGGGTCGCGCTTCTCGGCAAGGGCCAGCGGCTGGACAAGGCCTACGCACTCGAGGCGATGGCCGACGAAACCGGCTTCGTCATTGGACCGCTCATCGTCGTGCCGCTTGCGGTGAGCATCGGCGCTTCGGTCGCGCTGCTCGTCGCGCTGGCCTTCACGCTGATCGCCTCGGCGATTCTCGTGCTGCAGCCGACCCCACAGGCCACGACGGCGGTGAGCCTGCACCCCAGCGACCAGCCAGATTCCGGACGCGCCGTGATGTCGATCCCCGGCATGCAGGTGATCACCGGATCGCTGCTCTTCCTTGGCATCGTCTTCGGCGCGGTCGAGATCGTACTCGTCGCCTTCGCCCAAGCGAACGACTTTCCCGGCTCGGCGAGCATCATGGCGTCGACCTTTGCCTTCGGCTCGCTGCTCGGGGCAGTCATATACGGCGCGATCCGCTGGACGATCCCGATCGAGCAGCGCCTGAAGCTCTCGCTCGTCTGGTTCACGCTCGGCACGATCCCGATGTTCCTCTCTAGCACCGTCTGGCAGATGACCGCCGCGATCTTCGTCACCGGGCTGAGCATCTCGCCGGCGATGATCGCGACGAACGGCGTGGTCGAGATACTCTCCCCGCCGAAACGCCTCACCGAGGCCTTCACCTGGGTCGGGTCGGCGCTGGCCACCGGCGCGGCCCTCGGCTCGCTGCTGATCGGCGTCGTGCTGGACGAGCTGGGCCTGCGCAGCGGCCAAAGCGTCGGTGTGATGGGGAGCGTCATCTCGCTGCTGATCATCGTCCTGCTGCGCCGCTATCTCGTCGCCGACCGCCCACCCACCCGGGTCGCCTGAGGCATCCGCAGATCGCGAACGCTGTGCGATACTGGCGAAAGAGCCCGCCCCACCGGTCGCCACGCTCCGCGTTCCCGGCTCCGACGACCTGTGTCGGCGCTCGTTTTCGTCTTGACGCGGACGATCCGCACCGTTCCTTTGGAGAGAAACACACGATGGCCACGCACGACGTCACGATGGACTACGCCTTCTTCGAGGGAAACATCGTTCCCTTTTCCGAGGCGAAGGTCAGTATCGGCACCCACGCCCTCCAGTACGGTACCGGGGCGTTCGCGGGCATCCGTGGCTACATCTCCGAGGACAAGACTACGGTCAATATCGTGCGCCTCCGCGAGCATGCCGCACGCCTCCTGCGCTCGGCCAAGCTCCTGCGGATGAACCTGCCCTACGACATCGACCGCTTTGCCGGGATCATCATCGAGCTGACGCAGAAGAACGCGCCGACGAGCGATACCTATTTCCGCCCGTTCATCTACAAGTCGTCCGTCTCCCTGTCACCCAAGCTGCAGGGCCTCTCCGACGAGCTGGCCGTCTACATGCTGCCGATGGGCGACTACCTCGACACCACTCGCGGCCAGACCGCGATCGTATCGTCGTGGACACGTACCTCGGACAACATGATCCCGAGCCGCGGCAAGATCACCGGCTCCTACATCGGCTCCGCGCTCGCCAAGGACCAGGCGATGGCCTACGGCTGCGACGACGCGATCATGCTGAACGCCGAAGGGAAGGTGGCCGAGGGCAGCGCCGCGAACCTCTTCATCGTCCGCGACGGCACGCTGGTCACCCCGCCGATCGACAGCGACATCCTCGAAGGCATCACCCGCCGCACGATCCTGCAGCTTGCCGGGGAGCTCGGTATCCCGACGGAGCAGCGCAGCATCGACCGCTCGGAGCTGTACATCGCGGACGAGGCCTTCTTCTGCGGTACCGGCGTGCAGGTCGCGTGGATCGGGGAGATCGATGGCCGCACGGTCGGCGCCGGCACGCAGGGACCGATCGCGAAGCAGCTCTACGACACGCTGTTCGCGATCTTCCGCGGCAAGACGAACGAGCACAGCGACTGGATCACCAAGGTCGAGATCGCGCGGTAGATCGCCACATCATTGTTGTCCGCTGGCACACGGGTCCGCTTCTGGCGGGCCCGTTGCCGTCTTCGCCCCTCCTGGCCTGCCACACTGCTCTCCATGTCGTCATCCCGAGCCGGTGAGCCGACCGTAGGGAGGCGAACCGTGTCGAGGGATCTTTGCTCTGGCAGGACTCGCGTTCAGGCCGGTACAAAGATCCCTCGACACGCTCCCTTCGCTGCGCTCTGGTCACGGCTCGGGATGACGATCAAGAACACATCGTCGAGAGGAGCAAGTCCAGATGTACCCACCCATCGAGCCATTCGCGACCGGGAGGCTGCCGGTCGGCGACGGGAACGAGATCTATTGGGAGGCGTCCGGCAACCCGGACGGCAAGCCGGCGATCCACCTTCACGGCGGCCCCGGCAGCGGCATCATGACCGGCCATCGCAAGCGCTTCGATCCCGCACGCTACCTGATCGTCTCGTTCGAGCAACGCGGCTGTGGCCGCAGCCGCCCGCTGGCGACATGGGACACCCTCGCCACGAACACCACGCAGGCACTGATCGCCGACATCGAGACGCTCCGCGAGCACCTCGGCATCGGGCGATGGCTCGTCACCGGCATGTCGTGGGGGACGACCCTGGCGCTCGCCTATGCCCAGACACACCCGGACCGCGTGACCGAGATCGTCCTCGGGGCAGTCACGACCACGACGCCGACGGAGGTGGAATGGCTCACCGAGGCGATGGGCAACATCTTCCCGCGGGAATGGGATGCTTTCGCGGCCGCCTCCAACGCGAAACCGGGCCAGCGCATGGTCGACGCCTACGCCGCGCTCCTGACCAGCCCGGATGCAGCTGTGCGGGAGCAGGCCGCGCGCGACTGGATCCGTTGGGAAGACACCCATGTATCACTGGACCCGAATCGCGGCCCAATGCTCGCGGATGACGACCCGGCGCGCCAGCAGGTCTTCGCGACACTGGTGACCCACTACTGGAGCCATGGCGCGTTCCTCGGGGAAACCGAGCTGCTGGACGGGATGCCGACGATCGCACACATCCCCGGCGTGCTCGTCCACGGCCGGCTGGACATCAGCTCGCCGATGCGCATCCCGTGGGAGCTGCACAAGGCATGGCCCGGCAGCGAGCTGGTCGTCATCGATGATGAAGGGCACGGAGGGGAGAAGATGATCGCCGCGATGGTCGAGGCGTATGAACGCTTCGCGGGGTAGCGAAGGGGGTGCGACATGCCTACGCACAACATGCTCGTCGTCATCCCGAGCCGCGACCCGACCCTGAACAACGCGAAGGGGCGAGGAAGCGTGTCGAGGGATCTTTACTTCTGCCTGAGACCCTGTCATGCCAGAGCAGAGATCCTTCGACACGACCCGCTCACCGTGTTCGCGCGTCGGCTCAGGATGACATGATGGTGCGGTAGCGAGGCCGTGCATCATGCCCACCGCGGAATGACGGTTTCTTCCGCGGAAGGCAACGCTACTCCTCGTTGGCGCTGTCGCGGGCCTGGTCGATGTACCCCTGGAGGTCGGATTCGTCCATCTCGCCGATGACGAGGGCGGAGATGTTGCCGTCCGGGTCGATGATGTAGGTCATCGGGTAGAAGGTGATGTTGTATTCCTTGGAGATTTGCCCGGCGGCGACCGTGCCACCCTCGGTGTCGCGCCCGATCGGGTATGTCACCCCGTACTCCTCGGCGAAGGCGGTGGCCTTGTCGAGCGGGTCGCGCTTGGAACCGACACCGACGAACATCACGTCGTCCGGCGCGTTCTGCCAGTAATTCTGGAACGCCGGCATCTCGCGCTTGCACGGCTCGCACCAGGAGCCCCAGAAGTTGACCACGACGACCTGGCCGCGATGCTCTGACAGGGTGAAGGTCTCGCCCGAGAAGGTCTGCATCGAGAAGTCCGCCGCGGGCTCACCGATGGTCGCGATATCCACCGACGATGGGCCCGTGTCGTTCCCCTCGTCGTTCTCGCCAAGGGCCTGGAAGAGACCGATCGCCGCAACGATCAGCACCAGCACACCGCCGAGGATCCAGGACGAGCGGCGCTCGTACTTGCCGTAGCCGATCCGGCCGCGCTCGTCCTGGCTCTCGTCCGTGTCGGCGAGCGTCGCGTTCTCCCCGGCCGGGGTGATACGGATCGATTCCTCGTCCTCACGCGGGTCGTGCGCACCGCGCTGTGCGTCGTCTGTCATGGTACGTGCCCTCCTAGGGCAGCGATTCGATCGCGTTCTGCACCGTGCTGACCAGCGCGTCATCGCCGCCGGCCAGCACCACGATCACGTTGCTCGCCTGGAAGACATGCGTCTCCAGACCGTCGTTCAGGGGCCGCTCCGCGGTGCGCGAGGACAACTTCACCGTTGCGGGGTCCAGGTCCGACGCGTCCGCCTCGCGCGCGGCAACCGCCGCCTGGGGGTCGGCATCCGGGTAAATGAAGACGAAGGCGTTGACGTCGCCGATCTCGATCACTTGTCCCGGCTGCTCCAGCTGGTCCGCCGTGGCCGTGTACCGGCCGGGATCGACGTTTTCCAGTCCAGCGTCCTTCAGCGCGTTGATCACCGTCGCGAACTCGTTGCGCCCGGCCGCCGCCGTCGGCGGAATCGGCCCATCCGGAGAGTTGTCCTCGGTCACGAAGAGATACACCGCCGCCGCCGCGAACAGGATGGCCGCGATGAAGAGGATCGTGCTGAGGCGGCTGGCCCATGTGCGGGGCGGTCGTTGTGGCTCTGGGGTGGAAGAGTTCTGCATCGTTCCTGCTCGACGAGGGCAGGTCCCCTCGCCTTCTGTACGGCGGGAAAGCGCGACCGGATGCCGCGTTCGGCTTCATATGTAGCACACCGCGCCGGAAACAGGGTCGGTGCGGCACGGCAACGCGGTATCGCCGGCTGCTTGTGCGTGCGCCACAAACGAATCATAACAATATCGTGATGATGTGTTGACGTTTCATCTCTCTATCTGTATAATCCTATATAGGCAGGGCAGAGAGGCCCAGCCGCTCGTCACCAACGACGTTGACTTCAGGAGAATCTCATGAACATCTTCCGCCGCATCCTTGGTCGCTCGACCCGCCGCACTGGCAGCCGCTTCAACCACTACTACAGTGGTGTCCTCCGCTCCGGCACGGGCTACCCGACCGCCGATGAGGCCCGCCGCGACCTGAGCGCGTACGACCGCACCACGCTGCCGTTCGGCTGGCCGCACTAAACCCGACTACACCTGCCTATAGCGGGCTCCACGGGAACGCGTATCTCACCCCATGAGCCTGGTCTCATGCCCCCCTGAGACCGGACCCGCGTCGATCCCGACCCTCCCGCTCCCGCGACGGCATTTGTCTGTCCAAAATGAAGAAGGCCCCTGGTGAAGCAACGAGCACTAGGGGCCTTCTTCATGTACGCAGCGTAAGCACGTTATCGCGAATACGGCATATCGCTACGCGAGGAGCGCAAGGTCGCGCAGCACCTGGCGCACGCCGGCCTCTTCCTCGCCGTCCAGTGCGGTCATCGGGGCGGCCATCGCGTTCGACTCGATCACGCCCAGCACCTTCAGCGCCGTCTTGTACCCCCCAATCGAGTTTGCCGTCGTCCCGACCTCCCGGCGCTTGGCCTGCGAGCGGATCTTGCCGAGCCGCACCAGCCGCTCCTGCTTCCGGCGCGCCTCCGCGTAGTCCCCGGCGACCAGCGCGTCGTAGAGCCCGACGTACCCGGCCGGGTCGACGTTGCCGAGCCCCGGCACCGCGCCAACGCCCCCGGCCATCATCGCGAAGTCGACTGTGATCTCCGACCCGGTCATGCAGGCGAAGCCCTCGACTCCTTCCGCCGCCATCACCATGCGTCGGAAGTTCGCGTCGCTGCGGCCGCTGTCCTTCACGCCGACGACGAGCCGCTCTTTCGCCAGCCGCCCAACCACGCCGGGCTCCAGCTTCGTGTTCATGTTCGTCGGGATGTTGTAGGCCACCACCGGCAGCGGCACCGCCTCGGCGATCGCGCGGAAATGCGCCACGATCTCATCGTCGCTCGGGTGGATGTAGTAGGGCGGGGTCGCGACCAGCCCGTCGACACCGAACTCCGCCGCCCGCCGCGCATGTCGCAGCACCGCCCGCGTGCCCATGTCGATGATCCCGGCATAAACCGGCACCCGCCCCTGCACCGCCGCGACGCCCGTTTCGAGGATCTGGTCGCGCTGGTCCGGTGTCATCGCGCCGATCTCGCTCGACGACCCAAGCAGGAAGACGCCGTGCACGCCACCGGCGATGAGATGCTCGATCACGCGCCCTAGCGAGGTGGTATCGACCTCGCCATCCTCCCGGAACGGCGTGACGACGGGCGGGATAATGCCTTTCGGCCGGAGGGTTGAGGTGGACATGAGCGAGCTTCTCCTCATTCTGGATATCGACCTTCGGTCGATGGGCGGTGAGCCTTCGGCCGACCGCCCATACGCGAGTAACGCCGGGTTATCGTTGCAGTAGGCCGTGATGGTAGCCGAATGCGACCGCTTCGATCTCCTCGCGGGTCGCGCGCAGGAAATCGCCGGGCATCGTGTGCTTGATCGCGCTCGCGGCGTTGCCCACCGCCACCGCCCGGCCCAGGTCGCCCGACCCGGCGAGGTATTCCGCGAGGAAACCGGCCGCGTAGGCGTCGCCGCCGCCGATGCGGTCAACGACCTCGATCGCTACCTCCGCGGATGTCGCACTCTCACTTCGCGCGTTCATCGCGACGCTGCGGATGACCAGCTCACGGCTCGTCTCGCCGCGCTTGGCGGTCATCGTGATCGTGTCAATGCCCAAGGCGTCGATCGCGCTCCGCATGAGCGTCTCGCCCTCGCCGCGGATGTCGAAGAAGGTCTCCAGCGCGTCCTCCGAGGCGAACAGGATATCGACGGAGGGCATCGCCTCCCGGAACGCCTCGCCGGCCTCGTCGACACTCCACAGACGTGAGCGGTAGTTCGGGTCGAAGGAGACGATCACGCCCCGTTCATGCGACACGCGCATCGCGTCCATGGCGGCGCGGCGGGCGTTCGGCGACAGCGCAAGAGTGATACCGGTCACATGCAGGAGCCCGGCGCCGTCCAGCAGCGCCGGCCAGTCGTAACGGGCGGGGTCGACGGTCGCGATCGCGGCGTCCTTGCGGTCGTAGAGGATCGATGATGGGCGCGGGACGGTGCCCTCTTCCAGGAAATACAGCCCGGCGCGGCCCTCGTCCTCATCGATCCAGGTGATGCCGTCCGTGTCGACGCGCGCCGCGGCCGCCGAGCGGGCAATGAACCGCCCCAGCGCGTTCTCCGGCAGGGCCGACACCCACGCGCTCCGCACCCCGAGGATGCGCAAGCCCGCCGCGACGTTCAGCTCCGTTCCGCCGACCGTCGGCGTCCATGTCGTGGACGATTCCAGCCGCTCGTACAACGGCGGCGTGACGCGAATCATCGCCTCGCCGAAGGTCACCGCGCGCCCGATCGGCCCGCTTGCAGGGGATGTCATCCCGTCCCTCTCCCGATTGCCTCGATTGCACTACGGGAACTGTACCGGAGTGAGCGGAATGCCGTAAGCATGCGTTGTCGAACAGGGACCGTCCCCAGCCTAAAGAAGTCCGTCATCCCGAGCCGCGACACGAGCGAAGCGAAGGCTCGCTCCCGCTTCTCGCCCTCCAGGCTCGGCCGAGGGGACGCGTGCCGAGGGATCTTTGCTCCGGCCCAAGAGGTAATCAGGCTGGTGCAAAGATCCCTCCACGCGCATCCCGCTTCGCGGGCTGCTTGGTCGGGATGACGATCTGTTGGTGACGCGAAAGGCGTCGTGCCCGCTGTAGCGAAAGGCTCGCCCGGGTGAGTCCGAATGACGAAGAGCGTAAGCGAGCCTTTCCCTCGGAAGACGATGGTTTTGTGGGAGAAGGGCGGGCTTCGGGTGCGTGTCACACCGCTTCGTGTTGGATTCTTCACATTCGTTCAGAATGACGTGCTGTTTATGATGCTACAGGCACGACAGTCGCACGAAAGGAGGACATTTCGACCCGCGTCCGCACGGTCGATGATGGTGCCGGTGGTCGAAAGTCCTCCGTTACAGCTGACTGTCCGCGTCCTGTACCGACACCAACATCGGGCTGGCCGCGTTCCGTGCCTACAACAGACCCGACTCGACGAGGATCGCGCGGATCTTCCCGGTCTCCTCGGCGTTCAACGCGGTCATCGGCGGCGCCATCGTGTTCGTGGCGATCACGCCCAGTAGCTGGAGTGCGGTCTTGAACCCACCCAGCGCACCGGCGGTGAACCCGGTGCGGCCCGGGGTCGCCTGCCAGATGATGTCGAAGAGGCGGTAGAGCCGCTCCTGCTCGGCGCGGGCCACCTCCCACTTCCCGGCCTTGCCAAGCTCGTAGAGGCGCACGTACCCAGCCGGGTCGACATTCCCCAGCCCCGGCACGATGCCGTCGGCGCCGGCGAGCATCGCGTAGTCGCAGGTCAGCTCGGCGCCGGTAAAGACGGCGAAGCCGTCGATATCCCGCGTGTCCATCACGACGCCGCGGAAGTTCGGCTCGTTGCCGCTGCTGTCCTTCAGACCCACGATCGTCTTCTCGCGCGCCAGCTCGACGAGCGTTGACCGCTCCAGCACGACATGGACATTAGGCGGGATATCGTACGCGATGACCGGCACATCGACGGCGTCGTTCAGCGTCCGGAAGTGCCGCTTGATCTCTTCCTGGTTCGGGCGAATGTAATACGGCGCGGTCGCGACCACCGCATCGGCGCCGAGCCGCTCGGCGATCCGCGCGTGCTCGATCACCGCGGGGGTGCCCATGTCGATGATCCCGGCGATCACTGGCACTTCCCCGGCCGTGTAGTTCACCGCCGCCTCGATCACCTGCTCGCGCTGGACGTCGCTGAGCGCCGCCATCTCGGCCGAGGAACCAAGCACGAAGAGGCCGTGGACGCCGCCGTCCATCAGGTGGCGCAGCAGGCGCTCCAGCGAGGGAATGTCGACCTCCCCATCCTCGGTGAACGGCGTGACGACGGGCGGGACGATACCGCCAAACTGCTCGGGGAACGACATTCCGGACTCCTTCTGGAATGGTGAAGAACGATCATACGCCAGGGAACAATGGGAATGGGGATATCTACACCGGATATCGATATGAAGAGACCCTTCAGATCGATCGGGTCGACATTGCTTCGCAAGTACGACCCTTACGACGGCCCGGCGATTCCCCCTACAGCTTCATACGCGGGTCGAGGGCATCGCGCAGCCCATCGCCGACGAAGTTCACCGCCAGCACGGTGATCACGATCGCGATACCGGCCGGCAGCCACTGCCATGGGGCGGATTCCAGCGTGCTGACATCGCGCGCGACGTTCAGCATGTTGCCCCAGCTCGACGTCGGCGGCTGGACGCCGAGGCCGAGGAATGACAGGCCGGCTTCCAGCAGGATCGCCGTCGCCACACCAAGGCTCGAATACACCAGCAGCACATCGAGCGCGTTAGGCAGGGCGTGCCGCGTGATGATCCGCGACGAGGGCACGCCCAGCGCCTGCGCGGCGTGGATGTACTCCTGGTTGCGGATCGTCAGCAGCTTCGAGCGGACGAGGCGCGCCGGCACCGGCCAGTTCAGCATGCCGATGATGATCATGATGTTGCGCACGCCGGGGCCGGTGATCGCCGCGAGGGTCAGGATCGCGACGATCGCCGGGAAGGTCATGATGATATCGGTGAAGCGCATGATGATGCTGTCCCATATCCCGCCGAAGTACCCGGCGATGGACCCGAGCGTTGCGCCGATCAGGACGGAGATGCCGACCGCGACGACACCGACCGAGAGCGAGATCCGGCCCGCGTAGATCGTGCGGGTGAGGATGTCGCGGCCCGTGCGGTCCGTCCCGAACCAATGGTCGGCGCTCGGCCCCTGGTTGCGGGCCAGCAGGTCGATCTGGTTCGGATCGTAGGGCGTGACCCAAGGCGCAAAGACCGCCAATGCCACCATGATCACCAGCACGACCAAGCCAAAGACGGCCAGCTTGTGACGGAAGAAGCGCTTCATCGCGAGATAGCCAGGGCTCGGGATGCGTACGGTCTTACGGGCCTCGAGCGCGGCCATGTTCGCGGGGCGGCCACCTGATCCCCGGTGGCGCTCGCGGTGGCGAATTCTGGCTCAGTCATAACGCACCCTCGGATCCACCATCGCGTAGGCGATATCGGTGAGCAGGTTCACAAGCAGGATGATGATCGCGAGGATCAGGATCAGCCCCATGATCAGCGGATAGTCACGCGCGTCGACGGCATCCACAAATAGCCGACCCATGCCGGGCCAGGAGTAGATCGACTCGATGAACACCGCGCCGCCAAGCAGGCCCGGCATGTAGGAGCCGACGATCGTGATCACCGGCATCAGGGCATTCTTGAGGGCGTGCCGGTTCACGATCACGGACTCCATCAGCCCCTTCGCGCGGGCGGTCCGGATGTAGTCCTGGTCGAGGACCTCGAGCATCGCCGAGCGCGTGTAGCGCATGGTCGAGGCGACGTAATTGAGGGAGATGATCAGCGCCGGCGCGATGAGGTGTTTCAGCAGGTCGATAAACCCGCTCTCCCCACTGCCGGGCGTGGACATCCCTCCCGCCGGGATCCACCCGAGCTGTAACGCGAAGATGTAGAGCACTATGAGCCCGGCGAGATAGACCGGGAACGAGACGCCCAGGAACGCGAACACCGTCAGGGCCATATCCAGCAGGGAGTACTTCTTCAGCGCCGAGATGACGCCGAGCACCAGGCCGAGCACGATGCCGATGGTCAGTGAGGTGAACATCAGGAGCAGCGTGGGCCCCAGCCGGCGGCCAATGGCCTCGGCCACGGAGTCCGAGCCGACGGCGCGGTAGCCGAGGTTGCCCTGGACGGCCTCCTTGAGCCAGTAGAAGTACTGGATGAGCACCGGTTTATCCAGCCCCAGCTCGCGGCGCAGCGCCTCCCGCGCCTCGGGCGGGAGGGCGGCGTCCGGCGGGATATACGAGTTCAACGGATCGCCCGGTGCCAGCCGCAGGAGCATGAACGTGATGATGGTGATCACCAACAACATCGGGATGCTGATCAGGATTCGGCGTTGGATGTATCGCCCCATGGTTCCTCCGTGGGCGGGTGGACGACGAGCGGGGAGAGAGGTGGCCAGCCAGGCCGGCCACCTCTCACGATGCGCTTACTGCGCGAGCGACCAGGTCTCGGCCGCGTCGTAGTAGCGGCCACCACCCGGCGCCGGGGTCCAGACGAAGTTCTCGACGTTCGTCGTGTAGCCGCCATAGCGCTCGGCGACCCACATGAAGGCCCACGGCAGGTTTTCGTTCTGCCAGGAGCAGATGTCCTGGTAGATGGCCACGCGCGCCTCAGGATCGGTCTCCTGCTGGCCCTGCGTGTAGAGATCGGTCAACTCCGGCGAGTCGAGACGGACGCGGTTCACGCCGTCCGGCGGCTCGGCACCGGTGAAGTACGGGCGGGTCACGTCCGGGTCAGGACCGTTCGCGCCGCCGCCGTAGAAGATGTTCCAGTCGGTCGTGGTGATCAGCTCGTTGAAGGTCGGGGTATCGACGAAGCGGAGTTCGACGTTGATCCCGGCGTCCGACAGGAACTGCTGGATCGTCACCAGCACGTCGTTGCTGAGCTGGTCCTCGTAGTAGGTCACGATCTCGATCGGCTCGCCACCGTTAACCTCGTCCCAATTCGCCTCGTCGAGAAGCTGGCGGGCCTGCTCGACGTTGTACTCGTAGGCGTTGAGGTCGGCCGGCACGTACTGCTCGTTGCTGAGCGCGCACCCGATGACGGTCGCGCCACCGCCGTAGAGCTGGTCGACGATCACGGCGCGGTCGATCGCGTACATGAACGCCTGGCGGATCTTCGGATCCTGGAAGCGCTCCTCGGTGAGGTCGAAGCCGAGGTAGTTGGCGACCTGCGACTGGCCGGAGAGGAGCTCGATGCCATCCTGGCCCTCCATCGAGGAGGCCTCATCCGAGGTCAGGTAGGTGAACTGGATCTCACCGGAGCGCAGGGCGATCACGCTGGAGCCAGCCTCCGGGTAGTAGCGGTTGATGATGGAATCAAGCTGCGGGCGGCCGCGCCAGTAGCCATCGTAGGCATCCAGCTGGACGTACTCGCCGGGCTTGTAATCGGCCCACTTGAACGGCCCGGTGCCGATCGGGTTCGTGCTCCACCAGTCGGACTGCACCAGGTCCGCCGCCGGGATGTCGGCCAGCGCATGCTCCGGCAGCATGACGAGGAAGGTCAGCGCGTCGAGGATCGCGGCGTTCGGGGCGTCGAGCGTCAGGACGACGGTCAGGTCGTCCGGGGTCTCGATGCTGCTGACGCCGGAGAACTTCGCGCCGATCCAGCTCGCGCTGTCCGGGTTCGTGGCCAGCTCGATCGTGAATTTCACATCGGCGGAGGTGAAGGCCTCGCCGTCGTGCCACGTCACGCCGTCACGCAGGTAGAAGGTGTACTGCGTGCCGTCGTCGGAGATGTCCCACGACTCGGCCAGCTCGCCCTGCACCTCGGTGAAGTCGACGTTGTAGAGCACCAGCTTGGAGTAGTACTTCTCCAGCCAGGTGAAGCCCGCCGTTGCCTGCAGCGGGTTGAAGCACTCGACACAGCCACCCGGTCCGGCGTCGAACGCGCCGACCATCGTGCCACCGCTTCCGCCTCCGGGAGCGGGCGAAGCGTCCTGCGCGGACATCGCCGGCGCGGACGCCAGCATGATCGCGAGGAGCATGAAGACCCGTAAGCCCTTGAATCGACTAATGCGAGAGATCATAGATGTCTCCTGTTCCGTCAGATACTGGTGCGACCTCATCCCGGGACCTCACCACGACGGGCTGGCCCTCGCTGAGCGACCGGTACGTGGCATCGATCGCCGCCACCGTTGCCCAGCCGTCGGATGCGGTGAATCGTGGCGTCCGGCCCAGCCGGATATCGCCCATGACATTCCTGAGCGCCGCCTGTACGGCCCGCAGCCCCGCATCGCCTCCGATGCGTCGTGCCCTCCTTTCCTTCCGTTGCCAGACATCCAGGACGGGCTGGCTTTCGTCGATAAGGAGATGCCCATGCGAGCCAATGACTCGCAGCGTCGAGCTGACCGCCGCCTGGGATGGCGCCTGCGGAACCCGTCCAACGGTGATCGTCGCGACGATCCCGTGGTCGAGCTCCAGCGAGAGCATCCCGAGGTCCTCGACCTCGGCGGCCCTGTGCTGATCGAAAAAGAAGGTGCCGGCCTCGGCGTAGACGGAGCGGATCTCCGCCCCGGTGAGGTCGCGGATGGTGGTGATCGGGTATGTCAGGAAGTTCATCAACTCACCCCCGCCCGAGAGCGCGACATCGGTCACAAACTCCGGCCGCTCGACGGCCTCGCCGCTCAACCCATCGCTCGCCAGCCATTCCATATCGAGCGAGAGCGGCAGGCCGATGCTGCCGGCATCGATCGCGGCACGGGCGCGCACGACCTGCGGCGAGAAGAGGCGATGCATGGTTGTCAGCAGGCCCGGCGCGGATTCCGCGACGCGAAGCAGCGCGGTAGCGTCGTCCAGCGTGGTCGCGAACGGCTTGTCCAGCAGGACATGCTTGCCGGCCCGCAGCGCGACCATACCCAGCCGCGCGTGCCGTGTTGGCTCCGCGCAGACGAGCACGAGATCTACGTCAGATCGGGCAAGCGCCTCAGAAACGTCGTGGCTTACGGGGATGTCGTAGTGAATACCAAGCCCCTCGGCATCGGCATGCGCCCAGTCCGGTGCATCCGCCTCCTCGACGATGCCGCGCACGGCTACGTCCGGCATGGCTTGCAGCGCGGGAAGATAGCTCCCGGCGTGGCGCACGGCACTCAGGATCAGGACGCCCAGCGACGTGGTGGTCATGACGCCACCTCCATCGCCCGAGAGCCGATCTCGACGGCCCGCCCGGTCCCGTACGACTGCTGTGCGGCCTGCGCTGCGGCAAACGCGCCCCGGATCTCGTCTGGCGTGACGATCGGCGTCGCGCCCTCCAGCACGTCGGCGAAGTGCCGCATCTGGTGGTCGAAAGCGCCTAATGTGGCAATCGCGACCGGGCGCACGGCGTCGCTGTGGATGTCTATCTCTCCCTGCGTTGAGTGATGCAGCGTGCCCTCCTCACCGAAGACGGCGATCCGGCGCAAGAAGTCGCCCCGATCGTGGAGCGCGTAGCTCCATTCGAGCGTCGCGATGCCGCCGTTGGCGAAGCGGAGGATGATATGGAAGCTGTCCGGCGTCGGCATGCCGGGCGTGAAGGTCGTCAGGCCGCGTGCAAAGACGCGAATCGGGGTCGAGCCCATCAGCCAGGTCGCCAGGTCGATGGCGTGGATACCGTTGTGGACGAGGTGCCCGCCGCAGCGCTCGGTCTCCAGTTGCCAGGCGCGCCAGCCGCCCGACCACAGGTGTCCGGCATAGAACGACGCGTGTAGCGCGCGAGGTTGCCCAATCGTGCCAGCGGCGATCTCGTCCGCGATCTCCAGATGGACCGTCTGGAAGCGCGTCGTCTGCCCGAGCAGGAACGGCACGCCGGCCCGCTCGATGGCACCGAGCATCGGCTCGACCTCATCGGGGCGCAGCGCGATCGGCTTCTCGAGATGTATCGCCTTGCCGGCCTCCGCGGCGGCGATGGTGATCGCGGCATGGCTGTCCGGCGAGGTACAGATGTCGATTGCGTCGATCGCCGGGTCGCGCAGCATCGCGTCGAGGTCCGTGCCGAAGGTCGCGTCACCCGCCAGCCGAGCGAGGGCTTCGGCCCTCTCCGGGTGCCGGTCGACGACATGCGCGACGGTGACGCCGGGTATAGCGGCGAAGGCCTGGACATGGTCGCGGGCGATCGCCCCCGCGCCGATGATGCCGATGCGGTGCGTCATCCGGCTCCTCCATCGGCGTCATCAGCAAGCGACATTGCGCCCGGATACCCGATCAGACCGGTGTTCTCGCCGCGCTCGTCGAACCACGTGAGGATGCCGGAGAAATGCACGCGCATCGCCTCGGCTGCCCGTGGGCCATCTCCTGCCTTCAGGGCGTCGACCAGCTCCCGATGGTGCCGGGCGGTTGCCTGCAGGTATTCCGGGGAGGGTGTCGTCTGGCGAACGCGGTCGCTGACGGTCCAGAACGCCTGGAGCAGGCGCAGGAGCAAGCGGTTGCCGGTCGGGCGATAGAGCAGCTCGTGGAAGCACCAATCCTCCTCGGCGAACATCTCCCCCCTCGCGGCGGCGGCCCCCATCTGCTCGGTCAGCGCGTAGAGGCGCGCGATGTCGTCCTCGGAGTATTTGCCAGCCATACGCGCCACGACGGCGCTCTCCAGGGCCTCGCGGATCGCGACCAGCTCGTTCAGGTTCCGCGCGATGCGGCTCTCGTCCTGCCGGTTCTCGACATCGATCTGGAAGACGAGCCCGTTGGTGAAGGCGTCAAACGAGAAATGGCCGACAAAGGTGCCGACACCGTGGCGCGCCTCGACCACGCCGATCGTCTGCAGGGCGCGCATGGCCTCGCGCAGCGACGGGCGGCTGACGCCGATTTGCCGCGCCAATTCGGCCTCTGGCGGCAAGGGGTCCCCGGCGCCGTAGCCACAATCGATGATGAATTGCTTGACCCGGTCCTGCGTGGACTGATGCAACAGCTCGCGCCGAAGTCCCGTTACCCCGTCGGTCACGTTCTCGCTCCTGATGACGCCGGCCCGTGGGCTAGAGATCAGATGTCATACGTCTTGAGTGACCATTCTAACGGGATATCAGACGTCTGACAACTTATTGGGGCACGATTGTGGAAATGGCCGCACTTTGGGGCACAAGAAAAGACCCGCAGGACGTCACATGGGCACACCTGCGGGTCTTTCCACGGATATCCCGGTCCACCCTCGGTGGACCGAAATATCCGGGGCTACCAGAGACAATACGAGCGTCGATCTACCGCTGGCCGTACTTTTCGTAGCTGACGATCTCGTCAAGCGGCTTGCGGCCGGGCTTCGGGCCGGTTGGGCGCGGGTCCTTCGACGTTTCGTACGGCCCGACGACCATCACCGATCGGAGCGTATGATCCTCCGGCACACCGAGGAGATCCTTGGCAATCGCCTCGCGGTCAGCCTCGCTGAACCAGGCCGTGCCCGCGCCGAGACCCAGCATCCTCGCGGCGATCATGATTCGCTCGGAGACGCGCCCCTCGTCGTACGCCTCGTGCACGACGTGGTCGCCGGGCATCACCATCGCGATCGCGAGCGCGCCGTCCTCGACCCACGTGATGTTCGGGCGCAGCTCGGAGAGCTTGCGGAGCGTCTCCTTATCCCGCACCACGACGAAGTTCCATGGCTGGGTGTTGCGCGAGCTGCCGGACCAGCGCGCGATCTCGAGGATCTGGTGCAGCTGCTCGTCCGTCACCTCGCCCTCGGTGTACTGGCGCACCTGGCGCACGCTCCGTACGGCCTCCAGGGCATCGGCGTTGCTGGAAATTTCGATCATGGTGTCCTCCTGCATGCGAGCGAACGTCCCTGCCGTCCAGTATATGGGCGTTCTCAGCCGTGTCGGGGGTCGCCCCACGGGTCATACGGGATCTTCTCCGTGCAGCGCGTCCCGAAAAAGGGACAGTAGTGGCAACGTGGCGAGGGGTTCGGCGCCCACTCGTCTTCCCGCACAAGCTGGCGCATGCTGCGGGCGACCCGGGCCCAGTAGTACTCGATGTACTCCGGTGTCAGGTCGATCACGTCCCGGTCGGCGTGGTCGAGCCAGAGGTAGGTGAACTCTACCGGGGTCTGGTCGACGTCCGGCACCACGCCCTCCAGCAGCTCCCGCGCGACGAGCCGCAGGACCAGAGCCGGCATCTCGTCAACATGCTTCGCGCCGGTCTTGTAGTCGATGAACTCGACGCGCGGCAGATCACCATCCTCATGCAGCACGATGAGATCCGGCCGGGCGGTGATCGTGAAGGGTGGCGTATCCGGGAGCAGCTTCCAGGCACGTTTCAGCGGTCGCTCGACCTGCACCCAGGCGAAGATCGTCGGCCGCTGGATGTACTCCCGGCCGCGCCCAATCCAGCGCATGACGTCGCGCACATGCCTGTCCCACTCCTCAACGGAGGGGAAGCCGGACAGGGGCAGGTCGCGCCGGACCTTCGCGAGCACCTGATCGTCGGTCGGCGGGCTGCCCCCCTGCCGCAACGCCTCGGCGGCCTGCTTCAGCGCGATATGGGTGGCGTTGCCCTTGACGAAGTCGATGCGCGTGACCGGCGGCGAGGGGACACGTTCGACGTACTGCAGGCGCGCCTGCTGGGGGCAGTCACGGTACATCTTCAGCGCGCTGGGCGAGATCCAGCGGTCCTGCGGCCAGTGCGCGGCGGGGCGATCCGCGCCGGCGCTCACGGGGCTCCCCCTAGGTGTGCGGCAGCGCGAACTCCACGTCGCCCCAGGCGAGCCAGCAGACGACGAACCCGCCGATCAGCACGATCGCCACCGCGCCGGGCGGCAGCGATGTCTCCGGTGTGCGCGGCCAGAAGGTGTATCCGACCAAGGCCAGGATCAGCGGCAGGATCGGCAGCGCCCCGACCGAGGCGAGCCCGAAGATAGCCAGCCCCAATGCCCACCCGGCGGCGTTCCAGAACAGGAGCTGGCCGGCCATGTCCCAGTGGCGCAGTAACGGCCCGGGGATGGACAGCGCGTAAAGCGCCGCAGTGATGAGGTAGAGCGAGTGCTGTGGGGCGTAGAAGATCGTATCGGCGCGCGCCATCAGCGCCATCGCCAGGGCGGCGGCGAGCAGGAGCAGCGAGGCCAGACCGCCTTCGCGGAGGCGGAACGGGGACGGAGCGGCATCGACGGATCCGGTCATCGGGCGTGCCCCTCCTTTCCGTGCGCAGCGCGATCCGGGCAGGTCCGTGCCCAGTATCCCAGATCGCCAACCGCCAGGCCGCACCTCTCATCCGGCACCCCTCCCCCGCCAGCGCAATGCCAGGGCGCTGGCCAGCATCCCGACCGCCGCAACGATGACCAGCGACGCCACGGAGAGGCCTCCCGGGCCAAACCCGGCGCCCGTCACCGGCAGTGCGGTCACGACCGGCGCGTCTGTGCCGACGCTCGCCACGGGCTGGGCGACGACGGCGCCTCCACCGCCGTTGTCGCCTTCACCGGGCTCGACAGGCGCCGAAGGATTGCCGGGGTCCTCGTCGTCCGAGGCGCCGTCGTTGTCGTCGTCAGGGTCCTGGATGTTCGGGATGCCATCACCATCGTCGTCATCGACTGGCGAAAGCGGGTCCGAGGGTGGCGGTGGTTCGACCTCCGGGTCAAACGGGGCCGGGTCGTCCTCGTCGGAGACGCCGCCGTTGTCATCATCGGGATCCTGCACGTTCGGGATACCATCGCCGTCGCTGTCCTGGACCGGCGACGTGATGTCCTCCTCCTCCGGGCCCGGATCGGGCTGAGGGATATTTGGCTCAGAGTCGAGCTCGTCGACGATACCGTCGTCATCGTCGTCCGGATCCTGCGCCCCGGGCAGCAACTGATGCCGGGCAGATTCCTCGCCTGGCGCAGCAGGCCCGGCATGCACCGGCCCAGGTCCAAGCGCGAGCAGCACGATGAGCGACATAAGGGCAAGACCGCGCGCTGGCGCGGACAGCATCACCATTTCCGACATCTCCATCCCTGCACGGAGGCGCCCGGTCGCCGTGGAGCGGCCAGTCTTCCGCACTGCAAACGCGAACAGGATCATAGCGTTTCGATAGTTGTTGACCTGTTCGCACAGTACCGATGGTTAATCTGGTATGTCAAGTGAACGTACAGTCGTCGAGGCGGAATTTGTTTAACGCGATCACGTGGATGAAGGTGGCGATGGGGAGGCATGTCGGTATGCCTCCCCATGCCCCTGACGATTACGACCGATCGCGACGCTGGCCGCGCGAGCGGGCAAGCGACTCATAGACGCGCTGCTTGCGGGTGTGCTCGTCGAGCGGGCGCATGTCCTTCTTCGCGAACGTCATCGCCCGGGCGTACTCCGCCTGCACCGCGTCGGTCTGCGGCGCTTCGGCGAGCCGAACGGCGCTCTGGTGGAACATCGCCCGCGACTCCCGGAAGCGGCCTTCGCGGTCGAGGCGGATCGCCTCGCGCTGGTCGCGGTCGGCCCGAGCCTTCGCTATGATCTCCGCGACCTCGTCATCGCGTACTGCGCCGCGCGCCGCGTCCGTATCCACCAGGCGCAGGGCTGGCAGTTCCTGATGCATGCCGGAGCGCTCACCCGTCGTCGCCTGCAACCACTCCAGCTCAACCATCGGGGCCGTATCGTCCGGCCGGGCGCCAGCGCGAACGCTGATATCGAACACGAGGTCGACCGTCTCGCCGGCGGAAAGGCTACGCAGGTCGACGATCACCGTCTTGCCGTGGCGATCGACCGGAAAGGCGCTGACGAGACGCCCCCGCACGCCGTCCGGGAAGGTCACGCGAAGCACCGGACGCAGCGCCCGCACCTGGAGCAGATCGCCGATCTCGTGCTCGAAGAAGGACCGCAGTTGGGACGTCTCGGCGATGTACTCGAACGCGCCGCCACCCGCCTCCGCCATGCCGCTGAGCAGCATCTCGTCGAAGTGGCGCCC
>CAVUJR010000007.1:0-17600 GCA_963741805.1 uncultured Chloroflexia bacterium
GCCGTGTCCAGGGGCGTGTTGGCCTCGTTGCTTTCCTCCATTATCTTCTCGGGGCTGTCGTACTACGCGACCCTGCTGTCGCCGCTGACCGGGGAGGAGATCTTCGGGTGGCGGCTGCTTTTCACCGCGCCGGGCGTCACCATCCTCCTGTTGGTCACGCGCGAATGGCGACAGGTGCGCGCGACCTTCCGTCGCCTTGCCACGACGCCGGGTCTGGCGCTGGTCTACCTGGCGAACGCGGCCATGTTCGGCGCGCAGATGTGGGTCTTTATGTGGGCGCCACTGCACGGTCGGGCGATGCAGGTTACCCTCGGCTACTTCCTGATGCCGCTGGTGCTCGTGGTGATCGGGCGGCTGTTGTACGGCGACCGCATGTCGCGCTGGCAACTGGTCGCCAGCCTCGTCGCGGCGACCGGCGTGGCCAACGAGGTCCTGCGGGTCGGAAGCATCGCCTGGCCGACGCTGCTGGCCGGGCTCGGCTACCCGGCGTACTTCGTGTCCCGCCGGCAGTTCCGCACCGATCATCATGGCGACTCGTGGCTGGAGATGCATCTGCTGATCCCCGCGGCCGCGTGGTTCGTGCTCGCCGGGCCAACGACATTGACAGGGACGGTGGAAATACCCCGCTTGCTGGCACTGGTCCCCGGGCTCGGCCTGATAAGCGCCGGGGCATTCACGCTTTACTTCTTCGCGATGCGCACGCTCAACTTCTCGCTGTTTGGCCTGCTCGGGTATGTCGAGCCGGTGCTGCTGGTTGGCGTCGCGTTCCTGCTCGGGGAGCGGCTCGGCGGGCGTGAGGCGATGACCTACGTGCTGATCTGGCTGGCGGTCGGGTTGCTGGTGGTGGAGGGCGCGATACGGGTTGCCCGGCAGCGTCGCCGGATGCCCGTGGTCGTGCCCGTAATGCCCTCGTAATCCATTCTGATTATGCACTTCCACGGTGCCGATCGCTCTGCTACAGTGGCCAGGGTCTTGACGGAAAAATCCAATCTCACAATTCAACCGAGGAGCAAGAGAACGATGTCGTCAGTAACGATGTCTCGCCGGAAGCTGGTCTCCACCGGAGGCGGATTCGCCGCGGGTGTCTTCCTCGCGTCGCGCGGTGTCGCGATAGCGCAGGAGGCTAGCCCGGCGGCCGGTGTCCAGCCGCTCGGGTTCGTCAGCATGCGGGTGCGCACGGTAGCGGAGGCTGACCAGCGCGATCGGGTCGACGAGCTCGTGCAGGACGAGTTCGTGCCGGAGGTCGAGGCGCTGGACGGGTTCGCGGGCTTCGTGCTCGGCGACGTGATCGACGCGCCGGACAAGAGCCTGTCGATCGTGGTGCTGGAGGAAGCAGGGCAGGCCGCCGGGTTCGATGAGGCCGCAAAGGCGTTCGTGGAGCGGGTTGGCGATGAGGTCGTGCCGGTGGAGACGGTCCAGTGGGCGGGCGATCTCCTGATCGCCGGGTCATCCGGAGGAGGACGCGGGCACCCCGGCCGCGACGCCATCGGGCGCGAGCATGACGAGCGGCTATGTCGCCGTGCGCGTGCACACGAGCCTGCCCGGTACCGATCCGCGCGAGTTCGTGCCGCTGGCGACGTCCGGGTTCCTGCCGATCGTGGCCGGGCTGGATGGATTCCGCGGCTACCTCTGGTTTCCGACGGATGGCGGGTTCGCGGCGATCTCGCTCTACGACTCGGAGACATCCGCCGAGGCGTCGAACGAGGCCGCGCGCGGGTGGGCGGCGGAGTACCTGGCCGATTACACCGACGGCAACCCCGAGGTCATCAACGCGAACGTGGTCTACGCGAACCTGCCGATCCTCGGCTGACCGATCGGGAGGGACGGCGAGGAGACGGCGATCTCAGCGCCCGGCGAAGGCGTCCGCCAATGCCTGGAGCGTGACGACCGGGTCGCCGTACGTCAGCACGGTCTCGTCGACGTCGCCGAGGAGCCCGGTGTCGTAGGGACCGCGTAGGCATGTGTGAATCTTCCGCGCCTGTGGGGCGGCCTCGAAGAGCCGGCGGCCAAGCGTGACCTGGTCCTCGTGCTGGATTGCATCGCGCGTCATCACCACGAGTGCGCGCGCGCTTCGGGCCGCGTCGAGCGCCTCGGCCACCTCGTGATCATCAACTTCCGGCGAGAGGGTGATCATGCGGGCGTGCGGTAGATGCTCCGCGATCGCGTCGGCCATCACGGACGGAAGCCCGAAGCGGTCGACGACCTCCAGGTTGCGCAGCCGCGCGAAGGCGATGATCACGGTCGATGGGTCGTCCGGAAGCGCGGGAACGGCATCGCCGGAGACCGTGCGCAGCGCGCGGCGGGCAACCTTCCGGGCCCGCTCGCGCAGCGTCTCGTCGAACGGCTCGAACGCGGGCGCCTCGCCGATCCGGAAGCGTTCGCGGAGCGCGTCCAGCCGCCGCTCGGTCTCCTCGAACAGGGCGATGTCCAGCGCGCCGTCCTCGATTGCTCGCGTCAGTACTTCATGGCGTTCGACCATCGCCGCCGGTGGCTCGCTGGACTCCATTACATCGACGCCGGCCGCCTTTGCGCGGATCGCCGCGTCGGCCAGCCCATAGCGCCGGGCGATCGCGTCCATCGACATCGAGTCGGTCACGATCAGGCCCTCGAAGCCCATCTCCTCGCGCAGCAACTCGGTCAGGATGCGGTGGGAGAGGGTAGCTGGGTGCTCATCCAGCGCCGGGAAGACGATGTGTGCCGTCATGATCGACGGCACGCCGGCGGCGATCCCGGCACGGAAGGGCGCGAGCTCGACCCGGCGCAGGCGCTCCAGCGGCTGGTCGATCACGGGTAGGCCGTGATGCGAGTCGACCGCCGTGTCGCCGTGCCCGGGAAAGTGCTTGATCGTCGGGATGACGCCTTCGTCGAGGTGGCCCTGGATCGCGGCAACGCCCGCGCGGGAGACCGTCTCTGGCGTTTCGCCGAAGGAGCGCGTGCGGATCACGGGATTCTGCGGGTTGATGTTGACGTCGACCGTTGGCGCGTAGTTCGTGTTGATGCCGACTTCGCGCAGCTCACGCGCGGTGACGCGGGCCATCTCGCGGATATCGGCGTCGGACCCGTGCCCCAGCGCCATCGCGCTTGGGATCGTCACCATATCGGCGGGAAGGCGGGTGACGATGCCGCCCTCCTGGTCGGCGGCGATAAAGAGCGGCGGCATACCCTCTGCGCGCGCCGTGGCCTGCAGCTCGTCGGTGAGGGCGCGGATCTGGTCTCGATGCTCGAGGTTGTCGCCGAAAAACAGCACGCCGGCCGGGCGGATGAGACGGAAGGCGTCGCGGTCAGCGTCGGTGAACACCGGGCCGGTGAAGCGGAACATCAGGCTCTGACCGGCGAGCTCGCGGGCGCGGGGATCGGGCATGGGGGGCATCCTTGGGCGAGCACCGGGAACCCGGCGCGCGATGTCGACGTCCTCTTTTATAGCCCGGATACCCCGAGAGTGGGTCATGTCTGGATTGGTGTTTTTTGTCGACTATTCCCTATGAAACGACCCCTTGCTGTGATAGCGTAGGGGTAACCGGAGCCCCGCGGGCGCGCGTTCAGAAACCGCGGCTCCCGCTTCCGGGATGGGTTGTCGAGAGGATGGAAGCGGTTCGCAGGAACCAGGAGGATCCACGATGAAACGGTTTATTTCAGCGTTCGTCGCGATGATCATGATGTTCGGGATGATGTCGACGGCCACTCTCGCGCAGCGTGGGGCATCGACGCCGGAGGCCGGTTCTCCCACCACCGAGGTGACGCCCGGCGAGACTGCCTATGCGCGTGGCTTCAACGCCGAGGGCCTTCTGTTCTCCGAGCGCGGTGACACGATCGCGACGCTGGTCGTGACCGATGTCGAGCGCGACTGGCAGGACTACGCGCAGTACTACGAGCCGAGCGCCGGCAAGCAGTTCGTGGCCGTGACCTTCCAGGTCACGATGGAGAGCCGCGGCAGCCTTTTGGTGAGCTCCTACGCCTTCCAGCTGCTGGACGGCTACGGTTTCATGAACCCGTCGGTGTGGGTTGAGCCGGCCGAGGGCTCGGACGTCCCGGTGCTGACCGAGGACACCAACGTCGCCTCTGGCGAGACGGTCGAGTTCGTGGTCGTCTTCGAGACCTATGAGGATGCCCCGCTTGGCTTCTTCATGTGGCAGCCGGAGTATGGCTACTACGTGATGATCGACCTGACGGACGAAGGGCTGTAGGTCACTGCCGGCATCCTGCCGCATGACCTGACCTGACAGGACGCCGACCCGTCGCCACATGGCGACGGGTCGTGCTGTGTCCGCAGAAAAAGGAGACGTTTCCATGCCCCTGCAGCGCGTGACCGATGCCGTCTCGATTCGCCAGAGCGATGTCTGGCAGACGAACACCGGCGTCATCTTCGATGGCAACCGGGTCGTGCTCGTCGACCCCGGCGTGCTCGCGGACGAGATTGCCGACCTCACCGCTTCCCTGGACGGGCACGAGATCGTCGCCGGGTTCGCCACCCACGCTCACTGGGACCACATCCTGTGGGACCCGGCTCTGGGCAACGCGCCGCGTTACGCCTCGGAGGAGACGGTTCGCCGCGTGGAGCGCGAGCGCGACCGTATCGAGCGTACGCTCGACGCCTTCGAGGCGCAGCTGGCGGAGCAGGAGGGCCTCGGACCGCAATGGGACCGGGCGGATTTCTACAACCTCCTGCCGATGCCCCTCGGCCCGGGCGAGATCGCCGGGATCCCGGTTGAGCTGGTCGATGTCTCCGGGCACGCCGATGGACAGGTGGCCCTCGTGTTGCCGGAGCACGGCGTCGCCTTCGTCGCCGATACGCTTTCCGACGTCGAGACGCCGTCGATTTCCGAAGGAGTCGACCGGTTCGGGCGGTACCTGGCGACCCTGGACCGGCTGCAGCCGGTGATCGACCGCGTGCAGTGGATCGTCCCGGGGCACGGCGCGGTGGCCGATCGGGCGGAGGCCCGGCGTCGTCTGGATGCGGATCGTCGCTACCTGGAGCGATTGCCGGGTCTCGTCGCTGAAGCGGCCGGCAGCGGGAGCGATGAGGAGATCGCCCGGGATGTCGCGGCCACGCTCGGCGAAACGCGGGCGGCCCCGGGGTTGAGCTGGGAGATGCATGTCGAGAACGTCCGGCTGCTCCGCCGGCGGGAGGCGTAGAGACCGACTGCCCCATTTCCGAACAGCAGTCCCGAGACGATTAGTATTTACTAATCGGTTGGTATTCGTTATAGTGGTCCTCGTTGGCAGAGGAGGCCCACATGACCGATACGTCCGATTTCCAACCCGACCCGTTCCAGATCGTCTCCGATCTCGCGCAGCTCAAGGCGTTCACCGATCCGCTGCGCGCCCGCATCCTGCACATTCTCCAGAGCCGCGAGGCGACGAACCAGCAGATCGCCGCGATCATCGGGGAGCCGCAGGCGAAGGTGCTGCACCACGTCCGCGTGCTGCTGAAGGCCAGCCTGATTCGGCTGGTCGAGGAGCGGGTGCGGGGTGGGAACGTCGAGAAATACTACCGGGCCACGGCCCGTGTCTACGGGTTTCGCCCGGACCCCGGCGAGGCAGGTGAGGTGGCCGGGCCGCTCTCGGCCGCGGCGCTGGTCTCTTCGGCGCAGGAGTTGGAGGCGAGCCTGACGGCGTGGCCCGACCAGCCGGTCTATCACGAGGGCCGGCGCACGCGCATGTCTCCACAACGACTTGCCGAGTTCAACGACCGCATGCTCGCGCTGGTCGGCGAGTACTGGGGCAACCCGGAGGAGCCGGTCGACGAAGAACGAGTCGGAAGACGTGATGGCGATGGTCATGGCGATGTACCGCTTCCCGGGAGAGGCGTAATGGAAACGCAGAATCGCCGGCCGCTGTACGCCCTGCTCGCGGCCAATACCCTCTCCTTCATCGCCGAGGCCATCGCGATCGTCGCGATCCCATGGTTCGTCTATGAGCTGACCGGGAGTGCAGCGCGCGTCGGCCTGATCGGCTTCTTTACCGTGCTGCCGCGCGTGCTGGCGATCTTCCTCGGAGGGCAGCTCGTCGACCGCGCGGGATTCCGCCCCTCCAGCGCCGTCTCCGACATTCTCAGCGGGATCTCCGTCTGCGGCATCCCGCTGCTGTACGCCGCGGGCGAGCTGACGTTCCCGCGGCTGGTCGTGCTGGTGATCATCGGTGCCGTGCTCGACGGTCCGGGCGCAACGGCAAAGGAGGCGATGGTGCCGGAGCTGGCGTCGATGGGCGGGATGCATCTCGACCGCGTCAACGCCTTCTTCCAGGGCTCGCGTCGCCTCTCCGGCTTCATCGGCCCGGTGGTCGCCGGCTTCCTCGTGACCTGGATCGGGTCGAGCAACGTGCTCTGGATCAACGCCGTAGTCTTCGCGCTCTCGGCGACCCTGATCCTGACGTTGATCCCGGAAGTCCGGGCGCCACACGAGGAGGGGAGCGGCGGCTCGTTCTGGGCGAACACGACCTTCGGCTTCCGCTTCCTGCGCCAGCACCCGCTGCTGCTCTGGCTCGCCGGGCTGCTCTCGCTGCTGAACTTCCTGGAGGCGCCGTTCGCGACGGTGCAGATGCCGGCGCTGGTGCGGGAGCACTACGGCACCGCGTCGTCGCTCGGCATCCTCTTCGGGGCGCACGGTGCCGGAGCCGTGCTGAGCACGATCGTGTTCAGCGCCATCGCGCCCCGCCTCTCGCGCCGCTTGACCTTCATTGTGTGCTTTATCGCGCTCGGCCCGGTGATGGCGCTGGTGGCCTCCGCGCCGATGTTCCCGATCGCGGTCGGCACCATGTTCACGATGGGGCTGCTTGCCGGGCCGCTGAACCCGATCCTGATGTCGATCCGGCAGGAGCGCGTGCCGATCGCCTACCGCGCGCGCGTCTTCGGCACGTTGACGACGCTCTCGTTCATCGCCATCCCGCTCGGGCAGCTGCTCGGGGGGTACGTGGTGGAGTGGATCGGCGTGCAGACGTCGCTGATGATCGTCGCTGTCTCGTACAGCGGCGTGGTACTCACCTTCCTGGTCAATCCGGTCCTGCGCGAGATGGATGAGCGCCCTCGCGCGACGGGCGGGCTAGCGGTCGCCCGGGCCGGGGCGCCCGGCGAGGCGCTCCTGTCCGATTGAGCTGTAGCCCGCGCACCAGCGTGACCATCGCCTCAACGGCCTGTGCGTCGTCGAGCCCCTGCTCGCGGACGAGCGATCCGCGCGCAATGGCGCCGTTTTTGGTATCGTTCTTTTGCACTTCCCAACCTGCCCGTGTGCGGGTATGGTGGTGAGCCTGGCACGCGTAGCTCGTGCCGTCGGACAACATGCGCGAGAGGACCACGATGGCGGAGAAGGCTCGTTTTGAACCGGAAGCCCAACAGATTGTCTCCGACCTTGGTCAACTCCAACTGTTCACAAACCCCCTCAAGATGCGATTACTGCGCATCCTCCAACGCCAGGAGTCGACGGTCGACGAGCTTGGCGCGCTGGTCGGCGAGTCGGAGGATGTCGTCGACCGGCATGTGAGCGAGCTCGCCGAGCGCCGCCTGGTCCGCAAGGTCGATCGGCACGTCCGGAACGGGCATATCTGTGACGTTTATCGCGCCACCGCTCGCATCTACCAGCTTCGCCCCGAGCCGGTTGATCCCGTTTCACCCGCGACAACGTTCACCGGTTCCACGTTCGCGGCCGCAACGCTCGATTCGGTCACGAGCGAGGTCCTGACCAGTGTCGAGATGTGGCCGAACCAGCGCATGAACTACGAGGGTCGGCGCGCGCGTATGCCGTATGCCCGCGCGGCCGAGTTCAACGAGAAGCTGGTGCATCTCATCGATGAGTACTGGGGAGATGGCGGCGAGCCGGTGGACGAAGACCCGGACGATCCGCTGTTGGCCTTCATCGGCTTCTGGTACCGCTTCCCGGAGGATCGCTAGAACCTTATGTCTTCCCGTGCGGCGCTTGCCATGCTCGCGCCGGGTACTATTGGTGCAGGAGGTTACATTCTATGAGCGGGTTGACCCAGGGGTTTTGATCGCATGTCCGAGAAGCCATTCGAGCCAGAGCGCGTCCAGATCGTCTCCGATCTGGGTCAGTTGCGAGCCTTTTCCCATCCCGTCCAGGCGCGGGTGTTGCGCATCCTCCAGAAAGACGAGGCAACAGAAGCGGAGGTCGCTGTCCAGATCGGGGCGGATATCCCCTCCGTGCGCGAGGCAATAACGACGTTGCAGAACGCAAGGTTGGTTGTCGAGGCGGGCCAGCGCGACGATGGTGCCGCGCTGTATCGGGCTGCCGCGCGGTTCTATGGATTCCGGCCGGAGCCCGGGGATCTTGGGTTGGTCGCAGGGCCCCTATCGGCTGCGCTGGCGCAGGTGGTCGGACAGGAGCTCCATGAGAGCATGACGGCCTGGCCATCGCAGAGGATGATCGGTCAGTTACGGCGGGCGCGGCTTTCTCCGGCGCGGCTCGCGGAGTTCGAGGACCGGTTCGAGGCATTGGTGAATGAGTTCTGGGGCAGCCCGGACCAGCCCGTCGATGAGCGCGAGGCAGACCCGGTCTTGTCACTCGCCTCGGTCGTCTACCGCTACCCCGAAGAGTCCTAATCGTCTTCCCGACGACCCTCAGGTAACGGATGCCGCAGTCAGGACGTCGCCGCGTACACGGCGCTCCGCCGTCGCGTAGCCGTTAGCGGACGGGTAATATTCCTATTGGGGAAAAACATCATCATAGGCTGACGGATGTTCCCGGGGGGACACGGAAGATGGATCACCATGACTTTGAGCCGGAGCCAACCCAGGTGGTTTCTGACCTGGGGCAGCTCCTGGCGTTTCACGACCCAATCAAGATCCAGCTGCTTCGCGTGCTCCAGCGTGAGAAAGCGTCACGGGATCACCTCGCGTCGGCGATCGGGGAGCCGGTCGAGATCATTGCCCGGGATATCAAGGAACTGGTTTCGCTGGGGCTGATTCGCCGCGTCGGCGAGGAAGACGGTCGCGGTGATGTGTACCGCGCGACGGCCAGGATCTTCGACCTCCAGCCAGAGCCACGGGACGCGGCGAGGGTGATGGCGCCGGTCGCCGCCGCGACCCTCGACTCTGTGCGCCAGGATGTGGTGAACAGCCTGCGGGAATGGCCGGACCAGCTGATGAACTACGAGAGCCGCCGGTTGCGCATGTCCCAGGCGCGGGCGATGGAGTTTAACGACCGACTGATCGAGCTCCTCGGCGAGTTCTGGGGCAACCCGGACCACCCGGTTGACGAGGACCCTGGCGCGCCGGTCATGGCCTTCGCGGGGATATGGTACCGCTTTGCGGACAACCCACGGGACGAATAAGGCGCTGTCCGAAACCGGGTCGATGATCTCATCGGCCCGGTCTTGGGTTCCAGATGCCTCCGCTCATGCCCCGGTTGACTCCATCACCATCACGAAGCCACTTTCCCGGCGCTCCCACCGGTAGGAAAGCCCGAGGAAATCGGCGACTGGCTCAAAGATCGCGAACATCGCTGCGGTATCCTCCCGGGTAAGTCCAAAGAAGGCCAGATCCTCATCCGTCGGCCATTCGCCGAAGGATGCTTCGGCGCGATGTTCATCTCCCGAGAGCGTTTGGAGCGGGCCGCCGACCGAGACCGCGTTGAGCGAGGCGCGTTGGAGCACGGCAAAGGCACCTTGCCCCTTGAGCGGCTCCCATCCCGGTGCGAAGATCTCGCCGAGAAAACGGGCCGCTGATTCGGCCGATTCGCCAGGCTTCCTGGCGAGCGCCAGGACGGCCAAGCGACATGCCTTTCGCATTGAGCTTTGGCCTGACGAGACTGATCTCTTCCTCGGTGAACGCTGCCTGAGGATCCGGGTGACTGGGTGGACATGGTGGCTCCTCCCGAAGGTGAGTTATGGAAAGCGGAAACCCGATTCCATGGTACACCTGCCCGCAAGCCCTTCCGACACCGACGCGCCGTTAGCCGATCGTTGGCCCCGCCTCGCCCAGGATGTGGCGAATGTAGCGGTCCGCCGAGCGTTGGACCGCCGCCGAGCCGTCCTCCGTCACGTGCTTGTCGAATGCGTCGTGGACGCGGGCAAACGGGTAGGGGGCGACGAGATCGACCATCCGTTGCACCGTCGCGGCATCGAGCGGGATGCTGTTCGGGTAGCTGTACATGAAGGTCAGCCAGCGCCGGTCCGCGACGACGGTGAAAATGTCGCCGGAGAGGAGGACGCCTTCCCGCTGCTCCGGGTCCTCCGCGTCCGGGTCGCCCGCGCGATGCAGCACCATGGCGCCCGGGAAGTGGCCACCGGTGCGGATGATCGTCAGTCCCGGCACCGGCTCCAGCGTGTCGTCGCTGAAGTACTCGATCGCGTCGTCATGCCGCATCACCCAGCCCTTGTTGGCGGCGTGCAGCCAGATCGGCACGTTTCCGAACGCGCGGCTCCACTCGATCATCGTCGTGTAGTAGTGGGCGTGGGAGATCGCGATGCCGACGATGCCGCCGCGCCGCTCGATCTCGGCGATCGTGGCGTCGTCTATGAGCGTGATGCAATCCCAGAGGATGTTGCCGTGCGGCGTCTCGACCAGGTACGCTTGCTGCCCGATGCCGAACTTCGGCTCGGTGACGATCCGCGTGATGCCCGGTTCGATTACGTCGAAGCGGTTGGTGTGCTTCTGCCCGATCTCGTCGAGCGTCGTCCACCACTGGCCTTGCGGCGGGAGGTACTGGCGGTCATCGGCGCAGATCGGGCAAAGCGCGGGCGGTGATTCGCGTTCCGGGAACTGTGTTCCGCACGTGCCGCAAATGTAGGCGGTCGGCATGTATCGTCCTCTATTTTCAGTCATCGTCGTTTACGGTCCCGGATGGAAAGATGGTAGCGCACGACGCCCTCGCCAGGTACTGGCGAGACGGACTCACACCGTCGATCATGCATAACGGTCAGGCGAGGGGGGTTCGGCTCTTGATCATCGTGCAGCTCGGAGATCATGAAGGCGATCTCATCGACGTCGAGCGGGCCGTACGTGGTGTCGACTTCGATGATGGGGATCGACAGATCGGGCGGCTCGGTCGCGCCCGACGCGAGGTTGTCCCGCAGTTCGGCCATCCGCTCAATGCCATTGTGGACGTGGTGCCGGTCCGCTGATCGCGCGCGGCGCTCGTAGCGGCTGAGCAGGACCTCGTCATCGGCGTTCACGTGGACGATCACCGCGTCAGACAGCTCGATCAGGGGCAGCAGGTCAACCTCGGAGACGCCCTTGTAGAAGGTGGACTCGATCACGAGAGGCTGTCCGCTGAGCAGGAGCTCGCGCGCGACGTCGTAGAGGACCAGGATCGCCCCCAGGCCCAGATTCCGGGATTGCTCGACGGCCGACGCACCGAACGCGTCCGCCATCCGTTCCTTAATGAGGTCCTTCTGGAGCAAGGGGTAGCCGAGCCGCCGGGCGAGGGGTTGCGCGAGCTGCGTTTTCCCCGCGCCCGGTGGGCCAGCGATGATGACGAGATTAGGCCTGGACAAGCGCGTCTTCACCCTGCAGGTACCGCACGAAGCGCGCGGCCTCGGCGGGCTGCTCCGCCGGCGGGAACCCGTCGGTGTAGTTGATCATCGCGCTGGCGACGATCGCGCCGTCCGCGACCTTGCCGACGTCCTTTACATGCTCCGGCGTCGAGATGCCGAAGCCGACGGCCAGCGGCAGGTCGGTGTGCTGGCGGACGCGGGCGAGATAGTCGCCCAGCGAGGCGGAGAGCGACTCCCGCGCGCCAGTGACCCCGGTGACCGACACGCAGTAGACGAATCCGCTGCCCTTTTCGCCGATCTGCCGCAGGCGGGCCTCGGTCGTCGTTGGCGCGGCCATGTAGATGAGGTCGATGCCGTTTTCGGCCGCAGCGTTGCGGACGCGGTCGCTCTCCTCGATCGGCAGGTCAGGGATGATGAACCCGTCGACCCCGGCGTGCGCGGCGTCGGCGATGAACTTGTCGATGCCGTACTTCACGATCGGGTTGAAGTAGCCCATCAGCATGAACGGCGTCTCGATGCCGTCGGCGCGCATGCGGCGGACGAGATCGATGCAGTCGCCGAGGCGCGTGCCGTTCCGGAGTGACACCTGGCTGGTGCGCTGGACGGTCGTGCCGTCGGCGATCGGGTCGGAGAACGGCGTGCCGATCTCGACCAGATCGGCCCCGGCGTCGACGAGCGCGCGGATCGTCTGCTCCGCGATCTCCATCGTCGGGTACCCGGCGGTCACGAACGGCATCAGCGCGGTGCGGCCCTCGGCCTTCGCGCGGGTAAACGTGTCGGCGATGCGGCTCACAGTGTCACCCCCAGCGCGTCGGCAACGGTGTGCATGTCCTTGTCCCCACGGCCGGAGAGGTTCACGATCACGCAGGCGTCCGGCCCGAGCTCCTTCGTATGCTTCGCGGCGTAGGCGATGGCGTGGCTGGATTCCAGCGCCGGGATGATGCCCTCGGTGCGGCAGAGAAGCTTGAAGCCCTCCAGTGCCTCGTCGTCGGTGATGGCGGCGAACGAGGCCCGGCCGGTGTCCTTCATCCAGCTCAGCTCCGGGCCGACGCCCGGGTAGTCAAGTCCGGCCGAGATCGAGTGCGTCTCGATGATCTGGCCGTTCTCGTCCTCGAGGATGTAGCTCCATGAGCCGTGCAGCACGCCTTCCTCGCCCTTCACGAGCGACGCGGCGTGCTCGTGGCCGTCCAGCCCGTGGCCGCCGGCCTCGACGCCGACGATCTGGACGCTCTCGTCCGGGATGAACTCGTAGAAGAGGCCCATCGCGTTCGATCCGCCGCCGACGCAGGCGATGACCATGTCCGGCAGGCCGCCGACTTGCTCGGCGAACTGCGCCTTCGCCTCGCGACCGATGATGCTCTGGAAGTCGCGCACGATCATCGGGTAGGGGTGCATGCCGGCGACGGTGCCGAAGATGTAGAAGGTGTCGTCGACGTTCGTCACCCAGTCGCGGATCGCCTCGTTGATCGCGTCCTTCAGCGTTTTCGAGCCGGAGGTGACGGAGACGACCTCCGCCCCGAGCAGGCGCATGCGGAAGACGTTCAGCGACTGGCGCTGGATGTCGACCTCGCCCATGTAGACGATGCAGTCGAGCCCGAGCAGGGCGCAGGCGGTCGCCGTGGCGACGCCGTGCTGGCCAGCGCCGGTCTCGGCGATGATCCGCTGCTTGCCCATGCGCTTCGCGAGCAGGGCCTGTCCGAGGGCATTGTTGATCTTGTGCGCGCCGGTATGGGCGAGGTCCTCGCGCTTGAGGAAGATGCGCGGGCCGTTGCCGCCGCCGGCCTCCGCGGCGAAGCGCTTTGCCTCGTAGAGCGGCGTCGGGCGGCCGACGTAGTGCTTCGCGAGGTAGGCGATCTCCTCATGGAAGGCCGGGTCGTTCTTTGCTTCCTCGTAGGCGGCGGTGAGCTCGTTGATGGCCGGCATCAGCGTTTCCGGCGCGAACTGGCCGCCGAAGCGGCCGAAGTAGCCGCGGGCGTCCGGGCGCTGCTCCGTCGCGGTCGCCGCTTTGGTGTGATCTGACACGATCGTGTGCTCCTGAACCGGAAGTCTCGGATGCTGTAGCGTCGTTGCTGCCCCTAGTGTGGTCGTTGCGCTCGGATCCGTCGAATTGCGCGATAAATGGGCCGCCTCCAGCTTGCCAGGCCAGCGTCCTCAGGGAGCGATACGGACGCTCGTATAGTTCGGCTGCCTGCTACCCCAAGAGGTAGTTCGACGCCCCGATGGTCCTGATGCTTCCTTTTCGGTAGCGTTGGGACGAGTCGGTTCCTATACTGGCAACAGACAGGGGTATTGGCCCCGTCGGACCATCAGAACGGGCACGCAACGGCGCGGTCCCACGATCAGCAGAGCGCGCCTGGTCTCCCCGGAAGGAGTGACAGCAATGGCGCTGCACAAACCCTCGATCGTTGTCGTCGGTAGTGGCATGGGCGGCGTCGAGACGGCCGCGACTCTCGCGAACCATCTCGACGGCGAAGCGAACATCATCATGGTTGCGGAGACTCCCGAGCTCGCGCTTCGACCCTTCAACATCTATCCGGCGTTCAGTAACATCTTCAAGAACCGCCGCCTGACCCACCTCCAGCTGCCGAAGGCCGCCGCCCGCCGCGGGATCGAGTACCAGACCTGGCACGTCGACGAGATCGACCCGCAGGCGCAGGTCATCCGCAGCGACGGCCGCTCCCTGAACTACGACCACCTCGTGATCGCCACCGGCGCCGGCATGCGCCCGGACGAGATCCCCGGCTACAGCGAGAACTCGGAGACCTTCTGGGGCTACGAGGACGCCATGCGCATGGGCAAGATGGTCCAGGAGATGGTCGCCGCGGCGAAGAAGGGCCAGCGCCAGCGCCTGCTCCTCAACGTCGCGCCGAACAACAAGTGCGCCGGCCCGATGTACGAGATCGTGTTCATGGTTGAGCAGTACCTGCGCCGCAAGAAGGTGCGGGACATGTTCGACGTCATCTACACGACCGCCGAGGAGCACTACATCCAGGCGTTCGGTCCGAAGCTGCACGAGGCCGCCAGCAAGGGGCTGGCAAACGTCGGTGTGGAAGCGCACACCAACTACAAGCTCACCAAGGTCGAGCCGCACAAGGCGTACTTCGACAACGGCGAGGAGATCGAGTTCGACTGGATGATCGGCTTCCCGCCGTACATCGCCCACACGAACTTTGAGAGCCTGCCGACCGACGAGCGCGGATTCATCCACGCCGACAAGCAGAACTGGAACGTGCGCGGGCTCGACAACGTGTATGTCGTCGGCGACGGTGGCGACTTCCCGGTGAAGCAGGCCTTCCTCGCCCTGGGCATGGCCGGCACGGTCGCCCACAACCTCATCAACGAGGTGAAGGGCAAATCGCCGGACCACGTCTTCGACCCGGTCAGCATGTGCATCATGGAGCAGTTCGACGCCGGCCTCTATGCGCAGGTGCCGCTCTCGATCCACGATGATCCCGATTACCCGAAGGCCACGATGCGGCCGGGCGCGGACGCCGACTACGTCGTGCGGCGCTCCCGCCTGTGGCAGATGGGCAAGTGGGGCATGTACATGACGATGGTCGCGCAGATGGGCACGATGCATACCTTCCATGAGGGCCCGATCTGGAGCGCCATGGACCTGGCGATCAAGGGCATGCAGAAGATTCCCACCAAATAAGGGTTCTCCCTGAATCTGCAGGGCGGTCGGGCTTCGCGCCTGGCCGCCCTGTCCCGTTAACGGCCCTCGCGCGGGTGCACCGCTGGCTGATCCATGGCACGATTCGGGGAGCGATCAGCGTCCCCGAAGCGGGACCACGGAGTACCCACGTATGCAGACACCGTTGCACAAGCACCGCGATATCGAAAGCCGCGAGGACATCGTCGCCGTCGTCGACCTGTTCTACGAGCGGACCTTTGAGGACCCCGTGCTTGGTCCGATCTTCGTCGATATCACGAAGCTCGATCTCGAGCGCCACATCCCGATCGTCTCCGACTTCTGGGAGAACATCCTCTTCGCCGCCCGCAAATACCCGGGCGGGATGATGCGGGTCCACTTCGACGTGCACATGATGACGTCGCTCCAGCCACACCACTTCCAGCGTTGGCTGGACTACTGGGAGTCATGCATCGAGGACCAGTTCGAGGGTCCGCGCGCCACGCTCGCGAAGGAGCACGCCTACCGCGTCGCCCGCATGATGAGCGACCGCCTCGGCATGATGCCCGGCGGCCCGGTCGCCCACGTCTGGGACCGACGCAGACGTAGGGGAGGACGTTGTGTCCTCCCGATTCGTCCATGGCGGGAGGACACACGTCCTCCTTACAGGGATACCGAGCTCCGATGCGCGTCGCCGTTTTCAGCACGAAACCCTATGACCGCCGCTTTCTCGACGCCGCCAACGCGGACGGCAGGCACGAGCTTGGTCTACTTCGAGCCACGCCTCCTGCCGGAAACGGCGCCGCTCGCCTCCGGGTTCGAGGGCGTCTGCGCGTTCGTCAACGACCAGCTCGACCGCGCCGTGCTGGAGACCCTTGCCGCCGGCGGCACACGGCTGGTCGCCCTGCGCTCGGCCGGGTTCAACAACGTCGATCTCGACGCCGCGGCCGAGCTCGGCATCACCGTTGTTCGCGTCCCGGCGTACTCGCCCTATGCCGTCGCCGAGCACACCGTCGGGCTGATGCTGGCGCTGAACCGGAAGCTGCCTCGGGCCTCATGGCGCGTGCGCGAGGGCAACTTCGCGCTGGAGGGGCTGCTCGGCTTCGACATGCACGGCAAGACGGTCGGCATCATCGGCACCGGCAAGATCGGCACGGTGCTCGCCGGGATCATGCGCGGCTTCGGCTGCCGATTGCTGGGCTATGACCCGTACCCGAGCGATGCCGCGCGGGGGCTCGGCGTCGAGTACGTCACGCTGGACGAGCTTTTCGCGGCGTCGGATATCATCACGCTGCACCTGCCGCTGACCCCTGAGTCGTACCACCTGATCGATGCCGAGGCGATCCGGAAGATGAAGCGCGGCGCGATGCTGGTGAACACGAGCCGCGGAGCGCTCCTGGATACGGCGGCGGTCATCGAGGGGCTGAAGGATGGCCAGATCGGCTCGCTCGGGCTCGACGTCTACGAGGAGGAGGCGGACCTCTTCTTCGAGGACCTCTCCAACCGCGTCATCCAGGACGACGTCTTCGCCCGTTTGCTGACCTTCCCGAACGTGCTCATCACCGGCCACCAGGCATTCTTCACCGAGGAGGCGCTGGGCGCCATCGCGTCGACCACCATCGCGAACATCACCGCCGTCGAGAACGGCGAGCCGTGCCCGAACACGATCGGGCCGGACGTTCGGCAAGGATAGTGCGCGTCATGTGGCTGCGGCGCGTCCAGGCGCTCATCGTCCTGGTCCTGCTCCTTCCCGTTGGCCGCCGGCGCGCAGACGCCGATCAGTGATGCGCCCTGGTTTGTCGAGGGGGATGTCGCCTGCCCGCGCATTGCCCTGATCTTCGATATCGGCATCGGCGAGACGCCATCGGAGACGGTCCTTGACACGCTGATCGAGAAGGACGTGTCCGCGACGATGTTCCCGATGGGTTCCTTCGCGCGGAGCCAGCCGGATTACCTGAGGCGGCTGGCGGATGCCGGATTCGAGATCGGCACGCATGGCGACACGAACCTCTGGCTGACGGATGCGCCGGACGACGCCATTCGCGCGGATATTCGGTCGTCGATCGACGCGATCGAGGCGGTGATCGGCCGGCCGATCGACCGCTACCACACGCCCTATGCCGCGAACACCGACGAGCGGGTGCGCACCGTCGTCGCGTCCGAGGGGCTGCTGCCGGTGGGATGGAAGGTGGCCGCCCCGGACTGGTCGGCGGATGCGACGGAAGAGGGCGTCTACAACGCCGTCTTCTACAACGCCTACCCCGGCGCGATCGTCGAGATGCACCTCGACGGCCCGGCGACGGAGCGCTCGACGGCGGTGCCCTGCCGCGCCTGATCGACGACCTGCGCGCCCGAGGCTTCGAGTTCGTCACGATCGGCGAGATGCTCCAGCCGTGCGGGACCACCGCGACGCCGATTGCCCTGCAGACGATCACGATGACCGGGCTCGACGTCCACGGGCTGCACTGCATGACCGCGCCGTCGCGGGGCTCGACGCTGATCCGCATCCTGCTCAACGGCGACGTGG
>CAVUJR010000008.1:0-74949 GCA_963741805.1 uncultured Chloroflexia bacterium
ATCATCAGGACGCCCACCACGACGTACATCGCGGTCCAGCCGGCACGCTCGGCAGACCACCCGGCGAGCGGGAAGAGCCCGATCATCAGCACCGAGAAGAGCCACGAGTCGATCGAGAGTACGGTCGCGCGCTGCCCGGAGCCGAGCTGCTCGTTGTACCAGGCGGACATCCGCGTCTCCGCGACGCCGCTGACGAATTCCGCCATGATGTAGGCGCCGATCACCAGCACCATCGCGCTCGCGACGCCGAGCGTGATCACACCGAGCCCGGTGAGCGCGGTCAGCACCGGCCAGTGCCATGCCAGGCGTCCGGTGAGCTGGCCGCCGATTGCCGTCCCGGCGGCGACGGCAAACCACATGACGCCAAGGAAGGCGCCGATCTGGGCGTTCGAGAGGCCACGATCAGCGAACAGCGCCTGGACATAGAGCTCGGCGATCGTCACGCCGACCCAGTAGAGCGCACCGGTGATCATCATCAACACGATGATCGGCCGACTCCTGAGAAGTGTACGGACATCCCGTAGATGATCGCGGACGCCGCCGACGCCATGGTGTTCGCGCACTCGTGGCGGCTCCTTCAGGCCCAGCGCGAGCGACGATGGCGACGGTGGCGAAGACCAGCGCCAGGGCGTAGGGAATCGCGTAGTCGATGCCGGAGGCCCAGGCACCGATCCACATGGTGATCCCGGAAAGCACATACCCGGCCGAGAGCAGGCGCCCGAAAACGCGCCCGTAGCGGGTTTGCTGCTCCTGCGTCAGCGCGTCGAAGAGGAACGCCTGGTCGGCGCCGGAACGGAAGCTCATGCTGGCGCCGCTGAGGAACATGGCGACGAGCACGATCGGGAAGGTGGAGGCGCCGATGAACAACGCGGAGCTGAGGGCGACGAGCGCCGAGCTGACCACCAGCGACCAGCGGCGGCCGATGAGGTCCGCGAATGAACCGCTCGGCACTTCGAGCAGGACCGGGGCGAGATGGAACGCGGCCTCGCCGATGCCGATCTGGGTCAGTGAATAACCGCGATGCTGGAGATAGAGGATCCAGATGGCGCTGGTGAAGCCGACGGACGAGAAGAGATGGTAGGCGATGAAGCGGTAGATGTGGCTCCAGCTCCCGCTGGAGAGGCCGATGCGTCGAGACATGCTGAGGAGACTCCCATCGTGGCGATGGGATGAGGCGGGTCTGGCACCCGTCCATCCACTGCCCTATGTGCCGGTTAGCAGGACAGCGGGGAATCCGGGCCGTGGGTGCGGTTATGCGCCTTGCAGAAGGCGCGCATGTCGCGTTCGATCATGACAGGCTCGATGCGGTAGAGGAGATGATGTGGGACCCGCTCCATAGTACAGGACGCGAGGCGGTTTTCGCATCGGTCCAGCAAGAAGGAACCGAGGCTCTCGCACATCGCGCGGCTCGGGCTGGCGTCCCTGCGGTGGGCGTATGCATGGCTCCTGTTCAGGTCCTTCCGCCGGATCGCGTTTGAGCCCTCTCCCCGCACGGGACGTATAGTGCCTCCCGAGAAAGAGAGGCACTCGCATGAGCATCGAGCCACCGAGAACCGAATCCAGGGGCCGGGGCATCCCCGGAGCGGTGATCCCGCTGGCGTTCCTGTCCGTGATCCTGCTGGGCGCCGCGCTGGTGTTCGGGGCGCTGGCGTTCGGCATCGGGCTCCCGGGCTTCTCCGGCGATGACGACGCGGAGTTCGCCGCTCCGGGAGACGCGCTGGAGGCGTCCGGGTTCACCATGCGCGAGCGCACGGCCGACGGCGAGGTGACACTCGTCGAGGTCGAGGTCGCGATCCTGAACACGAGCGATCAGCCCGTCGACGAGTTCCAGGTGATGGTGCAGTGCACCGACAACGGATACGTGTCGGCGATCAGCACCGTGCGCCCGATGGAGGCGAACGAGAGCCGGACGGTGGCGATGGAGCTCTCCGGGCGCGGTGAGCCCTCATGCAGCGACCCGGTGATCGACTTCAGCCCGGTGCGGCCGGAAGGATAGCCCTCCCCTTCCCCGCCGCTGTGAAAGCGGCGAACTGCTACTATTGGCCCAAATGCACCGACGTGCTCTTTTGCCCGGTACGCGCCGTGCGATGCCCGCGATCAGGCGGGATGATGGACCGCCCGCGCGTTGAGGAGACGGATCGACCATGGCCTTTGTCACCCGCAAATTCGCTCACCCCGGCTCGGCCGCCGCGACGCCGGGCCGTTTCTATGCCCCGGAGGCCCCCGGCGCGGTCGACTCGCCGCAGGAGCCCGGTCAGGTTCCGGACCGCTCGACCGTGCCGGAGCATGGCGAGCTGCCCGTGCCGATCCCGGACGAGGGGCCGCGCCGCCCGATGACGGAATACGGGACCTCGCAGTGGCAGATGCATGTCTATGAAAAGGAAGGGCTGGATCCGCTCGATCCCGAGCGGTTCGTGCAGGCCCCTCCGGGCTATGAGGAGCGCCGCAAGGCGAACCCGATGCTGGGCAAGCCGCTGCGGCCGCTGGCCGGGTACGCGCTGCATGTCTCTGGCACGCGCCTGAACGAGCAACTCGCCGCGCTGTCGGCCCAGGCCGATGCCGATCAGCCCGCCGAGCCGGGCCAATCCGGTCAGTAGCCGCAATCACACGCCACGCGCCGATCCCCGATTCGCCTGTCGAGTCGGGGATCGCTGTTGTATGAGCCAATGGATTTCGATAGGTTGCACCCGCGAGCGCACGCAGAGTCTGGACTATAATCAAGGAAAGCTACGGGGGGCGCGGTGGGCGTTACCTCGGCGCCTTACCCAGGACCAGGTCCCGTACCGACAAGAGGGGGCCATCACGGCCGGAGACCCGCGGGTTCCCGGCGCTCCTGCTGTCCTTTGGCCGCCGGCGCGCGGCATATGATGACAGCGGACGTGATGCGCACCGGGCTGCCGGGGCCATACGACGCCCGAACGCTGTGCAATACATGCTGTTCCGGGCCAGTGACAGGTGCTGCGATATGCGAACCGCCAAGGATGATGGGAATCGACAGGAGACGGCAGCGGAGCCGGGCAACACTTCTGCCGAGCATGTTCGGGAAGGACAGGCGCAGGTGCAGTTTGATACAGAAGCCCTCGTCGGCTTCTACCAGAAGATGGTGGAGATCCGCCTGTTCGAGGACGCCGCAAGCCGCGGCTTCCGGCAGGGCAAGATCGGTGGCTACCTCCACGTGTACAGCGGCCAGGAAGCCGTCGCCGTCGGTTTCATCAACGCGATGAAGGACGGCGACCGCACGATCACGGCCTACCGTGACCATGCGCACGCGATCCTCCAGGGCGCCGACCCGAAGGCCGTGATGGCGGAGCTCTATGGCAAGGGCACTGGCCTCGTCAAGGGCAAGGGCGGCTCGATGCACCTCTTCAATGTCGAAGGGGGCATGTACGGTGGCTACGGCATCGTCGGCGGGCATATCCCGCTGGGTGTCGGGATGGCCTTCGGCCTGCGCTACCGGGGCGAGCCGGGCATCGTCCAGCTCTACTTCGGTGACGGCGCGATGAACAACGGCACCTTCCACGAATCGGCGAACCTCGCCGGACTGTGGGGACACCAGGGCCTCGCGCCGGTGCTGATGATCCTCGAGAACAACCAGTACGGCATGGGCACCAGCGTCGAGCGCGCGGCCGCCATGACGGATCTCGGCAAGCGCTTCGATGCTTACGGCATCGAGTGGGAGAAGGTCGACGGCATGGACATCGAGGCGGTGGCGAAGGTCGCCAAGCGCGCCTCGGAGTACGTGCGCGAGACCGGCAAGCCCTACGGCATCGAGGCCTTCTCGTATCGCCTCGTTCCGCACGGCGCGGCCGATTTCCTCGAGAAGTACCGCACCAAGGAAGAGATCTCCAAGTGGCGGGAGAAGGATCCGATCACCACGCTCGCCGCCAAGCTGCTGGACATGGACGTTGAGGAATCGCGCCTGGAAGAAATCCGCAGCGAGGCCAAGGCGAAGGCCGATGAGGCGGTGAAGTTCGCCGTGGAGAGCCCGGAGCCGGACCTCTCCGAGCTGACGACCGACGTCTACGCAGAAGGCATCCCGGTCGAGGTTGCCGGTTAAGCCATCCGGGCAACCGCAGCCGCGGATCTTCTCCGTCGGCCCCGGTAGTTGAGAAAGGGTTTCGGCTCATGGCAGTCATGACCTATCGCGACGCTCTCCGCAGCGCGATGGCAGAAGAAATGGAGCGCGACGAGACCGTCGTGCTCATGGGCGAGGATATCGGCATTTACGGCGGTACCCACCTCGTCACGAATGGTCTTATCGATCAGTTCGGCCCCAGGCGCGTGATCGACACGCCGATCTCGGAGGGCGGTTTCACCGGCGCCGCGATCGGTATGGCGATGGCGGGCATGAAGCCGATCGTCGAGATGATGACCTGGAACTTCTCGTTCCTCGCCGCCGACCAGATCATCCAGAACGCCGCGAAGCTGCGGTATTTCTCCGGCGGCCAGGTCAACGTGCCGCTCGTCATCCGCGGCCCTAATGGCGGTGGCGTCCAGCTCTCCGCCCAGCACACGCATTCGCTGGAAGGCTTCTACGGCCACTTCCCGGGGCTGAAGGTCGTCTCCCCCGCCACGCCGGCGGACGTCAAGGGGATGATGCTGCAGGCGATCCGCGATCCCGACCCGGTGATCTTCCTGGAGGCCGGCGCGCTGTACGGCACCAAGGGCGAGGTCGCCGAGGGTGACCAGACGGTCGAGTTCGGGAAGGCGCGCGTTGCCCGCGAGGGCAAGGACCTGACGCTGATCTCCTATGGCCGGCAGGTGCCGTTGCTGCTGAAGGTGGCGGACACGCTGGCCGAGCAGGACATCGACGCCGAGGTGATCGACATCCGGTCGATTCGCCCGTTCGACAAGCAGACCATCGTCGACTCGGTGAAGAAGACGCACCGCGCGGTCGTCGTCCAGGAGCAGTGGCGCTACTTCAGCGTCGCCTCCGAGGTCATGGCGGTGCTGCAACTGGAGGCGTTCGACGACCTCGACGCCCCGGTCGAGCGTGTGAGCGGCGCGGAAGTGCCGGCGCCGTATGCCCGCAACCTTGAGATTGCCGCATTCCCGAGCGAGGCCGATGTCGTGAAGGCCGCCCGCCGGGTCCTGTATCTGGAGAAGTAATCACCCATGGCAGAAGTCATCATGCCGAAAATGGGCGATGCCATGGAGGAAGGCGTTCTTCTGAAGTGGCTGAAGGCCGTCGGGGACGAGATCTCCGAGGGTGACGCCCTCGCGGAAATCGAGACCGACAAGGTCACGCTCGAGATGGAAGCCCAGGAGAGTGGCTTCCTCACCAACATCCTGGTCGATGAAGGCGCCACGGTGCCGATCGGCGAGGCGGTCGCGACCATCGGCGCGCAGGATGAGGTTGGCAAGGCGCCAGCTCCGGCGCAGAAGGCTGCCGCGCCCGAGGAGAAGGCGGAAGAAGCCGCGCAAGAGACGACGCAGGCCGAGGTGACGCCTTCCGAGTCGGAAGCGGCGGAGAAGCAGAACGGCCAGGTTGCCAGTCGCGAGCCGGGCGAGCGCGTCCGTGCCTCCCCGCTGGTGAAGCGCCTCGCCGAGGAACACGGCCTTGATCTTTCCCAGATCGAGGGCTCTGGCCCGAATGGCCGGGTTGTGAACCGCGACATCCAGGACTACATCTCCGGCAAGAAGCAGACGCCGCAGACCCAGGTCGCGCCGGCCGCCGCTGGTGAAGCCGCCCCGACCGGTGAGGCGACGGGCGAGCTGGTCAAGATGCCGAAGATCAAGCAGGTCACCGGCAAGCGGATGGCTGAGTCCAAGAGCACGATCCCGCACTACTACGTCACCTCAACCGTGGAGATGACGGCGGCGCTCGATTTCCGCAAGCAGGTCAACGCGGCGCTCGAAGCGTCCGGTGGCAAGGTGTCGGTCAACGATTTGATCGTAAAGTCAGCTGCTTTGGCGCTGCGCGACCACCCCAACGTGAACCGATCGTTCGTGAATGGCGAGCTGTACCAGCAGGACACGATCGACGTGAATATCGCGATCGCGATCGACGGTGGTCTGATCGCCCCGTTCATTCCGGCCGCTGACCAGAAGAGCCTGGGCACGATTGGCACGATGGCGCGCGACCTCGGCAAGCGAGCCCGTGAAGGTGGCCTCACGCCTGAGGAGTACCAGGGCGGCACATTCACCATCTCGAACCTCGGGATGTTCGACGTGGACGAGTTCATCGCCGTGATCAACCCGCCGCAGGTGGCGATCCTCGCGGTGGGTTCTGTGGCGCAGGTCCCGGTTGTCAAGGACGGCGAGATCGTGGTCGGCAACACCATGAAGCTCACGCTCTCGGCCGATCACCGGGCGCTGGACGGCGCTGAGGTTGCGACGTTCCTGCAGTCGGTGAAGACGTATCTCGAGAACCCGATGCTGCTGGCGATCGCCTAGCGATCACCCTCAGCGCGGAATGCGTTGGAGACGGCGCTGGCGGGGCATGGGTCCTGCCGGCGCCATTCTCGTAGGTAGCCCCGGCTGGTCTCACGAGCATGGCCGGTTGGTTGGGAAACAGTCAGGATCGCGATGACGAACTTCGAATGGTTCCTGCTGGTGGTTGTCGTGGTGCTGGTCCCGCTGATCGTGGCGATCGTGGTCACGCTGTGGACGATCGACCAGGCGAACAAGCGCAAGCGCCAGAACCGGGCTGATGCGCAGGTTGGCGTCAAGCGGAAGGCTGCGCTCTCACCGGAAGAGGCTGAGGCGCGGCGAGCCGAGCGAGCGGCCAGGCAGGCGCAGGAGGAAGCAGGCTCCACGACAGCCTCCGGCGCGGTGGATGTCTCCCCCGCCCTGGTTGACGAGGATGTTTCACGTGAAACGTTGCCCGTGACGGACGAAAGTCGCAGCGGGTAGAATCGGACCGGTTCCGCGGGCGCGAGTCGTGCGGCTAGACAGCAGGAAACGCGCGGACGACGACGTCCGCATTATCTATGGAGAACACACCGTGGCGAACAACGAACGCTCCCTGGTCATTATCAAGCCGGACGCGGTCCAGCGCGGCCTTATCGGCGAGATCACTGCTCGCTATGAGAAGCGCGGTCTGAAGATCGCGGCTATGAAGTTGGAGCAGGTCGCCCGCGAGACGGCCGAGAAGCACTACGGTGAGCACAAGGGCAAGCCGTTTTACGAGGGCCTGGTGAGCTACATCACATCCGCGCCGTCGGTGCTGATGGTTGTCGAGGGCCCGGATGCGATCGGCGTCGTGCGCACCACGAACGGCGCTACGAAGCCGGCCGAGGCTGCGCCCGGCACCATCCGCGGGGACTTCGCGCTGACGATCGGCCGCAATGTTGTCCACGCCTCGGACAGCGTCGAGAGTGCGGAGCGCGAGGTTGGGATCTTCTTCGGCGATGGCGGCGTGGTCGATTACGGTCGCGATGTCGATACCTGGGTCATCGAGGAGTAATCCACCAGGCCAGTCGATAGCGTGCCAGGCGGGCGGGATGTTTCACGTGAAACGTCCCGCCCGCTTTTTCGTGCACCTGACCTACGCGTCATCGGACGCGAAACCACACTCCACGGATAACCGCGATCCAGGCCGGTGCCTGACCCTGTCGGGAAAGGACGCGAAAACGCCCCGGACGCGGTGTCCGAGGCGTTGGTCGTTTCGCTGGATCCAGCGGATTAGTCGTCGCTGAGGTAAAGGTAGCCTGGCTGGACGTTCAGGTAGTTCTTCAGCTCGGCGATGAGGTTTCGCAGCGTCTGGTCGTCCACGTCCGCAGCGAGCGGCCGGCGGTCGGACAGCGGCGCGCCTCCATACTTCTGCCGGCCCGCGGTCGAGCGGTTATCGGTGCGAGAGAGACGCCGATACACCTCGGCAGAAAGACCCCCACTATCTTCGGTGATGTAGAGGGCGAAGTTCGGGTCCAGCTCCAGCCCGACGGTCCCGCGGCTGACCTCGTCCACGATCATCGGGTATCCGGCCGGAACGCGACCCTTGTATTGTTCCGCCGCGACCTCCATCATCGGGAGGATTCGGTCACGAATATCCTTCAGTTCCTGCATCGCCCTACTCCCTGCCGCTTCACGACGCCCATCGACGCCCTCGTGCTTGGCCGTAACGGCCTTCTCATCTCACCGTAACCACGACCGGATGTTTCACGTGAAACATCGGAGCGCGGATCAGGGATTGCCAGCCCGGTTCTCTTCCGACAACTGGCTTGCACGCGGCGTTACCTGGCCCGCGTACTTGTTGCCGATCTTTTCGCGATATGGCGTCCGCACTGGCGACGAAACCGTCTCGAAGGAGAACGCGCAAATCCGCATCCCCGGATACAGCGCCACTGGCATGCGACCAAGGTTGCTGAGCTCCATCGTCGCCGTCCCCACCCAGCCGGGCTCAAAGACGGCCGCGGTCGAATGCACCGTGATGCCGAGACGCGCAATGGAGGACCGACCCTCGAGCCGGCCAAGGAGATCGTCCGGAAGCTCGAGCGACTCCATGGTCGAGGCCAGGGCGAAGTCGCCCGGCTGCATGATGAAGGCCTCGTCGTCCTCTACCTCGATCGTGCGCATCGCGTCACCAATCGACTGCGGATGCCGCGGGTCGATATAGCTGAAACGACTGTGCTCAAACACCATGAAGGTGCGTCCCAGCCGGAAGTCGACCGAGACCGACCCGAGCTGCTTCTCCAGGTCCGGAGCAGGGTCGATCCGGATGCGGCCCTCCTCGAGAGCCTTCATAATGTCTCGGTCCGACAGCACCATTCGGGGCTACTCACTTCCACAATGATCGGGACAGGCTGCGATACCGCCCTCGCGGCATCAGCACTCGCTCAGTATTCTATCCCATCGCGCAGCGATATCCCGCCGATACCGATCTCTCCACCGATCAAACTGAGTGACATAACAATAAACCAGAGAGGCGTTCCGTCGGAGTGACCGTGGTAGACTGATCGCGCTCCCGACCCGAACGCCCATCGTCCGGCGACGGCTGCCCCGTTCGGTCCCGATCGTGCCGCTCTTGTCGCTCTCGCCCCGGTGCCATGCCAGATCACGATTCATCCATGCACCAACCCCGCCCGGACGATACCGCCCGGGACTACCTGACCCGACGGCGCCGACACGCCGCCCGCATCCGTGCGGGAACGTCGGCCGCCGACCAGCGTCGCGAGCGACCCGCCGACCGCTACCAGCGCTACGCCGCACCTCGATCACAACGGACATCCCGCCAACGTCCCTTTCCTCCAGCCAGCCCGGCCGCCATACCAGCGACCGCCACGCCACTCCAGGCTGAATTCGCCATTGCGCAAGAGGTCCAGGCAGCCAACCGGCGACCGGCCTCGCGCATCGGTGCCCTGCGCCAAAAGCGCTGGTTCTGGCCGGTTCTCGGCATCCCCGGCATCTTGCTGCTCGTTGCCATGCTGGCGCTCAGCCCGGTTATCTGGTCCTCGTTCCAGGCGTATCGGGACGTCACCGTTGGCCCGGTCGAGCACCTCAACTCCGCGTTCGTCCCGCAGCTCAACGTGCAGGGCACGCCCGAGCTGGTCGCCGCCTCGAATGAGGAAGACGGGAGCAGCTGGTCCGGATCCGAGCCGATCACGATCCTGTTGCTCGGCGTCGATATCGAAGCCGGCGGCGCCTCGCGCACGGACACGCTAATCCTGGTGAACATCGACCCGGTCGACAATTCCGCGACGATGATGTCGATCCCGCGTGACCTGAAGGTCGTGATCCCCGGCTACGGCGTGCACAAGATCAACGCCGCCTTCGCCCTGGGCGAGTTCAACCAGGTGCAGGGTGGGGGAGCCGGGCTCACGATCCGCACAATCGAGTCGAACCTCGGCATCCCGGTCCACGGCTTCGTGCAGATCGATTTCCAGGGCTTTATCCAGATGATCGACACGGTTGGCGGCGTCGTGGTCGATGTGCCATACCCGATCCACGACGACGCCTACCCGGCGGAGAACTACCGTTACCAGCGCATCTACTTCCCGGCCGGCTGGCAGCACCTCGACGGGCAGGAGGCGCTGATCTACGCCCGCACGCGCCACCAGGACGGGGACACGATGCGCTCGGCGCGGCAGCAGCAGGTCCTTCTCGCCCTGCGCGACCAGGCGGTCAGGTTCGACCTCGTCGGCCAGCTCCCAACGCTGATCCGGCAGTTCGGCGACTCGGTGCGCACCGATATCTCGATCAGCGACGCGATCCGCCTGGCGCAGGTGGGCCTGGAGATCCCGCGCGACGAGATCCAGTCGGTGTCGATGCTGCCGGCCCTGTACGACGATCCGGGGATCGACGGGACGTACTACCTCAGCGCTGATTGGGATATCGCCACCGACATCTTCAGCGAGTTCGCCGGCGAGCCGATCAGCCCGCCGGGCGCGGCCATCGCCGACCCGGACTACGGCGCCTCGATCATGATCCTGAACGGCACAACCAACACCGGGCTTGCCGGGCGCGTCGGCACCACTCTCGAGCAGAACGGCTTCTGGAACGTCTCCGTCGATAATGCGGAGAACCAGGGCGACCACGACCAGTCGACGATCGTCGACCACGACAGCAACCTCGGCACCTCGGCGATGGTATCCAGCCTGATCGGCGTCGGCGCCGATACGATCGTGCTCGGCGATGCCAGCCCGGACACCAACGACAACACGGACCAGTACGCCGGCTATGACATCGTGGTCATGCTCGGCAACGATGCGCCGGACCCCGCAGGCGATCAATGGTCGCTCGAGGATTACCAGCGCGAGACCGGCGGCGATGAGCCATCCGGCGTGCAGCCGACCCCGGCATCGTCATCGGGCGAGGGCACTCCGACCACGAACCGGGAGCAGCGCACGCTCGATCCGGTCGATGAGGACGAGACGGGCAACTAGGCACCGCCTCGCTCCTTCGGACCACGCTCGCGAACCACATCCTCCCGTCATAACCGTGGCCCGCATGCTGCGAAGAATTGTGTCGACCTCGCCACAGCGCAGGCCGTCCGGCATCCCGTATCACGCACCATGACCGTGCAGGAATATCCAGACCACGGTATCGGTGCGTATCCACACGGTGGCATCAGGAAGGACAAGGCGACAGGACATGACCGACGCCAGGTCAACAGTGTCGTTGTTCCCTACCCGAAAGGGTGGTTTCCTGTACACTCGATGGCGCTGAAACGCGAACCAGGTCGGGTCCGTCTTCGGGAGAGGGAATGCTCCAGCCGTTGTCGGCTGCGCATCGTGATGACGTATGACGTCGGGAGGGTCTCGTATGTTAAGCAGACGTCGATTCGTCACCGGGGCGATCGCCGCGGCGACCACCGCCCTTGGTGTCGGCAACCTTGGCCGGATCTCTGTCGAGTCCTGGTTGCTCAAGGCCAGCGCCCAGGGTACAGAGCGCCCGGGCACGCCGTACCCGCTGGTCGCCCTGCCCACCAAGGGGCTGATGGGCCAGGTTTACGACCTGCCGCCGAACTACGAGACGCCGACGCCGCGCCTCATCGGCGAGAAGCACTACCCGTTGACGGACAACGAGTACTACTACGTGCGCTATCGTGAGCCTATGCCGCCGAAGTTCACCGAGGATGACTTCGTCCTCCGCGTGGTCGGTGATGCGATCGATCAGGAGTACGAGTTCACCCTTCAGGACCTCCGCGACAATTTCCCCGAGGAGACGGTAATCGCCGTCGGCGAGTGCTCCGGCCAGGGCCGCGGCCTCCTGCGCCCGATGGCGCCGGGCATGCCATGGACGAAGGGCGACTTCAGCTGCGCCGAGTGGACCGGCATCAACCTGAAGGCTCTGCTCGAACATGTCGGCATCGACGACCGCACGAAGTTCATCTCGCTGCGCTCCGGCGCGAGCACCATCTCGGCCAAGAAGGGCGACTATGTCCGCACCTACAAGGCCGAGCAGTTGCTGAGCGAGCCGGCGATCCTGGCGATGCAGCAAAACGGCGAGCCGCTGAACTTCTGGAACGGCTACCCGCTGCGCCTCGTCTCGCCGGGCAACAAGGCCCCACGCTGGGTCAAGCAGCTTGTCGAGATCGACCTCCGCACCAAGGAGGACGAGCGTGAGTGGTCGCAGCGTGAGATCGGGAACAGCTACCTGCAGGTGAAGTCGCTGATCACCCTGCCGGCTGACGGTACCGAAGTGAAGGTCGGCGAGAAGGTCGCGCTCAAGGGCGTTACGTACGACAAGGGTGTCGGCATCGAGAAGGTCGAGATCAGCGTCGATGGCGGCAGCAGCTGGCAGGACGCCGAGTTGGAAGAGTCGGTCGGGCAGTACGCCTGGCGGGTCTTCAACGCCGAGATCACCGCGCCGGTCGCCGGACCGTTCAAGGTGATGAGCCGCGCGACCAATGCCGAGGGTGAGACGCAGCCGGTGCAGGAGCCGCAGTCAACGTGGGACAACGGTGGCCGCAATGCCTCCGGAGCCGAGACATTCGCGGCGATCCTGGTCGGGGTAGAGGGGTAATATCGATGAGATCGACGTTTGGAAAGCAGGTCGCGCTGCTGGCGATGATCGGGATGCTGACCGTCGCATTCGCGATCGGTCAGGCGGCGGGGCAGGGCTCCGACGGGGAGTTGACGCTTGTCCCGAGCCAGAACCCGGCGAAGCTGGTCGACGCGCCCGGCAAGGACAAGCTGGAGGCGAATTGCCTCGTCTGCCATCAGGCCCAGCCGATCCTCACCCACACGGGATTTACCCCGGAGACGTGGGACGCCGAGGTGCAGAAGATGCGCAACACCTACGGCGCGGAGGTCTCGGACGAGGACGCGGCATGGATCATCGCGTACCTCTCCGACAACTACTCCAACCCGCCGGCGTCGCCTGAGAACATCCTGCTCAACGGGGTGAACGCGACGCAGGGCAGCGAGCCAGTGTTCGCCGCCCCGGCCACGCCGGTCGCGTCTCCCGCCTCGTAGGCGAAGGCCCCGGGACAACAGGACAGTGGACGGGGAGGGCATGATGTTCTCCCCGTTTCGCGTGTTGAGGTTGGTCACGCCCGCGGGTTACGCGAGCGCGTCCGAGAGGGTCTTGCGGATGAGTTGCCGATCGGTCTCGATCTCCAACTGCCCCAGCGCTGCCTCCGCCATGTTCTGCGCGGCGGTCTCCAGGGCCGGACGCGACGCTGGCCGCACATGGGAGCGCAATCGCCCCGCCATACCGATCTGCGCGACGGTCGCCCCGATATCCCCGGCGGCGTAATGGCGCAGTTGCATGAACGCGCCGCGCACCATGTCCTCCCACGACACTTCAGGATTGATCACTCGCATCACCCCATCCTCGTCGATCCGGGCCGATTCGCTTCCGCTCGTCGGTTCCATCAGCAGCAAGAGCTCGCCGATGCGGTCCAGCGAAACGATCGCCGTGTTGGGGTCGTTGACGCCCGGCGAGAGGGCGCGCAACGCGATATCGCTGACTTGCTGCATCCCGAAGAGGACGTCAGCCTCCAGCGTCCGCTCCAACCCCATCTCCACCAGTCCCTCGCAGGCCGAGCGCAAGTCACCATCCTCTTCATCCGACCGCTCCTCCTGCATCTCTTCCCGCTCGGCGTCCGATTGCTCCGGATAGGCCCAGAGGGTCAATTGCGCATCGTTCGGGAGCAAGAAGTCGCCCGGGCGGGCGTTCACCTCGATCAGAAGATTGTGCTCGCGGGCGAGACCAGTGAGGTCCTCGTGGTGGATGCGCTGGATGTAGCCACTGTTGCCGCCACGCACGATGCCCACAGGGCGCAGGCGGGGTGGGCGAGGGAACGGCTCCGGAGAGAGGCGCCACGTCTCGCTCTCGACGAGGCGATCTGTGGCGACGTCGATGACCTTCGAGGCCTGGTCGGTGGTGCGCGTGATGATCACGGATGCCTGGATCGTGCGCGTGGCGTGGTGGAAGAAGTAGATCAACGCGCCGATGCAGATCATGGCCAGCGTGACGGCGACGGTGACGGAGATGGCGGGCACGAAGCGGTCGCGGTCGCCATACTCCGAGCGCACGACGCGGAGGACGAGCAGGCTGTAGACGAACGTGCTGACGAAGATGCCGATAACAAGCTGGTTCGAGCGATCGCCGGTGAAGTTCCGGACGATGCGGGGGGAGTATTGGCTGGAGCTGAGCTGGAGCGCGACCAGGGTGAAGGAGAACGCCGTTGTTGCGACGGCCATGGTCGTGCTGGCGATGGCGCTGAGGACGCCGCGCGCACCTTCCGCGCCGCCCTCGAAGAGCCACCAGGCCTGGATACGCTGCTCCTTGAAGAGGGTATGGTCCAGCCAGATCGTGATGAAGGAGAGGACGATCGCGATGACCGTCATGATCGTGGGCCGATACCAAAGACTATCCCGGATATCGAACCACGAGAACCGCAACTTCTTGAGCATCGACGGCCTGTCCCCTTCTCATCTCGCCCGGCGCGTTTACTGTTGGTCAGCGTACCAGCCACGGGGCCGGCCGTCGCGGCGTGACGACCGGGTATACTGGCCGCCCAGCCAAGATACCGGCACCAAGCGCAGGAGGACGATACGCCCATGAAGACTCGGAAAAGTGCGCGCGTCGTACTGCTCAACGATCGGGACGAAGATCTGCCTCTTCCTTCATACCGGCCAGCTTCGATCGTACTGGGTGCTCCCGGGCGGGGGTCTGGAAGAGGGGGAGTCGTGGGAGGATGCCGCACTGCGCGAGATGTGGGAGGAGACCGGGATCAGCGGCGTTCCCATTGGCCCGCTGTTGTGGACGCGCCGCGCGAACGATCACTACCACGGTGAACCGATCCTCCAGGACGAGCGGTACTACCTTGTTCGCTGCGGCATGCAAACCATCACCAACGAGTACCAGCTCGAGGAGGAGAAGCGGATCTACACGCGCCACGAATGGTGGTCGCTGGCCGGGATACGGGCCTCGGGCGACACGTTCTACCCGGAGCGGCTCGCGGACCTGCTTCTCCCTGTCATCCAGAACCGGATCAGCCCTTCGCCTCTCGCCCTTCCAGAATAGTCCGAATCCGGATTATCAGCTCGTTCTCATCAACCCGCTCCGGATGGCGCATATCGATCTCGATCGTCGGCAGGCCGATCTCGATCGGCTCGTAGATGCCGGCGGCGAGGTTCTGCTCCAGCGCGTCGACGTGCTCGTCATCGCGATGCACCTCATGCCGGTCCGGGTTATCGGTGCGCTGGACGTAGCGCTCCATGATCACCTCTGGCGGAGCCGTGCAATGCACGATCACGCCGCGCGCATCGCCGAGAAGGGGGAGGACATCGTCCTCGGCCTTTCCGCGGTCGAACGTCGATTCGAGGATGACGCCGACGCCGTTCTCGAGCTGGCGCCGGGCGAAGGTGTACATCATCCCGACCGAGGCGATGCCGAGCCGGTGCGCGTCGGACGTGTCGACGCCGGGAAGGTGGTCGAAGATCGCCTCCTTGAACATGTCCTTCGAGAGGAGCGGCAGCGCGAATGCCCGGGCGATCGCGCGCGCGAGGCTCGTCTTGCCAGCGCCCGGCGGGCCACTGACGAGGATCAGCGGCGGTCGGGATGTGGTCTCGTCATGCGTCATGCGGCGTATCCTCTCGATCGATGGCGCCCGCGGCCTCCGGTGACGCCGAGTCACGTATACCGCGGGCGGAAGTTGACGGGTATCCGGAAATGCGCCTATACTCCAACGTCTTGTGCACCGTGTGTGCGGTATCAGCGTGCCTGCGCGCCTTCCGCGGTGCATCTGCCCGGAGACGGTTGGCAATCCTGTCACAGCACCGGGCCTTGTTCGCCACCCAGCGCGTGCCAGCCGAGTATGGGCCTGACCACGCGAAGATCATGCCGGGCCTACGAGCCTGCGCCAGGTATAAGGAGTATTCGCGTGTCCACGAAGCGTACTTACCAGCCCAAGCGCATCAAGCGCATCCGCAAGTTCGGCTTCCTTGCCCGCATGTCGACCAAGGGTGGCCGCCACGTCCTCAACGCTCGTCGCCGCAAGGGGCGCCACGCGCTGACGGTGGCGGAAGAGAAGAAGTTTACCCAGAACAAGTAGTCGCCGGCGACGGCGGGTACGGAGCGGGGAGGGCAACGGACGCGATCGCCGTCTTTTGCCGCTCCTCGCTTTTTTGTGTTGACGTTCACAGGCGGGAAAAGGGATCTCCATTCGGTGGTAGCACGACAGTACCGGCTTCGCGAAGAGCATGACGTCAAGCGGGTCCGCTCCCGTGGGCGCGCGGTCGCCCAGGGGCCACTGGTCGTGCGCTACCTTCATAACAGCCTCGACCCCGCGCAGAACCGCTACACGGTGATCGCCGGGAAGCGCTGCGGCAAGGCAGTGCAGCGCAACCGGCTGAAGCGGCTCGTGCGCGAGGCGCTGCGCGGCTACCATCCATATCTCCAAACCGGCTACGATATCGTCGTGATCTGCCGGGGCACGGTCGAGGAGATGCCAACCCTGACCGAGGCCCAGCAGGCGTTGCGCGGTATCTTCCGGCGCGGCGAACTCTTCACCGATCCGGCCACCGCGCCGGAGCCCGGCTCTCCGGTCCACACCGGCTGGACCGACGCCACACCGGCCGATGCCGATGCCGATCCCGATTCGTCTTCCACCACCGCATCAGGCACATCGCAATGAAACAGCTCCTGCTCGGCCCCATTCGCTTCTATCGGAAGTTCATCTCCCCCAACACCCCGCCGTCGTGCCGCTTTCACCCGAGCTGCTCGGAATACGCCTACGAGGCCGTCGACAAGTACGGTATTCTTAAGGGCGGTCGACTCGCGATCTGGCGGGTCCTGCGCTGCAACCCATGGGGTGGCAGTGGCTGGGACCCGGTTCCGTAGCCCGACCTCTCGCGCCTCGCGCGAGCCTTCAACGACCTTGACCGCGACCGGGCTTCTCCCCGGCGCAAACGCAGGCGGGCGTCCACCGCCGCGCGTGCACCTGACACGAGTGATCGCCGCGACGCCCTGCCGTCGCCCATACCCATCGGATCCCGCAACGAGCGCGGGAGGAGGCCAACCTTCGTGCTTCTCGATCTTCCCGTCGCCGACCAGCTCGGTCATGTCCTTTCCACGCTTGGCCCCGCCGCCATCCCGGTCTGGGATCAGTACACCAGCTTCGTCGAGTGGGTGCTGGGGCATCTCGCCGAGGCCTTCAACAGCGGTGGCCTGGCGATTATCGCCTTCACCATCGTCGTTAAACCCTCCTGCTCCCACTCACCATCAAGAGCACCAAGTCGGCGAAAGCCATGCAGGAGCTGGCGCCGAAGATCAAGGAGATCCAGAAAAAGCACGGCAATGACCGGCAGGCGGCCTCCCAGGAGCAGATGGCGCTCTACCAGGCCTATGGGGTCAACCCGATGGCCGGGTGTTTGCCGATGCTGATCCAGATGCCGATCTTCTTCGGCGTCTACTTCGGCATCCGTGACATGTCGACACATGGCTCCGGCGAGTGGGCGAACGGCTTCCTCTGGATACCGCACCTCGCCCAGCCGGACCCGATCCATCTTTTGCCGATCCTCGCCGGCGTCTTCCAGCTCTTCCAGAGCCGCATGCTCCGCCCGGCGAACCAGAAGATCACCGATCCGCAGCAGCAGATGATGAACACGATGATGACCTTCCTGCCGTTGTCGGTGGTCATCTTCGGGTGGGGCTTCGCCGCGGGCCCGGTCCTGTACTGGGTTGTGCAGGCGATGTACTCCGTCGTCCAGCAGTGGTTCATCGGTGGCTGGGGCGCAATCGGCGAGTGGTTCCCGTTCTTGCCGGAGCTTCCGGAGCATCGCCGCCTCGGCTACCATCCGCCGCGCAACATCGATGATGTCGTCGTGGTCTCCGGCCAGAAGCCGGAGCCGAAGGGCCGCTTCGCCAAGTGGATGGCGGCGCAGCAGGAGAAAGCGCAGCAGATGCAGCATCGCCAGCAGGAGGCGACCACACCAAAGGCCAAGCCTGCCGCGTCGACCGCATCCGCATCCGCCGCGGCCACCGCGCAGAAGTCGAGCAAGAAGCGCTCGGATTACCAGGCGCGGGTGGATGCCGCCTCGCGCTACCGAAAGAACGGCTCCGGCGAGGGCGAGGGCGAGGTGATCGAAACCACTGCCCAGCCGTCCGCCCGGCCGAAGAAGAAACAGCGTCGTCGCACATAGTCATGGACTGAAGTCGCCGTCACACCCGGGGAGACATCATGGCAAAGCGCACGAGTGTAGAGATACAGGCCGTATCCGTCGATGAGGCCGTCCGGCTGGCGCTCGAGGAGCTGCAGCTGGGCCGGGATGATGTCGAGATCGAGATCCTCTCGGAAGAGGGGCCGGGCGATGACGCCGAGGCGCTCGTCCGGGTGACCGCGCGCGGCCAGGCATCGCAGCCGGAGCCGAGCGCGCCAGCCGCCACCAGCGCCGGCCGGTCCGGTCGCAACCGGCGCCGTGGACGCGGCGGCGAAGGGAACCGGGGCGGCAACAATGACTGGCTCGGTGGCCGCACCTCCCCGCAGGACCGCCCATCGCGACGCGGCACGCCTCCGCCTCCCCGCGCCGGCGCGCCGGTCGATCGGGTCGACGCCGAGCAGGAGCGGGAAGCAAAGGCCATCGCCACGGCGCTGCTGACCCACATGGGCATCGATGCAGACGTCGTCGCTGTGGACAATCCCTCGTCCGTGCCACTCGGCCCGGAGGACCCGCCAACGATCTTTCTCGACGTCCTGGGGCGGGACCTCGGCATGCTGATCGGCCGCCGTGGCGAGCATCTCTCGCAGCTGCAGTACCTGATCAACACGCTCGTGAACCGCAAGCTCGGGGATTGGACCCGCGTGATCGTCGACGTCGAGGGCTACCGCTCGCGGCGCGAGGAGTCGCTGATCGGCCTCGCCGAGCGCGTCGCCCGGCAGGTCGCCCGCAGTGGCCGCTCGATCGTGCTGGAGCCGATGCCGCCGAACGAGCGCCGCATTATCCATCTCACGTTGCGCTCGCATCCGGACGTTTCGACCCACAGCTCCGGTGAAGGCCTGCAGCGACGCATCACCGTGGAGCCCGCCACCACCTAGAGTGGTGCTCAGTGGAATTACCCGCCCAGGTATCGACCTTCGGTCAATCGGGCCGACGACCCTTCGGGGTCGGCCCCTACGCTGAGCGGGCATTTCTTACGATCACGGCTTTAGACCGCCCGCACGGTCATATTCGCTCGCAAAGCCGGCGACGCGCGTCGCCGGCTTTGTGCGACAGGAACGGAACGCACCATGTCCCAGCCCGACCAGGGCCCACGCCCGCCCAAGACCCCGAAGACGGACGCGCCCAACCAGGGTGGGGGTGCATCGCGCCGTCGCGAACGCGAGCGAACGCCCTTCCGCAACCAGAAGACCCGCTCGCCGCTCCAGACAACGCGCTCGCCGGATTACCTGGTCGTTGGCCATATCACCGCCGATGTGCTGGACGATGGCGAGATCGTCCTGGGCGGCACCGCGTTGTACTCGGCGCTGACCGCGGTCCGGCTTGGGGCACGCGTCGCCGTGCTGACCCGGGGCGCGTTCGGCAAGGAAGTTGCCGGGATGACCATCCCCGGGCTGGACGAGTATGCCGGCGAGCTGCAGATCATCGTGCAGGACGCCGACGTCCCGACGACGTTCGAGAACCACTACCTCGGCTCGCGTCGCCAGCAGGTGGTACGCCATTGGGCGGGGCCCATCGACTTGCGCGGCCTGCCACCACACTGGACGAACGCGAAGATCCTGCATCTCGGCCCGATCGCTGACGAGATCGACCCGCGCCACATCACGGGCATCACGCCAGGCTTCCTCGGGGTTACCCCGCAAGGGTGGATGCGCGACTGGCCACACGAGCGGGGCGGTCGCGTGCGCGTCACACCGCTGCGTTTGCCGGTGGACCTCGTCAACCGGATCGACTGCGCGATTGTCAGTGATGAAGAGATTTTCCAGGCGCGTGAGGTGATCGAACGGGTGGCGGAGCGACGCATGAGCGTGGTGACGCGCGGGCCGCTGGGCGCGACGGTCTACCACGCCGTGCGGGCCGAGCAGCTGGAGCACCTCCCGGCCGGTGCCAAGCGCCACCGTTCGGTCGAGATACCCGGTTATGACGTCAAGGTAAAGAGCCTGACGGGCGCCGGCGACGTATTCGCGGCGGCGTTCTTCATGAAGGCGGCGGAGGCGACCAGCTCGGCGCTGGAGGCCGGTCGCTTCGCCAACGTCGTGGCCGCGCTGAGCTTGCGCGAGATCGGCGTGGGCAGCGTGCCTTCCCGCCAGGAGATCGATGAGGCCATGCGCACCTACGTGTAGGCCCTTCCCACCACGCAGCGAACACAGACAACGGCCACCCGGTACGCGGGTGGCCGTTGTCGTGCGGCTTGGGATGTTCACCGGCAACAGAAAGCGCCTGGCCACGCCATCCGACCAGACGCGGGTTCACTGCCTGGGAGGCGTTAACGCCCCTGGAGCTTCTCGTCGACGAGGTCAAGCAGCGTATCGATATCGAACGGCTTGGGGACGAACGTCGCGTCGATCTTGCGTGGGGTCACCGCGGCGCTCATGAGGATGACCGGCATGTTCGCGGCACGCGTGCGAATCTCGTTGAAGAGGGCGAGACCGTCGAGGCGCGGCATCATCACGTCGGTGACGACGAGATCGGGGGGATCGCGCTCGATCATCTGAAGCGCGGTCATCCCGTCGTAGGCCCGGCGGACTTCGTAGCCCTGGTCCTGGAGGAGATCCTGCAGCAGGTCGACGATCGGGCGCTCATCATCCACCACCAGGACGACGGGCGTTGTCGCCTTGTCAGACTTACCCATGAAGGGACTGCTGATTGGATACTCGTTCGAAAAGTGAAGCATGGAAGATAACCTGAAGTGCCCCTCGCGTCCCGGGCGAGAGACGACCTATGTGCGAAATTTCATGAGGTCCCAACAGCACGTCTGGCCCCGTTCCCAAGACGTATGCACGATCCGTACCCCCGCGACACTTCTGTCTCAGGTGTCGTGATCTTTCGGGCCTCGACACGGATAACTCGCGGGACATTCTATCCGACAATTCGTGTGAATGGGGTATGCTGCCGGCATTGAAGACGCCAGGAAAAGGAGCCCCGTGATGCCGTTGACTATCAAACGCTTCGAGGGTGGCCCGTTGGCCACGAACGCCTATCTCGTCGCTGATTCCGCCACCGGTGACGCCATCGTGGTCGACGGGCCCGCCGATGTGAGCGAGGCGATCCTCGCAACTGCCGAGTCGCTCGGCGTCACGGTGCTTGACATCGTGGTTACGCATGGCCACTGGGATCATATCCTCGGCCTTTACGAATTGCGGAGCGCCACCAACGCGACAGTGCATGGTCATCGGGATATCCGTTCGCGCATCGAGGCACCCTCTCCGGGAACCGGCCCCCTGCCGATCTCCCCGGTCGGCCTCGACCGCGAGCTGGACGAGGGCGACGAGGTGACCGTCGGCGGCCACGTATTTAACGTCCTGCATATGCCGGGCCACGACGTCGCGCACATCGTGCTCTACAGTGAGGACGACGGCCTGGTGCTGGGTGGCGACGTGCTCTTCCCGGGCGGGCATGGCCGCACGGACCTGCCTGGCTCCGACCAGCAGGTGATGAACCGGACGCTGCGCCGCTTCCTCGACATGCCTGACCACGTGCGGATCCTGCCCGGTCATGGCGATGCGACGACCGTCGGCGCCGAGCGCGGATGGATCGAACGCCTCGACACGGAATGACGCCCTTGCCCGGTGATCCAGACCCGGAACTCTTGCCCCGAGGTGGTTCCATGACCGACAGCCTGCTCACCGACGTATACCAGATGCTGGAGACCCAGCTCGCGCAGTTCCGGCGGGCGATCGCCGGTATCCCGGACGACGATCTCACGACCTGGAAGCCGGCCGCGGAAGCCGCCGGGGGAGGAGAGATGAACACGTTCGCCTCCCTTGCCGTGCACATCACCGGCGCGGGAACGTGGCGCGTGTTTCAGCAGGTCTATGGAGACAACGTCCACCGCGACCGCGATGCCGAGTTCCATACCACGGCAACCGCCGATGAGATCGACCGGATGTTCGACGATTGGCTGGAAGGATTCCGCGAACGCCTCCAGAGACCGGTGCAGCCGGACCTGACGACGTTGCCCGATACGCCGCGGGAGGACCACCCCGACTGGACGCGAAAGCGGTGGTTGCTCACGATGATCGACCACAACGCAATCCATCTGGGCCATGTGCAAATCCACCGGCAGCTCTGGATGGCAGAGACCGGGGAACCAGAATAAAACCGGTATAGGATGATCCGATAGCTCAGCAATTTGTGAACGGAGACCGAATGCACCCGATCCTGGAAGCGACCTATGACGCACTCGACAAGCTGCTTGCCGACTACCGGGCCGCCCTAAGCGGCATCCCGGACAGCGACCTGGCGTCATGGAAACCGGCGGCGGCGACCGCCGGCGGCGGGGAGATGAATACCCTCGCCGCGATGGCGGTCCACACGGCGTCAGCAGGCGGCTGGATGCTGCATCACCAGGTATTTGGCGATGAGATTCCGCGAGATCGGGAGGCGGAGCTCCGCGCCATCGCGACGCGCGACGAGATCGATGCGGTGTTCGAAGGGTGGCTCGCCAGCTTCCGGGAGCGGATCGAGAGTGGGCAGGACGTCGATCTCACCGGGATGCCCCCGACGATCCGCGAGTCGATGCCGCACTGGACGAGAATGCACTGGCTGCTGCACATGATCGACCACACCGCATTGCACCTCGGCCACGCGCAAATCCAGAAGCAACTCTGGCTTGCCGAGCACGAGAACAATCCACAATAACGACAGCTGTGATGATCCGATTGTGGATTATCCGCCATTTCGAATGGGAGGGATAATGCGCTATGCGTGATGATCGATCCCGAACGCGCAACGCGCGCGATCACGTGACATCTCGCCTGCGTCTACGGGAGTGGAACTCTCGCCTTCCCGGTCCGTACTTCATCACGCTCTGCGTGCATGACCGGGTTTCGCTGTTCGGTACCGTCTCCGATTCGATGATGGGACGCAATCCGGCGGGAAACATGCTCGTGGATGTCTGGTCCGGAATCCCGAGTCGGTATCACAACGCGGCGCTCGACGCCTTCGTGGTGATGCCGAACCTCGTCCACTGCTTCGTCTCCCTGGACGCCGACGAGAATGGGGGAGTTTCCCGCGACGCCCCGTCATTAAGCGACATCGTTCGCTGGTTCGAGATTCAATCGACCATGAAGTACGGAGACGGCGTGAAGCTCGACACCTGGCCGACATACCAGGGCCGGTTATGGCAGCAAGGATGTATGGACCACATCATCCGGACCGAAAGCGCCCTGGAACGCCTGCGGACCTATATCGAGGCCAACCCGGCGACATGGGAGGACGACACCTTCCATCCCGATGCGAAGACGCCCGCGATGTAGCCCCGAGACAGATATCCGGCGAGCCGGGTATCCCCCTTATCCCGCGTGGCGAATCTCCATGACGGTCTTGAGCAGCAACGTAATCCGGATGGGGTCGCCGGGCTTGAGGTCGGCGTCGAAGGCGTCGCTCGGCAGGCGGCACTGCTGGATGTCCTCCGGATTCTCCGGTAGCGAGAAGTAGAGCTGGGCATAGAGCTCGCCGTGGATCGTGTAGTCCTGCCGGCCCTCGAGCGTCCCGAGTATATCCATGGCTACGCCTCCTCCGTGGTGGTCACTGACGCGGCGCGCTGTGACGAGGCGAGCGCGGCTTCCTCGTCCTCTTCCGCCAGCCGGTCCTCGCGGCTCCTGGCATAGAGGTAGAACGCGACCGTGAGCAGCAGCAACGGCCCGATGCCGACGCAGAAGACCAGCGCCATCGTTCCCTGATCGTAGGTGTTGGCCCGCCACGCGATCACCAGCATCAGCGCGCCGAGCATCACGACCAGCGCCAGCGCCCCGAGCGCCGCCGTCGAGGAAATGCACCCGGTCGCGTGCGTGTTGATGTCCGGGTTCGGCCGGCCGGCCGGCGTGCGCGTGGTCAACTTGGCGGCCTCGGCCATATTCGCGACGTCGTGCAGTCGGATGTAGCCCAGCCGCCCGTATGGGAGGCGCACGCGAACGAAGTCCTCCGGCGCATCCGGATCCTCGACCACTTCCAGCTCCGTGCCGGTTGCGACGATCTCGATCAGGCGCGAGGCGGAGTCTGGGCGCTCATGGACGCGCAGGCCCTCGGTCGCATGGAAGGCATCGACCAGCGTCGTGCCGCAGGCGGCGCAGTAGAAGTTGGACGACGGGTTAAGTGCGCCGCACATGCCACAGAAAATCAGGCCACCGCGGCCCTCGCCCTCAACGGGCTCCTGGTCGTGGTCGGAGGGCTGGTTCGGGGGAGTGCTCACACGCGATATCCTGTCGGTATTCGCAACGAAACGGGCGTGATCGGCGTTGATAACCGCATGCATGTGTATAGCACACCGCCCCATTGACGGAAGAAGGACCTGGTCGTGAGCACCGGCGACACCACGAGGACATGCGGGAGTTGCGGCGCGACCGTGTCCGCGGCGGATATCACCTGCCCATCATGCGGCGCGCTGCTGGCAGCCTACGAGGCGCCGGCCGGGGCCACGAGCGTCGCGGAGGCGCCCACTCCGCCATCGCCGGTCGAGGCGACGCCGATCTCCACGCCCCGGACGATGCCGACCCCGACACCTGTCGCGGACGTCGCGCCGCCCGCCGCTGTGGAGCCAGCGACCGAACCGATCGTTCCGCCGGAATCGCTTCCGATTCAGATAGAAGCACCTCCCCAACCGGCACCTCGAAACCTCGCCTCGACGGCGACGAAGGCCAGGCCCGTTCCACCGCGCGCGAAGCCTTTGGCACCGGCATCCAAGGTGGCTCAGCCGCGAGCGACACCGACTCCATACCAGCAGCCAGTGGCGCGCGAGACCCCAGCCACGGGCATACCCATCGAGACGACTCGCGCTCGGCGTGCTGGTGATCATCGCCCTGATGGTCGTCTTCGACTTCAAGCTGGTACCGATCGTCGTACTGGGTGCAGTGCTCCTGTCCATGTTCGGGACCATGCGCTCGGCGGCAAAGGCCTCTGGCCGGAAGACGACCACGATGCCCCGGCCGGACAGGCGGCGATCCGGGCAGAGATAGGCGAGGGAGTCTCCCACGGCTATCCTTGACGCCATATGGCTCCGCCATCGACCCACCGCATTATCCCAACACGAGACCCCGCACCCATGGACTCCGGAACCATCGCCGCCATCGCCACACCGCCCGGGGAGGGCGGGATCGGCGTGATCCGCATCAGCGGGCCCGACGCCGCCGATATCGCCGGACAAATCTTCCGCCGTCCGGGAGGCAAGCCGGTTCGCCTGGATGTCGTCGAGTCCCATCGCCTGTTCTACGGCACCATCGATGACCCCGCAACCGGCGAACGCATCGACGATGTGCTCCTGGCGTGGATGCGCGGCCCGCACACCTACACGCGAGAGGACGTCGTCGAGATCTCCTGCCATGGAGGACCCGTCCCGCTCCGGGAGACACTGCGCGTGGCCCTCGCCGCCGGAGCGCGTCCCGCCGAGCGCGGCGAATTCACCCTTCGCGCCTTCCTTAACGGTCGTCTGGACCTTGCGCAGGCGGAAGCCGTGCTGAACGTGATTGGCGCGCGCACGGCCGAGAGCCTGCACCTGGCAACGAGCGATCTCGCCGGAGACCTCTCGCGGCGGCTGGAGCCGGCGAACACGGCGCTGGTGCGGCTGCTCGCCTATCTCGACGCCTCGGCCGACTTCCCGGACGACGAGATCGAGACGTCCGACATCGACGATGGCCTGACCGCCGCCGAAGGGGCGCTCGCGGATGTCGCCGCCGGATCGCGGGCCGGCATGCTCTACCGCGAGGGGATCCGCATCGCGCTCGTCGGCCGCCCGAACGTCGGCAAGAGCAGCCTGCTCAACGCCCTGTTACGGTCCGATCGTTCCATCGTCACCCCGATCGCCGGGACCACTCGGGATGTCATCGCAGAGACCATCAACCTCCAGGGCATCCCCGCGACGCTGCTCGACACCGCCGGGATCGTCGAAACGGACGACCCGGTGGAGAAGATCGGCGTCGAGCGCAGCCGCCAGGCGCTCCGGACGTCGGCCGCGGCCGTCTTCGTGATCGACGGCTCGGTATCCCCGTTGCCCGAGGACATTGCGATCGCCCGGACGCTGGCGGACCGGCCGCGCGACCAGCAAGTTCCGGTCGTGATCGTCGTGAACAAGGACGACGTGCCGGAGCAGCGCAACCAATCAGCGATCCTCGACGTGCTGCCGGACGCCCCGCGCTTGCAGGTCTCGGCCTTTCAGGGGACCGGGCTGACGGAGCTCGAGACGCTGCTGAAGACGACGATCACGGAGGAGGCGAGCGAGGGCGCGCAACCGGCCCTGATCAACGCACGCCAGCGATCCGCGATCGACCGGGCGCTGGCGCATATCCGCGACGCCAGGACCGCGCACGAGGCTGGCGTCCCGCAGGACCTGCTCGCCACCTCCGTCCGCGCCGCCCTCCACGCCGTCGGCGAAGTCACCGGCGAGAACGTCGACGAGGCCGTCCTTGCCGAGATCTTTTCCACATTCTGCATCGGGAAATAGCGAGGTCATTAAGTGCGTACAGCCGCCCCTTGTGGGCGGCTCCAATCGGCCCACAGAAGAGCCGCCCACAAGGGGCGGCTGTACGCTGCCTGCTTGGTTTGCGCCTGTAGTCTCGCACCACGCGTGCGAGACATCGACCGCAGGTCGATACGGTGCGGCCATGTCACCCCGGACGATATGCCGCTTCGCGCTGTGTGATCCGAGGCTACGCAAATTCGAACGTCACCGTATCCCCCGGCGCCAGTTGGCCGAGGCGGTCCCAGTCGTCCTCTATGACGGTGGCGATTTTGGTGTAGCCGCCGATGGTCGCATGTCCGGGCAGCATGACGATCGCCTGACCCTCGCCGGTGACCTGGATCGAGCCGGTGACGATGCCCTCGGAGATGATGTCCGCTCCGCGCTCCGGCTTCAGCGACGGCCCTTCAAGCCGGATGCCAACGCGGTTGGCTTCCGATGACACCGTAAATGGTGTACGTACAAGTCGTTCCCACGTCTCGTCGGAGAACGCGTCGCGCTGCGGGCCGGGAACAACGCGGAAGGGTCGGCTATCGATCCGCGTGGCGGCCGCCGGGCGAGACGTCCGCGCCGCATCCGGTCGTCCAATTGGCAGGCGATCACCGGCACGGAGCGCGCGGCCGCGGAAGCCGCCGAGCCCGGCCGTTAAGTCTGTCGAGGCGCTGCCCATCACGAGCGGGACGTCGATCCCGCCAGCATACCGCGAGGTAGGCGCGCATCCCGCGCCGCGCATGCCCGACGCGAAGCTCGTCGCCGGGCATCACATCCTGCCCACGGCCCATCGGGAAGGGGAGCCCGTTCAGCGTCACGTCGAACAACGCCCCGGCGAGGGCGACGGTCATCCGCCGATGGAAGCGGAGATGGGGCCCGGAGAGCGTGATCTCCAGCGCCGGGACGATGTCCTCGTTCCCGACGGCACGGTTCACGGCGACAAGGCTGGCGCGGTCGGCCGCACCGTTCGGGGCGAAGCCGGTATCGCCATGCCCGATCCGCCCGAGGTCCTGGACAGTTGTCTGCATCCCGGGCGCAAGCACCTCGATCGGCCCATCGCCGGGCGCGTCGTCCTCGGGCCCCTGGACGATCGGTTCAACCCATTCCGACTTCAGGACTTGCCGGAAGCGCACGCGGTCCCCCATCCGCAACCGGACCGGGTCGTCGGAGGCGCGGTCGAAGAGGGGGTAGGCGGTGCGGCCGATGAGGTTCCAGCCGCCAGCGGTCGGCAGGGCATAGATGCCGGCCTGCGCGCCGCCGATCCCGACGGAACCGGCCGGGACCTTCAGTCGGGGCCGATTCTTGCGCGGCGTTGCGAGCCCGGGCGGGAGTCCCACAAGGTAGGTGAAACCCGGTGCGAAGCCGAGCGCGCCGACGGTGTACTCCGCCGCCTGATGACGACGAATCACTTCGTCAGGCGTCAGCCCGGTGTGCCGCGCGACGTCATCGAGATCATCCCCAAATCCATCCCCATAAACGACAGGGATACTGATAATTCGATCATCTGTGCGAATTTCTGCCCCGCCAGATCTTGTCCACCCTAATGACAGTGCCGTGGACAACGCGGTCATGTCAGTTACGTCCGTACAGTAAAAGACCAGCACCGTCGTGTAGGAGGGGACGACGTCCCGCACAACGTCTCCCATCTCCTGTTCGATCCACTGTGCAAAGCGGGCGATACGACGGGTAAGGTCGGCATCGATGCCATCACCGACCGTCATCAACAGCGCCGACGGCAGCACCGGGAAGAAGCGAGGCTCCGTCATTCCGCCGCACGGACCACGATGCCCGCCGCGTCAAGCGCGCCGCGCAGGGCCTTCGCCATTGCCACCGCTGCCGGGGTATCCGAATGGATGCAGACCGTGTCAGCGCGAACGACGATCGGGCCGCCATCGACGGTGGAGATCGGCTCGCCGCGCGTCATGCGAATCACGCGGTCCGCGACCTCCAATGGGTCGTGCAGCATCGCGTCCGGCCGCGACCGTGGCGCAAGGCGTCCATCCGCCAGGTACGCGCGGTCGGCGAACACCTCGTACGCGACGCGAAGACCCGCCACGTCTGCCGCCCGCGCCAAGGCGGAACCATCCTGCGCATAGACGAGGGCCTCCGGCGCAACGAGCGCGATACCCCGGGCGATCGCTGCCGCCATCGCCTCGTCCCTGGCGGCCATGTTGTACATCGCGCCATGCGGCTTGACATGATGCAGCGCCACACCAGCCGCGTCGCAGAACGCCTTCAGCGCACCGATCTGGTACATCACGTCCGTGCGCAGCTCGATCGGCGAGAGGAACATCTCCCGCCGCCCGAAGCCGACCAGATCCGGAAAGCCGGGATGGGCCCCGACCGCGACGCCCAGGTCCGCGAGGGAGAGCACGGTGCGCTCCATCACGCGCGGATCGCCGCCGTGGAAGCCACAGGCAACATTGGCGCTGGAGAGGAGCGGGAAGAGCTCGGCGTCGGCGCCGACCGTCCAGGAGCCGAAGCTCTCGCCGACGTCGCTGTTGATGTCGATCGTGCCAGGTGTCGGGATCATACGGAGCCTCCCTGTGGGACATCACGATTTTGGTGTACGTACACTCTCTGCGAGAGACGAGGACAGCGTGTCCTGTCCTCCTCATACACCCTGCCTGTCCCGGTCGAACGTCCTCGACTACGACCAAAACGGAAGGGACTTCCCACCAATGGTAAAATGGTCTCGTTGATGCCGAAAGCCTCCCGCGCGGAGGTCACCACTCTCGGCCCTTTCCCCACCACACCCTGAAACGATTCATGACAGAGACGACCCAGCACACACCAACCGAGAGCCCCATCGTGCCCGTTCGCCGGGCCGTGCCCCGCAGCAAGCGCCTGACCGGGTTCTACGACCTGACCTTCGACGACCTGCAGGCTCGCCTGGTCGAGCAAGGTGCCCCGGCCTACCGCGCGAAGCAGATGTTCGACTGGGCCTACGACAAGTTCGTCGAGGACTACGGCGACATGGCGAACGTACCCGGCCCGTTGCTCCAGGCGATGGGTGAGGGGACACCCTTCCGCACAATGAAGCCGGTCTCCGAGCAGGTGACCGATAACGGCGACACTTACAAGTTGCTCTACGAGACGTTCGACGGCCAGCTCGTCGAGACGGTGCTGATGCTCTATCCGGACCGCGCGACGGTCTGCGTCTCCTGCCAGGTCGGGTGCGCGGTGGGGTGCGCCTTCTGCGCGACGGGGCTCGGCGGGCTGACGCGCAGCCTCTCCGCGGGGGAGATCGTGCAGCAGACGGTCGACGCCGCGCGGCAGGCGCGCAAGCTCGGGCGCAACCTGACCAACCTCGTGATGATGGGGATGGGCGAGCCGCTCCAGAACTACGCGGAGACGATGAAGTTCATCAACATCATCCACGACCCGCGCGGGATGAACTTCGGTGCCCGCCGCATCACGATCTCCACCTCCGGCATCGTGCCGCGCATCGAGGCACTGGCCGACGAACCGTACCAGGTGAACCTCGCCGTCTCGCTGCACGCGCCGAACAACGAGCTGCGCTCGCAGCTGGTGCCGATCAACAACCGCTGGCCGGTCGAGGTGCTGCTGGAGGCGACCGACCGCTTCGCCGGGAAGACGGGCCGGCGCATCTCGTTCGAGTACGCGTTGATGAACGGCATCAACAACAGCGACGAGATCGCCTCGGAGCTCGCGCGGCTCCTGCGGGGGAGGCTCTGTCACGTGAACGTGATCCCGTTCAACCCGGTCGACGTGCTCGAGTTCGAGCGCCCGAACCCGGAGGTGATCGAGCGCTTCGCGAATATCCTGCGCGACGCCGGGATCCCGACGACGGTGCGCTACTCGCGGGGTGTGGAGATCGACGCCGCCTGCGGCCAGCTTCGCAACCGGCATCAGCAGATGCAGCAGGAAAAGCAGGCCGTGTAGCCTGGCTCCACGTGTGCGAGACCGGCGCCACAGGTGCCGCCCGGGGGTATCGATCTGCGGTCGATCGGGTCGACACGGTCGTGGCTACGGCGGTCGACCCCTACGTCTGTTTGTCCCGGCGGCACGGGACTGGCGGGATGTACTCCGGTATGTCGCCATGCCCTCCCCGCACCTGCGGGATCGAGGGTGATTGGCATGACCCGCGGGACACGAGATCGTCCGCGCCCCGTGAGGTCACCTTGTGTTTCAGACGATCACGATTGAAAAGGACCCGTTTCCCGTTTATGAGTATCCAGATCCGCAAACTCGACGCCCATGAGACCCCGCACGCCAGCCCGGTGATTGCCGAAGCGATGATGGTGGAACCCGGCTACGCCGCCGTCCTACCCGATGAGGATATGCGCCGCCGCGTGCTCGTCTCCCGCATGCACGATTCGATCGAAACCGCGATGTCGCACGACGCCGTCTTCGTCGCCACGGACGGGGAGACCGGCAAGATCCTCGGCGTCGCCATCTGGGGCGCACCGGGCTCCTACCCCCCGGCCGACGATGATGAGACGCCGACGTACCTGAAAAACGTCGACCCCGAGATCGCCGAGGGTCTCCAGGCCTACGACGACAACTGCTACACGCACTTCCCGGACGAGCCGGTCTGGTACCTGAAGCTGCTCGGCGTTGACCCGGAAGGGCAGGGCAAGGGCATCGGCAGCACGCTGCTGCGCGAGTCCCTGGATGCGCTCGACAAGGACGGGCTTCCGGCCTATCTCGAGACTGGCACCCAGCGCAACGTCCGCTTCTACAAGCGGTTCGGCTTCGACGTGCGGAAGGCCGAGGTGCAGCTCGCGCCCGGCTCCACGCCGCACTGGACGATGTACCGTCCGGCGCGCGTTTCCGCGACCGTCTAGGGCATACTCATCGGATTGGGACCTGAATCGAGCTATTCGATAATCTCGAGACGATGAGGGCACACGTGTCAATCGATATCAGGAAGCTTTCCCATGCGTCCGCCGCCCAGGCTGGCACCGTCCTCGCCGAGGCGATGATGGTCGAGCCGGGGTATGCCGCCGTTCTCCCAAACGAGGAGATTCGGCGGCAGGTGCTCGCACCGCTCATCACGGACACCGTCCACGCGGCGGTGCGTGACGATGCGGCATATGGCGCCTTCCAGGATGGCGAGCTCCTCGGCGTGGCCGCGTTCGCCGCGCCGGGCGCCTATCCGCCGGCGCCAATGCCGGATGGCGTGGCGCCCAGCCTCCCGCCATATATCCACGATCTTCCTGAAATGATGCGCCACGGCCTGATCGCCTACGACGAGGCTTGCGTGGCGCATTTCCCGCCATACCCGGCGTGGTACCTCATGTACCTGGGCGTTCACCCGGACGGCCAGGGCGCCGGGACCGGTCGCATGCTCCTCCCGGCTGCCCTCGACGACGTACTCCGGCGCGAGATGGCACCCGTCTACCTGGAGACCGGCACGGAGCGGAACGTCCGCTTCTACGAGCGGTTTGGCTTCCGGATCCGCGAGAAGGATGTTCCGCTCGTTCCGGGTTCCGTTCGCCACTGGACGATGATCCGCGAGGTGTGAGATGGCATCGTGGCTCCCAGCATCCGGTCCCGATTGGTCCCGAATGGCGATGACCGAGGCGGAGGATCCGCTCGGTATCCTCCGCTCGACCGCGGCGGTGATGGGGACGGCGGACGATGTCGCCATCGACATGGAGGCCATCGCCACCGTCGCCGAGGACCTGTCGCCACCGCGACGCCGCACCGGAATGGGACGCGGCGCTGCACTACCGGGCCACCGGGACGGACGGCGACGAGCGCACGGCGATGTGGATCCTCGTGCTGGACGCGTTGAACTTCTGCTTCTGGGGGCAGGGAACCGATCCGGCCTTCCGCTGGCGAGTCGAGTGGCGCGGGGAGCTGGTCGACGGTTACGTCGCCCTCGTCGCGGCGCTCACCACGGCGGTCGAGAACGGCGTGCCGCTGCATGACGCACGATTCCTCGCGAACGTGGACGACGACACCGTAGAGGCGATCCTGGCGCCCGCAGAGGGCCATGCGCTCATCCCGCTCTTCCACCATCGCGTCTGGAACTTGCGCGAGCTGGGCAGTGGCCTGCTGGACCTCGACAGCGAGAGCCCGGCGACAACGCTCATCCAGCAGGCCGACGGCTCGGCCATCGCGCTCATCGAGGACGTCGTGCAACGGTTTCCGTCGTTCCATGACGTCGCAACCTGGCCGCGCGGTGATACGGGCCTGCCCGGAAACGAGGTGCGCTTCTACAAGCGAGCCCAGATCTTCGCCGGCGATCTCGCGGGTGGGCTGCAGGGTTCGCCGCTCGGCGTTTTCCACGATATCCACACATTGACGGCGTTCGCGGACTACAAGGTGCCGCAGATGCTTCGCGAGCTCGGCATCCTGCGATACGCGCCCGGCCTGGCGGCGATCATCGAGGCGCGGGAGCACATCCCCGCCGGGTCATTGGCTGAGATCGAGATCCGCGCGGGCACGATCTGGGGCGTCGAGCTGCTGCGCCAGGCGTTGCGCGGCCGCGGCCGCAGGGTTTCAGCACATGAATTGGACTGGCTCCTGTGGACACAAGCGCAGGAGCTGCCGGGCCTGACCTACCCCTATCACCTGACCCCGACAATCTATTACTAGCTTGATCACTTCCTGGTGTTACTCGCCCTACGCCTGACGCGTCATCCCGAGCCGCGACCCGAGCGGAGCAAGGGGTCGCGTGTCGAGGGATCTTTGCAGAGGCATGACAATCACCTCTCCAGCGAAAAGATCCCCGGCCGAGCCCCGTAGGGCGAGAAGCGGGAGCGAGCCTTTCACGCGCGAACCGCTACGCGGTCCGCCTGGTCGGAATGACGGTTGAGTAGAGTGCCGACGCATACGCATGTGACGTATGTCCACGTCAGCGTTGTCCGTGCCCGTTAATTCTTAAAGAATGAAAGAGAATTCGTAACCGTTAATAGGGGGTGTGGATAGTGGGGATAAGTCCCGATTGGCCCATCATGGCGCCAGAATTTCGTCGTGGACAACTATCCAGCGTCATCCACGGCTCCACTGTCACGTCTTCTGACAGCGTTGACAATCCCCACGGGCGTCCCCGCGACATGCACAGCCCACACACAGTTTCCCCTGCTTTCACCACAATTCCCGGCAGGTTGTCCACAAATGTGGCGGGTTATCCACCATATGGGCGGGGTTATCCACAATCCCGGACCATCCCTGTGACCGGCAGGCACGTTGGTGTGCCAATGGTGGCGCAATAGAACGGATGCGGGATAATACCGACATCGTGTCCCCGGAAGTCCATTGGCAACCGGCGTCGGTGATTCACCGTTTTCCTTTCGTGTCCCTGTGGAGAGGACTACGCAGCCTGAAGGATGTTCCTGATTCATGTCCCACGTTCAATCACGCGTGATCGAGCAATCGATCCACGTCCCGTACACCTATCCCGTCCTGTTCACCGGGGATGTCTTTCATCCTGATAACGAGATTCTCGCCGAGGTCTGCGCGCGCGATGGCGCGATCCGCGTTCGGAAGGTGCTGGTTGTCCTCGACGGCGGTGTCGCCAACGCGTATCCCGACCTCGTGCCGGCGATCGAGGCGTGGTTCACCGCGCATGGTAGCCAGCTACAGCTGGTGCAGCCGCCAATGTTGGTCTCCGGTGGCGAGGCGATCAAGAACGATCCGGAGATCGTGGACGAGATCCACGCCGCAATCGACGACGGAGGCATCGATCGGCATTCCTATGTTGTCGTGATCGGTGGCGGGGCGATCCTCGATATGGTCGGCTACGCGGCGGCGACCGCGCACCGTGGCATCCGCCTGATCCGCATGCCCACGACGATCCTCTCCCAGAACGATTCCGGCGTCGGCGTGAAGAACAGCGTCAACAAGTTCGGCAAGAAGAATTTCCTTGGCACCTTTGCCCCCCCTTACGCCGTGATCAACGACGCTGCCCTGATCTCCCGCCTGCCAGATCGCGAGTGGATCGGTGGCATCGCCGAGGCGGTCAAGGTGGCGTTGCTGAAAGATGCATCCTTCTTCGCATGGATCGAAGCTCAGGCGATGGCACTGCGCGAGCGAGATGCCGAGGCGATGGACTGGCTGATCTTCCGCTGCGCGGAGCTCCACCTCCAGCACATCGCGACGAGCGGGGATCCGTTCGAGTTCGGATCGTCGCGACCGCTCGATTTCGGCCATTGGGCGGCCCACAAGCTGGAGCAGATCTCCGGTTACGCCTGGCGCCACGGCGAGGCGGTCGCGGTCGGCATCGCGCTGGACTCGACGTATGCATGGAAGCTGGGGATGCTGCCGGAGGACGACTGGCGGCGCATCCTCGATATGTTCGTCGCCGTCGGGCTGCCGATCTCCGCGCCGGAGCTGCTCGCTTCCCTGGATCAGCGTGGAACGTCCTCGTCGATCCTTGCGGGGTTGAACGAATTCCGTGAGCATCTGGGTGGGGAGCTAACGATCATGTTGCTGGAAGGTATCGGTCGCGGCGTCGAGGTCCACGAGATGGACGAGTCGGTCATTGTCGAGTCGATGCACGTGCTTGCGGCCGAGAGCGAGGCACGCGCGAGGACAGGAGTTACATCATGAGCGAGATCACCGTTCCCAAGAGCCCGTTGACGCAGCAGCAGCACATTGACCAGTACTTCATGGAGCAGCGCAACCGGGTGCTGGAGATTGCGGCATTTCTCGATCGGCTGGACCGGTTGGAGGAAAAGAACGCCGAGGACGATTTCCGGATCATCGCGCTGCGGAAGGCGATGGCGGAGCTGAACTCCGACGAGCCGGGCCGCATCGAGCGCATCCAGATGATCTTCAGCGACCAGAACACCGACCTGCTCGAGGAGCTGGACCGCAAGGCCGCCTACGGCGCATCCGTCCGCTAGCGCGGGACAACAGGGGAACGATTCCATGGAATACATCGACATGCACGCGCACATGGTGTCGCGTACGACGGATGACTACGAGAAGATGGCGCTCTCCGGCTGCGTCGCCGTCACCGAGCCGGCGTTCTGGGCCGGATACGACCGCTACTCGGCCGACGTCTTTCGGGACTACTTCAATCACATCACCAGCTTCGAGCCGGCCCGCGCCGCGGAGTACGGCATCCAGCATTATGCCTGGCTCTGCCTCAACCCGAAGGAAGCGGAGGACCGCGAGCTGACGAAGCAGGTGCTGGCGTTCATCCCGGAGTACCTCGAGCGGCCAAACGTGCTCGGTATCGGTGAGATCGGGCTGAACCGCGTGACGCGGAAAGAGCTCGAGTCGTTCAAGGATCATGTCGAGCTCGCCCTCGAGCACAACCAGATGATCCACATCCACACGCCGCACCTCGAGGACAAGTACAAGGGCACAAAGGTGATCGTGGAGACGCTCGCCGCCGATGGCCGCATCGACCCGAACCGGGTGATGATCGACCACGCCGAGGAGCACACCCTGCCGCTGATCCGCGACGCGGGCTTCTGGACCGGCTTCACGCTCTACCCGGTGACGAAGATGACGCCGGGCCGCGCGGTCGATATGTTCGAGCGCTACGGCACCGAGCGGATCGTGGTCGCGGCCGCCTGCGACTGGGGACCGAGCGAGCCGGTCGCCGTGCCGAAGTTCATGATGGAGATGCGCCGGCGCGGGCACACGGACGAGTTGATCCGGGAGATCGTGTTCGAGAACCCGAAGCGGTTCCTGAGCCAGTCGCCGAAGTTCCAGCTCAAGCGTGGCGTCGCGGCCGGCCAGATGCCGGTGAGCCTGGATCAGTAAGCGAGCCCGAAGCGACAAAGCCATCGTCATTCTGAGCGAAGCGAGGGCTCGCTGCCGCTTCTCGCCCGCTGAACGGGCTCGGCCGGTGAATCCCCGTGCGAAGCACGTCCAATGGCGCGAAGCGCCTTCCGTTTCCGTTCTGGGCCTGATGCCGCGCACGGGTATCGACCTGCGGTCGATTGGCTTCGCCGCGTTGGTAGCTACCGGGATTCCTCGCCGCTTCGCCCGGGTGGCTCTGCGCAGCAGAGACAAAGCGGAGCGACCCTTTACCTCGGAATGACGGTGGTTCACACGCGCGACATTACGCAGTGCGTTGTCATCACGAAAGGTCATGCCTCGTGCGGTTACCGGATCATCCGTCTCGACATCTCACCTACTGCATGAACGTGCATCCGGGGATTACGCTGGATGACGTCGAAGCGAACATCCGGACGTACCTGCCGCCATTGAAGGCGCGTTTCTCGCCGGATGCGCCGTTCGGGGTCGGGCTGCGGCTCGCCGGGCAGGCCAGCAAGGACATCCTGGAAGGGGATCGGCTGGACCGCTTCCGCGCGCTGCTGGATGAGCACGGCCTGTACGTCTTCACGATGAACGGCTTCCCGTATGGCCCGTTCCATGGCGAGGCGGTAAAGGGTAAGGTCCACCTGCCGGACTGGCATGACGAAGAGCGCCTCGGCTACACCTTCCGCCTCAGCACGATCCTCTCGAAGCTCCTGCCGGATGGCGTCGACGAGGGCAGCATCTCGACCAGTCCGCTCGGCTACAAACCGTGGGTTGACACCGGGATGCCGGCGAACTGGACCGTGTTCACGCTGAACATCGTCCGCATCGTGCAGCATCTCGTGCGTCTGCGCGAGGAAACCGGCAAGCTCATCCACCTCGATATCGAGCCGGAGCCGGATGGCGTGCTGAGCAATGGCGCCGAGCTGATTCGCTTCTACGACGACTGGCTGCTGAAGCAGGGCGTCGCGTTGCTCGCCGACCGGGCCGGGAACGACCCGGGGCTGGCGCGGGAGCAGATCCTCGATCATGTCCGCGTCTGCTTCGACACCTGTCATGTCGCGGTGAGCTACGAGGATCCGAGGGAGCTGCTGGATCGCTTCGACGCGATCGGGATCAAGGTCGGCAAGGTCCAGATCAGCTCCGCGCTGAAGGTGACCCTGCCGGGGGACGAGGTGGGCCGCAGGCGGGTTTCGAAGGAGCTTGCCGCGTTCAACGAGCCGGTGTACCTGCATCAGGTCGTCCAGCGCAACGCCGATGGCTCGTTTACGAACTACCCGGATCTCCCCGATGCCCTGCCGCATATCGGCGACGCGGAGGCCGAAGAATGGCGGCTGCACTTCCATGTGCCGGTCTTCGTCGAGCGATACGAGGCCTTCGACTCGACGCAGGACACGATCCTCGAGACGTTTCGGCTGATGCGCGAGCGCGCGGTCACGAACCACCTCGAGATCGAGACGTACACCTGGGATGTGCTTCCGGCGGACCTCAAGGCGCCGCTGGAGACGATGATCAGCCGCGAGCTCCAGTGGGTGCTGGACCATGTCTGAGACGAGGCCGTTTGGCGCCGCGCTACGGGATTACCTCGGTCTCGCGCGCATCTCGAACACGCCGACGACGATCAGCAACGTCCTCGCCGGGGCGGTGATCGCCGCGCCGCTGGTGTTCAGCGTGGAGATTGCGCTGATCATCATCGCTGTCGCGCTTTTCTACACGGCCGGGATGTACCTGAACGACATCCTCGACTTGAAGATCGATCGGGAGCAGCGCCCCGACCGGCCGTTGCCATCCGGGCGCATCTCGCTGACTGTGGCATGGGCGGTCACGATCGTCTTGGTTTTGGCCGGGCTCGGCTTGCTCTGGTTTGTGGACCGCCAGTCGTTCGTTGCCGGCATCGTGCTGGTGGGCGTGATCGCGCTCTACGATGCCTGGCACAAGGGCAATCCGATCGGCCCGGTGATCATGGCGCTCGCCCGCGTGATGGTCTATGTCGTGGCGTTCTACGCGTTTGCGCGCGAGGCAACGGACGGGCTGTGGATCTGGTCGCTGGTAATGCTCGCCTACGTCTCTGGCCTGACCTTTATCGCCAAAACGGAGTCTCTGCCCGGGGTCGGGCGCTACTGGCCGCTGGCGACGGTGATCGCCCCGGCGGTGGTCGCCGTGATCATGGAGCCGGCGGACGTGCTGGTCTGGTCGCTTGCCGTGGCGCACGTGGTTTGGGTGCTGCATAGCGTCTCGTTTGCCTACCGCAGCTCCAACCGGCAGGTCGGCGGGGCGATCGCCCGCCTGATCGCCGGTATCTCGATGCTCGACGCGCTGGTGCTTGCCACGCACGAGGCGTGGTGGGGGGCGCTGATCGCGATGACCTGCCTCGCCCTGACGATGTTCCTCCAGCGCTATATCAAGGGAACCTGAATCTATGCACAAGACCGTTGTCATCAACGTGGTCGGCCTCGTGCCGTCGCTGATCGGCGAGTCGACACCCCGTATCAAAGACTTCCTCGAGCGAGGCAGGGCCGCCGCGATCGATCCGGTGATCCCCGCCGTGACGGCCACCGGCCACGCGACGTACCTGACCGGCACGCTCCCGCGCGAGCATGGCGTCGTCGGCAACGGATGGTATTTCCGTGACCGCGACGAGGTGAAGTTCTGGCGGCAGTCGAACAGGCTCGTTGAGGGCGAGAAGATCTGGGATGCCGCGAAGAAGCTGGACCCGTCGTTCACGGTGGCGAACATGAGCTGGTGGTTCAACATGAATACCACCGCCGACTACCTCGTCACCCCGCGCCCGATGTACCCCTCCGACGGCCGCAAGATCCCGGATTGCTACACGAAGCCGATGTGGATGCGCGACCGGCTGACGGAGGAGCTGGGGCAGTTCCCGCTCTTCAACTTCTGGGGTGCGAACGCGACGATCGTCTCCTCGAAGTGGATCGCCGACGCCTCGAAGATCTACGAGCGCGAGTTCAACCCGACGCTGACGCTGATCTACCTCCCGCATCTCGACTATTGCCTGCAGAAATATGGTCCGGACCGCACCTACATCACGAAGGACCTGCAGGAGATCGATGAGGTAACCGGAGACCTGATCGACTTCTACGAGTCGCGTGGCGCCCGGGTGATCCTTCTCTCCGAGTACGGCATCATGCCGGTCTCGAAGCCGGTGCACCTGAACCGCGTCTTTCGCGAGCAGGGATGGCTCTCGTGGCGCGAGGAGTGGGGGCGCGAGATGATCGACGTCGCGACCTGCACCGCGTTCGCCGTCGCCGATCACCAGATCGCGCACATCTACGTGAACGACCCGGCGAAGATCGACGAGGTCAAGCGCGTGGTCGAGGATGTCGACGGTGTCGGCCGCGTACTGGACGAGGCGGGCAAGCGGGAGATGGGGCTGGATCACGAGCGTGCCGGCGAGCTGGTCGCGCTTTCGGATCCGGACGCATGGTTCACCTACTACTGGTGGATCGACGACGCGAAGGCGCCGGACTACGCCCGGACGGTCGATATCCACCAGAAGCCGGGGTATGACCCGGCGGAGCTCTTCTTCGACCCGGCCGACAAGTTCGTGAAGGCGAAGGCGGGGTTATCGCTGGCGAAGAAGAAGCTCGGGTTCCGGTCGCTCCTGCAAATCGTGCCGCTTGACGCGTCAGTCGTGAAAGGCTCGCACGGGCTGCGCAACGACCACGTCGAGGATCGCCCGATGGTGATCACGAATGCCCACGACCTGCTCGGTTCTGACGAGATCGGCGCGACCGATGTCTACGACCTCATGCTCAGGCACCTGACGGACGAGTAGGGATCAGAGGCGTCTCGGCTCCTGCTACGATTGATCCAGACAGTCGCAACCCAACAGAACATCAGGAGGTGCTGTCATGGACTGGACCGTCAAGGAAGCAGAACAAAAGCTGGACGAGATTGCCGACAAGGCGCTCCACGAGGGGCCGCAACGAATCCGCCGCGATGAAGATGTGGTCGTTGTGATCTCTGACGAGGAATATCGCCAACTGAAGCGTGACCGTGCTGTGGAAAAGAATGACTTCCTGGAGTTTCTTCGGAATGGGCCTGGGCTAGACGATCTTGATCTCACACGGGACAAGTCACCGATGAGGGAATTCGATTGGTGATCATGCTTGACACATGTGCCCTGTCAGAGGTTCAGCGCCATCACCCCCATCCCGCAGTTCTCGAATATCTGTCGGGATTTCGAGCTGATGAGATGTATGTGTCTGCCGTATCGATCGGCGAAATCTGGTTTGGAATCGAGTTACTACCTGAAGGAAACCGACGGCGTACGTTGGAGCTTTGGACGTACGATTTCGAGCGTCGCTATGAGCAGAGAATCCTGCCTGTAGATGCGGACGTTGCCCGGACATGGGGCGCGGTCGGAGCCATGTGTCGTCGCAATGGCCGACCGTTGGCTCCAGCGGACGGGTTGATAGCGGCAACCGCGATCCATCATGACATGCGCATCGTCACGCGCAACGTGAAGGACTTTGAGCCGACCGGCGCGCTCATTGTTAATCCGTGGGAAGACCAACCACAGGTGTAGCGGAGGGCGTTCAACCTCAAGCCGCCACTTCGACAGCGTTGTTGTTGGTCAGGATGTCGTCCATCTCCGGGATATGCAAGCACTTTCAGGCCAGCTCCAGCGCCTGATCGAGCATGTGCAGCCGGAGACGGTCGAGCTCCGTGGCGCGGAGCTCCCGCAGCGCCTCGATCAACGCACCTGACCGGCTCGCGACGACCTGGATGGCAATGATGCCGTAGAGATCCATCAGCGTGGTGGTCCGGAAGAAGGTCATGATCTCCTCGACCCACTCGTCCCGCGTCGGATGGCCGAGCAGCAGGTCGAAGAGCCCGAGGATCACCTGCTCATCCTCGCTTTCGCGGTAGCGGTCGATCAGCAGCGGCAGCAGCGACGCCGGCAGGTCGACCAGGTTGCGCAATCCTTCACCGAGCGTTTCGCCGTTTGCCTGGCCCCACGAGACCAGGCCGAAGACCGGCGCGAGATCCTGCTGCGCGACGAGGACGCGGATCGCGGTCGTCGCCGGTTCGCCTGAGAACGAATTCTGCGGGTCGGCGAGGAAGCGGGCGGCGAAGAGCGCCGCGAAACCGGGATCGATTTCGTTCGCCGCGATCAGCGCTGCCGCACGAAGTCCCGCGCAGAGCTCGTAGGCGCCGTCGAGCTGGTAGGTCGTGAGCGCCCGCTGGAGCAAGGCCAGGTCACGCGGCTGCACGATGGGCTGCAGGGCCTTGATGATCGCCTCGCGAACATACCCCCCGGAATCGTGCTGGCCGGGCTTCGCCTCGCACCACTCGTACTTGCGGATCAGCGCGTCGCGGTGGGCCGAATCACGACGCTCGCCAACAACGCCGATCGCGGTGCGCAAGACGTCGAGATGGGGAGAGGATTCCATGGCCCGCAGTGCCACCAGGAGCTGAGCTTCCGGATCATCCGATAGCGCACGAATATCCCTCAGCAGTTCGGCGGCGTCGGCACGGGAGGCTCGGGGCACAGGCAATGCTTTCGTATGGTTGGCACGTATCCGCCTCGTTGGGCGGTACACTCCATCATACGCATTTCCCGCCACGACGAGGACGCATCCATGCCCAACCGACAACGATCATCCCGGACCAACCGCACGGCTGATGACATCCAGCGCATCGCCCGGATTTACGACGCGCGCGCGGAGCACTGGGACGAGCGGGAGGCGCGCGCGGAGAATCGGGTGGTCGGTGACGCCTTTCGGGATCGGGTCGCGGCGGAGCTGGAGGGCGATGTGCTCGAGATCGGGACGGGGACGGGTGAAACGTTGCGCAGGCTCCAAAAGGTCCAGCCCGCGCGGGTGACGTCGTTCGCCGGTATCGATATCTCGACGGCGATGTTGGGGCAGGCATCCCGCCAGGCCAGCGCGATGCCGTTCCCGGTCTCACTTCACCAGGCGAACGCGGAGTCGCTTGCAATGTTCGGCGACGCGACGTTCGACACGGTGACGTGCAGCCTGGTGCTTTGCACGGTGCCGGACCAGGAGGCCGCGTTGCGAGAGATGGCGCGGGTCGTCAAGCCGGAGGGGAAGATCGTGCTGCTGGAGCACGTCCTCTCTCCGAATCCGCTCGTGAAGCCGCTGATGAAGGTGGCCGCGCCGCTGCAGGTCCGCGCGATGGGGTGCCACATCGATCGCCACACACATCGGATAGTCCGAAACCTCGGTTTTCGAGTGGAGCAGGACCAGTCGCGTATGCTCGGTATCTTCCACCTGATCGTGGCGCGTCCGCCGCGTGGCTCAGCGTACGACTCTAGCGCGAAGGCCGGGAGGCCATGAACGCCCTTCCGGTTCTCTGACTCTGCGATCCGAGAAGGTCGGATCCGGACCTGGCGATCGGTTATCCGATCTCGTCAGCGCCTCTTGGCGTGAGGTTGAGCAGGTCTGGGGCGTTCTGTCCCATCGTCATTTCGAGCGTGTCGCCGCCGATGTCATAGGTGCGATACACCTTGCCGGCGTCGTCCTTGACGAATACGTTGATCGCCGGCATATCGTTCCCACCCGGCAGCGCTCCCATATCCTCGCTGAACCGCGTCTCGCCCGAGTACCACGGCATCGTCCAGCCGTGCTGGTCTTTCCATGCCTGAAGCTTCTCGAGCGGCGCTCGCGACACCATCACGAACTCCGTCTCCTGCTCGCGCAGCTGTGACGTTTCTCCGACGCCGTTCGCGTAGCCGGTGCAACCCGGGCAGCCCTCGTCCCAGTCCGGGGCGAACATGAAGTGGTAGATCACGAGCTGGGGCTGGCCGTTGAACAGGTCCACGAGCCGGGCGGGACCATCGGGCCCCTCGAAGATGTAGTCCTCGGTAACCTCGACCATCGGGAGCTGGCGCCGCTCGGCGTTCACCGCGGCGATCGCCTCCTGAAGCTCCTCCTCGCGCGCGCGAAAGCGGTCAAGCGTCGCGGTCCATTCGTCCGCGGAAACGATCGTCGGTTGAATGGTGGTGCTGGTTTGTGCCATACGGATTCTCCTGAAGCAGGTGCACGGGTCACGGTTAACCCATCTCCACCATAGCGAGGATGGTGAAAGAACACTTCTCGGATCGTGCGGCATGCGCGGGATCGTGGATCAGCGGACCGGGAGGCCCGCCGTGACAGCGGGGAGATCGCGCACGTCGACGTCTTCGTCGAGCGGAATGTCCGACAGGCGCAGGGAGAGCACCTGAGAGACACCGTCGCCGCCCATCGTCACACCGTAGAGGGTGTCGGCGATCTCGACCGTGCCGCGATTGTGGGTGATCACGATCGCCTGGGTCTCATCGGCCAGCGTCCGCAGCTCGTCACGGAAGCGGACCACATTCGCCTCGTCCAGCGCGGCGTCGACCTCGTCCAGTAGCACGAACGGCGAGGGGTTCACGCGCAGGATCGCGAAGAGCAGTGCGACAGCGGTCAGCGAGCGCTCGCCGCCGGAGAGCAGCGAGAGGCCCTGGAGTCGCTTGCCTGGCGGCTGGGCGACGATATCGATGCCACCGGGCGCGCCTTCGTCGTCAGACGTAAGCACCAGGCGGGCCGTGCCGCCACCAAAGAGTGCGGTGAATGCCTCGGTGAACGCCTCGGCGACCTGGGCGAACGTCGCCTCGAACCGCTCCTGCATCGTGCGGTGGAGGTCTGCGATCATCTCGCGCAAGGATGCCGCGGCCGCCTCCACGTCCGCCAGCTGAGTGGTCATGAACGCAAAGCGCTCGGCCTCGCGCTCGTACTCGCTGACGACATCCTCGCTGACGTACCCAACGCGACGCAGACGATCACGCAGGCGGCCGATCTCCTTCTCGACCACGGCATGGTCATCATCAAGGTCGGTAAACGTTTCCTCGTCGGTGTCCGATATCAGATTATCCGGTTCCTCATAATCCAGGTCGTCGGCGACTCGCTGTCGAATACCGGACGCTTCGGAGCGGGCGCGCTCGACATTCAGGCCGCGTTCACCCAGGCCACGCTGGCGCTCCAGCATCTCCTGGCGAGCCGCGTCGATCTGCGTCGAGAGCTCGCGGGCCGACCGTTCGAGATCGGACACGGACTGCAGCAGCGGGGATCGCTCCGTGGATGCCGCCTCTAGCGAGGCCGAGAGCCGCTCGACTTCCCGCGCCACGCGGTCCAGCTGACCCGCCAAGGCCTGGCGCTCGCCGTCCAGCTCGGCGGCACGCGTCGAACGCAGGTCAATCTCCTCGGCAAGACCGCGCCGCTGGGAGAGCAGGCGCGAGCGATGCTGATCCTCCGATCGCAGCCGCTCCTCGAGCATCGCCAGGTCACGGTTCGCCGCGGACAGCGCGCCTTCATCCTCGTCAGCCGATTCCCGCTCGCGACCAAGCTTTGCCTGGGCTTCTGCGAGGCGCTCCTGCAGCTCGCGGATCTCGCCCTGTGCGGTCTCCTGTTCTGCCTCAAGCGACGCCACCGTGCGCTCCTGCTCCAGGCGGGACTGATCGGCGCTCGCGGTGCGCTGATCGGCTGCCTCCTGCTCCTTGCGGAGATCGCGCAGCCACGTCTCCAGCCGTTGACGCTGGCCCGAGCGCTCGCGCAACTGGGCGGCGAGGCCGGCGCGGGAGGACTCGGTGCGGTTCCGCTCGTCAAGCAGCGCCTGGATACCGTCGGCGACCGCGGATTGCGCCGTCCGGGCCACGTCCCGCTCGCGGGACAGGCGGCGGATCTCGTCCGGCAACTCCCGCAGCTCGCGCTCCCGTCCGAGGACGCCGCTCTCGCGCACGGCCGAGCCGCCGGTGACCGAACCGCCGGAGCGGGCGATCTCGCCGGCGAGGGTGACCGTGCTCCATCCACCGGGGAGGGTGGACATCAGGCGCCGCGAGGTCTCGAGGTCATCGACCACGACGATTCGGCCCAGCAGCCCCCCAACAACGTCGTCGACGCCCGGCTCGCTGCGCACAAGGTCAGACGCGACGCCATGCACACCCGGCGCGCCGTCCAACTCGCGCGGCATCGGACGGTTGCCGCCACGCTGGCGCACCGTCTCGATCGGCTGGAAGGTCGCGCGGCCGGCCTTCGCGTTCTTGAGCATCCGGATCGCCGCCTCGGCATCGGCCCAGCGCTCGACGACCACATCCTGCAGGTGGCCCCCGAGGGCAACCTCCAGCGCGGTGTCGTATTCCTTATCGACCGCGATGAGCTCGGCGAGCGTGCCGCGAATGCCGGTCAACGTGCCGTCGCGGCTCCACTGCATCACCTGGCGGACGCCGGCGTGGAGGTTCGTGCCGCTCTCGTGCAGTCGCTGCAGGACATCGAGGCGGTTCGTCGCCTGACCGTGGCGCCGGTCCACCTCAGTGAGGTCAACGGCGGCCCGACGTGCGGCCTCCTGCTTCTCGGCGAGGGCCGTTTTTAGCTCGTCCAACCGGCTCGCAAGGGACGTCATCTCGCCGCCGATGCGCTCGTCCTCGTCGGTGAACGCGGCCAGCTCGGTCTCGAAGCCGGCGATGCGCCCGGCACGATCCTCGCGCTCGCGGTCGATGCGTTCGCGATCCGAGGCGACGGCTTGCATGCGTTGAACGAGCAGGGCGCGCCGTTGCTCGATATCGCTCGCCTTCCGCTCGTTGCGGGCGATGGCCTGCGTCAGCTCGGTCGTTTGCCGCTCCAGCGCCGTGCGCGCCTGTCGGGCATCGTTCGCCGCCGACTGCAGCTCCGACACACGCTTGCGGGCCGCAACGACCTCGTCGCGCGTGGTCTCCCACGTCGTGTTGGCCTCGGCGAGTGCCTTTTCGACCGCCTGCACCTGCTCGGCAAGGCCGGACTGCGTGTCCTCCATGTCCTCGCGGCGGCGGTCGAGAGCGGCCTGCCGTTCCGCGACGAGATCGCGCTGGTGGCTCTCGCGGCGATGCTGGTCGCGCAGGGCGGCGAGCCGGGCATCGTGTCGCTCCAACTCGGCGGCGGCCCGCTCCTGCGCCTCCTGCAGCGTCGCGCGCTCGGCGGTCAGCGTGTCCAGCCGCTCCTGCACCCTGGTCATGGCGGCCTCGTCGTCGGCGACCAGGGCCTCGGCGGCGGCGAGCCGCTCCTTCGCGGCGATCAGCAGGCGCCGATAGTGGCCACGCTGGAGCATGGTCAGGCGCTCCCGGAGCCCCTGCCACTCCTTCGCCTGCCGCGCCGATCGCTCGAGCCGCTTCAGGGTTGGCGCAACCTCGGCGAGGAGATCCGTCAGCCGCGTGATGTTGGTGTCCGACTCGGCGAGATTGCGCTCGGCTTCTTGCACCTTCAGGCGCAAGCCGGTGAGATCGGCGGCATGCTCGAATAGCCCTCGCCGCTCCTCGGCGCGCTGGCTGAGGGCGGCGTCGACGAGTCCCTGCCCGACGACGGTGTAGCTGTGGCCAAGGGAGGCGGTGAGGAGGGCGACGTCTTTCAGCCGCACGCGCCGGCCATTGATCAGGTACTGGCTCTCGCCGCCCCGGAAGGCGCGGCGCGTGACCGTGACTTCGGCGAACTCGCTCGGGAGCCAGTGGTCCTCGTTGTCAAACGTGACGGCGACCTCGGCCATCCCGGCCGGGGCCTTGCCTTTGCCGCCGGCGAAGATGACATCCTCCGTCTTCTTCGAGCGGAGCGCGGAATAGCTGGTCTCGCCGAGCACCCAGCGCACGGCGTCGGACACGTTCGACTTGCCGGAGCCGTTCGGTCCGACGATCGCCGTGATGCCCGGCTCGAAGGCGAACACGGTCTTCGTCGCGAAGCTCTTGAACCCGTGCAGCTCCAGCCGGGTGAGCTTCGGCTTGGGTTGTGTCGAGGTGTCAGTCATACAGGTGCGATCGGCGAGTGTGTACAGTCGGGACGTCCAGCCGGCTGCCCGTGAGGGAGCCGGAAAACCGCGCGCGTCCGGCGCGGATACAGCCCGCCAAGTATAGCGGCCGGTGCATGGGGCCGCTCGAAGCCCGACGTCACGCCACGTCTTTCAGGAGAAGGGACATAACGGTCAAGGTCAATCCCTCGTTGTAACCGGTGTCCGTCCGTCTCCCACAAGCTGGGCAAGCATGGGCCGAACTGGCCGTGCACAAAACCGGGACACTGGCCCGATCAGGCCAGCGTCCCGGTTGTGCTACGTCGTTCCTCGATGAGGACTTCCCTTCCGCCAGCTTCCGTCCCTCACACTTGAGAGACGTTCCTGACCGGGTTAGCGCCGACGCCTGGAGATCATCAGGCCCGTTGTTCCTAGCGAAGCCGCGCCCGCAAGGAGTATGGCCATGACGATCTCACTGTTGGCCCCACCCGAGTCACCGCTACCGGTATTCGGGAGTTGGGTGGCGGCCCCGGTAGAGCTGGAGCCCGTGTCGCTGCTCGTCGCGTTCCCGGTGACGGAAGCGGTCCTCACATTCTCGGTGTGGACGGACGCCACACCGGTTGTGGTACCGGTTCCGCTCGTATTGCCAGCGGTAGAGCCGCCGGACGTTCCTGTGGTCGCGCCCTCGGTCTGCGTGCCGGTGGTCGCGCCTTCGGTGCCCGTCCCGGTGGTGGTACCAGTCGTGGTACCGGTCGTCGCGCCAGTCGTGGTCCCGGTGGTCGCGCCTTCGGTGCTTGTCCCGGTGGTGGTGCCGGTCGTCGCGCCCTCGGTGCCAGTACCGGTGGTCGCGCCCTCGGTGCTGGTCGCCAGTGGTGGTGCCAGTCGTCGCGCCTTCGGTGCCCGTCCCGGTGGTCGTGGTGCCGGTGGTCGCGCCAGTCGGTGGTCCCGGTCGTCGCGCCTTCGGTGCTGCGTGCCCGGTCGTCGAGCCCTCGGTGCCAGTACCGGTCGTCGCACCAGTGGTGGTGCCGGTCGTCGCGCCGGTTGTGGTGCCTTCGGTGCTGGTCCCGGTGGTCGCGCCCTCGGTGCTGGTGCCAGTGGTCGTGCCTTCGGTACCCGTCCCGGTGGTGGTGCCAGTGGTCGTGCCTTCGGTGCCGGTCCCGGTGGTGGTGCCGGTCGTCGCGCCTTCAGTGCCGGTGCCGGTTGTGGTGCCGGTGGTCGCGCCTTCGGTGCTTGTCCCGGTGGTGGTGCCGGTGGTCGCGCCTTCGGTGCCTGTCCCGGTCGTGGTACCAGTGGTCGCGCCCGTCGGTGCCTGTCCCGGTGTGTGGTGCCAGTCGTCGTGCCTTCGGTGCCCGTCCCGGTGGTCGTGGTGCCAGTCGTCGTGCCTTCGGTGCCCGTCCCGGTCGTTGTGGTGCCGGTTGTGGTGCCAGTGGTCGCGCCCTCGGTGCCCGTCCCGGTCGTTGTGGTGCCGGTGGTTGTGCCTTCGGTGCCCGTCCCGGTCGTTGTGGTGCCGGTGGTCGTGCCCTCAGTCCCGGTGCCCGGATCGGTGCACAGCTCGTATCATTGTCGGTGCCGACGACTCCGCCCAGGCCCGTTGTTGATGGGGCGACCGTCGCGCCGATGAAGATCGTGCCCGTGAGTGTGGCGCCATCAAACGTCGCGGCGGTCAGGTCCGCACACAAGAATGTTGCGCCCGTCAGATTCGCGCCATTGAACGTCGCCCCGTTCAGGCTGGCAAAGCTGAAATCGGCATTGGTCAGGTTCGCGCCATTGAAAGTGGCGGCAGTCAGAACGTCACCGCTGAAGTCCGCACCGACGAGGTTGGAGCCATCGTATTGGGCGGAGGCCGACGGTGCGAAAGCAAGAGCCGACACCAGAAGGACGAGCATGGCTAGGAAATTTAGCTGCAGTCGGGCACGTGTCCCGTCTCTATTTGCTGTACCAGCTACGGCGTCACGCTGTCTTGATCGCATGCGATGAATCCAGTTCCCGGACCGGTCGATGCCGGCGTTATGTCCAGCGACCAAGGATAGTCACCAGCATTCATTCACTATAACATATATACTATAACAACCGTTATATAACAGGTATATTGAAAGTCGCATGCACATCAGTCAGTTTTATGTGAAGTAAATGGAACAACGGACTTCTGGGGGCGCCCTGCCGAGATGGACCTGGATGTGGCGGCCCGAACGACACCGGACACAGGTGGAGCGGGCGTTCCATCCGCCATGACCTGCCTGGAAGACGGAGATTTGAAGGTCCGTCGTCGTACAACAGTCTGGTGAAGATTGATCAGAAGCCGGGACATCTAGCGACAGCGATGCTGCCAAAGAACGCGCTGCTCGATCGCTCCACGCGCACCATCCGGAAGCGTCGGTTGCGTGAAATAGATGAGGTCAAACGTCTGCAGCTGCATGGGCCCCTCCGGATACCACGCATTCCAGCTTCGACAGATGTATCCGCCGAAAGAGAGCAGCCGGTCCTGGGATCCGGACGACGTGAGCGTGGTCAGGTACCGGAGCCAGTACATGTCCCGGAACGTCTCGTTCACGGTCCCGGGTTTCATCCACGATACGGGGCCTGCCCGGTCAGGGTCCTGATCCATAGCGGCTGGTAGGAGATCGATCTGGCGGCCATCCGCCAATATGCCCGGGATGGTGAACCAGTAGCTGTATTGGGCAGGTCTGGGAGAGTACATTGCCCATCGCTGGTCGAGTCCCAGGGCGACGGATATGGGCAACGAATAGCTTGGCAACGGCATGGTAGCGTCCGTCACGGTCGTGACATTGAGGATGAACACGTACACCAGGAAGAAGGCCGCCAGCAGGTTTGAGCCCGAAGAGGAGCGCTGCTGGAGGGCAACGCCGCCGGCACCTTCATCGATAGGTTCCGGCGCATCATCAGCGGATCCGGTCGGAGTGTGTGGATCCCGAGCTGGGCTAATAGACAGCGATGGTGCCACACGGTTGATCCAACCCAGGCGACGCCACAATGCGCTGGAATGTCTGTACACGGTGGCGGCGGAGGACGAGATTGAATCCGCCAGGCGCGCTGCCTGTGGCCGGGGAAAAAGGGCGTGATGGAGACGGGACACGGGTGTGTCCCAGAACCATGCCGGAAGGAAACACACCACCGAGAAGGCGCTCAGGAGCGGGAAATAGCCGATATTCATGGTCACGAGGATTCCAAGATGGAGGCTCATGACCAGCGCCACTCCGAGTGTACGTACCGGTCCCTTGAAGAACGGGCTGAGCAGGAGCATCGGTGCGAAGAGCTCGATTGCCATCGTGGCAAACGTCAACACCTTTAACAGTTCCGGGAACTGCAACATTAGCGATCCGGTAGGCGATACCAGGTGGTCGGAGCTCAACGCGTAGGAGAGGGCGGTACCATCGATACGCCACTCCCTGCCCGTCTTCAACAGCACCGCGAACCAGTACATAAACGCGATCTGGAGAAAGAGCCCGGCGACGCCAACTGAGGTGAACCGCCGAGAGAGGGGGGCGCGGACGGCTGACGAGCGCGATCGACAGACCAGACAGCACCGAGCGGCAGGAACATCCCCCAAAAGAGCAACACGCGCAGCAATTCGTCAGCAGCGTGGAGGACAAACGGATTGCGCCACTGGATGGACAGGACCATCCCCCAGACGATGATGCTGGCAAGGCGAGACCGATACCCGACAAGCAGGCAGAGTGCCGCAATCGCGGTGATCCCGAACAGGATGGCTTCGAGCAGGAGCGTTCCACTGATGAGGTTGAGCGAGATGGCCCACGGACGGAGCTCGGCGAGCAGGATCCGGCGCGGAAGCACGCCTTCGTCGGTATAGAAGACCCGAAGGTCCCGGCCTTTCCCGATGAGATCGATGAGGACGATGACGGCCAGCACGATCCGGAACGCCGCGAGCGAGCGGAGATCGGCATCGAAGACGGCAGCAAACCATCCGCGAATCCCCGGCACGATAGAAGATGCGGTTTGGTGTCCTGTCCCCACGTTGTACGAGCCTGGCATTGTCACTTTCTCAGGTGAAGGTCAACGCGGGGGTCCGTCTTCGATGCCATGCTGGATATCCCTCGGAGACCGGACATCACGCAGCGTAGAACGAGGAGCGTGCCTGTGAATCAGGCAACCCTGCGCTATGCTCACGCATTTCACCGCTTTCACGACGATCGAAGAAGCCCATGACGGATCACCCCGGAGGCACCGTCGGCTTTGACGATTCGCTGCTGGCGTCAGGATACGGCATCGTGGACCGATTGTGGACCGGGTCCGCATACCGCCTTGTGACCCTGCGGAACATCTGATCTTTTGCGGTTGTGGGTGGTAGCATCGGAAGGTAGCCGGAGGGGGACGCGCACCTCGACACCGGGCGCGGATCGCCGCCCGGTTCGTATGCGACGGCGCCGCCTCATACGTTCCGGACGTACAGGATCGCATACGCACCCCGTCATGGCGGGAACACGACCCGGAAAGGAGGAGCCGCCAGGTGGATCAGCCGCAGGAGCCAACCCGCGCCCGCATTGTGCCGCTCTTCCCGGATGGTGCTCCCGGCATACGCCCGCGGCGATCAGCCCGAAGCCGCGCGCGGGAATCCATGTCGCCCTCAGACGAGATGGCGGATCGCCTGTTGCGCATCGAAGCGATCACCGGGCCAGGCGCGGGTGGCGGGGAGGGCATCGACCTCCAGCGGCCGGTCAGCATCGGCGTCTCCAGCGGCGCGTTTTATCCCCATCTGTTGACGGAGGACACGCCGGCGGCCGCGGCGCGCCTCGGAGTCACGCAGATGGAGGTCATGCTCCAGACGCGAGGGGAGTACGATCCGCGCTTCATCGAACGTCTCGCCGGCAACGCCCGGAGGGCCGGGGTCGCGATCCGCTCATTGCACACGATGGAACCCCTGCATCCCATGCTCGATCGCTACCCGCGTCGGGCCGAGGAGGGGCGAGCGCTTTTCCAGCAGGGGATCGATGCGGCGGCCGAGCTTGGCGCGAAGGTGCTTGTCTGGCATGGCGCGCGGCGCACGCAGGTCGCGACACCGGAGGGCCGCGAGCGGTTCATCTCGCTGACGCGCGAGCTGGCCGAGGCCTGCGGCGAGGTTGGCGTCACGCTTGGGCTGGAGAACCATGCCGTTGGCGCGCTGTCGCAGGTGCGGGACGTTGCGGAGCTGGCGACACGCCTCGCCGATATCGGCTCGCGCGAGCAGGTCGGGTTCGTTTTCGACCCCTTCCAGGCGTCCGATGCCGGCGCGAACCCGTTCATGATGCTCGCCGCCATGGGCAATCGCATGGTCAATGTCCATATCAGCGACTACTCCGAGCGCGACGCCCACATGCGGCACCTGCCACCGGGCGACGGCGATCTGCCGTGGTCGGCGCTGATCCGCGCGATCGCCGGGAGCGGGTACGCCGGCCCCATGATGGTCGAGGGTCCGCTGGGCCAGGGCGGTGAGACGATGGCGCGCGTGCGCTCGAAGCTCGAGCCGCTGATCGACGAGATATTTACGGCTCCGCGCGTCGATATCAGCCAGACGGCGAAGGGCTTGACCCTGCCGGAAGGCGTGCGGGCCGGTATCGCGTTGTTCAACGCGCGCCGCTTCTATGAGCAGCATGAGGCGATCGAGGCGGAATGGCACGCCGAGCGCGGGCCGATCCGCGCGCTCTACCAGGGGCTCCTGCAGATCGGGGTCGGCTTCTACCACGCGCTGAACGGCAACCACCGGGGCGCGGTGGCCCTGCTCACCGACGGCATGGCGAAGATCGCGCGCTTCCAGCCGGAGGCGCTTGGCATCGACACCGCGCGGCTCCTGCGCGAGACGCGAGCATGCCTGGCGCGGATCGAAGCGCTCGGCCCGGACGGGCTCGGGCAATTCGACACCGCTCTCATCCCCACGATCCGGATCTCCCCGAGGAGTAGGGACGCATGAAGGCGGCACACTGGCCGCCTTCATCCTGTGCGTCTGTGGCGTGGTTCCGATAACCGTCTGCGCTACCGCTTCGAGCGAGTCTCGCTAGCGAGCATCATGCCGGCGCCGGCGAGGAGCGCCGCGCTCGCGCCGAGCAGCAGCAACAGGCCTCGGCCCGGCTGCGCGCCGTCGTTCTCGTCACCGGTCGAAGGCAGCACGCTGACGGCCGGGACCGTTGCCGTCGGGGCCACGGTCGAGACGTGCGTCGGCATGAAGGTCGCGGTGGCGGTCGGGGTGATTTCGACGTGGCAGATGTAGAACCCGGCATCGCCCGGCTCTCCCGGATCGGCGATGTTCTGGATCATGCCGAACCCGGAAGCGTCTTGTCGTGCCGCCAGCTGCTGCGATCCAGAGCCTGGATTCCCGAACGCCGTGTCGCCCGGTGTGTTCGTCGGTGTATTGGTGGGCGTGTCTGTTGGTGGCACCGGTGTGTTCGTCGGCGTGTTGGTGGGCGTATCTGTCGGTGGCACCGCGGTGTTCGTCGGGGTGTTGGTCGGCGTGTCTGTGGGTGGCACCGCGGTGTTGGTTGGCGTGTTGGTGGGCGTATCCGTCGCCGTCGCGGTCGGGGTGTTCGTCGGCGTATTGGTTGGGGTATCAGTCGGCGTTGACGTCGGTGTGTTGGTCGGGGTGTCGGTGGGTGTCGACGTTGGGGTATTGGTGGGCGTATCGGTTGCGGTGGCGGTCGGGGTGTATGTTGGCGTGGTCGTCGGGGTGTCGGTGGCGGTCGAGGTCGGCGTGTAGGTTGGCGTGGTCGTCGGGGTGTCGGTCACGGTCACGGTGACTGTTGGGGTATCCGTGGGCGTGTCGGTCGCCGTAGGCATGTCTGTTGGGGTATTCGTTGCGGTCGGTGAGCTGGTCGAGGTGGCGGTCGGCGTTGGGACCGGCTTGCAGTCGTTCGCCCAAATCGCTGCCGTCTCCTCGTTCCAGTTCAGGGAATACACGACGCCGTTGTAGGTGAAAGGCGGGATGATATCGCCGCTGCCCGGATGCGAGGCGCTCATGTGCCATATCGCGTCGGCCACGCTGGTCGGGATGTACGTGACCCAGCCCGTGGCGGGAACGTTGCCGCCCGAGGCCGTATCGTCCTGGGCCATGATCAAGGGGATATTTGCCGCCGCCAGAAGCAGCATGCAGGCGACGAAGCCGAGGAAACGTGGTGCGGGTTTCATCGAGTGCGCCTTTCGCCAGTGGTGCCTGGCAAGTGCGGGGATGGTCAAGGGCGAAGATAGCTCATCATAGGGGTGCGATCGTCACACAGCAATCATCAGAACCGTATGTCTTGCCCTGGTACACCTTTGTCCGGGGGGCCCTGGGAGGACGAAACCGCACCGGGCCCGTTACCAGGCCCGGTGCGGTTGGTGATGCGTGGTTGGGGAGGGAGCGAATCTCGCTCCCTCCCTGCGTCTGTCGCGGTTAAGCCGCGTGTCGATCCTTGCGGAGGACCGCACCCGTGCCGGCGAGCAGCGCGGCGCTGGCGATCAGCATCCACGGAGCGACCGACGTGCTGTCCGCGGTGCCGTTACCGGTCGACGGCAGGACCTTCACCGGCGCTGGCACCGGCGTCACCGGCGTCGGGGTCGGCTTCTCCGGGGTCACCGGGGTCGGAGTCGGTGTCACCGGCGTCTCATCCTCGAGGTCGTTCCAGAAAACGATCTCGACGAGACCGCCATCGGCGAGGCCTTCACCGCTGAAGGTGATGCACCCATCCTCTGTGACCTGGACCTCGTCGACGCCAAGGACGCCGAAGAGAACCTGCTCGATGCCGTCCGGCGTGTCCTCGCAGACCTTGTAGGAGTCGGCCAGTGGCAGGTTCACGACAGCCGAGCCCTCGGAACCCTCGATCGTGAGCGAGGTATCGACGGTCGTGTCGTCCTCACCGATCGTGTAGGTCACGGTGAAGTCGATCTCGGTTCCGTCCAGCTTGTCGCTTTCGACACAGCCGTCTTCCTGGTCCTCGGAGAACCCGCTACACACGAGCTTGTAGATGTTGATCGTGATCTCTTCCGGCGCAATCGGGTTGAAGACCACGAAGGAGGTCGTTTGCCCGTCGACGATCGGAAGGTCGGCAAGCTCATGTGTCGTGCCATTGAAGACTTCGACGAGCGTGTGCGTGCCGGCCGGGAGCGTCACGCCGGTCGTGAACAGCGCGGTGTCATCAACGTCGATCGCGTCTTCCGCGACGCCGAACGGGTAGACCAGGAAGTTGACGCCCGTGAGCTGTTCGGCCGTCGCCAGCTCGCAGCCCTCGTAGTCGCCTTCGTCACCGACGACAGGAACCGTGATGTCCGTATCGGTGCAGAAGTACTTCACGACCTTGGCCATGCCCTCTTCAGGCGGCGTAACCGGGTTCACGACCTGGATCACGACCGGCGCGGTCTGGTTCGCCTCGATGGTGAAGTCCACCGAGAGGACCACGGTCTCGCCATCGTACTCGACCAAGGTGTAGTCGCCCGGCATCAGTTGGACACCGGTCGTGAAGAGCGTGCTCAGGTCGAGACCCAGGCTGGTACCCTCATCGTCCAGGATGTCGAAGATGCTCGTGTCGCCACCGACGTCACAGCCCTCGGTGTTGAACTCGACGTTCACGACAGCCGGGGCTTTGAGGTCCGTGCCTTCGCAGTAGTACTTCTCGACGATCACCGCTCCGGGCTCGACCGGAATCGGGAAGTTGTTGAACTGAAGGACATTGTTGCCTTCGACCAGTTGGACGGTGATGCAGTCGTCAGCAAAGAGAGTCTGATTGGCGCCACCCTGGTCGCCCGGCCGCGGGATCGCGTCCCAGCCTGTCGGGGCGATTTCGCAGACGGTGTAGTACTCGCCGACGACGAGGTCCATCGTGCTCTGCGCGGTGCCCTGGCTGCCATCACCCTCGGGGAACTCGGTGACCTCGATGGTGCCGAGCGCGGTGCCGGCGTCGTCCTGACCCTCTACACGTTGAACGTGACCGGGCCCGGCGCTTCCAGGCGACCGTTGCAGTTGCTGTTTTCGTTGCCACTCTGGTCTGTTTCGCAGAACCGCTTCAGGACGGTGATGTAGCCGTCGGGCTCCGGCTCCGGAACGATGTAATTGAGGACATCGACGTGGGCATCGCCCTCGTCGATCACGATGTTGCCGAGCAGGAGCTCACCTTCATACAGCTGGTATGTGCCCGGCTGGAGTACGACTCCCGCCAGAAGATCCGCGGTGGTGACACCGAGATCGGTTCCGTCCAGCCACAGGCTGAGCGTGAAGACCTCATCCGTTGCCGGGTAGCAGTTCTCACCCGGATTGCCAATCTCCGGGCTGGCCGGCTCGTCGACGCCGCAGAAGTACTTGTCGACGTCGAAGTTGTAATACGGCACTTCGCCCGTCGGGTAGTTGTTGAACTGGAGCTCGTTGTTGTTCGGCACGGCGCCGTCCACAACAATGCAGTCCCCGAGGGCGTACTGATTCGCACCGCCCTGGTTACCTGGCCGGGGGACCGAGTCCCACCCGGCAACCGGGACTTCGCAGACGGTAAAGACCTCACCCTCGGTGAAGTCAGCGGCAGTGGACTTCAGCCCCTGGCTTCCGGAGCCTTCTGTCCAGTCAGATGGGTTGAACGTGAGTGATCCGAGGAGCGTGCCGCCTTCTCCAACTCCTGCGTAGATGTTGAAGACGACGGTGACGTCGTCGCCCGAGACGTCGACGCGGCCGGTGCAGTTTGAATTCGGGCTGTTGTCGACTTCAGCCGAGCAAAACCGCTTGATGATCGAGAAGTAGGCGCTGGCCGGTTCATCGTCCGGCGGTGCCACCTGCGGTGCCAGGGAAGGTTGCTGGGTGTCTTCCGTCTTGGTCCCGTTGTCGACCGTGAGGACTTGGGACGGCAAATCAGCGCAGAAGGTCTCGACCTGCGCGATCTGGTCCTCGCTGTAGTTGTACGGATCGCTCGCAAGCGCGCCCAGCTCGTCCTGGCTCAGGAAGAGATCACCAGAGGTATCGAGCGCGTGACAAAGCTCGGCGGTTGGCTCGCCCTGGAACGCGCCGATACTGGTCTGGTCGGTTTTCGCCGGGGCAGCGGAGGCCGTTACCCCGAACGAGCTCGCCATGCTGAAGAGCATGAAGAGCATCATAAATAGCCGTAATTTCGGGAACACGGGGTGTGGGCGCGTTTTCATCTCGTCCTCCCATGGATCGGGGAAAAGCGTGTGGTTACCAAAGTCCCTGTCACGTCTGCACCTCCTGCCTATGGCCGAGCTGGAATGTGGAATTGGAGGCGAGACGTCGCGTTGTGCGGTCTGTGAGGAGGTGCTCCATCCTTTCTGGTGTGGTGCGGGCATATGGCGGGGATGACGCAGCGAGACGGCCTGATCGGCGTGATCCTGTCCCCTGCATGTGGCTCCCCCAGCCTTTCGGGACAGTTATGGTTACCCTGCATCAATTGCAGTGTAGACATATAGAGACATAAGGTCAATATCCGTAAAATAGAACACTTTATTGCCGATCATATATGGGTCATTCGACACGAATAAACATCAATTTAAAACGATATAACAATCGATGGATTTGACAGGAATGATTCAGGGGGAACGCCGACATCATGGGGCGGGCGCCCCGATGTCTCGTCGGGCATGGGCGGTGTATCCTGATACACGGTGGAAGCGCCTCGATATGGAGGTGCCGTAAGATCGCGGTGCCCGATCCGTGTCTCGCGGCCACCGCTACGATCGGTCACCGGGCGGGACGCCCGGCGAACCCGGAACGGGACTTCCCGCGGGGAGCGAGGTACCCGGCAGCCCTATCAGCCATGCCCGCCACCGCGCGGGCGCGTTCGTTCAGCAGCGCCCCGAAAGGACACGAGGCAACCTGGTCATGCGAAACTTCTTCCAACGCCAGGGCAAGTTCCGGCCGCTCTTCAGAGGCGACGAGCGCGACCAGGACCGTGGCAAGCAGATCCCCGAGGATCTCTGGGTCAAATGCCCCAAATGTGAAGAGCTGATCTACACCCGGGAGCTCGAGCGCAACGGCCGGGTCTGCCCCAAGTGCGGCAATCATTTCCGTCTCCGCGCCCGCGAGCGGCTCGACCTGCTGGTCGATGAAGGCTCCTTCACCGAGTGGGACACCGGCATCCGCCCGCAGGACCCGCTGCACTTCGTCGACGGCCAGGGCCCGTATCACGAAAAGATCGAGAAGACACAGCAGAAGACCGGCGAGACGGAATCGCTGATTACCGGGCGCGGTACGATCAACGGCCGCCCATTCGCGATCGTCGTCGCCGAGTTCGCCTTCCTCGGCGCCAGCATGGGCTCTGTCTGGGGCGAGAAGCTGGCCCGCGCCGTTGAGCGCGCCGGGAAGGAAGGCGTCCCCGTCCTGACGATCAACTCGTCCGGCGGCGCGCGCATGCACGAAGGCCTCTACTCCCTCATGCAGATGGCGAAATCCATCGCGGCCTTCCATCGTCTCGGTGAGCGCGGTCTGCCGCATATCTCGTTGCTGGTCGATCCGTGCTACGGCGGGGTCCCGGCGAGCTATGCGACCGTCGCGGACGTGATGCTGGCCGAGCCAGGCGCACTGATCGGCTTCGCGGGGCAGCGCGTGATCGAGCAGGTGACCCGCCAGAAGTTGCCGGAAGGCTTCCAGACCGCCGAGTTCGTGCTGGAGCACGGCATGATCGACCAGATCATCGACCGGAACGCGCTCCGCGAAACGCTGACGCGCCTGTCTGACCACTACGTTCGTCGCCCGGACCATGATGGCACCTGGCACCCGAAGGGCCTTGTGCCCGACGCGCCGCCCGTCAGTGAGTCGGAAGCCGCACCCGAACCCGCGATCGCAGATGCCGGAGAGCCATCGTGACAGAGAGAGCACCCGGGCAGGATGCCGCGCCCGCAGAGACGCCGCATCACGACGCCGGCCTGAGCGCCATGGACCGCGTGCGCCTCGCCCGCGATCCGAAGCGGCCGGCGACCCTCGACTATGTGGACGAGCTCCTGGACAACGTCGTGGAGCTGCGGGGCGACCGCGCCTTCGGCGATGACCAGGCGCTGGTCGGCGGCCTCGGCACCTTCCGCGACCGCTCGGTGGTCTGGATGGGGCACCAGGGCGGCACGAACACGCAGGAGAACCTGCTCCGCAACTTCGGCATGCCGCGCCCGGAGGGCTTCCGCAAGGCCCGCCGCCTGATGCAGCACGCCCGCAAGTTCTCCCTGCCGATCATCACCTTCGTCGACACCTCTGGCGCCGACCCGGGCATCTGCTCGGAGGAGCGCGGCCAGGCGAACGCGATCGCCGAATGCCTGATGGAGATGGTCGGCACGCCGGTGCCGATCGTGGCGACGGTCATCGGGGAGGGCGGCTCCGGCGGCGCGCTGGCGATCAGCCTGGGTGATCGCCTGCTGATGCTGGAGAACGCGATCTACGCCGTCGCCTCACCGGAGGCCTGCGCCGCGATCCTCTGGAAGGATGCCGGCAAGGCCGCCGAGGCTGCCGAGACGATGCGCATCACCGCGGCCGACCTCCAGCGCTTCGGCATCATCGACGAGCTGATCCCGGAACCGGTTCCCGCGCATGAGGCTCCGCGCGACACGATCCAGACCGTTGGCGACCGCATCGAGGCGCATCTGGACGAGCTCTCGACCGGGTTCGATCCGGCCAACCGCGAGCAGGCGAAGGCGTTGCTCGACCGCCGGTACGACAAGTTCCGCGTTATCGGCGCGTGGACCGAGCTCTCCTGATCCCGAATCAGACGACCATGCGAAATGCCCCGATCAGCACGATCGGGGCATCCGCGTATGCGTTGATTTGTGTCGCCGTACAGTCGCCCGTTCGGGCCGAATGTACGGAACGCGCGTGTACGCCGGCCTAATCCGCGACGGAGTGCTCGTTGTCGTACATGCCAACCTTCAGCGGCAGGGTCTCGATGTCGAACCAGTGCAGTGGTCCGACCAAGCCGGGTCATCTCCGGGCGACCGAGCATCCAGCCCGCCAGGTCGTCCGTGATGCCGACCGTGCCACGCCCGTCGCCGAACCAGAGAAACCACTCGCCGGCGGTATCGCGGACGAGCAGGCGCTCGGGGTGTGCGGTATGTGCGGCGTGCGGCTGCACGTATGAGGAGAGTGTGAAATCCATTCGTCCATTCCTTCCATCCAGGTAGGTGCGGTCATGGGCGTTGCCGGGGCGGGGATGCGACCCGCCATGGCGATGCGATTGCCGTCGACCGCAAGAGATATGTGAGGCCGGGACCCAGCCAGACCCAAACTGGCCTCACACGTTCGTTGTCCGTGACCCATGCCAGGGCGGACCTTCACCGCCACTGACTCCAGACGTTGATGCTCGACATTCCGGGACCCGGGTTCGGCATGGCATCCATGCCGGTACGATGTCGGAACGCGTCAATACAGGGACCCGTCAAGAACACGACGCTGCCGGTGTGCTAGCCAACACTCCGGGTAAAACGCGCGATCGCCTTGTTCAGCTCGTCCAGCCGCTCTTCGCGGTCTTCCGGATCAGCGTTCACGACACAGCCACGAATGTGATCCTCGAGCATGACCAGCCCGACAGACTGGAGGGACGAGATAACCGCCGAAATCTGGGTGAGGACATCAATGCAATACCGGTCGTCCTGGACCATGCCGCCGATCCCGCGGACCTGGCCCTCGATGCGACGGAGCCGGGCAAGGAGCTTCGCCTTGTCCTGGGCATACGAATCGCTCGACCGTTCGCCGTGGCAGGACTCGCCGGCTGTAACGATGGTGGTGTTGGCGAGGCTGTCAACGTCCGACATTCGCTAGACCTTTCTCTCAATGAGAGCCGCTGCGCCGGTGACTATCGGCCGGAGACGGTGCCTCCGCGCCCGGGATCATCGGGCGGCGCTCCCGGGCGGGTCATACCCACTCGTGGAACACTAATCAAGAACCGGGCCACGACCTGCAAGTGCCGACATGACGCTTGCTTTTTGCCCCGGAACTTGGCCAAAAATCCGTATTGTCCCATGTGACCCGTCCTGGAAAGAGTATCCCATCGATGCGCCACATCAGTCGACTACGCAAACGGGTAGTTTTTTACCCCCCGGGGGAATCAGACGGCACCGGACCTGCAATGATCATCGCATAGCGCCGGCACGATGCGGTGCCGGCCGCGGAACGCTATGCTGGCCGTAAAAGCAGCCGGGCGCGATCCGCAGGATGACGAAAGGGATGTAGAAGCGATGGCCGATTCCACCATTGTCGTGGCGACCTTTAGCGATGAGAGCAAGACGTACCAGGCATTTTCCGAAATCAAGCACGCGGCCTCCGCGGGCAAGCTCAAGATCAACGGGTTGACCATCATGCACCGCCGTCTGGACGGGCATTTCGAGGTGCGCGATGCCGCGATGAAGACCTACGGCGGCTCGATCACCGGCGGCATCATCGGCTCGCTGGTCGGGATCATGGGCGGGCCGCTGGGCATCCTGCTCGGCTGGGGCGCGGGGTCGCTGATCGGCGGCTTCCGAGACGTACGCGAGATCCAGGAAGACACGAGCCTCTTCCAGCGCATCACGGAGAATATGGAGGTTGGTGGCACGGCCCTTGTCGGGGAGCTGGAGAACGAGCAGCCGTACGTCGTTGACCAGATCGTGCGCAAGCTTGGCGGCGAGCTGCTCCGGCGCCGCACGGACGAGGTCGAGGCGGACGTCACCGCGGCCGAGCATGCCCAGGCGTCCGCCCGGGACGCCGCTCGCCGCGTGATCGACGACGACATGCAGCGTCGTCAGCCGAGCCAGCCGGCGGACAGGGGACGCGACGACGCGTGACCGTGACCGATCATACGCGTGTCTTTCCGGAGGCCCAGACGGTCATCCGCGAGCTGCTGCGGGAGGCCGATCGCCGCGCGCCGGAGCTGTTTCCCGATGTCTATGTCGCCGGCTCGCTGGCGCTGGACGACGCCCGCCCGGGCAAGAGCGATATCGATCTCATCCTCATCCGCCCGGACAACGCGACCGACGACGAGACCATGGCGGCGCTCATGCCGGCGGTGGAGCGGCTGCGTACCCTGTATCCGATCCCACAGGTCGACGCGCTCGTCCTCAACCTGTCCGATCTAATGGCTGGCCCGGACGCAATCGAGGGGCAGCGCCCGGTCGTCTTCGAGGGCAAGGTGGCGTTGCGCCCGGACGGCAGCGCCCGGAACCCGGTGACGTGGCAGACGTTGCGCCAGGGCGGCATCACCTGGCGCGGCGTGCCGGTGCGCGAGCTGGACCTGCATTTCGACCCCGCGCATCTACGCGACTGGACGCGCGGAGAACCTGGATACGTACTGGCGGCCGTGGCTGGGGAAGAGCCGGATGCTGCCTTCCGTGTTTGGTGCCTGGTCACTTCGCCCCGATTTCATTGAGTGGGGCGTGCTGGGCGTGACCCGCTTGCAATACACGATCGCGACCGGCGAGATCACCTCCAAGACTGGCGCGGGCGCCTACGCGCTGGAGGCGTTCCCGGAGCGTTGGCACAAGGTCGTTCACGAGGCGGTCGACATCCGCGCGAACCCCGAGCGCACGCGTTCGCTCTATGGCCGGAACACCCTGCGCCGCCGCCGTGACGCGCGCGCCTACATCGCCATGGTCATCGAGGACGCACTGGGCCGGTAGAGCCGCCATACATCTGTAGCGGACGACTTGGATGCGCTTGCCGGACACCCGTGATATGCGTGGAGTGGCGCATCCAATGTCGTCCCTGGGCGCGGCGTCGGCCGGATTCGGACATGCCCGACGCCCGGAGGACGACATTGCGGACTGTCATGTCCCTGTTGATATGGCGTCCTGTGGCCGCAAGTCGTCCTCTACAGGAATCGTGCAGTTCCGTTCAGGACAGGCGTCCGGGAAGCTCCGCCAGCGTATCGATCGTCAGGAAGGGCGTCACGGATGGGTCCGGGGAGGGGCGGGCGGCGGCGATCCAGACGCCGCGAATGCCGATATCCTGCGCGGCTGTGACATCGCGCCGGAAGTTGTCGCCGACCATGATCGCCTCTTCCGGACCGGCGCCGATGGCCTCCAGCGTCACCGCGTAGATGCGCGGGTCCGGCTTGCCGCAACCCAGCTCGCCGGAGATCGTGACGACGTCGAAGCGTACCGTCAGCCCGGTCGCCTCCAGCTTCGTGCGCTGCACGTCCGGGATGCCGTTGGTCACCAGGCCCAGCCGGAACCGCCCCCCAAGCGCATCCAGTGCCTCCTCCGCGCCGGGGATGAACGGGTTCGCCGCTCCGCGTTCCCGCTCGAAGCGGGCGTCGAGCTCCCGGGCGAGGCCGTCGTCCTCCACGCCGCAGGCGGCGAGCGCGTCGCGCCACGCGGCGTGCCGGAATTCCGGACCCCACTCCCGCATCTGTTCCCAGTGCGGGTCGTCGCCCTCGAAGCGGGCGCGCAGACCCTCGATCTCGCTGGTGCCGATGCCGTCGAGCCACGCGGGGAACGGGCCGGTCTCCCAGATCGCCGCCGCGATGCGCCGCACCTCGTGCTCCAGCCGTTCCGGGTCGACCCCGGCGCGCTCTTCGGCGAGGCGGGTCGTGGACTCGAAGGCGACGTCGGTTGCCGCGTCGTCCTGCAGGATCGTGTCGTCGAGATCGAGCAGGACGGTCGTGATGTCGGTGGTCACCGGGATGCTCCTTCACGGGCGAGCTTGTTGACAGCCGCGTCCAGCATCGACGCGAACTTCGAGCGGTCATTCTTCGAGTAGGTACTCGGGCCGCCGGTCACGACGCCCATCGAGCGCAGGTGGGCGTTGAGGTCACGCGAGGCGAGAGCATCGCCGATGCGGTTCGGGTTGTACTCCCCGCCGCGGAAGTCGATTGCGCGGACGTTCTTGCCGATGGCGCGGGCCGCGAGCGGGATGTCCGCCGTCAGTACGAGGTCACCCGGCTCGGCGTGCTCGGCGATCCAGTCATCCGCCGCGTCCGGCGACCCGGGCACGACGATCATCTCCGCGTGCGCCACGGCGTCGTTCGGGACGCGGATCGGCGTGTTGGCGACGACGAGCAGGGGCACGCTGTAGCGGGCGGCGACCTTGAAGACGAGGTCCTTTACGGGGCAGGCGTCGGCGTCGAGATAGATCGATGGTCGGGGCACGGAAATTCACATCCCTTCGATGGCAGGAAAATCACGAGTCGTAGCGGAGGACTTTCGACCACGGCGCACAGTTGACCTCACCGTGGCTGGTCGAAATGTCCTCCCTCCCTGCGAAATGCGGGCCGGCTCCGCATCTGCCCGCATTTGGGAGGACATTGCGGCCGATCCATGCCTGTCGACATTCCGAATGCGGCCGCAAGTCCTCCGCTACAGCGATGTCGTCTCACACCCGTTCCAGCGGCTGGTGCGGCTCCGGAGGCAGCGTAACGTGGATCGGATCGCCGGGGCGGACGATGCCACCGGTGAGCACGATGCTCATTACCCCGGCCTTGCGGATGATGGCGCCCTCGGCGTCCTTTTCGACCACCTGCTCCAGTAAGCCTTCGCGGAAGCGATCGATCTGGACGCATGGATTGCGCAGGCCGGTGATCTCGATCTCGGCCGCCTCCCCGAGGCGCAGTCGCGTGCCTTTCGGCAGGGCGACAAGGTCGATACCGGTTGTCAACACATTCTCCCCCAGGTCGCCGGGCTGAACGGTGAACCCTACCGTCGCGACCTCGTCGAGCAACTCGGCGGGCAGCAGGTGGACCTGCCGCAGGTTCGGCAACGTCGGGTTGTACCGCGCGCGGGAGCGGTGCTTCACGCGTTCACCGGCATGGCCGTCGCCCTCCACCCCGATCCCGGCGATCAGCGTAATCGCCTCGCGCGGGGTCTTGCTGAAATGGTGTCCCGCTCGCGCGCTGACGGCGAGCACGGTCGGCGTCACGGGGCATCCTCCTCTGGAACGGCACGTCATCACTGGACGCATCATACTGTAGGGAAACCGATTATCCGCCGTTTCGTCTTGAGGAATGCCGCTTGTCCACCATCTCCCGCCTCTACTTCTCCGCCGACGAGGATTATCTCGCCACCGCCGCCGACGAGCTCAGGCCGTTTTTCCCGACGGCGTTCATGGAGCCGCTCGGGCCGGATATCGCCGTCTTCGAGGATGAGGGCGTCTCGATCGCGACCCTGGCGGAGACGATCCGCCGGGAGCACCTGGCGTTCACCCGGCACCTGATGCGCGGAGTAGGCGAGGTGCCGCACGACGAGGCGGAGGACCTGGGCGAGCTCGGCGAGATGGCGCTGGAGCTGTGGGAGCAGTTGCCGTACCCGGAACGGGTCGCGCTGCATGTCTGGCAGAGCGGCGATGCCGACCTGCCGTATCGCAACGACCAGCTCTGGCGGCGGCTCGCGGCGGCCCTGAACGAGCTTGATGTCGAGGTCGTGCGCGGCGGGGCGTCACATATCCTTTCGGCCTGCCAGACAGAGCATGGCATCATCTTCGGCTCCAACGGCGCGGGGAATGCCCTGTCGGACTGGCCCGGCGGGCGGGTGAAGCTGGCGAAGCCGAAGGGGCAGGTCTCCCGCTCGGAGTTCAAGCTGGAGGAGCTGTTCCGGACCGGCGCGGTGGAGCTGCCGCAGGGCGGCACGGCGCTGGATCTCGGCGCGGCACCCGGGGGCTGGAGCCGGATCCTGCTGGAGCACGGGTTCGAGGTGTGGGCGGTCGATCCCGGGGAGCTGGACCGGCGGCTGCACGGGCGGGCTGGGTTGCATCATGTCCGCACGACGGCCGGGCCGTTCCTCGCCGAGGCGACCCAGCGGTTCGATCTCGTCGTGAACGACATGCGCATGGAGCCCGGACTTTCCGCGTCGATCATGAACTCCGCCGCGCGGCATCTCGCTCCGGGCGGCATGGGGATCATGACGCTGAAGTTGCAGCCGGAGCACCCGCTGCCGGTCGTTGACCGTACGATGAGGGCGCTGGAGAAGGTGTGGGAGCCGGTCTTTATCCGACAGCTCCATCACAACCGGAACGAGATCACAGCGGTCCTCCGGCCGAAGAAGCGCTGATCAACGCACCTCGGAGTCGTCCTCGTTCACCCCGGCCGGGCCGGGATCCTCGACGGCGTCACCCTCGACACGCGCGGACTCCTTGCGCACGGTGTCGGTAACATGCTCGGTGCGGGTTCGGGCCGTCTTGTCGATGGCGATCTCCTCGACGACCTGCGCCCGTTTCTCGATCTCGACCGTCTGCCCATGGAGCGGGATCTCGATCGAGTGCTCCTCGAAGGCGTGGTCATCATCCCGGATCTCCCGGTCGACCCGGCGGCGAGTCACCTCCACCTCTTCTTCGACCAGCGGGACCTCAATGGTCTGCCGCTCCTCGATGATGTGCTTCTGCACACGCACGGTGCCGCGCTCAACCGGCCGGACGTGCACGTCCAGCGTTTCTTCCACGACCGGGACCGTTCGGTGCATGTCGTCGTCCCGCGACTCTGGCACGCCTGTCTCCGGAAGGCGATCCGGCTCCTGATCGGTGGTGAGGGGCGGCTCGTCCCGAGGCTCGGAGATATCAGGCTCCGTCACGACGGCCTCTTCCTGGTCGGTGGGGAGATCCTCGGCACCAGGGAGCCGCCGCACGTCGGTGGTGGCTTCCGTGATCGATTCAGGACGCGTATCGGCGCCCCCCATCGGGTTTCCGAGGCTGCGCTCCAGCGCCTCGTCCGCTGGCAAGGACAGGCGCAGGGCGCCGTCGGCATCTTGCGCGACGATGTCGGCGATGGGGATGAAATGGTCCTGCGGGAACAGGGCACCCGCGCGGACGATCACATAGGTGGACTCGACGAGGTCGATCGTCCCGACCCGCATGCCGTCCGACCCGACGACGGTCATCCCTTTCTCGGGGACAATCCCGGTGGTGTCACTGTCCATGATCGCGTTCCTTCCGTGGGCCGCCGCCAATGGCCCGGTCGATTGTCAGGGCCAGGGAGGGGCAAAAAAGAGGCTGGTGACCGTTCCTTCTTGCCGTATTGCAGGCGGCATGCCACTTCCGGCCTTACCGCTGGCGGGAAGCGGTCTCGGGCACGACAGCAACCGGGCTGGCGACCGGCGTTCCCGGCTGATAGGGCACGCCGGGGATCGGGACAGGTTGGCAGAATTCGTTCGCCGTCAGGCAGGCCAACTGATCCGACAGCAGCTCGCGGGCGACGGCGTCGTTGAACGCCTGGTCGGCGCTGGTGACCTTCACGCTGGCGACGATATTCCCTTCCTGGGCGATGAATCGTGTGAACGGCAACACGAACTCGCCCTGCGCCCCGGTCCGGATGTTGAAGCCCGGGTCGACGCCCGTCACGCCGATGATGGCCTGGTAATGATCCGGCGGATCGGGGAGCTTCGTGATCTCCTGCGACGCGGCCGGGAACTCGTCCGCCTGCTGGAGCAGGACGTCGAACGATGCGGGCACGGCCGCGGCGGCATGGGCATCGTCCGGGAAGGTGAGCAGCCGGATGTCGATGACGACGCCGGACGTGATGGCGACGTCCTCGGGCACCATCATCACGTAGGTCATGTACTGATCCAGCACGCGCATGTCGGTGTACCAGGTCTCCAGCCATTTCGGCACCGGGACCCTGCTCAGCCCGTCATCGACCAGGTCGCTGTTGACGTAGGCGAGCCCACCATCCCTGATCCGCAGGTAATCGAAGCCATTTCCGGCACGGATGCGGAGAACCCGCAGGTTCGCCGGCAGCGCGAACGGATTCGCCGTCGCGACTGGCGTTTGCGCGACGGCAGGCAGCGCAGAAAAGGCAATGAGCCCGGCAAGCAGGATCGAAAGGAAACGCTTCATCCATGGCCTCCGCTCTGTCTGGTTCGGGATCATCGGCAGGACCCCGATGGGGAAGGGCTCCAGTCTACAGGATGATCCCGGGATCGGGGGCGATGACGGACCCTCGCCCGGGCTGGACGCCCGCATGACCTCCCCTGGAGTCGAGCGGACTATTTGAGCGGCACGGGTGGGGGCAGGGTGCCATCGTGCATGGATGTCAGGAGCACCACCAGGTGTTCGCGCATGCGCTCGAGCTCGTCCCTCCCCATGCGTTTCGCCCAGGCCGACTCCACCTGGCGATAGATCTCCTCGACATCCCGGCGGAACCGCTCGCCCTCGCTGGTCATCGCCACCATTTTCTGGCGGCCATCGTCCGGATGCGGCGCCATGCGTACCAGCCCGTTCGCCTGCATGTGCTCCACGGACTTCGACGCGGCCTGTTTTGAGACGCCGAGGAATGCCGCCAGGTCGTTGACCGTTGCGGGGCCGGCGTTCAACCGGCCCATGACAAAACCCCAGGAGTGACGCACATCGCGCCACCCCCGTGCTTCAAGCCCCTCGTGCAGCTCATCGACCAGGAGTCCCGTCGCGGACAGGAAGAGTCGGGCAAGCGGCACCTCCGCGGTGTGTTCGTCGGTCACTACATCCCCCACGGTGGTGTGAACGGCTCCTTGCCGGGGAGGACCGCCTGTCCATCGAGCGGGAAGCAGACGATCGCCCGGAAGGGCGTGTCACCCTGGACCTGGAGCGTGAACGGTGTCTCGGCGGGCACAATCAGCACATCATTGGCGCGGACGACCGTCGCGGTTCCGTCGATCGTCACCAGGGCTTCCCCGTCCTGCACGACGAAGACTTCGCTTCGGGTCACGGCGTGGGGCACGGCCCGTGTGCCGGGCTGGATCTCGACGTGCCATACCCGAACATCTGCATTGCCATGGGTTGGCGTTGCCAGCGTGGTGAAATGGGTCCCTTCAATGCCATGTCGTGGACATTGGTCATTTGTGAACGTCGGCATACAGCCCTCCTGCAAGATGGTCAACGAGATTGACGACATCGCCAGTGTACGGGCTGGAAGGGATATAGTCAACAACATTGACGATTTTCGTGACAGAAGGAGGCCGGTGAAGTGGTACTTCGACGACATTCCAGGCGCTCGGGGAACGATTGTGCGTCATGTAGAGGCCGACCACTCTGCGGGGGCGGCCCGATCGAGTAAAGGTCAGATAACTAAGCGGGTCGTTCCGTCGATAACCGCTTTAGCCGTCCTGACGGACAACCTCCGGCAGGACCGCTGTGCCGTAGGCGTCGATGAACGCGTCCTGGTTGCGGCCGACGTTGTGGATGAACACCCCCTGCACGCCGAGCGCAAGGTCCTCGTGGATCCACTCGCGGTGACGCCCGAGGTCGGACGAGATGCGCACGCCGTCATCCATGTCCTCCGGGCGGACGTAGCGCGCGGCGGCGTCGAAGTGGCGCGACGGACCACAGGTCGGCGCCAAGGTCGCCGGCAAGGACGTTCGGGCGCCATTGCTCGAAGGCGTTTGCGCGGGCCCGCTCGTCGGTATCGGCGTAGGAGACATGCGACTGGATGTAGACCGGCGCCTGGCCGCCAGCGACTTCGCGGAACGCCTCGATCAACGCCGTGACGTGCTCCTTCGCGGCGTTGACGGTGATCATGCCGTCCGCCCAGGTGCCGATGCTCCGCGCGGTCTCGACGCTCAGGGCGCCGCCGATCAGCGTCGGCATCCTCTCCGGCAGCGACCAGATCTTCGTCTCGTGGAAGGTCACGAAGCGGTCGTCGCTGACCGTCTCCCCGGAAAGCAGCGCTCGCATGAGCTCGACGTTGTGCTTCAGCCGCTCGTTGCGCTCCGCCTTGAGGGGCCAGGGCTCGCCGGTGATGTGCTCGTTGAGGCGCTCGCCAGAGCCAAAGGCAACGAAGAGCCGCTCCGGGAACATGATGTTCAGCGTCGCGATCGCCTGCGCGATGATCGCCGGGTGGTAGCGGTAGCCGGGGGCGTTGAACGACCCGAAGGGGATCGACGTCTTTGCCATTGCCGCGCCGAGCCACGACCAGGTGAAGCCGGACTCGCCCTGCGCCTCGGACCACGGGGCGATGTGATCCGAGCTGAAGGCGGCGTTGAACCCGGCCTGCTCGGCCTTCTCCGTCCAGCGCAGGAGGTCGGCGGGGGAGAACTGTTCGTGGGAGTTGTGGTATCCGAAAAAGGTCATTGGGGGTATCGCGCTCCATGAACGAATGGCGGCCACGATGGCCACCCGGACGATCTCGCTTCCGGGTGTGATCGCACTGCCGGTGCCAGCCTGGCATAACACCTGCGTACACCCCTGTAACGCGCCACAACGGGGCACGATCCGGGACTGAGCAAGGCAGCAGGGCGATGACCAACGAGTTCACGGTAGTCGGGGAACACAGGGACGACGAGCTGGAGTTGCTCGTACTCGGCGCGGACGGAGGCTATTACGGATACCGGCCAGCCAAGGAGGCGATTCGGCCGGTACAGCTGGACGACGAGACGTGGATCATCACGCGGGACGCCATTCCGGAGGACGTCGACGGCCCGCCCACAGCGGACCAGCTACGGGTCGCGCCGTAGGGCACCGGGCAGGCTCTATACGGGAACGAAAAACGGGCCGGAGTGCAATACTCCGGCCCGTATGCTGTCGTGATGATGAGGTCGACTAGACCAGCGTGGCCTGCGGCTGCTGCTTCCATCTCCATGGATATCGTGTTCATGCTTTCGGAGACGCGCCGTGCCAGGTCCTCATCGATCTTGCCGAAGTGCTCGAGAATCTTCTCCTGCACCGGCTGCGTGCAGTGGCTCAGGCCTCTGGCGAGGTTCCGCACGAGGTCGTCGCGCTCCGCGTCGTCCAGCATGTTCTGGTAGTGGTTGCGCGCCTGGCCGTAGTCGTTTGTGCGCTCGATCGAGGCACGGGTGACCCGCGTCGTCTCGACCGTCGGCTCGTAGCCGTGGTACGACTCGGCCGCCTCGACCATGCCGGCCGAGAACGAGGGCTCGTAGTTCACCGACGGGTCCGCGCCGCGCTCGTCACGCCCGAGGGACATCATGCCGCCCTCCTGGTTCGTGTGCGGCTTGACGATCGGGCGGTTGACCGGGAGCTGCAGGTAGTTCGGGCCCACGCGGTAGCGCTGGGTGTCGCTGTAGGAGTACGTGCGTCCGACGAGCATCTTGTCGTCCGAAAAGTCCAGCCCGTCGACGAGGACGCCGGTGCCGAACGCGATCTGCTCATTCTCGGCGAAGTTGTCCTTGACGTTCTGGTTCAGCGTCATCATGCCGACCGGCCGCAGCGGGAACTGGTCCTCCGGCCACGTCTTCGTGTCGTCCAGCGGGTCGAAGTCCAGCTCCGGGTGCTCCTCGTCGCTCATGATCTGGACGTTGAGCTCCCACTTCGGGAAGTCGCCGGCCTCGATCGCGTCGTAGAGGTCCTTGGTGTGGCTGCCGAGCGTCTTCGCCTGGACCTCGGCGGCCTCCGCCGCGGTGAGCCCCTCGATGCCCTGCTGCGACTTCCAGTGGTACTTGACCAGCACGCCCTCACCCTTCGCGTTGACCATGCGGTAGGTGTTGACGCCGAAGCCATCCTGCTGGCGGTAGTTGGCCGGGATGCCGCGCGGCGAGAAGAGCCACATCAGCATGTGCATCGCCTCGGGCGAGGAGGCCCAGAAATCGAACGCGCGCTGCGGCACGTTCGCCTCGTTGGTGACCGGGTCCGGCTTCTGGGAGTGGATGAAGTCCGGGAACTTCGTCGCGTCGCGGATGAAGAAGATCGGCAGGTTGTTGCCGACGAGGTCCCAGTTGCCGTCCTCGGTGCGGAACTTGACGGCGAAGCCACGCGGGTCGCGGGCGACCTCGGAGGAGTCGCGGCCACCGGCAACGGTCGAGAAGCGGACGCTGACCGAGGTCTTCTTACCCTTCTCCTGGAAGAGCTTGGCGCGGGTATAGGTGCTGGCCGGCTCGTCGCCGATCATGCCGTAGGCCTCGAAGACGCCGTGTGCCACCGTGCCGCGGGCGTGCACGACGCGCTCGGGGATGCGCTCGCGGTCGAAGTGGCTGATCTTCTCGATGAAGTGGTAGTTCTCCAGCGTCGCGGGGCCGCGGCTACCGACCGTGCGCATCTGCTGGTTGTTGTGGATCGGGTGGCCCTGGCGGTCGGTGAGGACCGTCTTCTTCATGTCGGACATCGAAGGACTCCTGTCGTCGTGGCCCGGTTCGCTCGCTTCTGGGAGGGAGACGTGGTCCGTGGCGGGAGGGTGCATGGATCGGGGAGATCGCATGCGGGACGTGCCGGTGTTTCTCCGTCAATGGTCGTCCGTTTGGCGATGCTTGTCAAGAATCATTCTCAACTGGGCACCTGTAGCGCCGGTCTGGAGTGGCCGGTGAAGGGACGTGGTGCCGTTCGTGGGCGTAGCCTCATGCGCTCAAGATCGTCCCGAACTTGACATGAACATGCAGCCTCCGGCAAAGTGATAATGAGAGGACTTTCGAGGGACATTCAGAGGGCTGAAGGGCGATCTGTCTTCCTTCCTCGTTTCTTTGGGGGCATCATCATGGAATTATCCGCGGAATCCCGCATGCATCACATCCACCGGGAAGCAACGGCAGCACCGGTGAGTGAGATCGCTGGCGTCCTGCAGGAACTGCTCTCCCGGCGCCTGACCGCGTACATCGCGGGTGTTGGAGACGGCAAGACGATTAGTCGCTGGGCGAATGGTGAGGTCGCGGAGATTCGGGACTTCCAGCAGGAGCAGCGACTCAGGGGAACGTATGAGATCGTTCAGCTGCTCTTGGGGTCAGAGTCCGCGCAGACAGTTAAGGCGTGGTTCATCGGGCTGAACCCGCAACTGGGAGATGTGTCACCGGCAGAGGCAATACGAGAGGGGCGGCTGAAGGATGCCTTCGCGGCCGCGCGAGCCTTCACCGTTGGAGGCTAGGTCGTGGTGTCCCTGGCGATGGTTTCACCACCAGCAGGCGGTGTGTTTCGGCTGGTCCGCGCGCCGGTCGAGCCCTTCGCGCCGCCGGAATGGGAATGGGCTGCTCCCGACGGGACCTTCGGGAACCGCTTTGATGATCCGTCCGCCGAGGACGGCCGGCGGAGTGATGAGCGGTTTCGCGTCATCTACTGCGCAACCCAGCGCGCAGCAACATTCGGGGAAACAATCGCCCGCTTCCGCGTGTCGCTCGATCTCCTCGCCTCGCTTGAAGAGATCGATGATGACGAACGTATCGGAGAGGCGATGCGTGGTGTCGTCGACCCGGAGGATGCGCGACATGGGCTCCTTCCGGCAGACGGCGTAGGCGCGGAGGAACGTCCTCGCAGACTGGCGTATGCGCCGCCGGATTGGCCACACCGTCTCTCTCCCTCCGCTTCGTAGATATCAGCGACCCTCAAACGATGCAGTACCTCAGGACAGAGCTTGCACCACTCGCGACGCGTCTGGGCATTACCGATGTCGACCTTGGGACCGTCACGGGGGCACAGCGTCGGTTTACGCAGGACATCGCTCGCTATGTCCACCAGCAGGTGGATGTGGACGGCCGTCCCCGTTTCGCCGGGATTCGCTATCCCTCCCGGCTCAATCCTGAATGGGAGTGCTGGGCAGTCTTCGATGACCGGATCCGTCACCTGCCCGGATGGCCGAACATCCCGGTGTCGTTCTTTCCGGACGACCCGGATCTCCATTCCGTCGCCCGGCTTTTCGGGCTGACGATCGAAATCTTCCCGGGGCAGGATGACGTCATCCGCCCGTGGCGAACGTGATCACCTGGTCTTGGCGGCAGGAGCCGGCGTTTCCTGGATCAGCTGTGCTTCATTGTTGAAGAACGTGCGGTAGCCCCACTCGACGAGGATCAGCACCGAGAAGGCGACGCTCCCCATGATCCCGAGCATGATCGCGATCTGGTAGCGGATCGCGATCAGCGGCGAGGTGCCGGCGAGGATCTGGCCGGTCATCATTCCGGGCAGGGAGACGATGCCGATGCCAACCATCGAGTTGATCGTCGGCAGGAGGGCCGCGTCGAAGGCGTTGCGGACGATGTGCCGCGTCGCGACCTTTGGCGTGGCGCCCAGCATCAGCGCGGTCTCGATCGACGCGCGCTGGGTGCGCACGCCGTCCACCATCCGCACCACGCCGAGCGAGACGCCGGTCATCGCGTTGCCGACGATCATGCCGGCGAGCGGGATCACATACTGCGGGTCGCGCCAGGCGTTGCCGCCGACCACGGCGACGAGGAAGAACGCGAGGCTGACGAGCGTTCCGGCCGGGATCGCGATCGCGATCAGGCGCTTGATGCCGGCCGAAAGCGCCATGTTGGTGCGCTTGATGGCGTTGTAGACCGCGAACGACTCCATCCCGAGCAGGATCAGCGCGATCAGCCACAGTGCGTCGCTCTTGAACACATAGATCAGGACGTAGCCGGCGATCACGAGCTGGATCGTCATGCGCAGCGCCGAGGTGATGATCTGCACCTCGCGCGGGATGCCCATGCGGCGGACGATCAGGACGACGGCAACCACGTACAGGAACGCCAGCGCGAGCTGTTGGAGCGGGATCTCCATGATGCCGTTCATGACGCTGCCTCCGCTGCCGTACCAACGACGCGGCCGGCCTCCATCTCGATCAGGTTCTCGCTGATGGCCTCCGCCAGCGCCCGCGAGTGGGTCACGACGACCAGGTTCACCTTGTACTCTCGTGCCCCGCTGACCAGCCGGTCCATGACCGCCCGCTCGGTGCCCTGGTCGAGCGCGGAAGACGGCTCGTCGAGCAGGGCGACCTCCGGCCGCATCGCCAGCACGCGACCGAGCGCGACGCGCTGCTTCTCGCCGCCGGAGAGGGTGGCGGCGTCGCCGTCGAGGTCCTTGTCCAGCTCCATCACGTCCATGATCCGCTGCAGGATCGTCTCATCCACCTTTGGTTTTCCGGCGAACTCCAGGCCGATGAGGAGGTTGTCGCGAATCGTGCCGTCGAACATGACCGGCGCCTGCGGCAGCATCACGACGCGCCGGCGCAGCTCGATCGGATCGATCCCGGTGATCGGCGTGCCCTTGTACTCTATCGTGCCGGCGTCCGGGCTGATCATGCGATTGAGCAGGCGCATCAGCGTGGTCTTGCCGCTGCCGCTCTTGCCGACGATGCAGGTAACCTGCCCCTCGGGGATCTCCAGGTGCGGGACGTCGAGGATGTCCCTGTACCGGACGTTACGAAGCGAGAACATGCATGGTCCTTCGGTAGGTAATGATGCCGGGATGTGACGCGCCGGGCGCCCGTGCGGTCATCGTACTGCGTTTTCGTGAGCCGGACCGCGCGTGCGGCGCGC
>CAVUJR010000009.1:0-125352 GCA_963741805.1 uncultured Chloroflexia bacterium
ATGTTGGGGTCTTCGATCAGGAGGAAGAACTCGGCATGGAGCGGGTTGCCGTCTGGCTGCCCGATCTCCGTGCGGATGCGCCACCAGCCCGCCGTGTCGACGCCGTCTGACGTCCCGCGCCACGTCGGGGTGCGCTCGCCATCCACCGGCTCCAGCGCCATCTCGTCGACGCTTGCGCCATCGTTCAGGTTCGTCAGGGCCGCATCGAAGGTGTATCCGCCGTCGACGGGCAGGGACGCGCCATCCGGGTCCATGAGGCTGAAGGTGAAGGCAGCGGAGTCCGGCGTTCCCCCCGTCATGGTCATCGACGCCAGCAACTCCGGCTCCGAGGCGTGGCGCTGGCCCGCGACTGCCGGGACGACGAGCGTGATCGCGTCGGTATGCCCGGCCGATGGTTCCTCACGCAGGAAGAACCACCAGAGGGAGATACCGGTGAGCGCAAGGATGATCGCGGCGGCTGCCACGATCATCCCGATGCGCATGCCACGGGATGGGGTGCTGGATGATGTCACGACGAGGAATCCTCCGGCCGGTATGGCACGGTGGCGTCAGGCCCGTTCGCGCGGATCCAGCGCGTCCCGCAGACCGTCGCCGACGAGGTTGAAAGCCAGCACCGTGAAGGCGATAGCGAGACCGGGGGCGATCGCGATATGCGGGTAGTTGCGGATGTACTCGCGCCCGTCCGAGAGCATTGTGCCCCATGACGGCGTCGGGCGTTGGATGCCCATGCCGAGGAAGGACAGGGCCGACTCGAAGATGATCACGCTGCCGATCGCGAGACTGGCGAGGATGATCACCGGCCCGATCGCGTTTGGCACGATGTGGCGGAGGATGATCCGCGCGCTCGACGCCCCGGAGGCGCGTGCCGCCAGCACGTAGTCGCGCTCGCGGAGGCTCAGTACCTCGGCGCGGATGACGCGGGCGTAGGAGGCCCAGAACGTCACGCCGATCACGATCACCACATTGCGCAGGCTCGGCCCGAAGATCGACGACAGCGTCAGCAGCAGCGCCAGGATCGGGAACGCCATCAGCGCGTCGACCAGGCGGGAGAGCGCGAAGTCGACCTTGCCGCCGAAGTAACCTGCCGTCGCGCCGACAAGTACGCCGATCATGACGGCGATCGACGTCGCGCCGAGGCCGACGATGAGGGCGATACGGGTGCCGTAGATCAGGCGCGAGAGGATATCGCGGCCGATGTCGTCGTTGCCGAACCAGTGCGCGGCCGAGGGCGGCGCCCCCCGCAGGCGCAGGTTGCTGGCGACCGGGTCGTAGGGCGCGATCCACGGCGAGAAGAACGCGAGGACGATCAGGAAGATGATGAAGACGACGCCGAACACGGCTGGCTTGTGCTGCATGAAGCGGCGGATGAGCCGCTTGCGCGGGCTGTGGACCGGTCCGAGATCGTCCGCGGTCGAGAGGGTGGTCCCGGCGCGTGGCGCGGGTCGCTCGGTCGCGTCCGCGGGCTCGATCGTCTCCGGCATCGGGTTGGTGAGGGTCGCTTTCTCGTCGCTCATTGCACACGCACCCTCGGGTCGATCAGGGCATAGGTCAAGTCGGTCAGGATGTTCATGACGACAACGATCAACGTCAGCAGCATCACGATCGCCTGCACGACCTGCAGGTCCTGATTCGAAATGGCGTCAAAGAAGAGCTGGCCGAGGCCGGGCCAGGCGAACACCGTCTCGATCACGATCGTGCCGCTGAGGATGAAGGCGATCCGGTAGCCGATCAGGGTGATGACCGGCAGGAAGGCGTTCTTCACCACATGGCCGAACAGGACGGCGTAGCGGGAGAGCCCTTTCGATTGCGCGGTCTTGACGTAGTCCTGCCCGAGGACCTCGATCGTCGTTCCGCGCATCAGGCGCATCACAGCCGCCATTTCCTCGATGGAGAGGACGAGCACCGGCATGATGTAGCCCCGCCAGGAATCCGCGCCGTAGGCCGGAAGCCAGCCCAGCTTCTGGGAGAAGATGACGATACCCATGATCCCGATCCAGTAGTTCGGGATCGCCACGCCAGCGGTCGAGCCGATCGTGGTGAGGTAGTCGAGCAGGGAGTTGCGCTTGGTCGCGGCCAGCACGCCGACGGGGATCGCGATCGCCAGCGAGATCACGAACGACATGCTCGTGAGCTGGAGCGTCATGAATGACGCGTCCTTGATCATGTCGCCGATCGCCTGGCCGGGGCGCATCATCGAGGTACCGAGGTCGCCGCTCAGGAGATTGCCGATCCAGCTCAGGAACCGCTCGTGGAAGGGGTCGTTCAGGCCCCATTTCTCGCGGATGGTCTCCAGCTGTGCATCGGTGACGCGCGCCTGGCCAACCATGGTCCGCGCCGGGTCACCGGGCATGAAGTACATCACCGTAAACGTGAGGAAGCTCACGATCGCGAGCACGAGGGCGCCCTGGATCAGCCGCTTGATAAGATATGCCGCCATTGCCTACCCGTTGATGTGACGCGAAAGGCCCGGAGCGCGAGCACTCCGGGCCTCCCGTCTGGAGTGACTACTCTTCGACCCAGTACTGGTAGAGCTTCGGATAGAGATTGTCCGCCTGGAGGATCGTCTCCGGCAGCCCCTTCACCCGCTGGTTGTAGAACGTGATGTTCTGCAGGTGGAGCAGCGGCAGGAACGGAAGCTCGTCCGCGATGATCTCCTGGATGCGCTTGTAGATCTGGATGCGGGCTTCCTCATCCAGCTCCTGGATGCCGTCCAGCAGGAGCTGGTCGACTTCCTCGTTGGAGTACTGGAAGAAGTTGTTCGCCGCGCCCGTGTCGAGCGTGCCGCGGGCATCCGGATCGCCGTTGCCGCCGCCGTAGACCCAGTTGAAGAGCCCGGCGTCGTACTCGCCCTTCGGCAGGCCGGCGAGCACGTCGGAGGCGATGCCTTCCTGCAGGTCGCACGTGACGCCGATATCGGCCCAGCGCTGCTGCGCTTCCTCGGCCTCCGGGCGGCGCTGCGTGTCGCCCTGGAACACCATCATCGTGAACTGGGCCTTGGTGCCGTCCTTCTCGCGGGTGCCATCGCTGCCCTCGGTCCAGCCGGCTTCCTCCAGCTTGGCCTTCGCGCCCTCGGGATCGTACTCGTACGTCGCCGTATCGCCGTTGTAGTACTTCTCGACCGCCGGAGAAAGGTTGTGTCGGGCGACCACGGCCTGGTTGAGGAAGATCGCCTCGGCGAAGAGCTCGCGGTCGAGCGCCATCAGCAGCGCCTGGCGGACTTCCTTGCTGTCACCCAGGAACGGGTGCTTGTTGTTCAGCGGGAAGTGGTTCACGGCGATCTGCATGGTCTCGTAGAACGTGAAGTCGCCGGACTCCTTCAGCGTGTCGTTGTCCTCGGCGTTCAGGCCCCAGATCGAGTTGTCGGCCTGGCCGCTCTCGAGCGCGCTGAAGCGGCCCGCGGCCTCTGGCACGACGTCGACCTGGACCGCGTCGAAGTTCGGGCGGCCTCGGTAGTAGTCCTCATAGGCGTTGAGGACGACGCGCTGCTGCGGGTTCCAGTCGCCGAGGGTGAACGGGCCCGTGCCGACCGGCTCGCCCTTGAACGTGTCCTCGCCCTTGTCGGCGTGGTCACCGGACGGGAGGATCAGCGTCGTCGCGACGTTGACCATGAAGGTCACGTCGTTGGACGAGAGGGTAACGACCACGGTCTGGTCGTCAGGCGCCTCGACGGTGTCAACGAGCTCGAAGTTCGCCTGGTGTGTCGAGGCGTTGTCCGGGTTCATGATCCACTCGTAGGTGTAGACCACGTCCTTGGCGGTAAAGGCATCGCCGTTGTGGAAGGTGACGCCATCCTTCAGGCGGAAGGTGTAGGTCAGGCCGTCCTCGGACGCCTCGTAGGAGTCCGCCAGCACCGGCTCGAGCTCGTAGTTCTCGTTGACCATGTACAGGCCCTCGAAGAGCTGGATGATGGCGACCCACTGGGCCGTCTCACCCGTGTCCTCGGGGCTGAGGGACTCGATGGAGTCCTGGCTGATCGTCACGAAGGTGCCGCCCTGCACGGGCTGGGCATCCTGCCGAGCGGCGCGAGCCGACACCTCGTTGGAGGTGAGGACCGGGATGAGCCCGGCGGCCGCGGCGGCCTTCAGGAGCGAGCGGCGGTCCTGATGCATCGACATCAGGCCCTGGATTGCGGCGAGTCGGTCCGATTCACGTCGTGTGGACATATCAGCTCCTCGTAATGACGTGCCATAAACACCAGATCGCTACTGTCGAGGGCGGACGACATTCCCATCTTTGGGGCCGTCCTCGCAGCGTCATTGCTGGCACGTTGGCTGAAAACCTGTAGGCATTCTGGCACAGCGCCACCCGTGGGGCAAATCCGGGTGTGGCGCTCCATCATCGTTTCGGGGACTCCGGAGAGATGAACCCCGCAGCGGCTCAGGCGACGGCGACGGCCGCCCGATGGTCCGCCTCGGCCCGCCGCTTCACGGCCTTCAGCAACTGGCGCAGCATGAAATCCCCGCCCCACCCGACCATCAGGTACCAGTAGATGGCGAACTTCCGCCGTGACGCCGGGCTCAGCGCGAGCGTGCGGTGATCGGATGTCAGGGTCGTTCGCGCGCCGTTCGGCTCCGGGGTGGCCCGGAAGTTCATCGCCAGTTTCTGGTAGCCGGCCTCGTTGAAGCGGGTGAAGGTAAAGAGGTCGGGCAGGTCGACGAACTGCTGGTCGAACAAGTTGTGGAACGTCCCTACCGACCCGATGACGAGTTCTCGCCCGGGGTCTTCTCCGAGCCGAAGCGGCATGGCCAATTCCAGGAACGGGCGGGTGAGCTGGTCGTTGGGTGGACGCTGTTTCCCGAGCAGTCGGCCCGGGAGGTACCGCAGGGAACCAATCATGTACGCCAGCGGCATGTCTCCCAGTGTGACCGTTTCCAGCGCGCGAAGTGTCTCGCCTGGCGTGGCGTCGACGGTTACCGTCGCCCCTCCGCGGAAGTGATAGTCCGGCATGACGAGGTCGAGCAGTGTGCGCTCGTGCGTGCTGGTGCGGGGGGACGCTCCCTCGACGTGAGGAGTGATCGGGTGGGAGACGGCGAGGAGACGGCTGCCGATCAGGGGATGGAGTCGGGAGTACATGGCGTGCGCCCTCCGCTAATGTGACGTTACGAGGTCCGGGCGGTTTCGCGTGGGGGTCGCCCGATGGATATCCGGTTAACCGAGCATAGGGCAGCGCGAGTGACATTCGCGACGCATTTCTTCGCGCGTGTGTTGCAGCGGCGTAACGCGGGCTCAGGTGGCCTCGCCGTGCCCGGCGTAGAGCTCGTCGGTGCGGGCGGCCATGATGAAATCGTTGCGGTGGAGGTTGCGAATCGCGTGCGTCCACCACGAGACGGTGACCTTGCCCCACTCGAGGCGGATCAAGGGGTGATGACCCTGATCCTCGGCCAGCGCGGCCACGCGGCTCGTGAACTCGACCGCCGGCATCCAGCCGTCGAAGCGGAAAGTGCGGCGCAAGCGCGGCACGCCGTTGATCTCGGTCTCTTCCCAATCGGGGATCTCCGGCATCAGCTCGGCGCGCTCTTCGTTCGTGACGGTCGGGGACGTCGGCTGGCACGCTTCACAGAATTCGTCGGCGAGTGTCATCGCGAAATCCTTTCATGTGGGGTCAGGGATGCGGCATGCCGGAGAACGACGGGCACGGCGCATCGTCAACACGACGTGTTGCAGGGGTGGCCAAGGCCGCCTCGTCGCCGTGTTGGAGAACAGGGGGCCCGCTTGCAGGAGCGGTATTCCACGGCAGCGATGGGTTTGTTCACGTGGTCGTGAGGACGTGTCATGCACGCCCCGCGTCTCTTTGGAACTACCTAATGATCCCGCGCCGGGGTCATCCCTGTGTATCACCTTCGGATACGAAAGCGGTTCCGAATGGATATTTGTCGACAGTGCACCGTATCCGGCGCGAGTGCCGTCACTCCGCGATGATCGTCGCCGGGAAGTAGTACGGGTCGGCGCCACCGTCCAGCGTTCCGTCCGGTGCGCGTCGGAGCACGACCGGTGAGGCGAAATCCGAGGTCATCAGGTGCTCGTAGCGCACGGAAACCGGATGCCCCATCGCCGCCAGCTCGTCGCGGATGCCTTCGTCGATCCTCGCGCTGATCCCCAACGCTGGTGTCGACGTATCGATGCGCGGGGCGTCGACCGCCTCCTGCGCCGTCATCCCGGCGTCGACGATGTTCACGATCAACTGCACGTTGGCGTTCTGGATACGCCGGCCCGCCGCTGGAGCCGACGCTGGCCAGGATCTTTCCGTCTCGCGTCACGAGCGCCGGGGCCATGTTGCTGAGCGGCGTTTTGCGCCCCGCGACGGAGTTCGGCCGCCCCGGCTCAGGATCGAACCACATCATCCCGTTATTGAGCAGCACGCCGGTGCCTGGCACGATAACGCGGCTGCCAAACAGCGGCGAGCAGCGTCTGCGTCAGCGAGACGGCATTGCCCTCGGAGTCGATCACGCCGAGATGGGTCGTGCTTCCGCTTCGCGTCTGCACGTATTCCGGCACGGATGAAGGCATGGTCATGCGTGAACACCGAGGCGAGACCGTTCGCCTGGCTTTCGGTGGCGTCTGCGCGATAGTCCGGTCAAACGTCTGCGATCCTCTCGTGCGCGTAGGCCGAGTCGAGCAGGGCCGCCTGCGGGATGTCGACATGGTCCGGATCGGCGAGATAGGCGATACCGGTCGGCGAACGCTTGCCGAAACACCTGAGCCATCATGTGCAGCTCTCCCGCGCCGCGATCGGCCGGGTTGCCGGTCTGGGCAGCGAGTTCAGCATGGTCAGTGCCTCGGCGAGCGAAGTCCCTCCGGTGCCGCCTCCAATCGTGTGGATCTGCGCGCCGTGGTAGTCGACCGTCACCGTCTCGCGCTCCACGGCTTCGTATTGGAGCGAAGTCATCCGCTAGGTGATCGGGGACCCGTTGGCCTCAAGGTCATTCGTGATCTTCTGACCAACCTCGCCCTCGTAGAACTCGCGCCGGCCCTTCTCCGCGATCGTACGCAGGGTGGTTGGCAAGATCCGGTTGGCGGATGAAGCGTTGGCTTGTGCTGTTCGAAACTCGCGAACGGAAAACCTCCCGGACCCAGCGAGGAAGCGTCCATCGTTGCCGGGAACTGCCGTAGCAGCGTGCAGGTACAAGCTGGACGACGACAGGGTTGTGTGCCAGGTTACGGGGAACCCTTCCTCGGCCAACGTGATCGCCGGCTCCATGACGTCTGCCAGGGAGAGTGTGCCGTAGCGCTCCAGCGCCAGGGCGAGACCGGCGACGGTGCCCGGAACGGTGATCGCTCTGTACCCCGTCACGTTCGCGTTGTCGACCGTCGCTGGCCATCCAAACAGGAACGCGTCACCGGACGAGCCGGCTTGCGCCAGGGGGAACATGTCCTCAGTGGCGGCAGCGGCGGATATCATCGGGAAATCGATAATGATGACTGCGCTTGTCACGCTACCAGCCAGACGGTCATATAGCCGCCACCGCCCAGCCCACTCATGAACGGTTCTGTCGACGCCAACGGCGAAAGCTGTGGCGACGGCCGCGTCGATCGCGTTTCCGCCTTTTCGCAGCATGGCAAGCCCGGCTTTCGCCGCCTGGGGCGTTTTCGCCCCCACCATACCGCCGCGACCGACCGCGGGCGTTCGCCGCGCCGACCATGTCGTCCGGCGATCCGGTGCCGGTATGGGATCTGTCATCGCGCGATGTCCTCACCTGTTATTCGAACAAGCCCAGTCAAGAGAAGGGGGCCCAGAGGGCCCCTTCGATACCGAAACGCTGGAGGACTATCCCTCCTTGGTCGCCTCAGTGACGTAGAAGTGGTTCCCCGCGTGCTGCGTGAACCCGGTGACGTTGTTTTGCCAGCCCATCGCCACCTTCGGGATGAACAGCCATAGCCACGGCAGCTCGTCCACCAGAAGGAGCTGGACCTCGTCGTAGATCTCTTTGCGCTTTGCCGTGTCCGTCTCTTGGCGGCCCGCTTCCAGGAGCTCGTCCATATGGTCGTTGGCGTACTTCGTCGCGTTGTGGACGCCCGTGCTGTGGTAACGGGGATAGAAGGTCTGGTCCGGGTCCACGCGCGCCGAATACGACATGATCGTGATATCGAACTGTGTCTTGAGGTAAATCTCCGGCCAGTACGTGGCCCACTCGGTCTCCACGATGCGGACATCGATGCCGATGGAGGCCAGGTCGGGCTGGATGATCTCGGCGATGGTTGGGGTGAAGGAGTCATTGGAGATGGGCATGTCCAATGACAGGCCGTCGCCGTATCCAGCCTCCTCCATGAGGGCCTTGCCCTTTTCGGGGTCGTACTCGTAGTCCGGCGTCTCCACATACCATGGGGACGATTCCGGGAACGGGATGTTCGCGGCGTCTCCCCAGCCCCAAAGCGCACCGTCGACGATGAGTTGCTTGTCGATCACATGAGCGACCGCCTGGCGGACGCGCACGTCCGAGAACGGGCCCTCGGCACAATTGAAGGCGATATAGGTGTGGGTCAGTCCAGAAATAGGATCGACCGTGAAGTCGCCGCTCTGCTGGACTTGCTCGATCTGCTGAGTCGGAACAGCGTAGACGATGTCGATCTCGCCACCCTGGACCGCGAGCATCCTCGCGTCGTCATCCGGGTAGTAGTTCCAGTTCACCTTCGACGCGAGCGGAAGCCCCTCTTCCCAGTACGCGTCATGGGCCTCCATCGTGATGCCCGTACCGCGCTGCCAGTTCGTGATCTTGAAGGGGCCGGTGCCGATCGGCATGTTCGGGTCGTAGGCATCCATGTCCGTGATGCCACAGCGATTCGTCAGGATTGCCAGGAATGGCGCGAACGAGTCCTTGAGCGTGAAGACCACCGTCGTGTCGTCCGGAGCCTCAACCGTATCGACGAGCTCGTAGTCAGGCGCGAGGAACGACGACTCCGGATCCGATGATGTGCTCGAAGTTGCGGACGACCTCCTGCGCAGTGCAGGCCTTGCCGTTGTGGAACGTGAGATTCGGGCGGAGCTTGAACGTCCACGTCAGTCCATCCTCGCTCGTGTCCCAGCTCTCGGCAATCATCGGCGAGACGCCGAGATCGTAGTCCCACCATACGAGGCCGGGCATGACCTGATAACCAACCAGGCCGGCCGCTGCCGCGGTGAGATTGTGCGGGTCGAGCGTGTCAGGCTCCTCAGTCAACCCGACGGTCAGCTCCACCCCGCCATCCTGCGCCCTTCTGGCCCGGATGCTCGGCTCACTGCCAGGGTTTGCCGCCGCCAGACCAGAACCGGCGATCACCGCGGCGAGTGGCGCAGTGACACCGACGGCGGCCATCTTCTGGATGAATGCACGTCGGGAGATGCTTCCCGCACGGAACTGCTGGACCAGGGTTGAGATGTCGTTGCTCGTCACGGTGTGTTGCTCCTTGGGTGAATCATGGACGGACGGCGGCTGGTCTTCGTGTGCGTGGTCTTGGGGGCACCTCCTGTCGTGACGCGTCGATCGCGGCGCGAACGCTAGAGTCGTTTGCGGGCACGCGGGTCGAACGCGTCCCGCAGTCCGTCTCCCAGAAGGTTGAAGCCGAGGACGGCGATTGCGATCGCCAGGCCGGGAAAGATGGCGACCCATGGCGCCTGCTGCATCACGCTTTGGCCCTCTTTGAGCATCCGGCCCCATGTAGCGGTCGGCGGCGATGCACTGAGGCCGAGGAACGATAGGGAGGCCTCGGCGAGAATGGCGTAGCTGAAGCTCGTCGAGATGCGGACAATGAGGATGCTAAGCGTATTAGGCGCGATGTGCCGGAAGAGCACCCTTCCGGAGCTCGCTCCGAGGGATCGCGCGGCCTCGACATACTCGCGATGGGTCTGGGCGATCGTTGGGGCGCGCACGGTACGGGCAAAAATCGGGATGTAGACAATACCGATCGCGATCATGGCGTTGAGGACGGACGGTCCCAGGATCGCGAGGATTGCGATGGCGAGTACGATTTCCGGAAAGGAGAGGACGGCGTCCATCAGTCGCATGATGAGCGAGTCGCCCTTCCCGCCGGCATATCCGGCGATCAGGCCGAGCGGGGCCCCGATAAGAGTGGCGATTCCAACTGAAACGAGTCCAACGGTCAGCGAAACGCGTGAGCCATAAATGACGCGGCTGAAGGTATCGCGCCCAAGTTCGTCCGTTCCCATCGGGTGCTCGAGCGACGGGCTGGCAATACGATCCCGGATATTCCTCTCGTACGGGTCATACGGGGCGATGAGCGGCGCAAAGATCGCCATCACGACGATCACGAGCACAATCACCAGACCGGCAAGAGCCATTCGGTTCCGCGACCAAAATCGCCACTGTGTCCGAATCCACGGGGGCTCGGTCCTCTCCTTATACGATTCGGCGCTCGATGCAGCCATATCGAGGGTTGTTTGTGCCATCAGTTGTACCGAATCCTTGGCTCGAAGATGGGGTAGATGAGGTCAACCAGAAGGTTGATGAGGATGAATGAGGCCGCGAAGATCATCACCACTCCCTGAATGAGCGGGTAATCGCGGTTACTAATCCCAAAAATCAAAAGACGGCCGATGCCAGGAATTGCGAAGATCTCCTCGACCACGACGGCCCCACCAAGCAGGAACCCGAGTTGGAGCCCGATCACGGTGATGATCGGCAGCATGGCATTGCGCAGCGCGTGGGTGAACACCGTCATCTTCTCTGAGAGGCCCTTGGCCCGTGCGGTTCGCACATAGTCCTGGCTCAGTACGTCGAGCATCGCGGTCCGTGTCATCCTGCTGATGCTGGCCGCAAGCCCTGCTCCAAGTGCAACCGCGGGGAGGATCAGATGCTGGAACCAGCCAGATGCGCTCTCGGTCATCGGAACATAGCCAGATACGGGCAGCCAGTCCAACTTGATCGAGAAGAGGAGGATGAGGAGGAGCGAGAGCCAGAAGCTCGGGAGGCAGAGGCCGATGAGTGCCGTGACCATTGCTGCGGCATCGACCGGGGTATGTGATTTGTAGGCAGCGATCACACCTGAGGGAACGCCGATCAGGATGGCGATCATAAGTGCCCCGAACGCCAGGGATACCGTAGCCGGGATGCGATCGAGCAGGAGTTGCGCGACCTGCTCCTGCGTGCGGATGGACTCCCCGAAATCACCAGCGACCATTCGGGCGGCCCAATCGAAATACTGGATGAAGATAGGCTGGTCCAGACCCCATTTCTCAATAAGGCGGGTGCGCGCCTGCTCGGTGAGGTTTTCGCCAAGCAGGATGGTGATCGGGTCACCCGGGATGAGCCGGATGATCGCGAAGACGAGGATCGATACCAGAAGGATTACCCCGGCGGCTGAGAGCATCCGGTTGAGCACGTAGCGAATCATGACTTCCTCGGAAAGCGAAAGACATTCGTCCCCGCCTGTCTGGCGAGGTATCCACTTCCGGGCGTCGTTGCCCCGTATCCGCGGCGCGGGATACTACTGCTGGTTGTGTTTCCTGACAATGCCCGCACGGTACCAAAGGGTTCGCAATCGGGCAAGCGGTGTGGTGAGGTACTTCAGAGTTATGCGGTACGAATCGCACTAAGCCGGGGCGCGGAATCAATGTTCCGCGCCCCGAATGGGTGAACCGGCCAGGCTACTCCGCGATGATCGTTGCCGGGAAGTAGTACGGGTCGGCACCACCGTCCAGCGTTCCGTCCGGTGCGCGTCGGAGCACAACCGGTGAGGCGAAATCCGAGGTCATCAGGTGCTCGTAGCGCACAGAAACCGGATGCCCCATCGCCGCCAGCTCGTCGCGGATGCCTTCGTCGATCCTCGCGCTGATCCCCAACGCTGGTGTCGACGTATCGATGCGCGGGGCGTCGACCGCCTCCTGCGCCGTCATCCCGGCGTCGACGATGTTCGCGATCAACTGCACGTTCGCGTTCTGGATACGCCGCCCGCCGCTGGAGCCGACGCTGGCCAGGATCTTTCCGTCTCGCGTCACGAGCGCCGGCGCCATGTTGCTGAGCGGCGTCTTGCTCCCCGCGACGGAGTTGGGCCGTCCCGGCTCAGGATCGAACCACATCATTCCGTTGTTGAGCAGCACGCCGGTCCCGGGCGCGATCACCCGGCTGCCAAAGGCGGCGAGCAGCGTCTGCGTCAGCGAGACGGCGTTGCCCTCGGCGTCGATGACCCCGAGATGGGTCGTGCTGCCGTCGCGGATGTACTCCGGCACCGAGCCTGGCATGTCGTGCTGAACCCCCAGCCGGGACCGTTCTCCGGGCTGAGGGGTTTCTGCGCGATCGTCCGGAAACGATGCGAGGCATTCGCGCGCGTAATCGGGGTCGAGAAGCGCGTCCTGCGGAATGCCGATATGCTCTGGGTCGGCCAGGTACGCGAAACGGTCGGCGAACGTCTGCCGGAACGCCTGGATCATGCGATGCCACTGCGCCGTCGTGCGCGCCTCGGGTGCGGTCCCGTCCAGCTCGTTCAGCATGACCAAACTTTCGGCGAGCGAGGTTCCACCACTCCCTCCGCCGACCGTATGAACCTCCGCGCCGTGATAGCCGACGGTAATCGGCGTCTCTTCTCGGGCCTCGTAGACCGCGAAGTCGTCGTAGGTCATCGGGGAGCCGTGCGCGGCCAGCTCATCCACGATCTTCCTTGCGATCTCACCCTCGTAGAAGGCCCGTGGACCCTCGGCGGCGATCGCGCGAAGTGTGGTCGCGAGGTCCGGTTGCCGGATGATGGCAGGCTTGTGCTGTTCGGCCGTGACCGGTGGGTTGCCGGCCGCGGTGAGGAAGGTCTTGGCCGCCTCGGGGTAGTTCTGCAGGTTGTGGACGTCCTTGGCGATCGTCAGGGTGGCGTGCCATGTGACCGGGAAGCCGTCCTCGGCGAGCGCGATCGCCGGAGCCAGTACGTCGGCCAGCGACATCGTCCCGTAGCGCTCCAGCGCCATCGCCAACCCGGCGACGGTGCCTGGCACGGCCACCGAGCGATGCCCGATGACATGGGCGTTGTCGACGGTCGCCGGCCAGCCGAAGAGGAAGGCGTCGTTCGTGCCTCCCTCGGCGAGCGGGAACATGTCCTCGGTCGCGCCGGCGGGCGAGAGCATGGGGTAGGTGATGACGACGCTGCGCTGTTCCTTTGCCAACCACGCGACCAGGAACCCGCCACCGCCGAGGCCGTTCATCCACGGCTCGCAGACGCCCACGGCGAACGCCGTCGCGATGGCCGCGTCGATCGCGTTGCCGCCCCGGCGCAGCATCTCCGCGCCTGCCTCCGCGGCCTGTGGCATCTTGGCGCCAACGATGCCGCGATGGGCGATGGGCGACTGGCGCACCGGGCGCCATGAAGTCGGGGCAAAGGTCTCGGGTCCGGGCTGCATGTGTCCTGCTCCTGGTGTGCTGCGGCGGTCGATACCGGCACTTTCCGGCAGGATCGCGATCCTGTCCAGAGCGGGTATCCTGAAGCCACACATCGCCGACCGCCGGCCGGCACCCGTCGCGCGTGCTTGCCGCTTCCTGGAGGACCCAGCATGGATGCTGACACCGACCGCCTCTTTCCCGATCTCGACGCGGACGCCGAGGACGACCTGTCGCTGACGTGCCCGGCGTGCGGGGCTGATCTCGTGACGGACACAAGCTTTATTGAGGACAGGGTTTGCGGAAACTGCGGTCGCCACTTCGCGATGCCCGCTCGCGAGCGCGTCGAGCGGTTGGTCGATCCCGGCTCGTTCCGTGACCTGCGCGAGTCACACTCGCTCGAGGAACTCGACAACGCCCACATCTCCGCGCTGGACCGGATCGCAGACCGCCGTGAGCGCCCGATCCTCGACGAGGCGATCGTGACCGGCACCGGGACGATCGGCGGAAGCCGCGCGGTGGTCGTCGCGCTGGACGACCAGTACGTCAGCGGCCAGATCGGCGCGCTCGGCGCCGAAAAGATCCTCGTCGCACTGGAGCATGCCCATACGCGGCGCTTGCCAGTGGTCGCGCTCGTCGCCGGTGGCGCATCCAGCGTGCAGGCGGGGCCGATGGCGGCGGTGCAGGGAGCGCGCATCGGTTCAGTTGCCGCCCAGCTGCGCCAGGCCGGGGTCCCGATGATCGCGATCCTGACGCACCCGACATCGGCCCCGGTGTTTAGCACGGTCGCCAGCCACGCAGACCTGATCTTCGCCGAACCCGGCACACATGTCGGCGTGACGTGGTCCTCCGGGCCATCGATTGACGACGTCGAGCGGTCTGCCGACGCTTCGGACCTGGTCGATCGCGGCTGGATCGACGGCATTGTTGAGCGACCCGCGTTGCGAGCGCATCTGGAGGTGCTGCTCGGGCTCCTCACCCGGCGTGCCGGGAAAGACGAGACCGCATCGACGCCGGAGCCAGAGGCTCGTCAGACCGGTGCGGGCATCCATCTCACGCGCTTGCTCCACCCGTTCGTTGAGCTGCGCGGTGACCGGGTGAGCGGTGATGACCGGCATATCGTCGCCGGCATCGGCCGCCTCGGCGATCACGTGGTGATGGTTGCCGCGCAGGACCCCGCCGTCACGACGTCCGATTGCCGTACTGCATTACGCAAGCTTCAGCGCATGGTCCAGTTGGCGGGACGCTTCGAGCTGCCGCTGATCCTCGTCGCTGACGGCGCGCATGACGCCGCGCCGGCGCGTGTCACGCCGGGCGAGTCGCTCGCCGCGGCGGCTGTGGCCGACGCCATCGCGATGCTGCCGGTTTCGGTCGTTTCGGTCGCTGCCGGGCGAATCCAGGGCGTGGCCAGCGGCGTGATGATGACCGGCGACCGGCGGCTGATGCTCGATGGCGCCTTCTGGTACCTGCCGGTCAGCGCGGCCGCGCGTGGCGGGCGCGTCCCGACCCAGGCCGCCGGGCAGTACTGGTCCGCAACCGAGTGCGAGCGGCTGGGGTTGGTCGACAGCATCGTCGAGGTGCCCGCCGCCGAGGCGCAGCGCGACCCGATGTTGCCGGGGCGTCTGCTTCGCGCCGAGCTCGACTACCTGTTGACCGAGCTTTCCCGCGTGGGGCCGCGTCGCCTCGTCGAGACCCGCCGCCGGCGTCATCGCGTGCTGGGGCAGGAGACCGAGGCCGGGATCGCGGCGATCCGCGGCGAGTTGCGCGAGTGGCAGGACGTGCAACAATCAGTGGCGAAATCGCTGGAGGAATGGCGCGAGCGCGTGGGTAGTCGATTTTCGGCCCAGCCCCGGCTCTCGTTCCAGCGGCCCGATCTCGGCGATCTCGCGGCGCGGCTCCGTGCCCGTCGCGAGGAGCTGCGGCAGGAGTTGCTGGAGCGGGCCGGTCGCGGTGATCGAACGAATGAGTAGCATGCAGGCAGGGAGTCGCGGGTGAAGCGGGTAGCGTTGATCCAGGTCGGATATGGGGTCGTCGGCGGCGCGGTGATCTCGCAGGCGCTGGAGCAGCGTGCCGCATGGCGCGAGCATCTGGGCCTGGATGTGCGCATCGCCGCCGTCGCCGGTCGCCGTGGTGCGGTCGCGATGGAGTCGGATAGCGAAATCGCGCCGGAGGTGTTGCACGGGCTCGCTCGCCGAACTGGCCAGCGCCTATCGCCCATTGGTGTACCGCTTAACGAGATCGTCGGGCAGGTGCAGGACGCCGATGTCGTGATCGTCATGGACGCCGCTGCCGGCGACGGCACGACCGATTGCCTGGTCGACTGCCTCCGGAAGGGTGGCGGGGCGGTGCTCTCCAACAAGGCCCCGATCGCCCTCCCGGCATCGGACCCGCGCACGACGGTCCTCTGGAACGAGGCTCGCACCGGTGGGCGCCTGCGCTACGAGGCGACCTGTGGCGCTGGCTTGCCGGTCATCTCAACCCTGCGGACGCTGCTCGACACAGGCGACGAGGTCCTGGAGATCACCGGTGCCCTTTCTGGCACGCTCGGCGCCATCTTTTCCGACGTCGCGGTGAAGACGGCGTTCTCCGAAGCCGTTGAGCGCGCGAAGGATAACGGGTACACCGAGCCGGACCCGCGCGACGACCTGAGCGGCCTCGACGTGGCGCGCAAGGCGCTGATCCTGGCCCGTACCGCCGGGCGGATGGTCGACCTCGATATCGTCTCGGTGCAGTCGCTGGTTCCGGACGAGCTGCTGAACGTCGACATCGACGCGTTCATGGAGAATCTGGATATCAGCGACGTGGAGATCGCGCGGATGGCGGCGCAGGCGGCTTCGCAGCGCTCGTCGCTGAAGTACATCGCCTCGTTGCCGGAGGACGGCTCGATCACGGTCGGGCTGAAGGCCGTGCCGCGCTCGACGGTGCTCGGGGCGCTGCAGGGTCCGGAGAACATCGTCTCCTTGCGCACGCGGCGCTACGACGAGTACCCGACCGTCATCTCCGGCCCTGGCGCGGGCGCCGATGTCACCGCCGCCGGGATGCTCGGCGATGCCCTGGCGCTCGCCCGCACGATGTGCTGACGACCATCGTCCCGGATTCGAGATGGATGCAGGGGCACCCTCGTATGGGGTTGCCTTCGTGAATCACCAGGGCGGTAGAGGGCGCTCCCTACCACGCCGACCAGCAGGGGCCAGCGCCACCGGGGCGAATCCTGACGCGCCGGATAGGAGCCCTCGGTAGCACCGGGCCGCAGTGCCCGGTGACGGCGGGGCGAGGCCCAAGTTGGCCGTTGCCGCACCACGCCGACCACTGCGGGCCGGAACTACCGAAGCGAGCATTACGGACCGTGTGCGCACCGGCCCTGGATGTTCATCGCAAAGAACGGGCTACGAAATCGTCGCCCCGCCCCGACGCTGGCGGATCGTCGCGATGAGGGTGGCGTTGTTGGTCGTCACGCCGTGAAAACCCATCTCCTCTAGCGACGCAAGCTCTTCCATGGTTTTCACGCCCCAGCAGACGACTGTCGCGTCCATCTCGTGCAGCCGCTTCCGTACCTCCGGCGTCGCCAGCGAGAAGCGCAGGGAGATGGCCGGGTAGCGCATCGCTTCCAGTCGTGGCCACGCCTCCGCCCATTCCTCGACCTCGCCGACCGAGTAGAAGAGCACGATGTCCTCATGGTCGCGCAGGGCATCGAGCTGCGGGTAGTCGCGGCCGCATGCGGCCACCAGCCGCCCCGGCGCGGATCGCTCCAGATCTCGTAGCAGCGCCGTCGGCAGCGCCGCGTCCTCGCCCTTCAGGTCCAGGAACAAGAGCGCGTCGTCCGGCGTGGCCTCCAGCAGTTCTGGCAGCACCAGCTGGTGTCCCCAGCCGGGCGCCAGTCCCCACCGCTCCCACAGGATCGGGCCAAGGCGGTGCATATGACGGACTTCAACGCGGTCGCCGTAGAGCCAGATGTCCGTCTCCAGCATGTCCGCTCCCATACCCAGCGCTCCACGCGCCTGCGCCAGCGAGTTCCCGGCGCGGTGGGCGATGGCGAGTGGCTGATGGTCAGGCAAGCGAGGGTCGCGTGTCATCATCGGCGGTCCTGTTCGGCGGGCGGTGTCGGTCACTCCGCTGGAGTGTACCGCCCGTATGGCCCGGAGGGGTGGTTTGCTACACTTTCCCTGATCAGGCGCGCCAATTGGCGGGTCCGGCGCGGGGCCACGAAGTCGCGTCGATGTTGCTACCAGCCCCGACTCTTCCAGACCGCCTTCACCCATCCTTGGAAAGGGAAGCGAGTGACCGAGAACCACACGCCCACGACGGACGACATCACCTACGCGGCATCCACGACAGGCAACGTGACCCGCGATCAGGGCGGTCAGTTCATCGATGAGGGCGGCGACATCATCCGGTTCGGCGATGCATACGAGGAGATGGCCGACGCCGCTCCGGATGCCCACCTGACGGATGCCAACGCCTCGCGCGTCAACGCCCTGCAGGTGACGATGGACCGCTCCGGCGCGGAGTACATCAACGCCCAGAAGGCGTTCCTGACGAACTCCGGCGCAAAGGAGATCACTGGCACGTCGTCGAAGCTCATCCAGTCCGGCGTCCTCCAGATGAAGGTCGACACCGCGGAGTTCCATCAGTCGTCGGCGGTCATGGCGAAGGCTGGCACGCTCTCCATGGAGAAGGGCTCCGTGGTGTTTGCCACCGCCGACCAGATGACGATCGGCGAGGGCGCGTACGTCTCGCTGGCCCAGGCGCGCGAGGTAAGGGCCGATGGCGACGTTCGTGCGTTCATGCTCTTCAGCAATGACGTGCGCGCGGGCGGCAACGTCACAAGCACGCTGACGACATCGGGCGCCGCGGCCTTCGGGGCGGTGTTCGGGGCGGTCGTTGTGCTGCTGTCGAAGCTGCTCCGCCGCTCGTCCTAGGACGGCATCGGTCGGCGAGAGCCGGAACACGGGAGGAAGCGAGCATGGAAGCAATCAAGCGGGTCTTCAAGTTCAGCATGGGCGGCGCGCTCGGCGCGGCGATCGGCGCGGGCGTGGCTGCGCTCATGGCGCCGAAGCGCGGTGAGGAGCTTCAGCAGGAGTCCATGTCCTTCGTCGAGAAGGTGAAGGCCGAGGGCGAGGCGGCGAAGCTGGCCAAGGAGCAGGAGATGCTCAACCGCTACCGGTCGCAGGTCAACGATCCGGCCGCGTTTACCGAGCAGGACCGTTACCAGGCGCCGAAGCAGGTTTAGCAATCGGTTGATGGACCAGATCGGACCCCCGGAGCGCGTCACCTGTTGACGCTGCCGGGGGTTTGGCCTGTCGCAGGAGAACAGCACATGGCACACGGTCGCACGGTTGGCGTCGTCGGCGCCGGGCAGCTTGCGCGGATGATGGCCCAGGCCGCGATCCCGCTCGATATCCGCCTCATCCTGCTCGCCGCGAGCGAGGATGACGGCGCGGCGAAGGTCGTCCCGGACGTGATCGTCGGCTCGCCGGATGACCCGGAGAAGGTGCGGGAGCTGGCGGAGGCCTGCGACGTCCTCACGTTCGACCACGAGCTGGTCGATCCGCCGTTCCTTGCCGAGCTGGAGGCCGCGGGGCATGTCGTGTGGCCGTCGGCCTCCACCATGGCCCTCGCGCAGGACAAGCGACGTCAACGCCGGGAGCTTGCCGAGATCGGCTTGCCGGTGCCTGCGTTCCGCGATGTGGAGTCGATCGACGACGTGACGTCGTTCGCCGCGGAGCACGGCTGGCCGGTCGTCCTCAAGGCGATCCGAGGCGGTTACGACGGGCGCGGTGTGTGGGTTGTCCGGGATGCCGACGAGGCGGCCCGCGTGATCGACGAGGCGCATGCCGCCGGGCTGATCCTGCTTGCCGAGGAGCATCTCGATCTCGATCTGGAGCTGGCCGTGGTGACCGCGCGCCGGCCGAATGGCGATATCGCCGTCTGGGAGCCGGTCGAGACCGTCCAGCGCGACGGGATGTGCAATGAACTGGTGGTGCCGGTCGCGGCGGAAACCCGCCTGCTGGCCGAGGCCGTCGCGCTTGCCCGCAAGATCGTCCGGCACACCGAGGCGGTCGGTGTGATGGCGATCGAGTTCTTCGTCGCCGGCGGCGAGATCTTCATCAACGAGCTGGCGCCACGCCCGCACAACTCCGGACATTGGACGATCGAGGGCTCGGCGACATCGCAGTTCGAGCAGCATTTGCGTGCCGTGCTGGATCTGCCGCTCGGTGATACGCAGGTGCTCGCGCCAATCGTCGCCACGGAGAACATCGTTGGCCCGCTTGACGGCTCGGACCCGTCGGATCGGCTCAGTGCCGCACTCGCGGTGCGTGGGGCGAACGTCCATCTCTATGGCAAGGGCGCCCGGCCCGGCCGCAAGCTCGGGCATGTGACCGTGCTTGGTGAGAACCGGGACGAGGCGCGGCAGCGGGCGAAGCTCGCCGTCGCCCAGTTGACCGGGGAGCACGAGACAGGAGGCGAGGCATGAGCAGCGGAACGACGCCGCTCGTCGGCGTGGTGATGGGGAGCGACAGCGATCTGCCGACGATGGAGGCGGCGATCGAGGCACTCCGGGAGTTCGACATACCGCTGGAAGTCCGCATCCTCTCCGCCCATCGCACGCCGGACGAGATGTTCGAATACGCTCGTGCGGCGGCCGGGCGAGGCGTCCGCGTGATCATCGCCGGAGCCGGTGGCGCGGCCCACTTGCCGGGGATGGTTGCCTCTGCGACCCCGCTGCCGGTGATCGGTGTGCCCGTCGTCGCGACGGCGCTCGCCGGGGTTGATGCGCTGCTCTCGATCGCCCAGATGCCTGCCGGCGTCCCGGTGGCGACAGTCGCGATCGGCAACGCGCGGAACGCGGGGTTATTGGCCGTGCGCATCCTCGCCGCGGGTGACGACGCGCTGAGGGCGCGTATGGAGACGTTCCAGCGCGAGCTTCATGACCGTGTGCGGGCCAAGGATAAGGCGGTCAGTGCCCGATATGGCGATCCTACGCGGTAAATTGCGCGTCGGTACCATCCAAGTGTCGCAAACTGTGTAAACTTGGGGCGAGCATTTCCCGATGGGTTCAAGTCGCGCTTTCTCGTTCCTCTGGCTGGAATGCGGGGACGCGGCGCGTGTGATGGTGGGCAAGGCGACCAGATATGTCCAGTAAAATCGACAAGGAACATGGCCACAACGCCGGACATGTGCGCGCCGACGCTGCGATTGATCGCGTCACCATGGCAGAGGCTGCCCGGCTCAAGGGTGTTTCCTATCACACGGTGTCGCGGGCGGTTCGTCGCGGCAAGCTTCCGGTGTTGCGTCTGGGGCGCATGGCGCTGATCTCCATGGCTGATCTCCAGGGATGGCAGCCGATGAAGGAGCGCGCGCCGCGCAAGTATCGGCGCAAGCAGCGCGCGACCAGCATGACGGACCCCCTCCACCTGATCGATGTCGAGCACCTCGAGCTGGTGCGCCGGTTGGCGACCTTCTACGAGCTGATCGGCAAGATCGCTTCCGAAGGTTCGCTCGAAGACCTCGCCGACGTCGTCACCTCGCGCTTCGCCGAGGCGCTGCATCTCGACCGCGCGTCGATGTGGCAGTTCGACCTCGATGCCGAGGTCGCCCGGCGATTGGGGACATATGAGGATGTCGTCCTGCGTCTCCCGGACGAGGTGCCGATCAATGCCGCACGGGTGCTGGAAGAGTTTGCTTCTCACCCGCGCCCGTACGTCATCGAAGACCTCAATGCCCGTGTGAGAGCCACATCCGCGGATAGTGACTCGCCCAGCTTGGCCGACGGGCCGATCGTCGTCGCGCCGATGATCTATCAGGACCGCAAGATCGGCATGATCCTCGGTGACTGGCGCGGCACGGCCATCGATGTCAGCAGCGAGGCGTTGGAGGTGGCGGATGTCATCGCCAAGCAGGTTGCCATCGCGGTCGATAACGTTTCCCGGCGGCAGCTGGAGACGCGTCGTCGGCTGCAGCTCGAGGCGATGATCGACGATCTCAACGGCGCGGTTTCCGCGTTCGACCATCGTGGCCGGTTGAGCTACTACAACACCGCCGAGCTGGAGATGTTCGATCTCCGTCCCGATGAAGTCTGGCTTGGTCAGCCAATGCGCGATTTTGTCTCCCGGAAGAGCCGGCTCAGTCTCTCCGGCAAGCCGATCTCGGTTGATGACAACCCGATCACACGCGCCCTGCGGGGAGAGCACCTGCAAGACCTGCGGCAGATCGTCGTGCGCAAGAATGGCGAACGCCGGTATGTCTCGACGACCTCGCGACCGGTTTTCGTCAACGACGAGCTGGCCGGTTCCGTGACCGTGACCCGCGATGTCACGCAGAAGCGGACTGGATCCGCCAGTGACTCGCCCTATCTCGAGCAACTGGAGCACGCCCTGCGCCGCTCACAGGCGATCTCGGATATCGTCGTCGAGATCAACGAGACGCAGGCGTCGCTCGATGTCGAGCGCATGACGCAGTTCGCCATCGACCGTATCGCCGACGAGTTCAACGCAGTCTCCGGGTTACTCTGGGTCATCGGCGGCGATGGGAAATTCCATCTCGCGTCGTCTTTCTGCGCCGGCGGGGAGCAGGTGGCCAACACGGTTTACCCACCGGGCGCGCTCGCCCTTGCGGACGGCGCCCTGACCCGCAACAAGCCGGTGCTCGTCGCCCGCGACACCTTCCAGGGGGCGGAGACGGCGATGCGCGTGCGGGAGGACGTTACGCACGTGCTGATCATCCCGATGCGCATTCGCGGCCAGCGCATCGGCGTCGCGTACCTCGGCTTCCATGGCTATCCCGAGATCGACGAGTCGGACGAGATCTTCGCGGCCGTCTGGGGGCGTCAATGCGCCCAGGCGATCGATACCGCCATGCTGTTCCACCAGATCGAGTCGTCGCACCGACGCCTGGTGGGTGTGATCGACCAGCTCCCGCAGGCTGTGGTGATCGCCGACGGACTGACTGGCACGGTCAGCGTCGCCAACCAGGCGGCGGACCGCCTGTGGGGCATCGCCGTTCAGGAAGGCGCGGACGTCACGAGCTTCCCGGTCATGAATACCGAGGGCGACCGTCTGGAGGGCGACAATCACCCCCTCCTGCGGTCGATCCGCACGGGCCAGCAGATCGTTAGCGAGCCGTTGCTGGTCCCGCAGCCGGATGGCACCCAGATTGAGGTGCTGGCGAACCACGCGCCGATCTTCGACGTCCGTTCGACGGTCGTCGGCAGCGTCTCCGTGCTCCAGAACCGGTCCGACTTCAAGTCGCTCGACCGCGCCAAGGACGAGTTCATCTCCGTCGTCGCGCACGAGCTGCGGAACCCGCTCACATCGCTGCGGGGCAATCTGCAGCTGCTCCAGCGACGGTTGCGAAAGCGTGAAGGCGAGCAGGCTGACGGCGAGCGCCAGCGCGTCGAGACCGCGATCCAGCAGGTGGATCGCGTCGCCGATCTGGTCAGCCGCATGTTGGACGTTTCCCGCGTCGACATGGGTCGTCTGGACGTCTCGCCTGGCGAGACCGATGCTGTTTCGCTGCTCAACGAAGTTGTCAACGCCGCCGTGGGTTTGGACCCGAACCGGGAGTTCAACATTGAGGCCCCGCTGCGGATGCCAGTGGTCTGGGACGCCGCGCGGATTCACCAGGTGTTGAGCAACCTGATGCAGAATGCCGCCCGCTACGCCCCCGGCACGCCGGTCGACATCTCGCTGGAGGAGATCGCCGGTGACCGCGTGCGGATCCGGGTTCGGGATTATGGCCCGGGCGTGCCTGAGGCCATCCGCCGTCGCCTGTTCAAGCAGTACTACCGCTTTGACGACGGCAATGATGACGACCACCAGGCTGCCGCGGATGGCAGCCGCGGGCTCGGTATCGGGCTCTACATCAGCGCCCGGCTGGTCCGGGCCCACCACGGCACGCTGAGCGTTCGCAACGATCCGGAGGGCGGCGCGGTCTTCATGCTCGATCTTCCGCGCGACGCCAGTGGCAACGGGGACGAGTAGGGGAACTCACGCTGTCTTGTACTACCGGAACTGGTCTCCTACGTCGATCGCCGTGCGCCGGCCGTAGCTGCAAGGTGTGGCGGATCGAGTGTGAACCCCGAAATGCCGAAACGCGAAGCGGCCCGGGATCATTTCCCGGGCCGCTTCGTCGTTGCCTGGTGTGAACGTCGCTACGCCTGGGTCGCGACGCCCTCTTCCGCGGGAGCCTGGATACCCTCCAGCAGCTCCTCGGCCTCGTCCTTCTCCAGCGGCAGTGTACGCTGCGCGCCTTCGGGGAGAACGTCCTTTGCCGCGGCGATGAAATCAACGAAGAGCGGGTGCGGCCGGTTGGGTCGGCTGCGGAACTCCGGATGGAACTGGACACCCACGAAGAACGGGTGGTCCTTGAACTCCATGATCTCCGCCAGCTTGCCGTCCGGTGAGGCGCCGGAGACGACCAGGCCGGCCTCCGCGAGCCGGTCGCGGTAGGCATTGTTCACTTCAAAGCGGTGCCGATGGCGCTCGAAGACAGTGCCCTCGTCGTACGCCTCCGCCGCGCGGGTCCCCGGCTCCAGCCGGCATTCCCACAGGCCGAGGCGCATCGTGCCGCCCATCTCGACGTCCTTCTGGTCCGGCATCAGGTCGATCACCGGGTGTGGCGTCTGGGAATCGATCTCGGTCGAGTTTGCGCCCTCGAGCCCGAGCAGGTTGCGCGAGGCCTCGATCACCATCATATGCAGGCCGTAGCAGAGGCCAAGGTAGGGCAGGCCATGCTCGCGCGCGTACTTCACGCCGGCGATCTTGCCCTCGATCCCACGCGGGCCAAACCCGCCTGGAACGAGCACGCCGTTGACCCGGCGCAGCTCGTGCTCCAGCTCGTCGGGCGTCACCGTCTCGGAGTTGATCCAGATGATCTCGACATCGACGTTGTTCACGACGGCGGCGTGCATCACCGCCTCGTAGACGCTCATGTATGCGTCATGCAGCTCGACGTACTTGCCGACCAGCGCCACCCGGATGAGTTTGCGCGGCGTGTGGATCTTGTCCACCATCCGCTCCCATTCCCGGTTGTTCGCCTGCTCTGGCAGACCGAAGGCGCGGGCCACGTAGCGGCCAAGCCCGGCGCGCTCGAGAATCAACGGCACTTCGTAGATCGTCGAGGCCGTCGGCATGCCGATCACGGCTTCCTTTTCGACGTCGCCGAAGAGGGCGATCTTGTCGCGCAGGTCGTCCGGCATCTCGTTGTCGGCGCGGCAGATGATGATATCCGGCTGGATTCCGACGCCCCGCAGGTCGCGGACGCTCATCTGCGTCGGCTTGGTCTTCATCTCGCCCGTCGCGCCGAGCTCCGGCAGGAGCGTGACGTGGATGCTGAGGCTGTTGCCCCGGCCCACCTCGCGACGCATCTGGCGGATGGCCTCCAGGAACGCCTGTCCTTCGATGTCGCCGACCGTGCCGCCGACCTCGACGATCACGACGTCGGAATCGTGCTGGCGGGCGGCGAGGCGGATGCGGGTCTTGATCTCATTGGTGATGTGCGGGATCACCTGCACCGTGCCGCCGAGGTAATCACCGCGGCGCTCCTTGGCGATCACGGCCGAGTAGATCTGGCCCGAGGTGACGTTCGACGCCTTGGACAGGTTCTCATCGACGAAGCGCTCATAGTGCCCCAGGTCGAGGTCGGTCTCGGCGCCGTCATCGGTGACGAAGACTTCACCGTGCTGGTATGGCGACATCGTGCCCGGGTCCACGTTCAGGTACGGGTCGAGCTTCATGATCGACACGCTGGCGCCGCGGTTCTTGATCAACCGGCCGAGCGACGCCGTGGTGATGCCCTTGCCTACGGACGACACCACACCACCGGTCACGAAAATATACTTGGGCATCCAGGTCCTCCGGGCCACTTCGATGAGCGAGACAGACGAGACGACGCGAACGATCGATCAGGATTCCGGGTTGAGCAGCACGATCCGCATCTGGTCGGTGAGGTCGGACGGCTTGACGGTCAACTTGTCGACGGCCGCCGGCATCTCGATGCCGAGATGCTTGCAGAACGCGCCGGCCTCCTCGAGGTTGGTGTCGCCCTTTGCCGTTCGGTACTGCATGGGGATGACCAGCTTCGGCGAGAGGGTGCCGACGACTTCGGCGACATCCGCGGCGGAAAGATGAGGGCCGCCACCGGCCGGGGCGAAGAGGATGTCGGCGTTGGAGAGCGCCTCGACGGTGTCGTCGTCCAGCTGATGCCCAAGGTCGCCGAGGTGGACGAAGTGCATGCCGTCCATGAGGGTCTCGAAGATCGTGTTGTAGCCGTGCTCGGCGCCCTTGGCCTTGTCGTGGTACGTGCGCCAGCCGCTGATAAACACGCCGTGCAGCTCATACTCGCCGGGGCCATCGATCAGCGCGTATTCCGGCTTCACCATCTGCGTGTTGCTGGTCTCGTGGTCGCCGTGGGAGACGGTGACGATGTCCGCCGTCTGCTTGCCCGGCGAGTAGCCGGTCTTCTTGCCGACCGGGTCCATGAGGACGATTGCCTCACGCGCGCGGACACGGAAGCAGTTGTGTCCAAACCATCGAATCTCGGCCATGGGTCGATTGATGCTCCTCGATAGCGGAGGCGCGGGGAACAGGTCTGCGCTGCCACCACTACGCAAAAACAACACCACACCGCCACGCGCGAGCGCTCTGCGCTCGGGTGCGGGCTGCGGGGCGTTATGGGACGAACGTTCATCGGGGAGGGAAAAGAGAATGACTGGCGTTTGAAAAACGGGGATGTCTCTCTGCCGCCTCTTTCATCATACCACGCTACGACACCCGCATACCTTCGCCGGGTGAACGCGAAAGGAGGGGGCCGGTTCAGTCGATCACGTCGTCCGGAAGGTCATCCTCAGCCGCGTCGTCCGCGCTTTCAAGCGTCTCCATGACGCGGCGGATGATGTCGTAGCCGTATCCGCGCCGCCCGAGGAACCCGCTCAGGCGGCGATAGCGGACATCGCGGTCCTGCCCACGCAGCGACTCGTACTTCTTCCGCGCAAGCTCCAGCGCGTCGCCGTACTCATCGACCCCCGCCTCGCCGACCGCGCGTTCGATCGTTTCCTTGTCAACGCCCTTGTGGGCCAGCTCGCGCTTGAGCATCCGTTCCGAGCGCGGGCGAGATGACTGTCGCGATTCCACCCAGCGCTCCGCGAACGCCTCGTCGTCGAGGTAGCGCAGGTCCTGCATGCGCGCGATGGCGGCATCGACGGCCTCCGGCGCATAGCCCTTCTCGCGTAGCTTCGTGCGCAGCTCGCCGGCCGCGCGGGGCCGATACGAGATCAGGTTCAGCGCCGCGGTGATCGCCTTCTTCGCCTCATCTTCCTTCAGGAGCCGGGAGATGTCCGCTTCGTCGAGGACGTCGCCTGGCTTCAGCCGGTGGTCGAGCTGGATGTCCATGTGCAGCCCGAACGAGAACGTGTCGTCGATGAAGATGTTCACGCGGGCGTTATCGCGCTGCTGGACCTTGATCGCCGTGATCCGGCCCGCCTTCGGGGGCTCCTTCGGCTGGTCGTCATCGCGCCGCCGGCGCGAGCGGAACGAGCTCATGATCTTCTCCGGCAGGCCTCCAGCGACCGCCGCTGCTGGCCCTCGGCGTCGAAGTTTGCCGGATCCAGCCACGCTTCGAATCCGGCCCGGATTGGAGGCCACTCGTTGCCGATGATCGAGAACCAGGCGGTGTCACGGTTACGGTCGCGCACCACGGTGGCCTGGCGGAAGGTGCCTTCGTAGGTGAACCCGAAGCGTTCCGCCGCGGCCATCGATCGTGTGTTGCGCGCGTTGCACTTCCATTCCAGCCGTCGATAGCCCAGGTCGTCGAAGGCGTGCGACGCCAGCAGGAAGATCGCCTCGGTCGCGGCGCGGGAGCGCTGCATGCGCCCGCTGAACCAGATGTGCCCGATCTCGATCGCGCCGTTCGCCTCATCGATGCGAAGGAACGACGTCTGACCAGCGGGCTCGCCAGCCTCCGGAATGACGGCGTGGAAGAGGGGATCGGGAGACTGGCTCGCCGTCTCGACCCACGCCCGGTACTCGTCCAGGTCACGGAACGGGCCGTAGCCGAGGTAGAGCCACAGGAATGGATCGGCGCCCACTTCGTGCGTGGCCCTGAACAACGGCGCGGCGTGTCGGTCAGCATCCAGCGGCTCGAGCGTGACGTAGCGGCCCTGGAGCGACGTGCGCTCCGGGCGCGCCACCGGCGACCAGTCCAATCGAGGTCCCAGCTCGCGGTCGAGCGTCGCGTCGTCCATGGAGCGTCCTTCTATGACGTGCGGGCCTGCAGTTGGGCGATCAGCGCGTGGAGGGCCCGGGCGGCCGGGGCGTCGCGATCCGGCAGGGCGGCGGTGAGCGCGCGGTCGGCCCGCTCATGCGCCTCGGTAACGTGGGCCATCGTCGCGGCCTCGACGTCGTAGCGAGCGAGCATGGCGAGCACCTCCTCGGTCCCGTCCGGGCCGATCTCCTCGACGCCATAAAGCTCCGTCAGGCGCTTGCGATCCTCCTCGCTCGCGCGTTCGCGCAGGATGAGGATCGGCAAGGACTGCTTGCGCCGGCGGATATCGTCCGCGGCATCCTTGCCGGTCTCGTCGGCCGGCGCCCAGATACCGAGCATGTCGTCGCGGATCTGGAAGCCCATGCCGATGGATTCACCGACCTCGCCGAGCTGCCCCGCGACCGTGCCGGAGGCGCCACCGACGATTGCGCCGGCCCAGGCGGCGAAGCGGAGGATCGCCGCCGTTTTGCCGCGGATCATCGTCAGGTACTCGTCCGGGGTGACGTTCGCGCGCCCCTCGTTCTCGAGGTCGAGCACCTGACCGCGGACGATCTCAATTGTGGTCCGGTTGAAGGCAGCGGCCAGCTCGCGCAGCGTTCCGGCGTCGTTTGTCGGCTGCGGCGTGCGGAGCATGGCGAGCTGGGAGGCGGCGAAAAGGGCGTCACCGGCGTTGATCGCCTGGGCATCGCCCCAGACGCGCCAGACCGTCGGGCGATGCCGCCGGTTCGGACTGCGGTCCTGGATATCGTCGTGGATCAGGGTGAAGTTGTGCAGTAGCTCGGTTGCCGCGGCGATCGGGGCGGCGTGTTCCGCCGAGCCGCCGACCGCCTCCGCGGTCAGCATCGCGATCACCGGACGAATGCGCTTGCCGCGCACGACCTCGCGCGTCTCCGCCTGGGTCGCCTCGCCGGAGGAGCTGGAGAGACCCAGGTGGTAACGCGCCATCAGCAACATCAGCGGCGCGTCCCCCTCGAGAGACTCCAGTGAGGCGTTGATCTCACGGTCCAGCAGGGCCATCAGGTGGTGGCGCTCTGCCTCACGTCGGTTGTCCTGGCGGTGCTGTTCGCGTGACTGCACAGTCGATTTGACCTCTCACTGGCCTGCGCCCCCGATTGCGGCGCATATGTGGCCTGATAAGGAGCCACATATCTCGAAGAAACCCATCCAGATGACGTAGAATAGCGTATATGAGGCAGGCGATCTGGACAATCATGCCGATCGACGCCAGGGATGGGCCCCGGGTTCGTCCCGTCTTCCGTCCCGGTACCTGCCCAATCGATGACAGGGGTTGAGCCCAGCCATGTTGATCTACTTCATCTTCTTCATTCCTGGCATGCTGCTGATGCTTTGGGCTCAGAGCAAGGTCAAGGGTAACTACAACAAGTACTCCAAGGTGCCGAACATGGCCGGGATGACCGGCGCGCAGGCGGCACGGCGAATCCTCGACGCCAACGGGCTGGGGGATGTGCCGATTGAGGCCGTGCGCGGCGAGCTTTCCGACCACTATGACCCGCGCAAGCGGGCGCTCTTCCTCTCGCAGGGCGTCTACGGCGTGCCGTCGATCGCGGCCGTCGGCATCGCCGCCCACGAGGCGGGCCACGCGATCCAGCACGCCACCGCATACGGGCCACTGGTCGCGCGCACGAATATCGTGCCGGTGGTGAACATCGGCTCGAATCTCGGTTTCATCGTCCTCCTGGCCGGACTGTTCATGCAGCTCACCGGCCTGGCGTGGGCGGGTGTGGCCCTGTTCAGCCTCTCGACACTGTTCGCGCTAATCACGCTGCCGGTCGAGTTCGACGCCTCGAAGCGGGCCAAGCTCGCGCTCGTCCAGGTCGGGATCCTCGACAACGGCGTGCAGGGCGGGCAGGAGATCAAGGGCGTGGACAACGTCCTCGATGCCGCCGCCTGGACCTACATCGCCGGCTTCGCCGCCTCGGTGCTCCAGCTGCTCTACTACGTGATGATGGTCACGGGGATGAGCCGCAGCAACGACTAACGCGTTGTCGTCCAGCGACACACGAACGCGCCCTCCCGGTTCGCCGGGCAGGGCGCGTTCCCTGTTTGGAACCTTGAGGAAGGGGGAGGACACAAGTCCTCCCGACGACAAACCGGAGCCCGCGCACTGCTACATCTCGTCCCAGATGCGCTTCGCCGCGGCCATGTGCTCCAGGTGCTGCCCAAACGCCGGGAATGGCTCGGTGATCGTCACCAGTGTGATGTGGCTGACGTTCTCGTTCCGCAGGCGCTCGAAGTCCCGCTTCCACACGTCCGTGTCGTCCGTCGCGACGTTCACCCGCGCGTCGACACCGTAGGACTCCCACGGTCGACCCTGCTTCGCCAGCTCATCGCGGAGCACGGCCATTGTCGGCGCCTGGGCAGCCTCGGTCGCCCCGTTGACCATGAACCCGTCCGCGATGCGCGCGCCGCGTCGCACGGCCGCCTCCGCCGAGCCGCCGATCCAGATCGGTAGCGGGCGCTGCACGCCGAGCGGGCGGATTCCTGCATGGTCGATGCGGTGATACTGGCCGGTGTAGTCGATCGTTTCGTGGCTCGTGAGCTGGCGGATCAGCTCGATCTGCTCCACGAACCGCTTCGATCGATCCCCGAACGATTCGTTGAGCCCCTCGAACTCGACCGTGTTCCAGCCGATGCCGATGCCGAGCCGGAGCTTGCCGCCGGTCAGCACATCGAGCGTCGTCGCCTGCTTCGCCACCAGCGCCGTCTGCCGCTGCGGCAGGATCACCACGCCGGTCGCGTACTCGAGCGAAGGTGCGACCGCCGTCATATGCGCGAACAGGACGAACGGCTCCAGGAACGGGTCGTCCGCGTTATACGCGCCAGACCAATCAGGCCGGGTCTCTTTCGACGCCCCGAGCACATGGTCGTAGGCAAGCAGGTGATCGAACCCGAGCGACTCGACATCCCGCGCGAAGGACCGCAGGTCGTCCGGTGTTCCCGTGAACCGGATCTGGGGGAAGACGACACCGAGGCGCGGACGATCGCCGCGGGGGTAGGGAACGAACGCGGTTTCCATGAGGAGAGACACCTTTCCGGCCGTTCTGTCGTTAAGAGGGGTGAACGGCCATGCATGACGCGCGGACCGAACGGTGGCGCGTCGTCGACCGCAGAAGTCCAGTGTACTGCCGAATTGGCACAACACCGGGCATGAAGGAGCATCATTTTGACCGCAGATCACACGTCCATGCTTGCCCATCGCGTCAGCCGCCGCGCCGCCGTCTCCATCGCGACGGGTGGCGCGCTCGCCACCCGGGCGGGCCTCGCCGCCGCGCAAGATTCGCCGCCGATCGAGCCGATCGGTCCGGAATCGACGCTCGAGCCAATCGCCATCGAGCCAGACCAGCCGCTGCCCCCGACCGAAGCGGAGATCGCCGAGGGCCAGGGCGGGCAGCCGCAGCCGGCGGGCCAGGAAGAGCTGTACTTCGCCCAGACCGGGCATAACCTCGGCAAACCGTTCCTGGAGACATGGACGGCGCTCGGTGGTCTGGGCGTGTTTGGCGCGCCCATCTCCGAGCTCCGCTACATCGCCGATGTCGTCGAGTCCCACCAGACATTCGAGACCATCACCCTCCGTTACGACCCCGACATGCCGTACGAGCAGCGTATCCAGGGCCTGGCCCTCGAGGACCGCGTGATCCGCCAGGTCCTCGGAGGCGCTGCGCCAGCGACCGCTCCCGGCACGCCGACGGGCGAGATCGGCGCGTGGTGGCAGAGCCATGGCGGAGAGCTGATCCTCGGTCGACCGATCGCCGAGCCGGCGTCCCGCAACGGCACGACGACGCAGGTCTTCGCGAACGCCGTGATCGATCTGGGCTCCGATGGCTCTATCGGTCTCCGCCGCCTCGGGCGCCAGTGGGTGATCGACAAGGGGTTGGAGAAGGATGAGGCGTTCATACCCGCCCCGCCGAACCTCGGCGAGACCGCGCTGGTCCAGGCGGAGGGTGGCCTGCGCCTGCGCAGCGGTCCGGGCACGGATTCCGAGATCGTGGTCGTCCTGCCCGACAACGCCGAGTTCATCGCCGTTGCCGGCAGCGACGGCCCGTGGGTGCCGGGCTACGTCGACGGCTACTCCGGGTGGGTGGCCGCCGAATTCCTTGTCGATCCCGGCACGGTCACGCAGCAGAGCGCGATCGGGGCGAGCGACTGGCGGGTGGATGTCTGGCAGGGAATCGCCCTCGGTGTCACGAATGTCCGCCAGGAGCCGACTACGGCGAGCGCGACGGTCCGCGAGCTCTACCAGGGCGAGCCGATCGTCGTCGTCGATTGGGTGCGGGGCGAGGAGGTCGTCGAGAATTCCTGGATCTGGGCGCAGCTGGAGGGCGGCGGCTACGTCTTCGCGCGCAATGTCGGGCGCTCGGCGCCGGTTGCTGCCCCGCCGCCGCCGGACGACGCGCCGTGGGAAGGCAAGTGGATCGATGTGCACCTGACCCAGCAGCTGATGGTCGCCTATGAGGGCCGAACGCCGGTGCGGGTCGCGGTCGTGACCACGGGCATGCCGGAGTGGGAGACACCGGTGGGCTGGTATGCGATCAACGCGCGCGTCGAGAACGAGACGATGACCAGCGGCGCGATCGGCGCGGAGTACTTTTACAAGCTGGAGAACGTGCTCTACACCCAGTACTTCACGAACCGCGGTCACGCGCTCCACTACGCCTGGTGGCGCACCCCGGAAACGATCGGCCGGCCCGGCAGCCATGGCTGCATCAACATGCTGATGGACGACTCGCTGTTCTTCTGGGGCTGGGCGGCGATCGGGACCACCGTCTACGTCCGCACGGTCTAGACGGCGCCCGGGGCCGATGCGGTCCTGGATGGGCGCCCCTTCGTGCCGGTGACGAGCCGTTGGTAGCACCGGGCCGCAGGAGCGTCGCAGCGCTCTGGAGTGCCCGGTGGACTCGCGGCGATAGCTCGCCCCGTACTCCGCCGACTACTGCGTGTCGGCGCTGCCAGGGCGGATCTTCCGCGCTGGAACCATACGAGAGGGTGCGTAGGGATGGAGACTGCGCGGCCCGATGCGGTTGTACGTTCATTGGTGCCGTCGCGACGGGCGTGGCATAGTGCAGGCGGAACGAGACCGTCGCCAGGGTTTCCCGGCTGGCGTTCTCGCTGTTCGTATGGCGTCGCCAGACGCCCTGATGGTCTGCCTGCATGAACGAGGGTCCCAAGCCATTCTCATCGCAATGGCTCCACGCCCCTGCGCCCCAGCCGGAGCCGCGCAAGCGATGGAGCAAGCGCGTCAACGAGCGCCTGGTTGCCATGCTGGGCTGGGTCCCGGGCGCGCGTGCCTCGGCCGTGCTGGCGGTGCTGATTCTCATCATCGCCACGATGTGGATGGGCCGACCCGAATCGCTCCGACAGGCGCCCACGCTTGCCGCGGTGCAGACCCCGGTGCCAAACCTCGTCTTCAACGACGCTCCCGAGGATGACAACGGGGACACCTCGATCTCGACCGACTCGCTCACCGTCACCGAGGGCGGGGAATCGACGCCCACCGAGGGCCCGAAGCTCTCGTTGGAGCTGCCGCGCCAGCCAGAAGTCCATGACGGCTCGGTCCTCCCCCAGAACCGCATCCTGCTCTTCTACGGATTCCCCGGCGACGCCAACATGGGCATCCTCGGCGAGTACGACATGCAGCGCCTGATGGAGTTGCTCCAGCAGCAAGCCGCCGAGTACGAGGCCGCCGATCCGTCGCGCCCGGTGAAGATCGCCTTCGAGGTGATCGCCTCCGTCGCGCAGCCGGAGCCCCAGGCGGACGGCAGCTACCTGCTGGACGCGCCGTCCGCCCAGCTCGACGAGTACACCGATTTCACCGCCAGCAACGATATGCTGCTCTTCTTTGATCTCCAGATCGGTCGCCGCACCGTGCAGACAGAGGTGGAGGGTCTGCGCCGCTGGCTCCAGAACGAGCATGTCCACCTCGCGCTCGACCCGGAGTTCGGCATGAAGGAGGGGCAGATCCCCGGCTCGGTGATCGGCTCCGTCGAAGCGAAGGACATCATCTGGACGCAGCAGTACCTCGTCGAGCTCACGCAGGAGCTCGGGCTGCCGCCGAAGGTCCTCATCGTCCACCAGTTCACGGGCTCGATGATCGCGAACAAGGACCAGCTGGTGCCCGTTCCCGGCGTGCAGCTGGTGATCGACTTCGACGGCTGGGGCTCGCCGGATCTCAAACGCACCGGCTACGCCGCGACGATCGCCCAGATGCCGATCGAGTACAACGGCATCAAGCTCTTCTACAACCAGGATCAACCGTTGATGACGCCACAAGAGGTGCTCGACCTCTCCCCGGCGCCAGACATCGTGATCTATCAGTAACGTCGGGTGCCACCGCGCGCGGCAGGGATAGGGATGAGGAACAAGGGCCCATGGGCAAGATCTACGTGCTGGATGAAGAGGGGATTGAGCGCTTGCTGTCGACGGCGCTGGTCGGGCGCATCGCGTATGCATCGCCGTCGGTGAACAACGGCCGCCCGTCAATCGTGCCGCTGGCGTATGGCTACGATGGCGACGCCGTCTACGCGGTCGGTCCGGTTGGGCAAAAGATCCGCGTCATGCGCGAGCAGCCGCTCGTTAGCTTCGAGGTCGATACCGCCGAGGCGGAGGATCGCTGGCAGTCGGTCGTCGCCGAGGGCGCCTATGAGGAGCTCTCGGATCCGATGCTGCGCGCACACGGTCTCTCAGTGGTCTTTCGAGGTCGCGAGGTTCCCGAGATCCCCGTCGGACATGTTGTCTATCGTATTCGGCTGACATCGAAAACCGGACGCTTCGAGCTGCCGGACGAGGATGCCGCGCGGTACGGGTTGACCGCCTGAACCACTGTACGAATGCACATAGAGAGCGAAGGGGCGCCGATATGGCGTCCCTTTTTTGTGCATCGCCGCATCGATTCGGGCCAACCGGAAAGCGATGGCAGGTTGACGATTCGTACGCATGAATTGCATCATGACGGATGTATTCAGCACATACCGGCTACGCGGCCGGGCAAAGATGGCCGAATTCAGCTCGAGTTCAGGTTCGTCGCAATACAGCTCCACTCCAAAGGCGGAGTGGCAGCAGGAGGACACACCGTGAGCATGAAATTCCTTCCCACGCCGGCCAATAAGTTGATGCAGGATGCGATCACCGGTCGGGCAACCCGACGCGAGATCATCAAGCGCGGATCGGCCCTTGGCCTCGCCGCGGTGACGATGGACAAGATCCTGTTCGCCTCGTCCGTCGGCGCGGCGGCCGCCTCCCAGGCGTCCCCGTCGGCGGCCCAGCCTGTCGGCTGGTCCATGGAGCAGCCGGACTGGCTCGATATGGACCTGAGTGGCCAGACCATCAACTGGATGGGCAGTGACGACGGCGTCGGCGCCGCCTACGACCAGGCGATGTGCGACAAGTTCGCTGAGTGGACCGGCGCGACGGTCAACTTCCTTCCGGGCGCGCAGTCCGCGACCGACCGCCTGACCTACTACACGCAGGCGCTCTCCGCCGGCTCGAGCGACTTTGACGTCGCGCAGATCGACGTGATCTGGCCCGGTATCATGAACCAGTGGGCCGAGGACCTCTCGCAGGAGGCCCAGGAGCTCGCCGACGCCGGCAGCACCTTCTTCCAGCGCATCCTCGACAACAACACCATCGATGGCAAGGTCGTCTCCCTCCCGTTCTTCACGGACGCCGGCCTGCTCTACTACCGCACCGACCTGCTTGAGAAGTACAACTACTCCGAGCCGCCGACGACCTGGACCGAGCTTGAGGAGATGTCGCAGGCCATCCTCGACGGCGAAGGTAGCGGCAACAGCGCCTTCACCGGCTTCACCTTCCAGGCGGCCGCATATGAAGGCCTGACCTGCAACGGCCTTGAGTGGCAGTTCTCCAACGGCGGCGGCGTGATCGTCGATCCGGACGGCACCGTCACCGTGAACAACGACCAGGCCAAGGCCGCCATCGAGCGCGCCAAGGGCTGGGTCGGCACGATCGCCCCGAGCGCCGTGACCGGGTACATGGAAGAGGATTCCCGCGGTGTCTGGCAGGGCGGAAACGCCGCCTTCCACCGCAACTGGCCATATGTCTACTCGATCTCGGCCGCGGACGACTCTGACCTTCAGGGCAAGTTCGACATCGCGCAGTTGCCGATGGGCGACGGCGATGGCGCCTCCCACGCCGCGACCCTTGGTGGCTGGAACACCTTCGTTCCGTCCTCCGCGGCAAACGTCGAGGGTGGCCGCCTCTTCGCGAAGTGGGTCGGCTCGGCCGAGCAGCAGTACTCCCGCGCGATCGAGCGCTCCCAGAGCCCGACGATCAAGGAAGTCTACGACCGCCCCGAGGTCTTCCAGGTCAACCCGTTCATGGAGCGCCTCTTCGACGTCTTCGCCGAGGGCTCGGTGGCCCGCCCGTCGAACGTCGCGCAGGACCTCTACGGCGAGCTCTCGATTGCCTACTTCACGAAGATCAACGAAATCCTGACCGGGCAGCATGACGACATCTCGCAGGCGATGGACGACCTCGCCGGTGAGCTCGAAAACATCATGGCCGACGTCTAGGGATTCACACGCCGGTGAAGAATTTGTGTGTGCCGGCGCTGGCTGGCATACACAATGTACGGGATGGCCGTCGCCGGACGGAGCGTGATCGCTCCCTCCGGCGATTCCCGTCTGGAGAACCCCATGAGCGTACATGGAGCTGACGTTGCACCGGTCCCGGTGAAACCAGAAGATGCGAAGCCGCGCCAGCGGGGACCCGGGCGGGCGCCGAGATCGAAGTTCGGGCGGGAGCAGGAGCGTCTTGGCTGGCTGCTGGTGCTTCCCTCGGTCCTGGTCGTGGTGCTTATCGCGATCTACCCCCTGATCATGAGCTTCTACTACAGCACGACGAACTTCCGCATCACCAGGCCGGATCGTATCCGCAGTGTGGGGCTGGACAACTACCGCACGCTGTTCTCGGACGATGTCTTCATCTCATCGCTCTGGAACACCACAATCTTCACTGTCGTGGCCGTCACCCTTGAAACAGTCCTGGGCATGATCATCGCCCTTACCATCCACTCGAACTTCAAGGGTCGCGGTCTCGTCCGCACCTCGATGCTTGTGCCGTGGGCGATCCCGACCGTCGTGTCGACGTTGCTCTGGGGCTGGATGCTCCATGACCGCTATGGTGTGGTCAACCAGCTCTTCAAGTTCCTGCGCATCGACCGCCTCCTCGTGAACCTGGGCATCGTCGACAGCTTCGAAAACTTTGACTGGGCAGGTAACACCAGTACCGCGCTCGGCTCAGTGATCGCCGTCGACGTCTGGAAAACGACGCCATTCATGGCCTTGCTCATCCTCGCCGGTCTGCAGGTCATCCCCGAAGACGTCTACGAGGCGTCCCGCGTCGACGGAGGGAGCAAGTGGCAGCAGTTCTGGGACATCACCTTGCCGCTGTTGCGCCCGGCGCTCCTCGTTGCGCTGATCTTCCGCACCATGGCCACCTTCCGCGTCTTCGACATGATCTACGTGCTCAAGGGCTACGCGACCGAAACGATGTCGGTGGCTGTGTACACCCATCGTGAAGTCGTCGCGTCTTCAAAGGTAGGCTACGGCTCTGCCGCCGCGGTCGTGATCTTCCTGATTATCGGTCTCATGGTTATCGGCTATACGCGCCTGATCCGGGTGGAGGAGGGATAAGCATGGCAACCACACTGGAGCGGGAGACGATGCCAGCCGGCCATTCTCCCCTGATCAAGACCTCGCCCGAGGAACTGGGCCGTATCCGCAGCACCTACCAGAAGAAATCGAACTTCAGCCTCGGTCGTACGATCGGGCGCGTTGGCTTCTGGGCACTGATCATCCTGATCTTGCTCTATACTCTGTTCCCGTTCTACTGGGCGATCGTGTCGTCGCTGAAAACGACCCAGGAAGTCGTGCGGACGCCGCCCACGTTCTGGCCAGAGAACCTGACATGGGCCAACTACGAAACTGTCTTCAAGAACGATACGTTCATCCTGGCGCTTCGCAACTCGGCGATCGTCTCCGGGTCCGTTGTGATCCTCTCGCTCTTCTTCGGCACGGTGGCCGCCTATGCCATGGGACGCCTGAAGTTCCGCGGGCGGACACCGATCCTTTACCTGATTCTCTCGATGACGATGTTCCCGGGCGTGGCGATTCTCGGCTCGCTGTTCCAGCTGATGCGCCAGTTCCACGCGTTCAATACCCTCTGGGGCCTCATCATCGTCTATCTGACGTTCGCGCTGCCGTTCACCATCTGGGTGCTGACGAACTTCTTCCGCGCCATGCCGGGTGATCTGGAGGAGGCCGCGCTGGTCGACGGCGCGACACCACTGATGGCGTTACGGCAGATCCTGATCCCCCTGGCCATCCCGGGGATGGTGACCACTGGCTTGCTGGCATTCATCGAGGCCTGGTCGGAGTTCCTCTACGCGCGGTCGTTCACGCTGACCGAGAATGCCAAGACGGTGCAGGTGGCCATCTCCGAGTTCACCGGCAACCAGCAATACGAGCAGCCGTTCGGTGTCCGCATGGCCGCGGCCGTGGTCGTCACGGTGCCGCTGTTGATCGGCGTGCTGGTCGTCCAGCGCCGGATCATCGCCGGCCTCACCGCTGGCGCCGTCAAGGGATAGCGATCCCCTCCGGGCGGGCTTTCGCAGCTCCCAAAACGTCGACGTCGTCTCGGACACGTGTCCGAGACGACGACCAAAGGTCGATATCGACGCCCAACTGCTTCCCCGTCGCGACAGGTTTCGCAGATGTGGTGCGAGACGATACAAAAGACGTTCCGTGCAACGAGAGCCGGTCCCGGGCATAACGCCCGGGACCGGCTCCTTTTCGTGCAATGCGATGACGCCTGGGACAATTACCCCTTGAGGGCGTCGATCTCGCCCTGGTAGCGGTCCAGCGTCTCCTGAACCGGCGCGCCACCCGTCACGATGTCGTTGAAGGCATTCGTGAGGATGTTCTCGACGTCGACCCAGTAGGTCACGTTCGGGCGCGGCTGCGTGACAGCGAGCGCGTCCGTGACCGTCTGGAAGTACGGCTCCTGCCAGTCTTCCACCTGGCCGAGGGCGTCGTTGCGCATGCTCGCCCAGCCATTGCGGGCCGTGAAGGCCTCCTGGACATCCTTGCTCATCCACAGCTTGACGAAGTCGAGCGCCATGTCGCGCCGCTCCGAGCCCTTGACGACGCCGAACACGGTACCGCCGAGCACCAGCGCGTTGCCGGCCGGGCCCTCCCAACCGGGATACGTCAGCACTTCCTTCTTGTCGCCCTCATCGACGATCACATTCACGCCGAACGGCCAGTTCTGGGCCAGGACCACGCTTTCGTTCAGCAAGTAGGTGTTCGTGGTGTCGAACGTCGCGGTCGGGTACTGCGGCGTCAGGTACGGCTTCAGGTCCTGCATGAACTGGAACGCCGTCGCGCCAGCCTCGTTGTTGATCTCGAGCGGATCGCCACCGGCCTGCCACAGGAACTGCGTGACCGTCACGCCAACCGCGCCGCCAGCGACGCCCTGGATGGAGACCTGGCCGACGCCAGCATTTTCCTGAATCGTCTGGGCGACGCTCATCAGGTCATCCCATGTCATCGGGGGCTCGACCCCGTAGTCCTCGAACTTCGCCGAGTTGTAATAGGTGATCTGGACGTTCGGGTTGCCTGGCAGGAAGTAGTACGTGCCGTCGAACTGGAGGACTTCCTTGAGGGCGTCGATCGTCTGCGGCGGCATCACCTCTTCCGCCTCCGGAAGTTCCTCGACCAGCCCGCCATCGACAAGCGGGGCCAGGGAGTTGTTGTCCTGCATCACGAGGTCGATCTGGACGTTACCGGACTCGACCTGCGCGCCGAGGGTGTTGATGACGTCCTGGGCCTCGATCTGGGCAACCTCGATCTCTCCGCCGGTCATCTCCCGGAACTTCGAGACAAGGACCTCGTCGAAGACTTGCGCCTCGGACTCGGCGAGGGCAATCGCGACGCTCAGCGTCTCGCCGGACCAGTCGCCAAGCGCGAGCGGGGCTTCCTCGCCTGCCGGAGAGGCGGACGGGGTCTGGCCCACAGCGCCGCGGGCGCCCAGGGCGGACGACAGGACCGGGACGGAGAGGCCGAGGGCGCCAGCCCGCTTCAACATATCGCGGCGGCTCATGCCGCCATCGAGGTAAGCCGAGACAAGTTGCTTCGCAGCTTCACGCTGCTGGTCGAATGGGTTGTGCGTGGACATCGTACCCTCCTTGGGTGTTCTCGCGGGCCTGGAACTGTTCCACGCCCGCATCGAATCTGGGCTGTTCGCCGGCGTTGTTGCTACCCCTTGACCGCCCCGGTCAACGTTCCGCTCTGGATATACCGTTGCAGGAACAGCGTGATGAAGAACACGGGGATCGTCATCAGGACCGAGAAGGTCGCTACGTCGGTCACGTTTCCGCGCACCGAGTAGTAATAGGTCAGAAGCGGGAGAGTGTCCTCCTGGATGAAGAGATAGATCGCATAGAGCAGATCATTCCACGAATCCAGCCAGGCGAACATGGCCGCAACCGCGATACCGGGAAGGGCAAGGGGCATCACAACCCGCCGAAGCGTCGTGACCTTTCCTGCCCCATCCACAGCGCTCGATTCCTCGAGATCCCTTGGTATCGCCTCAAAGGAACCTATCAAAATCCATGCCGCGAGGGGCAGCGTGCGGATCAGGTGGGCGAGCATGAGCCCCACGTTCGTGTCGTTCAGGCCCCATCCAAAGAATCGCTCCGCGATCGGGGTCGCGATGATGACCTCCGGGAACATGCGGGTAAAGAGGACCGCCAGGATCACCGGGTACCGGTAGTTCCCCGGGAGACGGGCGGCGACGTAGGCGAACGGCGCGGCCATCAGGATCGCGATGATCGCGGTGCCGGTCGCCACGGTCAGGCTGTGCATGAGTGGCTCGCCCAGGACGGACCACTGCGAGAGGCGCTCCCAGTTCTGGAACGTGGGGTTTTCGATCAGGTAGCTCGGACGTGGGGCCGTGGCCTGCGCCAGGGTGCTGACGGACACCTTGATGAGGATGTACAACGGCACCAGGATCATGATGACGACGAGGATCGCGAAGACCCACAGGAGGATGTTGCCCGGCGTAAACGCGCGGCGGAGAGGTGATTTCCCCGGCTCGGTGTCAACGGTTGTGGCGGCCACTTCAGCGCTGCTCATGGGTTATTTCCTCCCCCGTCGCTCAACCAGGAAGAAGTACGCGATCACGAACACCACGATCATCATAAGAAGGATGACGGCGGCCGCGGACGCGGTGTTGACGTTTCCTGCCCGGTAATCGAAGTAGACGAAGGAGCTCATGACCGGGATCGCTTGCCCGGCGATCACCATCGCGATATCGAAGATGCGGAACGCGTCGATGGCGCGAAGGATCAGCGCCATCGTGATCGACGGCATCAACAGCGGCAGGGTCATGTCGAAGAACTTGCGCCAACCGGTGGCGCCATCGACATCCGCCGCTTCGTAGACATCGCCGGCGATGCTTTCCAGGCCCGCGAGGAGGATGAGGACGACGAGCGGTAGCGCTTTCCAGATATCGGCGAGCGCGATGACGAACATCCCGCGGACGCCGCTTTGTTGCCAGTAGACCGGGACGTCAATGAGGCCCAGGTCCAGCAGGAAGCGGTTGAGGTACCCGGTGAAGCCGACGATATACAGCATCGCGGCACCGGCGACGATCGTCGGCACACCCATGGGAATCAGGACGATCGAACGGAGAATCCCTCTCCCGTGGAACTCTCGCGACAGCATGAACGCGATCCCGAGGCCGATCAACATCTGCAGCGTGACACCGATAGCCGTGATCCCGATGGTGTTCACAAACGCGTCGTTGAACTGGCTGCGGCCCACAATCGTGGAGTAGTTCCCGAAGGTGAAGCTCCCGGTTCCGGCGTCGACAAAGCTCTTGTAGATCGACTCGATAACCGGATAGAACATGAAGAACAGCAGGTACAGCAGGAACGGCAGGACCATAAAGGTCTCAAGCCGGTACTTCCTGAATTTTGCGCCTAACGATCGGTTTTGCTGGTACGGCTCATGTGCGAATCCCCCACCTGGCCCCGCCGCATTGGCCTGGGTGGTGGCAACCCCCTGTTGCATCTCTCACCCTTTCACGTTCGACTCACGAACCCGTGGACCGAAACCCCCTTTCGTTCATCTTCCTGCTTCATATGGTAACCAGATGCTTCGCATATCCCGGGCCGCCACGATGCTGCCGGATGTGTTCTGCATCCAGCGTCCCGCCCGGATGACGGCGGAGCGGGCGTTTCAGGAAGCCAGCCGGACGGCGATGGGGAGGGTGAGGTCAGGAAGCGCGGCGGAAGTCGGCGAGGATCATTTGCAGGCGCTTGACACCGTTCCAGGTGTTCACGCTCAGCGTCCCGGCGAGGTCGACATTGGCCGCGCCGCGGAGCTCCGCCGCGCGTGCCGCACCGCCCCAGAGGATCGCGTCCATGCCACGTCGCCGACCGCCAACACTGATCTTCAGGTGCTGCTTTTCGCGGCCCATCGTGCGGATGTCGAGGATCCGCGCGCCGTGCACGCCGAACATCGGCAGGGGGTTGTCCTGCCCGAACGGTTCGAGGTGCTCCAGCGCGTCGACGATGCTGACCTGCTGCGCCACCTCGGGCAGCCAGGCATGCAACTGGAGCGCCGGCGGCTGGGGAAGAACGACGCCCTGCGCGCGGACGGCGTTCGTGACCGCCGCAGTGAACGCATCGAGATGCTCGCGCGGAAGGGTCAGGCCCGCCGCACCGGAGTGGCCGCCGTAGCGTGTCATCAGGCCGTCGGCCGCCCGCAGCGCTTCGAGCAGGTTCACGCCCGGCACCGAGCGGCCGGAGCCGGAGAGCATTCCGTCCTGCTCCTGCATGATGACCGCCGGCACGCCCAGGCGCTCGGTGATCTTCGCCGCGATCGGGCCGACGAGCCCCTTGTCCCAGTCCGGGCCGTGGAGCGCGAGGAAGGGCTTCTCCGCCCAGTTCGGGGTGGCGAGGATCGTCGCCGCGATCTCCGCGAGGATGTGGTCCGTCCGCTCCCGGCGCTGCTGGTTCCATTGCTCGAGCTGCATCGCGAGGCGGTCGGCGAGGTCGCGGTCGTCTGTGAGCAGCAGCTCCAGCGCGGCGGATGCCGATGCGACGCGCCCGGCCGCGTTGAGGCGTGGCGCCAGCCCGAACGAGATGCGGTCCGCCGTAACCGTCGCCGGCTCGATCTGCCCATGCCGGAGCATCGCGCGAACGCCCGGCCGCTCTGCCGCCCGTAACCGGTGGAGGCCATGGCCGACGAGGGGCCGGTTCGCACCCTTCAGGGCCCCGACGTCCGCGACGGTGCCGAGCGCAACGAGGTCGAGCAGGCGCCCCGCGTCGCCGTTCTCGAGGCGGGTGATGTCGTGGCCGCGCTCCATTAGCCCGAGCACGAAGAGCCAGGCGATGCCGACGCCCGTCAGCTCGCGGTAGATGCCGTCCGGGCGGAGCTGGGCGGAGACGAGAATCGCCCCTTCCGGCCCGTCGCCGTTCAGCGCGTGGTGGTCGAGGATGATGACGTCCATACCGAGGCCGCGAGCCAGGGTGACGGACTCGATGTCGTTGCTGCCACAGTCGACGGCGATCATCAGGGTGCAGCCGGTACCGGCCAGCATGCGCACGCCGCGCTCGCTCACGCCGTAGCCGTCCGCGCGGTCTGGCACGAACGGGACAACCCGGTCCTCACTGGCGGCGGAGCGCAGGGCGCGGGTCAGCAATGTCGTCGAGGTCACGCCGTCGGCGTCGTAGTCGCCGAAGATGCCGATCGTCTCGCCGTTGTCGATCGCTGTCGCCGTCCGGGTCAGCGCCTCGCGCATGTTCGGCATGAGGTCCGGCTCCAGCGCGTCCGGTTCGCGACGCGTGAGGAAGGCGGATGCGTCCTCCGGGGTGCGGATGCCACGCCGGTAGAGGAGGGAGGCGACCAATCGGTGCGGATGAAGCGCGAGCAGGTCGGCATCGTCCGGGATCGGCTCGGGCTCGATCCAGGTCGGTCGCGGGCGTGGGATACGGGAGAGCGGCATTGGGTGTCCCGGCGTGAAGGCGTACGGTCAGTCTGTATCGGATGGTAACACCACGCGCTTTGTGCGGGGAATCCGTCAATCCCTTCGTACCGCCGCACGTTGTGTGCGGCGCCCAGCGCCGGCCTTGCCCTTCGCCGGCCACGAGGGCCGGCGGTACGCAAATGTGTGCTGGATGATACCCGGGCATACGAAAACGGGGCGGGAACGGTATCGCCGCTCCCACCCCGTCTCTTCCCACAAATGCCAGGCGTCTAGAACTCCAGCACCATCGTCACGATCTCGAACGGCCGCACCTCGAAGGTGACGCGCTCGCCCTCGACGCGAATGTCGGCGCCCTCGGCGTCCTCCTCCAGCAGGTTCGTGCGGTTCACCGCCTTCACCGGCCGGTCGAATACCAGCGACGCCTCGCCACGAATGCCGTGCGGCTCGTAGACGCGCAAGGTCAGGCCCTCGCGGTCGTGTGCCTTCTTGAGCGCCCCGAAGCCTAGGCGGACGCCCTCGTTGCTCACGAACGCTGCGGATGCTGTCGCATCCTCGGCGACCGGCACCGCGATCAGCGGCGCGTTCAGCGCCTTCGCCTCGAACGTCACGCCCGCGTCAACCCAGTCACCGGTGTGCGGGAAGAACGCGTAGGTGAACTCGTGCGCGCCTTCGTCGGCCGTCGGATCCGGGTAGAGCGACCCGCGCACCAGGCTCATGCCCAGCACGCCGTCGACGGCGCTGTGCCCGTACTTGCCGTTGTTCAGCAGCGATACGCCATACGTCGGCTCCGAGAGATCGACGAAGCGGTGCGCGCTGACCTCGAACCTGGCGCGCTCCCACGTGGTGTTGCGGTGCGTCACGCGCTTGTGGACGCCGAACATCGTCTCGAAGATGGCCTCGTGCGTGCGGATCGTGGTCGGGAACACCGCGCGGATGAGCATCATGCGCTCGTGCCAGTCGATCTGCGTCTTGATGTCGACCCGGCTCGACTGCGACATGAGGCGATACGTCTGCACGAACGTCGACGACCGCCACGACCGCGTCACGCGGACGGCGACGCGTAGCGGGCCGTCCTCGACGAGCTCGATGTTGTCGATGGCGGTGATCTCTTCACCGATCTCCTCGTAGGTCTCATCGATGTCCCAGGCGTCCCAGGCCCGTGGGCGGTCGACATACGCCCAGAGCTGGTTGCCGCGCTCTTTCAGCGTCTCCCGGCCGGCGCGCTTGTCGAACACGCTATGCAGCGTTCCGTCCTCGCCGATCTCGACGCGGACGACGCTGTTCTCCAGCGTGAAGCCGTTGTCCAGCCGCCGTCGCGCTGACGGCCTCGGATGCTGCTTCGGAGTGCGAACCTTCTCCGATGTTCGAGAGGACGCGCGTCTCGAACCCGCCGAGGATCTCGGCCGGGTTGTGGATGAGGATGCCGTCCTCGACCGCCTGCTGATGGACCCCGGTGATGGACGCGTTGCCCGGAAGGGTCGCGGTCAGCGGGCGCGGATCCAGCGTCGGGTTGGCGATCGCGTAAGCGCCCTCGCCGGTGCCGGCGCGGGTGACGATCGCCTCGTCGCGCACGCTCATCGCCGCCTCGGTGACCTCTGTGAGCTGCGGCACGGTGTCCTTGTAGACCTCCTTGATGGAGGAGCCCGGCAGGACGTCATGGAACTGGTTGTAGAGCAGGTCCTGCCACTTCGTGTCGAGCGTCTCGAATGGGAAGTCGCGGCCATCCAGCGTGCCGAGCGCGGCGAATGCCTCGGCCTCCGCGAGCCGGTGCTCGCCCTGGCGCATCAGGTACTTCGTCGCGGCCTGCGTCGTCAGCGTGGCGCGGTGTAGCTCCAGATAGAGCTCGCCGACGTACGTCGGGATGCCCTCGACTGGCAGGCTGGCGAAGAAGTCCTCGACCTTGCCCATCTCCAGCCGCGGAAGCACCGGATAGTCCTTCAGGCGGTCGTACTTCTCCAGCATGTCCTCGCTTGGGCCGCCGCCGCCGTCGCCCCAGCCGAACGAGAGCAGGGTCTGGTCGTGCCAGCGCTTGCCAACGAAGTTCTTCCAGGTCGTGAACGTCGCGTTCGGCTCGATCAGGCCGTTGTAGCCACCGTCAGGATTATTGAAGGTGTGCGTGAGGACCTTGCTGCCGTCGATCCCCTCCCACATGAACAGGTCATACGGGAAGACGTTCGACTCGCTCCAGGTGACCTTGATCGTGAAGAAGTTTTCGATGCCGGCACCGAGCAGGATCTGCGGTACCGCGGCGGAGAAACCGAAGACATCCGGTAGCCACGCGGTCGCGTTACGGATGCCGAAGGCGCGCTCAAAGAAGCGCTGGCCGTAGAACAGCTGGCGGACGTACGCCTCGCCGCCGCTGACCTGGCTATCCGGCTCGACCCAGCTGCCGCCGACCGGCTCCCACCGGCCATCCTTCACGGCCTGCTGGATGGCGGCGAAGAGCTCCGGATCATCCTGCTCGATCCAGGCATACGCCTGCGCCGACGACTGGTTGAACACGAAGTCGTCGTACTTCTCCATCAACCGGAGCTGGTTCGACCACGTGCGGCGGGCCTTACGCCGGGTCTCGGCGACCGGCCACAACCAGGCGAGGTCGATATGCGCGTGCCCGGAGAGCAGGATGTTGCCCCGCGGCGGGTACTTCTCGCGCAGCGCGTCGAGCCGCTCCGCGATCAGCCCGCTGGCCGTGCCGCAGGCATCGAGCGCCTCCTGCGACAGCATCTGGAGCTCGCCGGTGGGGTCGTCGTGGTGCCACAGCACGCGCGGGAGCACCAGGTGTCCGTGGTAGCCCGGATGCCCGTAGTCGCCCTGGCCGGTGGCGTAGCTGTTGCCGCCGAGGGTGTCGCCGGAGATCAGGCGGGTCTTTGCCGTCTCGGTGCTCGTCGGCCAGAACGGGGCGATGACGGCGTAGGCGTCGTCCACGAGATCGAGCAAGTGGGGAAAGATCTCGTGGTCCTTGAGGACCTTCGCGGTCGCGATCAGCAGGTGGAGGTCGATCTCCAGCTCGCGCACCGCGTCATGCGGCACCGCGAGGAAAGCGCGGCCGATAGAGGGGTGATCGACATGAGTGCCGAACATGCCCTTCGGCATCACCTCGGCGTCGATTCGGTAGGTCTCGCCGCCCTCCGCGGAGTCCGCCAGGCGGAAATCCTGATGGAACGGATTCAGGCCGTACTGCTTGCCCGGTGTGACGGTGAAGTAGCCTTCACCCCCGAGCCAGAGCTGGAGCTCAACCGGCAAACCTGCCCACGCCTGCGGCACCGTGGCCTCTGCGGAGAGCTGCACTGGCCGGTGATGCTCAACGATCGGCCAGGCATCGCCACGGTGCAGCTCGCTGGTCGTGCCGTCGGGCGCGGTGAAGGTCCAGGCGTCGATCGGGGCGACCATGGCGTTGCGCCAGGAGCGCAGCTCCGGCAGCCAGCGAGCCTGGCGCTCGAGTCGTCGTTCGTCGAATTTTCGGAAGTCGTCCACACCCAATTCCTCTCGCCAGCCTTCACGCGGCTGGAATGTCTGACGCAACGTTGCGTCGTCGTGGACATGGCCGGTGCAAGACCGGCCATGTCCCTGCTTCGGGGCCGAATGTACCCCCAAACGAATCTGTTGTGAAGGAAGCCTACCCCTTCAGGCCGGCGACCGAGATCCCTTCCGTGAACGCGCGCTGGAACGACAGGAAGAGGGCGATGACGGGCAGCACGATCAGCGCCGACGCGGCCATCAGGAGGTTGTACTGAATGTCCCGCGCGTTCGCCTGCTGGAAGAACGTCAGGCCGATCGAGAGGGTGTACTTCGTCCCGCTCTGCAGGTAGATCAGCGGGCCCATGAAGTCGTTCCAGGCGCCGACGGCGGCGAAGATCGCCACCACGCCGACCGCAGACCGGGCGATCGGCAAGATGACCTGCGCGAAAATCTGGAACTCGTTTGCCCCGTCGAGCCGGGCGGCATCGGACAGGTCCTTCGGAATTTGCAGGAAGAATTGGCGCATGAGGAAGATCCAGAATGCGTTTCCGAACCAGAGCGGGAGAATCAGTGGCCAGTAGGTGTCGATCATGTTGAATCGGGCAAAGATGTCGAACAGGGCAATGTAGAGCACCGGGGCGGGCACGAAGACCGTCGCCAGCACGAAGAAGAACACCTTGTCACGCCCCGGCCAGTCGATGCGGGCGAACCCGTACGCAACGACGGTGTTGGAGATGACCGCGCCCAGGATCGACAGCCCGGTAATGAACGTTGTGTTCCAGGCATATCGCCAGAACGGGAACGCTTCCGTGGCGCGGACGAAGTTGTTCCAGTCCGGCGCATGTGGAATCAGGGTGGGCGGGTACGCGGCGAGCTCCAGGTTCCCCTTCAGCGCCGTCGCAACCATCCAGTAAAAGGGAAGCATAAACAACATGCACATCAGGATGAGGAAGATCCTGGGCAAGAACCGTTGGCTGAAGATGCGGACGTACTTGTCCTTCTTCGCTCGCCTCGGTTGATAGAGGTGCTCCCCATGGACCTCGATGATTTCCGTTTCCGGGGTTGACGTGTTCACCGCCATGAATCACTCCTTCTCGCTCATCGCCCGTGCTAGTTGAGGTCGTAGTTCACCCATTTGTTGGATGTCCAGAAGACGAGACCGGCAATGATGAACGTGAGGATAAAGATCACGACGCCGATCGCCGAGGCATACCCCATCTGGCCGCCGTAGCGGAAGGCATTGTTGTACATGTAGAACACCATGAAGTTGGTGGAGTTGGCCGGTCCACCCTGGGTGATGATGTATGACTGCGTGAAGACCTGCAGGCCGAGGCTGATGCCGAGGATCAGGTCGTACAGGATGATCGGCGTCATCAACGGAATCGTGATTTTGCGGAAGCGGTTCCACCAGCCAGCGCCGTCAAGCATGGCCGACTCATAGAGATGAGTCGGGATACCCCTTAGCCCGGCAAGGAAGATCAGCGCGACCTGACCGGCGCCCATCTGCGCGATCATCACGATGCCGAGCTTCGCGTAGTCGGGGTCGCTGAACCAGCTTGGCGGGCTTGCGCCGAGGCGGCGCAGGAACTCGTTGATGATGCCCTGTCGGGGATCAAGCAGGATCATGAAGATAAACGAGACCGCGAACAACGGGAGCACCGACGGCAGGAACAGGATCGTGCGGTAGATCGGGATCTCGCGCACCGGCTGGTTCATCGCGATCGCGAGCGCCATTGCGACCACCACGCCGATCGGGACCGCGAACGCGGTGTAGTACAGGGTGTTCCACAGCGACGTGCGGAAGACGTTGTCGTCGAACATCCGTCGGTAATTATCGAGCCCAATCCAGACCGGGTCCCCGAAGCCGCCGTACTGGGTGAAGCTGAGGTGGACCGTGTAATAGATGGGGTAGAGCAGGAACGCAAGGAAGCCGATGATCCAGGGCGAGATAAAGATGAGCCCCAGGAAGAGCCTCTTTCTCTCCTCTTTGGTCATGGAGAAGCGTCGTCGTTTCACCGGTCGCGAGGGTGAGGCGGCGCTGACCGCATCGATGGTTGCCATGAGTTCGCATCCCCTACGTCCGGGCATATCCGTTCGGTGAGAAAATCCCGACTGCCCGATCGCCTGGTAATGAAGAGAAAGCCGGGAACGGCCAACTGACCGCTCCCGGCACGAAATCGAACTAGTTGATTGGGCAAAGCGGGCTGAGGAGGGTCATGGTGTTGTCCTTGGCCTCCTGCAGCGCGTCCGCCGGCTCCTGCTCGCCGAGATAGATCTTCTCCCAGGCGGCGGTCAGCTCATCCCAATACTTTGCGCCGACCGGTAGCGGTGGCCGGCTCTTGGCGATCGGGAGGAGCTCCTGCGCGAAGAACAGGTGACGCTCACTGTAGAGGTCGGTCTGGTCCTGCAGCGATGTGACCGTCGGCAGGTGCGTCGTATCGGTGAGATAGACCTTCTGGCCCGGCTCACCGGACGCATAGGCAAGGAACTCGGCTGCGGCTTCGGGCTGCTTGGCACCCTGCGGAATCACGAACGACCAACCACCTGCCCAGGTGGCCGAATCCATGCCCGCTTCAGGGACAGGGACGTACGTGATCGTGTAGTTGGTGTCGGGGATGTAGTTCGCGTTCTGCGCGATCATCCAGTCGCCGGAGATCATTGCGCCAAGGCGCTTCTGGATCCACGGGCTCTCGGTCGGCGGCGCGCCCGGGTTCATCTGGACGAACGCGGCGAGCCGCTCTGGGCCATACTCCGCCGCGAAATCGGCAACCCACTGGGCGGCGGCGATCATCTCCTCGGTGTTCGGGGTGACTTCGCAATTGTCCTCGTCGAAGAAGTCAGCGCCCCACGAGAAGCCGTAGGTGTAGTGCCAGCCCTGGTTGAACCACGGCACGAACCCGATATCCTCGAAGATGTCGCCGGACGAGGACTCGACGTTCACCATCGCCGCGGCTTCCTTGAGCGCGTCCCAGGTTGCCGGACCGTTGGCCGGATCGAAGGCCGAGGGGTCGGCGCCTGCTGCTTCGAAGAGATCGTTGTTGATGAAGAGTGCGCGAGCGTCCGTATCGAATGGCAGGGCGTACGGCTTGCCTTGATAGGTCGCCTCTTCCGCGGCGAACGGGATGTATGTCTGCGTCAGGTCCGGATCCATGCCGGCGCCTTCGAGAAGTCCGGAGAGGTCCTGCAGCAATCCATTCGCTGCGCGCTCGGCGACGGTAAAGCGGTCGAGCATATAGGCATCGGGGCCGGTGCCGCCGCGAACGGCGGTGATCAGCTTGGTGGCATCGGTCTCGGTACCGGGCACCTGCTCGAGCGTTGCTTCCACGGTGTCGCTCTGGGCGTTGAACTCGTCGACGATCTTCTGGATCGCGTCGAAGTCCTCACTGCTGTGCGTCGTCCAGACGAGGACCGGCGTCTTCTCCTGCGCGTTGACCATCGGGATCGCGAAGCGTGTTGATACGGCGCCCGCTGTGGCCAGCCCGGCGCTGCCCTGAACCAAACGTCGACGGTTGATCTTCCTGGATATCATGATCGCGCTCCTTCGCTTGACCTGATTCACTCGATCGGCTCCTGCAGAGGCATAGTCGCCCCCACAAATACGTGGGTCCCGGCCGTGAGATCCCCTGGTCCACACATCGTTCACGGGCCGCGTGTCAAATCTGCACCCTGATTTCACGACGTGCATGCTGGGGTACCCGCCCGGCTGTATTCATCATACTAAGTGCACGGCGTTCCGCAAGCAGCTAGCACCACCTTTGCTTGAACATCCGACGTTTTCGGAGATGATGGTCATCATGATTTCGTGCCCGGTTCGCGTGCTCGCGGACTGGGCCAGAAGAAGGAACCCGCGCTAATGACTGTTGGCACCAGGTGCGTTGAGCTGGACGGGGTGTCGATCTGGACGCCGGAGAAGAAGCGGATCCTTGACGAGGTGTCGTGGTCCATCGCGCCGGGCGAGCATTGGGTCGTGCTGGGCCCGAACGGTGCGGGCAAGACCACAACGCTCTCCGTGCTCGCCGCCGAGCGGCACCCCAGCGCGGGTACCGTCACGATCTTCGGCAAGGCGTTCGGCCAGACCGATATGCGCGAGCTCCGCAGCCGTATCGGTCGTGTCGACCCGGCCCTTCGCATGCTGGACTGGCTGACCGGGCGCGAGGCCGTCCTGACCGGCCTGAAGAACACCACCTGGCCACAGTGGGACGACTGGGGTGAGGCCGAGTACACCGCCGCTCACGAGGCGCTCGACGCGGTTGGGGCCGGGGCGCTGGCCGAGCGCGAGGTGGGCGAATTGTCCCATGGCGAGCGGCAACGCGTGCGCATCGCCCGTGCATTGATCAAGGCGCCGGAGTTGCTGTTGCTCGACGAGCCGGCGACCGGGCTCGACTTCCCGGCGCGCGAGGCGCTGCTGGCATCGCTCGACCGGATGACGACCACCTATCCGGATCTCCCGACCGTCATGGTCTCGCACCACCTCGAGGAGCTGCCGACGAGTATCAGCCATGTCTTGCTGATGCGGGACGGCGGCATCCTTGCCAAAGGGCTCGTGCGCGAGATGCTGACGAGCGAGCTGGTTTCGGAATGCTTTGGCTTCCCGATCGACGTCCATGAATTCGATGGCCGCTGGGCCGCGCGCGCCTCCGCTGGCTGGTCTGTCCAGGAGCGGGGCGAAACGGAGACCGCCCGATGACAGATTCCACGACGGCGTTCGACCTCGTCATCCGTGGCGGGCACGTTATCGACCCAATGAGCGAGACGTCCGGCGTCCGCGATATCGGGGTCCGCGATGGCCGTATCGCCGCGGTCGATCCGCACCTGGACGGCACCGCGGCGCGCGAGATCGACGCGTCCGGGCAAATCGTCACGCCGGGCCTCGTCGACCTGCACACCCACGTCTACTGGGGCGCGACGTACTGGGGCGTCGAGCCGGACCCGATTGCCGCGCGCTCCGGGGTCACGACCTGGATCGACGTCGGCAGCGCGGGCGGCTACAGCTTCGCCGGGTTCCGCGAGTACATTGCCAACCGCTCCACGGCGCGGATCTACGCCTTCCTGCACCTCTCCTCGATCGGCCTGATCGCGCCGACATGGGAGCTTTCCAATCCGGACTACTGGGACGTCGACCTCGCCGTCGAGACTGTCGAGCGCAACCGCGACCTTATCCTCGGCATCAAGATCCGCATGGACAGCCGCACCACGCGCGGCGTCGGTATCGAACCGATGAAGCACGCCCGGGAGCTCGCGGACCGCGTTGGCCTGCCGCTGATGACGCACATCGGCGATGGCCCGCCGACTCTGGAGGAGCTCGTGCCGTACCTGCGGCCCGGAGACATCCTGACGCACTGCTTTACCGGCCGCACCATGGGCATCAGCGGGCCGGACGGTCACATTCGCCCGGAAATCCGCGATCTCCAGCGGCAAGGGCTGCTTCTCGATGTCGGGCATGGCATGGGTGCCTTCAGCTTTGATGTCGCCGAGCGGATGCTCGCGGACGGCATCATCCCGGACGCGATCTCGACGGACATCCACCAGATCGCGGTGCAGGGGCCGGCGTTCGATATGCCGACCACGATGACGAAGTTCTTGATGCTAGGCATGTCGCTGGAAGACATCATCCTCCGCACGACGGTGAACCCGGCAAACGCGGCGAATTTGAAGGACGCCGGCTCGCTGGCGGTCGGCCAAAGGGCCGATATCGCCCTGTTCCGGGTCGAGGAGGGCGACTTCGCCTACTACGACGTCTTCATGAACGAGCGCCGTACGGATCGACGCATCACCAGCACCATGACGCTCATCGACGGGCGGGAGCTGCCACGCACCCCCGAGCGCCCGGTACACTTCTTCGCGGAGCTGCCGGACGCCCAGCGCCCGATCCTCGACGCGGGCGGCCCCGGCCATCGCGCGCCAGGCGCAGAAGCGGTCGACCAGGACGAGTTCCGCCGCGAAGTGCACGAGGTGCAAGGAGGGCCGTAATGCTGCCCGAGACGATCCAAGCGAATCCCGCGATCCGGTACGGCTGGTACCTGCGCCCGTCGTACGCGATGAGCCGCGCCCAGGCGGACATGCACGACCTGCTACAGCGCCAGTTCGGGTTGATCGGCGGCGGTGTCTTCATGCCGCACGCGACGCTGAAGGGCTTCTTCCGCTCGGATGCGCCGGTCGCGGAGATCGCCGACGCGTTCGGGAAGGCGGTCGCGGGGCACGAGCCGTTCGCCGTCTACAACCGGGGCCCGGTCGGATGGGGACGCGGCTCGATCGTCATGGATATTCACCACACCGCGGAGGGGCACCGGAACGAGGCGCTGCAGGCGCTGCATGAGGCTGGCTGGAACGAGATCACGCCACTCGTCCATCCCGCGTGCGCGTTCACCGCCATCGAGTGGGCGGTGGAGCGGTTTACCGCCCATCTCACCCTTGCCATGGCGGACTTGCGCGAGGAGCTGTTCGACGAGGTCATCGCGTTCGTCCAGGACGCCGGGCCGGTCGGGCCAGAGACCTTCACAGCGGAGTACGTTCACCTCTACGCCTTCCAGAGCGATGATTGGACCGGTCGATGGTGGGAGACGCTGGAATGGTCGCTGCTTCAGAGCTGGCGGCTCGGCGTATAGTCCTATGCGACCCTCGTCTCCGGATGCCCCGATCGGCATCTTCGACTCCGGCATCGGCGGACTCAGCGTCTATCGCGAGGTGCGCGCCATGCTGCCGCTCGAGCACGTCCTGTACGTCGCGGACGGCGCCTACGTGCCCTATGGCTCGCGGACACCGGAAGAGATCGTCGCCCGCAGCGAGCGCATCGTGCGTTATCTCGTTGATCACGGCGTGAAGATCGTCATCGTCGCCTGCAACACCGCCAGCGCCTACGCCATCGACCATCTGCGCGTGACGTGGCCCGAACTCTCCTTCATCGGCCTCGAACCCGCCGTGAAGCCGGCCGCCGTCGAGACGCGCACCGGGCATGTCGGCGTACTGGCAACGCCGCGCACCGTCAGCGGTGGCCGGCTGCAGCGGCTGATCGAGCAGTGGGCGGGCGGGGTGACGGTCGAGCGAGTGGCAGGCGAGGGGATGGTCGAGTTGGTCGAGGCCGGGACGCTCGCCGGACCGGAGGTGGACGCCACGGTCCGCCCGTTGCTGGACCGGATGACGGGCGCGGGATGTGACGTGATCGTGCTCGGCTGCACCCACTACCCGTTCCTGCGCCGGGCGATCAGTGACTACGTCGGTCCGGGGGTGCGCCTGATCGACAGCGGCACGGCCATCGCGCGTCGCGCCCTGAGCGTGCTGCAATCGTCGGGGCTGCTGCGCGAGGGATCCGGCCCCGGCACCTTCCGCCTGCTGACCACGGGCGACGCCGTGGACGCATCCCGCATCGCCTCGGCACTCCTCAACCGACCCGTCACCGCCGGCCATATCGAGGCATAATCGCCCGTTCTGGTATGTGTCGATGTCATATCCACCCGACCGGGTGGCGCGTTCACCAGACGCCGCTCATCACGGCTCCCGTCAGGAACTCGCTGATCCGCTGGCGCGTTCTCTCCGATGTCGCTTCCGGCAGGGCGTCGACCGGGAAGAACGATGCTTCTGCGATCTCGCCGCCCGCTCGCGGGACCGAGCCCGGACCGACGTTGCAGGCGAACACCGCGACGTAATCGTTCTTGCCCTCCTTGAACGACGAGAGCAGACCGATCAGCCGGAGATTCCCTGAATCAGCAATGATCCCGGACTCCTCGCGCAGCTCGCGGCCGGCCGCGGTCTCCGGCGTCTCGCGCTTGTGCACGCCACCTCCCGGCAGCGTCCATTGCTCCAGATAGCGGGCCTTCACCAGCAGGATTCGCCCGTCCGGGTCACGGGCGATGATCTTCACGCCCATCGTCGTCGGTTGGATGACCCGCCATGCCAGCTTCAGCACCCGGTGCGCAAGGCGATACCCGAGCGTTTGTAAACGGTCGACAAGGGTCGCGAGGGAGGAGAGGGTCACGCCGTGCCGGACGTCAGGACGGCGTCGACCGCGTCGCACACAGCGTGGACGCGCTCCATCAGGCCCTCATAGGACGGGCTCCCAGACGCGATGAGCAGGGCACGGATCGCGGCGTCGAGCGGTTCGGTGCCGGGCAGCGTCGCCAGTACCCGCAGCTGCCGCTTTTCGCCGGGATGCGGCATCCGGTGGTGCGCGAAGACGATATCAAACGCCGTCTTGAGCAGCTCGGCAACGCGATGGTTCACCGACACGAGGTCATCGAGCTCGGTCGCACGCCGGATCTGCGCGGCGTATGACGTGTGGATGCCGCGGAGCAGGGGATGATTGAACGCGACAATGGCCTCCGCCAGCCCGTCGGGATAGGGTGTCGCGGCCAGTTCCTGCATCCGCGCGAGCCAGCCGTCGCGGTCGAACAGCGGCTCCAGCTGCCGGGCGGTGAACCACAACGCCGTTGTGTATCCATTCGATGGCTGGTAGCCAACGATCACGCGGCGCAGCTCGCCGACGAACCACTCCGCGTCCCACAGCATCACGTCGTAGGCCGCCGCATGGTCTTTCCAGTAGTCGCTCTCGCCCCACCAGGTGTTGGCGATCTCCGGCGCCGGGTCGAAGCGGAGCGCCAGCTCGCGGCGCACCTCCCGCGGCACCGCGGAGGTGCTGAACACGGAGACGTCGTAGTCGGAGGCCTCGTCGCCCGCGTCGGTCGCGCGAGAGCCGCCCAGCCCGATCCCGACCACCTGCGGCAGCGCCGAGAGTGTCTCGACGATGGATCGAAGCGTGTCCGGGGACGACGCCATGAGCTAGTCGCGGCCCTTCGCGTCGATCGCGTCTGGCTGCATCTTCGGGATCGGGGTGTAGATGCGATCCTGTTTCGTCTGCAGCTGGTCGGCCTGCTCGACGTCCAGCATGATCGCTTCCTGAATCACCTCGTCCATGCTGGAGACAAAGATGAACTCCATCTCCTCACGCACGTTTTGGGGGATCTCGCGCAGGTCACGCTGGTTATCGATCGGCGCGATCAGGCGGCGGATGCCGTGCCGGTGCGCCGCGAGCGACTTGTCGCGCAGGCCGCCGATCGGCAGGATCCGCCCGCGCAGGGTAATCTCGCCGGTCATCGCCGTATCGTTGCGGATCGGGCGCTGGGTGAGCGCGGAGATCAGCGCCGTCGCCATCGTGATCCCGGCGGATGGGCCATCCTTCGGCGTCGCGCCCTCGGCGAGGTGGATATGGAGATCGACCTTCTCCTGGAAATCCTTGTCGATCTTCAGCTCCTCGGCGCGTGAGCGGGCGTAGGAGAGCGCCGCGCGGGCGGACTCCTGCATCACGTCGCCGGCCTGGCCGGTGATCGTCAGGTTGCCACGGCCGGGCATCGTCGCCACCTCGACCGGGATGATCTCGCCGCCAAGCTCGCTGGCCGCGAGGCCGATCGCGAGGCCGACCTGGCTGCCACCAAGATCCTGCTCGAAACCGTATTTCTTCGGCCCGAGGAACTCCTCCAGCCGGTCCTTCGTGATGGCCACCTTGCCATTGCGGTCGGTCTTGCCGCGCACGATCATCGTCGCGACCTTGCGGGAGAGCCGCGCGATCTCGCGGTCGAGCCCGCGCACTCCGGCCTCGCGCGTGTAGTCGCGGATCAGCTGCCGCCAGACCTCCGGCGAAATCTCCAGCTGGTCCTCGGAGAGGCCGCTGGCCGAGATCTGGCGCCGCAAAAGGTGGCGCCGCGCGATCTCGATCTTCTCGTCCTCGGTGTACCCGGACACCTCCAGCATCTCCATGCGGTCTCGCAGCGGACGCGGGATCTGGTTCAGGTAGTTCGCGGTCGAGATGAACAGCACCTGCGAGAGGTCATAGGGCATGTCGAGGTAATGATCGGTGAAATGCCTGTTCTGCTCCGGGTCGAGCACCTCCAGCATCGCCGCCGTTGGGTCGCCGCGATAGTCGCTGGCGAGCTTGTCGATCTCGTCGAGCAGGATCACCGGGTTGGTGGCTTCGGCCGACTTCATCGCGTTGATGATCCGGCCCGGCATCGCGCCGATATAGGTGCGCCGGTGCCCGCGAATCTCCGCTTCATCGCGCACGCCGCCGAGCGACACGCGTACGAACTTGCGGCCCATCGCTTCGGCGATCGAGCGGCCGAGGCTCGTCTTGCCGACGCCCGGAGGGCCCGCCAGGCAGAGGATCTGCGCGGCCGTGTTGATGCCGGATTCCTGGGTCAGGGCGCGCACGGCGAGGAACTCAATGATGCGCTCCTTCACCTGCTCCAGGCCGTAATGGTCGTGATCGAGGATCTCCTCGGCAGCTCCAAGGTCGATCTGGTCGTCGGTGGGCTCATTCCACGGCAGCGCGAGCATCGTCTCGATATAGGTGCGGACGACGGTCGACTCTGCCGACACGCTCGGCATGCGCTCGAGCCGTTGCAGCTCGCGGAGGAGCTTGTCTTTCGCGTACTCGGGGAAGCCGCGCTCCTCGATCTTGGTGCGCAGCTGCTGGAACTCGTTGCCATCTTCGCCGCCCAGCTCGCTCTGGATGATCTCCAGCTGCTTGGTCAGGTAGTACTGCCGCTGGGTCTCATCCATTTCCTTATGGATGCGGTCCTTGATGCGGCGGTCGAGCTCGGCGATCTCGATCTCGTTCGAGAGGATGCCACCGAGGTGCTCCAGCCGCTCGAGCGGGTTCGCCGTCTCCAGCAGCGTCTGCCGCTTCGGCACCTCGCTCACCACCTGCGTCGCGAGCAGGTCGGCGAGGTGGCCCGGGTTCGTCGCGCGCTGGACCATGTCCAGCACCTCGGCCGAGAGGTCACCGTTGATGTCGGAGTATTGGAGCGTCAGCTCCTGGATGTGGCGGATCATCGCCGCCGCCTCATGCTGGTCGACGGGCGGCTCGGCGATCTCTTCCGTGGTCGCCATGAAGAAGGGGCGCTTGTTCTGGATGTCGAGCAGCCGAATGCGCCCGACGCCCTCCAGCACAACCTGGAGGTTGCCGCCGGGCTGGCGGTCCGCCGAGAGGATGTTTCCCAGTGTGCCGACGTCGAAAAGATCCTGCGGGCGAGGATCGTCGATCTCCTCGTCGCGATGGGCGGTGACGGCGATGAGACCGCCGGTCATCATCGCCTCCTCGACGGCGTGAATGGAGCGGGGTCGACCGACCTGCAGCGTCACAACGTTCCGCGGGAAGATCACCACCTTGCGGAACGGGAGCAGCGGTACCTGGTCATGGGCATCAGGTTTCAGTCGATTGTCCAGCCCCTTGAATTGTCGCATGCGACAACATTCTCCCCTTCAAGCGTTGGTGTGCAGGCGATTAACGGCATGGCTTCGGCCCTGCCGTATTCGAGACCAGCCAACTCCTGCCTGCGGCCTTCATAGTACCCCAGCGGGACGCCGGTCGCTAGCAACCGTGACCGGTCGACACAGACAGGTGGGGAGCGCTGCCGTATTCGTACGAACGCGCCTTTCGGCGGTGACAACCGTGTCACGGAAGCGTCCGTACGATGAGATCAGGAATGGTGCGCGCCGTTGGTCATCTTTCGTCCATTCCGGGCCGCTTCGATCATGATCCTGGCCGCCTCCTCGACGTCATCAGTGATGGTGAAGAGACTGGTGTCGGGCGCCGAGATGCGCCCGTCCCGGACAAGAACGCCTTCGAGCCAGTCGCGCAGCCCGCACCAGTGGTCGCAGCCCATCAGCACGATCGACTTCGTCATCTTGCCGGTCTGGACCAGCGTCAGCACCTCGAACAGCTCATCGAGCGTGCCAAATCCGCCGGGGAGGAAGACGAAGCCGGAGGCGTACTTCACGAACATCATCTTGCGCACGAAGAAGTATCGGAATTCGAGCCCGACGTTGACATAGGCGTTGATGCCCTGCTCGTGCGGAAGCTCGATCCCTGTCCCGATCGATTCCCCGCCTGCTTCGAAGGCGCCGCGGTTCGTCGCTTCCATGAGGCCCGGTCCGCCACCGGTGATGACCGTCACCCCGGCCTCGGCAAGGCGCTGGCCGAGTGCTCGCGCCTTGCCGTACCACGGGTCGTCTTCCGGCGTCCGCGCCGAGCCGAAGATACTCACCGCCGGGCCGGTGTCGGCCAGGGCGTCGAAGCCGGCGACGAACTCCGACGTGATGCGCTGCACGCGCCAGGGGTCGCTATGGGTAAACTCCGCGGCCTGCCTGCGGTCCTCCTCCGTCCAGGTGAGGATCTGGTCGTCACCGGCGCCCTTCGAGCCTGAGCGGCTCTTGGCGCCGCCGGTGGTGGGTCGTGGCTGCGGCTGGAGGGGCATGTCGACGCGATAGCGCTTGCCGTCACGTTTGTCAGATGCTGCCATGATGTCGTCCTGTGCGTTTTCGTCGTTCCGTCAATGCTGTAGATGATCGCAGTTTCGCTGCCGGCATGCGGGTACAATCGTCTCCTGGCAGGGCGGTCGCGCTGTGCTGAGGGCAGGCTCTGGGGGAGAACGACGACCGTGCGACACCGATGGTTCCTGGCGCTGGCCATGATCGGCGTACTCGTCGTGGCGTCCGCCTGTGGCAGCGATGCCGGGCCGGTGGAAACGCCGACGCCGACACCCGGACTGCCTGACCGGATGCAGGTCGAGCGCCTGGTCTGGACGTCGGCGGTCGACGAGGCCACCGGTGAGCCGATCGACGAGGTCGCCGCATATACCACGACCTCTCCCGCAATCGTCGCCGTGGTCGAGGCCAGCAATGTCCCGGCCGGGACAACGTTCACCGCAAGCTGGACGATCGATGGGCAGCAGGTGCCCGAGGCGGAGATGCGGACGACCGTCGACGATGACATGACGACGGCCTATGTCGCCTTCCAGTTCCTCCGCCAGGAGGATCGCCTCTTCCCGCTCGGCGAGCTCGATGTCACCGTCACCACCAGCACGGGCGAGACGATCTCCGGCGCCGTGGAGATCGAGCTGCCGTAGCAGGCGAGGAATACTGCAACTTCGGTCCTCGATTCCGCCCTGGCCTCGTGCATCATAACCACCGTCATGTTGAGCGCAGCGAAGCATCCAACGCGAAGCGGGGTACCGGTGCACGGTCCTTGCATGTCCCGTAAACCCTCGGCTCGTCATCCCGAGCCGGTCTGTCGAGCGAAGTGAGACGACCGTGTCGAGGGATCTTTGCTCCGGCAAGAATCCTCATCAAGCTCGTGCAAAGATCCCTCCACGCGCGTCCCGCTGCGCGGTCCGCTTGGTCGGGATGACGGCGAGGGGGCGGAGAGCAGGATATGTCCTGGCGAGCGCGTGTCATGGCTGTATGGGGCTTCTGGCCAGGCGCATCCCTCGGCAACCCGCTTCGCGTAGGATGGTTCGCTGCGCTCAACATGACGTACGTCTTGTAGCGTCAGGACACAGCGACGCCCCGACCAAGATGGCCGGGACGTCGCTACATGGTGTATTGCACCGTACCGCCGGAGCTGGTCTCCGGCGCTTCGTGACGGCGGCCTAAAAGACCTCGTGGTCGAACTCGGGCAGCTTCTCTCCCGCCCGGATCGCCACGTCTATGCGGTTCTCCATCGGCGGGATCGTGCAGGTCCAGCCGAGGTTGTAGGCGCAGTACGGGTTGTAGGCCATGTTGAAGTCGACGACTAACTTGCCGTCCGGTCGCGCCTTCGGATCGAGGTAGCGGCCCACGGAGTAGGTTTCCTCCCCGGCCGTCGAGTCGCGGAAGGGCAGGAAGAACTTGCCCGTCGCCTTGTCGGCGAAGACGGTCAGCGTCACCGGTGTGCCGCTCACCTCGAAGTGGATGCGGCCAGAGCGCACGTACTGCTTCGCCTCGCCGGTCATCGTGCCGACGGTGATCTCCTCGCCGATGCCCTCGCCGGTCGTGTCCAGCTCCAGGATGAACGAGAGGTCCGGATTCGCCGGGAAGTAGGAGAGATGCTCGAAGGTCTCCTTCTGCCCCACCGTCAGCGGCGAATTCTCGTGATCCTTGAAGAACTGGTCCTTACGCTGACGGAAACCGTCCAGGCGGCGGGTATCGGTGCTCATGGTCTGTACTCCTCGTCGGGGTGCCGGGTAACTGGCACCCGGCCGTCTATTACTTCCTAAAAGAAAGTATAGCGTCCCTGTCCAGTATCAGGAGCGGGATGGCGTCTTCTCGACGAACTTTTCGTCGCCCTGGGAGGCGCGGTACATCTCGCGCGAGCGCTCGATCTCCTCGAGGGCGCGGTCCAGCCCGTGCCAGCCGACGATGTTCGTCTCCTTGTTCTCGAGGAGCTTGTACGTCGCGAAGAAGGTCTCGATCTCGCGCAGCCAGTGCTTGCCGACCTGCTCCAGCTTCCGGTAGTGGTTGAAGCGCGGGTCATTCACCGGTACGGCGAGCACCTTGAAGTCCTCACCCTTCTCGTCCTGCATCTCCAGTCCGCCGAGCGGGCGGGCCATGATCGTGCAGCCGGGGAACGACGGCTCGGTCATCAGCACGCAGATGTCGAGGTGATCCCCATCGTCCGCGAGGGTGTCTGGCACGAAGCCGTAATCGGTGGGGTAATGGACGGAGGAGTAGAGGACGCGGTCGAGATGGAACGTACCGGATTCCTCGTCGTACTCGTACTTGTTCCGGCTGCCACGAGGAATCTCGATAAACGCCAGGACCTCTTCCTCGTTGGTGTGCTCGGCGGCGTCCAGCGCCTCGGAATGGAGGTTGATGACGTCGTCACTCTTCGGCGTCGTCGGATTCTCGCTCATGGTCTGTCCTGCTCCAGGATGGTGTCGTATGGTCCGGGCCCGGCGCACCGCTCGTGCGGCCGTGCTGTTCCCGTGTCCGTCGTGTCGCTCGCACGCGAAATCCGCGGCCCGCTGGCCGGGAGGGCGTGCATTCCACGCGCAATCGTACTCCTTTTCGCGGCGTTCCTGCTGTATACAAACCCGGGTGCGCCGCATGGTCTAGGCGTCTTCGTTGTCTGGCACGTCCCCGGGCACGTGGATCTCGAGATCGATGATGTCCCGGATGAGACTGCGCGCGATGGACTCGGTATCGGGCTGCAGCGTGAGTCCGTGATCGGCGGCGATGCGCTGCGCGAGTCGGGATACCACAAACATCATCCGCTCCATTGCCCGGGCGATATCCTCCGTTGTGTGGAGGGCCCATGTGCCCGGGAGTACATCCGCCACCTCCGGCGGCAACCACTCCTCCATGAACCGTGTGCCATGCCAGGAGCCACCATGATGTTCGGCGTTCCAGCGGATGAGGCGCATCATCAGGTGCCGGAGGTAGCCGTCGAGGCAGTCGTGGGCGGTATACATCTCCCCGCGACGGAGCTTCTTGGCCGTCCAGACGCAGTGGTACCAGAAGTCGGCAACCGTCTCGTCGAGGTCTGCCTGGGTCGGCGACGCGGGGGAGGAGCTGGACATCCCGGCAAGCGAACGCTCGAGCTTTCCGGAGCGATCGAGGAGAACACGATATCCGCGCGCCATCACGCTACCAAGCACCTCGGTGAGAACCGCGTCCGGCTCACCCGTCGTGAGATCGTCGATCAGTCCGGCAGGCAGGATCGGGACGTCGAGGTCGCAGCCGTTGCGGAACAACACACGCCGCTCCACGAATCCGCCGACCGGCGTGCCATGGACCAACGTGATCGCTGGCTCACCAAGGAGCCGCAACCAGGACGCGTCCTCCAGGAGGAGCGCCGGGTCGTCGGCGAATGTCACGATATCGAGGTCCGACCACTGGTCGGCCGGATGATCCATGCGGGCCCGGGACCCAATCACTATGGCCGCCCGAATGGCCGGGACACCCTCGGCCCAGGCGGTGAAGCGATCGATGATGGACTCATACAGCGCTTCGTGGTTGGAAGGGGAGAGGGTCATCGGCCGTCCCGTGCCACGCGTGTGCGGGTCATCAGGTCGCTGAGCGCGGTCGCACAGGAGCGCGACGCTGTTTCGCGGCTGCCGTCGAGGTCGAAGTGCGTCTCGATCGAGAGCACACGGTCGTAACCGATCCCGGCAAGCTGGCGCAGCTGTCGCGGCCAGTCGACCACGCCCTGGCCGATTGTCGTGAAGCCGTCAGCCTCATCGAGCGATACGGCGTCCTTGACGTGAACGTGGTGAATGCGGTCGGCGACGGCTCGAAACTGCGCTTCGTCCGGCGGAACACCGAGCGCGGCGATATTGCCGGGATCCCAGATCACCCCAAGCGTGCGGTCCGGGATGCGCTCCAGATACCAGGCGGCCTCGTTGCCGGTGGCGATGTTGCAGGCGTGCTCGTTCTCGAGCCCAAGCCGCTTCCCGGCCCGGGCAACGCGCCCTGTCGCCTCCCGCAGCGTATCGAGGATCTCGTCGCGCACGGATGCCGGGTCCGCCACGCGCCAGAAGCTGAACGCCCGGACGATGGGAGCGTCCAGCCGCTTTGCGACCTCCAGCGAGCGCTCGAGGACGCCCCATTGCTCGTCGCGGGTCGCTGACGACGCCGAATGCGTCCGCCCGGCTGCCGCGCCGTCGTCCGCGATATGGCATTTGAGATAGGGGGAGGCGATGGCGCAGGTGGCGAAGCCGCCCTCGCGTAGCAGCGCCTCGACGCGCGCAAGATCGTCGTCTGGGAGCTCGACGACGCTCGTGTTCCAGACGCTGCGCAACTCGACGTCGCGGATGCCGAGCTCGGTGCAGACGGCGAGGGCGTGCTCGAGGTCTTCGCTGATCTCATCGGTAATGACGCCAAGACGGGGCATACAGTGTCCTTTCTGGACTGGAAAAGACCATCGTACCGCCGCAGTTGCTCTGCGGCACTCCTTACTACGCCACAGACCAGCAGTGGCGGGACGACCGCATTACCCGGCCGGTACGTCGTTCCGTACCAGGTCAATCAGGTCCGCCGTGCGGTCGCGCATCTCGGCGGCGAAGGCGTAGACCTCGCCGATCTCCGGTCTACCGGCGTCGTCGAGAAAGCGGATGGCATCGTCCGGGGTGAGCTGGTGGATGTGCGCGATCTGCTCGGCGCCTTCCGGGTTCTCCGGCCCGCTGACGTGATGGACGTCGCCGAGGCAAACCAGGCGCTCGAATCGCGGATGCGGCAGGTGAGGCCGCCACGGCGTCGCGTCGTAGGAGATGTTCTCCAGCGCCATGAAGGGATAGCAGGAGTCGACCACGTGACCTGTCTCCTCCAGCATCTCGCGCGTGATCGTCTGGAGCAGCGATTCGCCTGCCTCGCGCGTGCCGCCCGGCAGCATGATGTGTCCATCGTCCAGTGTGATGACCAGTACGCGGTCGCCGACGAACGGCACCATGTTGACGCTCTGGAGCAACGTGGAGTCCGGCGCACCGACCACGGGATGCGCGCCGACGAGCGCGGTGTTGCGCCAGCGCACGCCTCGCGAAAGATGAGGAAAGTGGTGTGAGAAATCGGATGTCGCCAAAATCACCGCTTTCGTCGCGGAGGACTTTCGACCACCCAGGCGGTGTTTGTGGCAGCGCTGCTGGTCGAAATGTCCTCCCTCAACGCGCACTACCTCGGCGTCAGGAGGTCCTCGCGGATCGCCATCATCGCGGCACGGAGCTCGCTGTCGGTGTCGATCTGGCCCTCGATCTTCCTGATGCCGTGCATGACGGTGGTGTGATCCCGCCCGCCAATCGCGCGGCCGATCTCCTCCAGCGAGATGTCGGTTTCCTCGCGGAGCAGGTACATCGCGACCTGCCGCGGCATAACGATGTTGCGCGTCCGGGCCCGGCCCTTGAGATCCTTCTCGGGGACGCCATAGTGGCGGGAGACGGCGTCGACGACGTCCGCGGCGCTGGTCGTCGCCCGACGCTGGGAGGCGACGCCATCGGTGAGGGCTTCCATCGCCAGCGCGAGGTTCAGGCGGCGGTTGTAGAGCTGCGCCATCATCAGGATCTTGTTCAGCGCGCCTTCGAGCTCGCGGATGTTGGTCTGGTCGCGGTGGGCGATGTACTCGATCACGTCCGGCGGCAGGTTCACGCCCAGCTCCTCGGCCTTCGAGCGGAGGATCGCTGTGCGCATCTCGAAGTCCGGCATCTGGACGTCGGCGATCAGCCCACCGGCGAAGCGGGATCGCATGCGCTCCTCCAGCCGCTCGATCGCGCGCGGCGGCTTGTCCGAGCTGACGATGACCTGCTTGCCGTTCTGGTAGAGCGAGTTGAAGGTGTGGAAGAACTCCTCCTGCGTGCTCTCCTTGCCGGCGATGAACTGGACGTCGTCCACCATCAGGATGTCGATGGAGCGGTACCGCGCGCGGAACTCGTCCATGCGCTGGCTGCGGATCGCGTTGATGACCTCGTTCGTGAACGTCTCCGAAGTGACGTACATCACCTGCAGCTGCGGGTTCAGCTCCAGCGCGCGGTGACCGATGGCATGAAGGAGGTGGGTCTTGCCAAGCCCGACACCGCCATGCACGAAGAACGGATTGTACTGGCGACCCGGGGCCTCGGCGATCGCCTGCGCGGCTGCGTGGGCGAGGCGGTTTGAGCTGCCGACAACATAGGTGTCGAACGTCAGGCGCGAAACCAGCCCGTGCGCCGATGGCTGCAAGGCGAGCTGACGGTTGCTGAGGCCGGTCTCTGACGCCGGCTTGCGTGGGTTTCGCGGTGTTGGGGCAGGAGAGACCGGTTCTGATTGCGCGGCGGACTTCCGCGCGGCCGCCTTGCGGCTGGCGGCGCCCGGAAGCTCCCGATCGGTCGCGCGGGAGTCGACGGTGAAGCGCACGGAGAGGCGACGGCCGATCACCCCCTGCAAGGCGCGCTCGACCTGTGTGGCATAGCGGCTTTGAAGGGTTGAGGCGCTGAAGGCGTTGGGGGCATAGACGGTCGCCGTCTCGGCGTCGACGGACGCGAGGCGGGTCTGGCGGAACCAGTTGTCGAACGGCCCACGCGAGATTTGCGTCTCGAGGTCGCCGAGCACGGTTTGCCAGAGCTGGTTCACATTGATACTGGGCGCCGGTGAACCGGCATCCACAGCCGGGTTGTTGTCGCCCTCACCAGACACGCCGTTGGTCCTCATCACTGTCAACATCGCACACTCTCCCCATGCCGTTCATCCGGCAGAGATTAGAGTGTACGTACACTATCGGCGGATGTCAATTCTCCGGACCAGCGCCCGGAAATGTGCCGTTGTAGCGTCCGGCCCGCCCTCTGACGCTGATATCCGGCACCCAGCGCCGCAGAGGGTGCACGGAACTTAAGATGGAAAGGCCATCCGAAACCCCCATGCTACAATGATGCCCGAATTCCGCGTGGGCGTCGGCCCCGCGTGACCCTCGTTCCCTTCCATGCTTCCCGACATCGTCGCCCGGACAGGTTGTTCCCATGACCGCAATCTCGCCAATGCCCGAAACGTACGACGCCTCGATAACCCCGGGCGATCTTTCCGAGGTCACCGACCTGCTGTCCGAGGAGAAGATCGGTCCCCGCGATGGCGAGGGCAAGACAGTCGTGGTCGCGATGAGCGGCGGTGTCGACAGCGCCGTCACCGCGCTGATCATGCGCGAGCGCGGCTACAACGTTGTCGGTATGAACCTGCGCCTCTTCTCCCCCGAGGACGAGGATCATCGCGCGAACCCGTGCTGCGGCATCCCGGCGATGGACGACGCCCGCGCGACCTGCGCCACGATCGGCGTGCCCTTCTACGCTATCAATATGGAGATCGAGTTCGGCGGCGCGGTGATCCAGAAGTTCATCGACGAGTACGCCGAGGGCCGCACCCCGAACCCCTGCCTGGAGTGCAACCGCCATGTGAAGTTCCGCCATCTCGTGCAGCGCGCGAAGCTGCTCGGGGCGGATTGCCTTGCCACCGGCCACTACGCGCGTATCGAGCGCGGCGACCCAACGACGGGCACGCCGCACCGCCTCCTGCGCGCCGTCGATGACCGCAAGGATCAGAGCTATGTGCTTCACACGCTCACGCAGGAGCAGATGGACTTCATCCGCTTCCCGCTCGGCGACCTCACCAAGCCGGAGACGCGTCGGTTGGCCCGCGCGTTCGGCCTGCCGGTAGCGGACAAGGCGGAAAGCCAGGAGATCTGCTTCGTCGGCAACCGGTCATATGCCGATTTCGTTGCCGAGCACCGGCCGGATGTCGCCAAGCCAGGCGAGATCGTCACGAAAGATGGCGACGTCCTTGGGCAGCACAAGGGCCTGGTCCACCACACCGTCGGGCAGCGCCGTGGCATCGGCGTGGCGGCGAAGAAGCCGTACTTTGTGCTGCACCTCGACACGAACGCCAACCGACTCATCGTCGGTGACCGGGAGGATGCCGAGGCACATGCGCTCGCGGCGACGGAGATATCGATGACGTCCGGCGCGTGGCCGACCGAGCCGTTCGCGGCCGATGTCGTCGTCCGCTACCGAGGGGTGCCGCATTCGGCCACTGTCCAGCTCGGCGGCGCGGATGACCGCAGCGCGACCATCACGCTCGATGGTGACCGGGGACCGATCGCCTCGCCGGGGCAGGCCGTGGTCTTTTATCGCGGTGATGAGGTTCTTGGTGGCGGTACAATCTCCTCAGTAGAGCGACGCGGCGAAGGGGCCTGATCCCGGCCCGTCTGCCGCCACGGTTCAGGGCGGCGCACGGGCATCTCGCCGGGCCCGCCAGAAGGGCTCCGGTACGTGTCCACTCCCACAACCGCTCCCATTCACGCCTCCCTTACCGAGCACGATGCCTGGTGGAAGAGCGCGGTGGTCTACCAGATCTATCCGCGCAGCTTCGCCGATGCCAACGGTGACGGCATTGGGGACATCCAGGGCATCATCGCCAGGCTCGACTACCTCCAGCAGCTCGGCGTCGATGTGATCTGGCTATCGCCGATCTACACCTCCCCGCAGGACGACAACGGCTACGACATCAGCGACTACCAGGACATCGACCCGATGTTCGGCACGCTCGACGACGTCGACGCGCTGCTGGAGGAGGCGCACAACCGCGGCATCCGCATCGTGATGGATCTGGTCGTCAACCACACCTCCGATGAGCATCCGTGGTTCGTCGAGTCGCGCTCCAGCAAGGACAATCCGAAGCGCGACTGGTACTGGTGGCGGCCGGCGAAAGAGGGCATGGAGCCCGGCACGCCCGGCGCCGAGCCGACGAACTGGCACTCCTTCTTCAGCGGCTCGACGTGGGAGTACGACGAGACGACCGGCGAGTACTACCTCCACCTCTTCTCGAAGAAGCAACCCGACCTGAACTGGGAGAACGAGGAGGTCCGCCGCGCCGTTTACGACATGATGAACTGGTGGCTCGATCGCGGCATCGATGGCTTCCGCATGGATGTCATCAACATGCTCTCGAAGGACATCGATCTTCCGGACGGCCCACTGATGGACGGTGGCCGGTTCGGCGACGGCTTCCAGTACTTCCTGAACGGGCCGCGCATCCACGAGTTCCTGCAGGAGATGTATCGCGAGGTCTTCGAGGGGCGCGACAAGATGTTGACCGTCGGGGAGACGCCCGGCGCGACGGTCGAGGACGCCAGGCTCTACACCGATCCAGCCCGAAATGAAGTCGACATGATCTTCCAGTTCGAGCATATGGGCGTCGACCGGCCGTATGGCAAGTACGGGCCGCACCATTTCGATCTCCGCGACCTGAAGGCCGTGCTCGGTCGCTGGCAGGAAGGGTTGGAGAAGGACGGTTGGAATAGTCTTTACTGGGACAACCACGACCAGCCGCGCGTCGTCTCCCGCTTCGGCGACGACGGCGAATACCGGGTAGAGTCCGCGAAGATGCTGGCGACCATCCTTCATTTCCAGCGTGGCACGCCCTACATCTATCAGGGCGAGGAGATCGGCATGACGAACATGCCGTTCGAGCGGTTCGAGGACTTCCAGGACATCGAGGCCCGCAACTACTACCGCGACGCCAGGGAAGAGCCGGCGTTCGACGCCGATTTCGCGCTCGCGCGGATGGCGTTCCAGAGCCGCGACAACGCGCGCACGCCGATGCAGTGGGACGATTCGGAGCACGCCGGCTTCACGACCGGTACGCCGTGGTTCCGCGTCAACCCGAACTATCCGGAGATCAACGCCGAGGCGGCCGTCCGCGATGAGGATTCCGTGTTCCACTACTACCGCCGCCTGATCGAGTTGCGTCATGAGCTGCCGGCGATGGTCCACGGCGACTTCACGATGCTCTTGCCAGACGACCCGACGGTGTTCGCCTACACCCGCTCGTACGAGGGCGCAACGTTGCTTGTGCTCGGCAACTTCTCATCAGACGAGGTGACGGTGTCGATGGAGGAGGCCGGGGAGTGGTCCACGGCTGATCTCGTGATCGGGAACTACGCGCCTGCCGATGGCACAGGCGAGGGGATAACGCTGCGACCGTGGGAGACACGCGTCTACCGCAGGGACTAATATCAGCACGGCACGAACCCGGCCGGCGCCGCGCCGATGGTCCGGGAGTTGCGTGAGTCGCGTCAGGAAGGCCCGGGCCACTGCGTGGCCCTGGCAATGACGAGCGACAAGGGAGAGGGAGAAGACGTTGAAATCAAAGCTTATCTGGGGCAGCATCGGCGCTGCCGTGGTGTTCATTGCCATTATCGCGGGGCTGTTCCTCCTCGGCGGTGATCACCAGTCGGCGCTCGAGAAGCTGCGGGATATCGCGGTTATCTTTGTCGTGCTGCTCTCGCTGGTAACGGTGATCCTGCTCGCCGGGATTACGGCGGCGCTGGTCTACCTCGCCTTCCAGATCAAGGATCGCGTGATCCCGTTGCTGGAGGAGGCGACCGGAACGGTCAACCGCGTGCGCAACACGACCAACTACGTGACGGAGGAGGCGGTCAAGCCGATCATCACCTTCGCCAGCAACTTCTCGAAGATCCGTCAGATGCAGAAGACCGTGGTTGGAAAGCGCAAGAGGGTGCCGAATCCGCCGACCTACACAAAGACCGACGCCGACAAGGCCTAGGTACGGGAGGAACCGGACATGGATGAGTTCCTGAAGAACGCTCGCGCCTATCTCGAGGACCTCGATCTCGAGAAGGTGCTCAAGGATATCGACCTGCATGGGCTCGATGCGGAGGCGCTCAAGCGCGTCGACGTCAGCAAGGGCAAGAAGAAGCTCCGAAAGCAGCTGGAGCAGCTGGACATGCAAAAGCGCGAGGAGGATGCCGCATCGGAGGGCTTCCTCGGGGGCGTGCTGCTCGGCATCGTCGTCGGCGCGATCCTGGCGCTGATCTTCGCCCCGAAGTCCGGCAGCGAGACCCGCGAGATGGTTGCCGAGACGGCCACCGGGCTGATGCACAAGGCCGAAGATATCGTCGGGCAGAAAGAGGCGGGGACGGCGGCCGAGCCGGACGTCCCGACGCTTCCGGACGAGCCGGCGATCGAGCGCGATTTCGGCGCGCAGCCAGAGACAACGCTCTAGCGATCTTCATCACAACGGCGTGATGAGAAGCGAACGACCCGAGGCATCCGCCCCGGGTCGTTCCTGTGTCCGGGATTGTCAGGCGCGACGCGCCTGTCGCAGCTGGTCGCGGATCTCTGTCAGGAGGTCGACGATCATGTCGAGGCGGTCCAGTAGCGGATCGTCCATCTGCGGAACCTTCCCTCGGGAGGAATCCGATGCGGGCACCGATCCTTCCGGCCAGAGGGAAACCTCGAGGCGGAACGGGGCACGCTGGCCATCGCCCATCGAGCGGGTGTCGAGCGAGCGGACCTCCATCGGGATTGCCGATCCCTGTCCCAGCCGAACCATCAGAGGCTCGCGCGAGAAGAGATCCAGGAGCGCGTCCCGCTCCTTCTCGCCAGAGGCGATGACCACAAAGCCGACCGTGCCGGACGCGTCGTCTTTCTCCCATCCCGTTACGCGGACGGCCTGCTCGTTGAGGTAGACGAACTCTGGTGCGGGCATGGGTGTTGATCCTTTTGCTCATGCCTGAGCCGATGCCGGCGAACGTCGGTCTCATGATACGTGACATGCCACGTCGCGGCATGCGCCCGGATCGCCTTGCTCTCGGCACGGTTGAAGTCGCGCCATGCGTCACGGTTCATGTGTACACGGTGGCCGGATTTCGGGTACGATTGGTGTGGCGAGAGAAGTCGCGTGATGGGAATGTTCTGGTGCCCGCCAGCCAGCCATGGACTGCCGAAATGACAGCCCGACAGGCTGTTCCATCGAGCAGAAGGCCGCCCGGCCCGACACATCTCGTGAGGCGCGTTGCGCCGGTTTCCTCCGGGGCCCCGGATCTGACGTAGCCGACACCACCTGTACCCGACCCGACCGATGGCCTGGCGCTATCGTGTCCTGATCGTCATCTCTGGAGGAATCGTGGAGATCGGCCGCCTGGCCAACCTCAACCCCGCGCTGGTGCTGCTTGTTGTCGCGTTCGCCGCCCCGGCGATCGTGTCGCTGCTTGGCGCCGTGCGGGCCTCGTGGGTGCCACGCGCCGCGATCCTCACTACCGCCCTGGCCGCTGCCGTCTCCCTCTGGACCTTCACCCAGCCGGACGCCACGGTCGAAGTCCCGTGGGCGCCAACGTGGGACCTCGTGTTCCACCTCGAGCTTGACGGGCTTGGGCGCATGTACGCCTTGCTCGCGACCGGGATCGGTCTCTTCGTCGTCGTCTACGCCTCCCGCTACATCCCGCTGCACCTGCACCACGGGCACCGCAACGACGGCGAGGGCATCCGCTTCTTTGGTTTCCTGCTCCTGTTTATGGCGGCCATGGTGGGTCTCGTCATGGCGCAGGACATGATCCTGATCTTCCTGTTCTGGGATCTCACCGCCATCGCCTCGTACTTCCTCATCGGCTTCGATCGCATGGAAGAGGAGTCGCGCAGCTCCGCGCAGATGGCGATCCTGGTCACCGGCATCTCGGCCGTCTTCGTCCTGATTGGCGCGGTCATTCTCGACTCTGAGTACAACACCTTCTCGCTGCCGGAGATCATTGCTGAGGGCGAGCTGCGTGGCTACGCGAGCGCCGCGATCCTGCTGATCATGATCGGCGCCCTGGCCAAGAGCGCGCAGGTGCCGATGCACTTCTGGCTGCCGCGCGCGATGGCCGCGCCGACGCCGGTCTCCGCGTACCTGCACTCGGCGGCGATGGTCGCGGCGGGTGTCTTCCTCATTGGCCGGTTCTACCCGCTGATTGCCATGGACGCGCGCCTGCTGGACCTCCTGCAGGTGGTGGGGTACGCCTCCATGCTCGTTGGCGGCATCATCGCCCTGACACGCAAGGTCCTGAAGCAAATCCTCGCCTACTCGACCATTAGCCAATACGGCTACGTCGTGTTCATGTTCGGCATGGGCGGCGAGTACGGCGTCGCGGGGGCGACGTTCTACGTGCTGGCCCACGCGATCGTGAAGAGCGCGCTGTTCCTGACCGCCGGCGCGGTGACCGAGGCGACCGGCAAGAAGACGCTTGCCGACGTTGGCGGGCTCGCGCGGCGGATGCCGTTGCTCGCGATCGGCAGCGGTCTCGCTTCGGCCGGCCTGATCGCCCTGCCGCTCACCGTTGGGTTCTTCAAGGACGAGCTTTTCTTTGCCGCCGCGGAGGAGAAGGGGACCCTGCACATGGTCCTCGCGGTGGTGGGAGCGGCGCTCTCGTTTGCCTACATCACGCGCTTCTGGCTGCAGACGTTCCTGGGCAAGGTCCGCACCGAGCCGCGGCCGATCACCGGCTATCTGGTCTGGCCGGTCGTGATCCTTGGCATCATCGCCATGATTGATGGCATCTGGACCGAGCCGATCGTGCGGGTCGCCGACGCCGCTGCCTCCGTAAGCGCCGCAACGGACATCCACATCCATGTCGCCTACGCGCTCGATACGCGGGCGGAAAACCTCATGGCGATCGCGACCTGGTCACTTGGCATCGTGATCTACCTGGCGCGGCGCCTGTGGTGGCCGCTGGCGCTGGGCGTCGCCCATCTCGGTGAACGCTTGGGGCCGGCCCATCTCTACTACGCGGGTTTGCACAACCTCAACGCATTTTCTGACCGCATTCACGCTATTGAGGTGCGCGACCTGCGCAGCCGCGTCGCCACGATCCTTCTCCCGGCCGGTGTGCTGGTCGGGATCGCGGTGATCGTCACCCCGAACGCGAATTCGTTTGAGGTCGGCAGCCTCTCCCGCGAGAACATGCCGGTCATCGCCATGCTCATCGCCGCGACGGTCAGCACGTTCGTTGTCGCCATCGTCCGCGACCACTTCCGGATCGCGATCGCGCTTTCCCTTGCCGGCTACAGCCTCGCCGCCGTCTACGCCTTCATGGGCGCGCCGAACGTCACCGTCGTCGCACTGGTGGTGGAAACGCTGCTCTCGATGTTCATCATGGGCATGCTGGTGCTGATGCCGCGTCCGATCCTGCGCTTCGAGACGTATGTGCGTGGTGACCGCCGGGCGATCCCACGCGACGCCGTCGTCGCCGTCGTCGCCGGACTGCTGATCTTCTTCGTCGCCTGGGGGGCGCTCTCGCGACCCGCGCCAACCACCGAGGTCATCGACGCGTTCGGCGTGCTGACCCCGGCGGTGCATGGCAAGAACATCGTGACTGTGATCCTGGCGGACTTCCGCGGGTTTGACACGATGGGCGAGGTCACCGTGATCGCGCTGACATTGCTCGGGGTGCTCAGCCTGCTCCGCAGCGGGAGGTTGCGCTGATGCCACGAAGTGGAAAGCACCACAACGCCGGCATGCTGCAGAGCGCCGCGCGCATCCTGCTGATCCCGGGGTGGGTCATCGCGATCGGGATGATGCTGAAGGGCTACGTCGATATCGGCGATGGGTTCTCCGGTGGCGTGATCGCGGCGCTCGTCGTCCTCCTGCAGGGGTTGGCCTTCGGGGCCGACGAGCTGGAGCATATGTCCGTTGCGCGCTATGCGCCCGTGTTGAGCTTTGTCGGGCTCGGTGTCGTGCTCGCGGTGGCGTTCACGCCGCTGCTCTTCGGCGACCCGCTGTTCATGCATTGGCCGCGCATCAATGAACATGCCTACCACTTTGGCGCGCTGGAGTTCATCACCCCGGTCGCGTTCGATATCGGTGTCTTCCTCATCGTCTATGGCTTCTCCGTGGGCGCGGTCATGGCCGTCGCACGCGCGGAGACCCGGCAAGTCCGTCTCCGCGAGCGAGCGCGCCAGCAACGGCGACGCGACGTCGAGCGATCGATCCATGCCGGTGACACGGAGGATGTGACGCCGTGATCCTGTTCTTCTCCATCACCATCGCCGCGATGTTCGGCACCGGCGCGTACCTGATGCTCAAGCGGGACCTCATCCGGCTTATCGCCGGCATGATCCTGATCGGCAACGCCGCCAACCTGTTCATCATGGCCTCCGCGCTGCGCCGTGGCTCGGCGGCGATCCTCCCGAACGAGGGGACCATGGCCGATCCGCTCGTGCAGGCGATGGTCCTGACGGCGATCGTTATCAGTTTCGCCGTCGCGGCGCTGGCGCTGGTCCTCGTCTATCGTGTCTACACATCGCACTACTCGGTCGACATCCAGCGGCTTTCCGCTGCGGAAGAGCAGCAGGCGGAGCGGGAAGAGCCCGCCTCCGAGGACCTGCGCGATGATATCGAGGACGACACCGACGGAAGCCCTTCCGAGGTGTACGCCGGCGCGGAGGGACGTCCATGATCGCGCTCCCTCTCGTTATCCTGTGGGTTGGTGGCCTGATCCTCGCCGTTACCGACGGCACCCGGAAGCGGATCGGTTGGCTCAGTGTGGGCATCCTCGCCGCGGCCATCGCCGCCACGATCGTGATCGCGGTGGATGTCTCGCAACACGGCCAGCAGACCATGGCCGTCGGCGGCTGGGACACGGGCATCGGCATCACGCTCCGTATTGACATGATGAGCGTCGTCTTCGCGCTGCTGTCGCAGGTCGCCCTCATCGTCGCGCTGGCGTACGAGGTCATTGGCGACGTCGGCGCGCGCATCTTCCCGGCGCTGGTCATCTTTCTCGCGCTCGGCATGACGGGGCTCGTCTTTACCGGCGATGCCTTCAACTTCTACGTCTTTTTCGAGATCTCGATGATCTCGTCGTACATCCTGACGGGGTACGGCGAGACCCCGCGCCAGTTCCGCGCGGCGTTCGTCTTCATTACCGTGAACCTGCTCGGGTCGGTGCTGTTCCTGATCGGGATATCGGCCATCTATCACACCACCGGCTTCCTCGACATGGAACGCATCCGCGACCAGATGCCGCTGGTGCAGGAGAACCCGGCGATCCTCACGGCGACAATCATCTTCGTCGCGTTCTCGGTCAAGCTGGGGCTCTTCCCGTTCCACTTCTGGCTCCCGGCGGTCTATACCGGCACGCGCCCGGCGGTCGCCGCGATTCTCAGCGGAGCGCTGGCGAATATCGGGACCTATGGGCTGCTGCGCTTCGGGGCAGACCTCTTCCCGCGTGAGCTTGCGGCGGCGTCCGGCGTGCTGCTCGTGCTCGGTGCCGCCAGCATCATCTACGGCGCGCACCAGGCGATCTCCCGCCACGCCACGAGTGAGGTCCTCGCATACTCCGCGATCGGCCAGGTCGGGTACATCATGGTCGCCCTCGCCATCGGCGGGACGGCGGGATGGGCGGCGGCGGTGATCTACGCGGTGCTCAACAGCCTGAATAAGGTGTTGCTGTTCCTCTCCGGCTCATTGCGTGGCTGGCTCGCGGGCTCTGCATTCGTGATCGGCGCGTTCAGCGTGGCCGGGCTGCCGCCAGCCGGGGGCTTCCTGGCCAAGATGGCGCTCTTCCGCATCGCCGTCGCCGACGACCGGCCCTGGATCGTGGCGCTGGTCTTCTTTGGCGGGGCGCTCTCGTTTGTCTATATGTTCCAGTTGTACCGTCGCCGCACGAGCGAGATCGATGAGGCAGACACCAGCCCGGTCGCCATCCAGGCGATCATCGTCGTGCTCGCGCTGCTTGTGCTCTTCATCGGCATCTATCCGGAGCTGTTGCTGAACATGGCCGAGCGCGCGGCGCTCTCGCTGCCGGAGGCGATGAACCCATGATCCTGGTCCTCGGCATCTTGATCTCTTCCGCCATGGTCTTTGCGCTCGTTGTGAGTGACTTCTCGTGGGAGAACATGGTCGTCGCGTTCACGCTGGCGGGCGCGCTGCTGGTGATCTTCCGGAAGCAGGCGTTGCCCCGGTCGCTCCCGCCGTCCGGTCTCGCGCTGCATCTCATCATCTACGCGCCGGTGCTGTTCTGGTTCCTGCTCATCGACATCCTGAAAGGTACCTGGCAGATCGTCACGATCACGCTCGGGCTGCGGCCGCTCGTGCAACCGGGCATCGTCAAGATCCCGATCGGGGCGCACAGCGTGTCGGGCGTCGGGCCAGTCGGCTTCTTCATCACGTTGTCGCCCGGTTCCTTCCTTGTCGATATCGACTGGACGGAGGGCGTGATGCTGGTCCATGTCATCGACGCACACGACCCGGACGCCGTGCGCAAGGACGCCGAGAAGTACTACCGCCTCTGGGAATACGGCACCTACATGCCGGAGCGGATGAAGGGCGACGGCGCCACGGAGGGACCGCGGGATGCATGACCTGACGTTCTACGTAGCGCTGGTCTGGCTGGTGGCGTTGTTCTGCAGTCTTGTCATCATGACCGTCCGGGCAAAGTCCGGGCTGGTGCGCGTGCTGCTGCTCGACACGCTGACGCTGGTCACCGTCGCGCTGCTGGTGATCTATTCCGTGACCACCGATAGCTCGTACTACCTCGACGCCGCACTGGTGCTGGCGCTGATCTCGTTCATCTCGGTGATCGCCGCCGCCCGCTACCACAGCGAGAGGAGGCTGTTCTAGCCATGGATGCGTATCTCTACGACGTCCTCGTCATCCTGTCGCTGCTGGTTATCACGCTTGGCGTTGTCGGCATCATGCGGATGCCCGATATCTACACGAAGCTGCACGGCGCGAGTAAGTCGGTGTTCCTCGGCATCATCCTGCTCTCGTTGAGCACCACCGTCGTCGCCACCGACCAGATGACGCATCGCATCGTCCTGATCGCGCTGCTGGTCGCGATGACCACGCCAATCTCGTCCCACGTTATCGGTCATGCCGCGTACCGGATGCAGGAGCGGATGGAGACCCCCGGCGCGATCGACGAGTCGCATACGCTCGTTCCGGAGCATGAGGACGGTCACGACGAGCCAACCTGGCGCATTTAGACGCAGACGCTTTCCCCACGTTATGCAGGTGCAGACGCTGATGTCTTTCCTCGGTCCGCATGCGTCGTTGCCCTGGACGAAGCCCTCCCGCTGTCGCCTGCCAGGTCATCGCGAGGAACCGGTGCTTCAGACACGATACATTCGACGATACGTCGCTTCGCGTAGGATTCTTCGCTTCGCTCAGTACTGCGTCTGGGTCGATGTGTCTAACGAACCGCCGTCTCATGCACCGTCATCCCGACCAAGCGGACCGCGCAGCGGGACGCGCGTGGAGGGATCTTTGTCCCAGCCTGCATGCCTTTAGGGCCAAATCCAGGATCCTTCGACAGCGTCACCTTCCTACATTCGGCGATCCGCTCGGGATGACGGATCTCCGGAAATGGGCGGACGGTCCCGTCCGGACCGCCTACGGCGCCGGGGCATCCTTCGCGCGGTAGATCGGGACGCCGTCGATCGTTGTTTCGAGGTCGTAGTATTGCCCGACCTCGCGCCAGAACGCACGGCTGTCGTCCGGGAACGGGCCGGGGTGGAGCGTGCTGATGATGTAGACCGGCCGGTCCGGTCCGCTGATGATCCCGATGATATCGGCATAGGACTCCGGCAGCGCCTGCAGCTCCTGATCATATAGATGGCGGTAGGCGGGCTTGCGGTCGGAGAGGTAGTAAATCGAGGCCTGGTCGAAGGCAACGTAGATCGTGTCGTCTGGCTCCGTATGTGACCGGATGTATGCGGCGACCTCCGCCTGCGCCGGATAGCCCGGGTGGTTGTAGAGCGCGGTGAGCAATCCGTCGCGGCCGCCGGCGATCATCGTGAACGGAAGCAACACCAGCGTTGTCATCAGCACGGTGGCGAGCGCCCGGCGCCAGCGCCGCAGGGCGTGAATGATGCCGTCGATATTCCAGGCCAGCCACAACGACAGTGGAGGCACTGCCTGGATCATGTAGTGCCGCCACCAGTCTCCACCCATCGCGATGCCGACCAGCGCCCCGCTCGTCCAGGCCGCCAGCAGCAGCCCTCCCGGACTTGTCTCCCGGCGGAGCCTGAAGCGACGTCGGGGCCTGTTGAGCACATCAGCGGTCAGCACCGCGCGCAGGGGCAGGCGGGTCCGGAACGCCCAGATCATGAGCAGCATCCCGACCAGCGGGGCGGAGGCTAGCGTCAGCGACCCGATCGCCTGGAGATGCCGCGGGAGCGAGACCGTAGCGGTGCTCTGCAGGGTCAGGCGGTAGGTGACCGTCGCGTAGAAGAAATCTTCCCAGCCAAGGAAGTAACCGTGGATCAAGGTGATCGCGCCAACGATGCTTACGCCGAGCAGAACCCATCCGCCACGGCGGAGCCGCTCACGGCGGGAGGCGTCATCGACCAGCCAGATCACTGCCCAGGCGACCGGGAGCATAACGATGCCGGACGGCTTGAGCACCGTTGAGAGCCCGACCAGCACGCCGACGCCGACCAGCTGTGGCGCGGTCCAGCGGGTCTGGGCCATGCGCAGGAGCCAGAACGCCGCGAAGGCCGCTGGCGTGCCCATGAACACCTCGGCGTTGGCCGTGAAGCCCTCGAAGCTCGGCCAGGACAGGAGCAGCCCAGAGATGATGGCGGCGAGGTTCGCGACGCGCGGTGAGGTCCAGCGCCTGCCAAAGAGCCAAACGGCGTAGACGGTCAGCGCGGCGAAGAGCCAGGCTGTGAAGCGCAGGGCGAGCACGCTGGTGCCGAGCATCTCGAAGACCAGCGCGTAGAGGGCAAAGATGCCCTGCGGTCGGCTGATCCAGAGGTCGTCGTAGAGCCGGCCCGTGCCTTCGAGCCATCCTCGGGCGGCGTATGCATAGCCGCCCTCGTCATGGATCATCGGGATCGTGAGGAAGGGCACGCGCGCGGCGAGGCTGAGCAGGATCGCGGTCACCAGCCAGAGAATGTCCGTCGCCGTGGCCGGCGCCTGGTGCGTCCGGGCGGCACCATCAGGCTTCGGGGCAGGGTGAACGCCCGTCCCGACGGTATCGCTCGACGTGATGGTGGGCGATCTCAGGGCCACGAGCACATGCTTTCGTGATGCGATATGCCCGCCGGGCATCCGGCAAGGTGCTGCCCAGACGGTACCAGACCCGGGACCGGTGCGGGCTATCCGCGCGCGTCCGACACATCGCTGGTCAGAAGAATCGCGCCGGTCGGCGAGGCGCTGCCGCCCTCCGGCTCCAGTGAGATCGCGATCGAGGTCACGCCGTCAACGTCCGCGGGGATCAGCATGAAACCCTGACCAGTGCGATCGACGGAGAACGTGCCGCCCGGTACCGGATTGGTCGGCGAATCGGTGATGTACCAGAGTTGGTAAACGGAGCCGTCGCCTGGCTGGGGAAGATTCGCCGCCGACAGCACGCCGGAGCCCTGCACCGAGAACCAGGCCTGGGCGTTCGCGTTGGGTGGGGCGTCCTCGGTCGGCAGCAGTTGGTAGACCGTCGCGTTCGCGCTGGCGCGCAAGGTGCTGTTCTCTCCCTGAATGCGGTCGACGTCGCGTTGGAGGTCAGCGACATCTCCGCGCAGGTTCACGATCCAGATCGTCATCCCGAGCAGGAGCAGCGCCACAACGCCGAAGACGAGCGTCGTGAGCGAGACACCGCTCGGCGCCGCCATGCGTTTGGGAGTCGAGGGCGTTGCGCCGCGAGGGCGTGGCGGGCGCGTGTTTTCCTGCTGATCGCTCATGAGGCCGGGACTGTCCTTCAGGTTTTGGGAACGCGGGAGTGTTCACTCCCGCGAAAGCGGTGTAAAATGTGTACGGTCACTACGTGCGTGGGCCGCGCCGAATCCGTATGCTTTGGCGAGCGACGGGCGCGGTGGTTGGGCGCAGGTTCGCCGGGTTGGGGCGAGCGCCCTCGCGGCAGGCCGGTCCGCGCATCATGATACTCTTCGCGACACGTCAGCCGCAGGGCAAGGGAAGGGCCCGGTGTCTGACCGCAGGCGGGGCCGCAGACGGCATCGCCGACCATTGGCTGTTCACCTTGAGCAAACGGAGAACCACATGAATCGTGGCAACGCGAACGCCGTCCGGAGGTGGCTGTCGATCCTGGCATGCACGCTGGTGATCGGGATGGCCGCCGGCGCCCCGGTATACGCACAGAACGAGCAAGCACAACCGACGCAGGACCCTGCGCAGCTCGTGCCGAACGACCCGACCGCCCCGCAGGGCACCCAGGATGAGGCCTCCACGCCGGAGGCGACGGTCCAGCCGACCGTCGCGCCGACGCAGGCACCGTCCAACACCTCGACCGGTACGTCTACCAACAGCCAGCCGCGTCTTGCCGAGCGGGCGGAAGACGCTGCCGGGCCAGGCGCGCCCGCCGTGCTCGCCCACGGGCTTGCCTACGCCAGCGGTGACGACCTCGTCTGGCAGGTGCGCGAGATCTCCGTGCCGAATGTGGAGGATGCCCGCGCCGAAACCGCTGACGAGGCCATTCTCCTGCAGCGCGACGGCACCACCGTGATCCGCAACAACGCCACGGGCAAGCGCGCGCTGATGCATCCCGGTGAGGCCTTCTTCCGCGCGTCGGATGATTCCTACACCACGATGAGTGAGGACGATGAGTCCACCTTGTGGTGGTTCGAGCTCGTCGATCCCGACAAGGTCGATCTTGACGCCTTCTACCAGAGCCCGGTGCTCGATCGGGTGGACGAGGGCGTCTACGACATGATGATGACGCGCTACGTGCTCCAGCCCGGTGAGTCGGCCGACATGCCGGACAACAGTGGCGCCGGCATGGTGATGGTGACCTCCGGCGAGGTGCAGGTCGACGTCGATGGCGAGCTGAGCGCGCTCGCGAGCGGCGATGGCCAGTCCGTCGCCAACGACTCGCGGGTCACGAACGAGGGCTCCCGACCGGCCGTCTTCGTCTATGTGTATCTGGGCGAGGAGGTCGGCGACGCGACCGCTGGCGCAGCGCAGGGCTCCGCCAACGCGACCACAGACACCTCGACGAGCACGACGACCGCCTCCGATGGCACGAGCGGTACGACCTCCACCAGCGGCGACAGCCTCCAGGAGCAGGCCGACACCACAACCGATACCCAGCAGGCGGCCCCGACCTCCGAAGCGGGCACGTACATCACCTCGATCAACGTGACCGCCGATGCGGACATCTACCTCACCATCACGGTGGACGGCCTGGTGGTCTTTGACGGCACCCTACCGGCCGGCGCGAGTTCCGGCCCGGTGGTCGGCACGAGCTTCGAGGTGTACACCTCATCGGGCGTAAGCACGAACTTCACCAATGCCTGTGGCGATTACTTCAAGATGGGCTATGAGGAAGGTGAGGCGTACTACACACTGACCGCCAGCGAGAGCTCCTGCGCGCCGTAACGGAAGCGCTTTCGCCGTACCCCGGTGGTGCCTATACTGGTGCCAGGGAGTTATGGAAAACGAAGGCTTCCGTGAACCCTGCCATCGCCCGGATGGGTTTATGGCCTGAGGAAAGCAGGAGGAGAGAGCCATGCGATCGTGGGGATCGGAGTTCAAGGAATTCATCATCCGGGGGAACGTCGTCTCGCTGGCCGTCGCTGTCATCATCGGCGCGGCGTTCAATGAGATCGTCAATTCGCTCGTCGCCAACATGATCACGCCGCTCATCGCGGCGATCGGGGGTCAGCCGGACTTCAGCGGCATCACGTTCTCGATCAACGGCAGCCAGTTCGGGATCGGCCTGTTCCTGAATGCCGTGATCTCCTTCCTGATCATCGCGCTCGTCGTCTTCTTCTTTATCGTGAAGCCGATGAATCACATGCTCGAGCGCTCCAAGCGAGAGGAGCCAGAGAGCCCAGCGATGAAGAAGTGCCCGTATTGCATGACGGACGTGCCGATCGACGCGACACGCTGCCCGGCATGCACGTCGGACATCTCTGCAACGAGGGCGGCGATCTAGCTATCCCCATCTCGTAAAGAACAACGTCAACCGCCCGGCTTCCCCTCGGATGCCGGGCGGTTCTCTGTGTCAGGCAGCTTGAAGCTCTGTTAGCACGCCAGGCCGGTCATGGTCGTTTCCATGGGAGAGAGCATCCCGACCTCGATCGCGAACTGGATCTGGTCGGCGAAGGTGCTGATCTCGCGCCCGGAGTTGTCCCGCAGCACGGCATGGGTCAAGCCCATTGCGTCCTGCACGAGGCGTGAGACTGTCAGCTCGCTATCCGATCCGCCGTCTGGCGAGCGGAAGCGTTGCCCTGGCCGCAGCCAGGCGGAGATGGATGTGGGTGGCGTCTTGAAGGATGCAGTCATGGCGATTCACCTCCCCGGGACGGCGTGCGTCGTTGCACGCATAAGATCAGGATCGATCTGCCCGCGATAACGCAAACGTTGCGGCACGCGGCGTAGAACCTCGCGCCGGGACGTTCCGCGGAGGCGAGGTGAAACCCTTGTGACGGATTTCACCAATACCTTCAGGCCGTCCGTGCCGCCTGTCAAGGGGTCGTGGGATTCCTGCCGTTGTCCGTATGCCTTCCCCCGGGGAACAGGGTAGACTATGGGAACCTGCGGGGCGCTCTCGTTCCCCGAGGGAAGGCATCAAACCGATTCCACGACCGACCAACGATCGGGCATTGCGTCCACCACGCGGCCGGCATGATCATTGCAGCAATGCCGTCGATGCGCGGGCCTATCCGGGGTGCATCCCATCGTCAATTCGTTCCACTCCTCCATGGGCAGGGTTTCCGATTCATGATCAACACGCAGGACGTTGAGCAGCACAACCAGTCGGCGGCCGATGAGGCGTCCGATGGCGTGATGGGGCTGGTGGGCGAGTACATCGCCCTCACCAAACCTGGCATCATGGCCCTCTTGCTGGTCACCACCCTCGGCGCGATGCTCGTCGCGTACCGTGGAGCACCGCCGTTCTGGCTGATCGTCGTCACCCTCCTTGGTGGGTGGATGACCGCCGGTGGGGCGAACGCCTTCAACTGCGTCATTGACCGCGATATCGACGCGAAGATGCCACGCACGCGCAAGCGCGGGACGGCCAACGGCCGTATCCCGGCGTTAAACGGCGCGTTGTTTGCCGGTGCCCTGACGCTGGGCGGTTTCCTGCTGCTCGGCTTCCTGGTGAACTGGGTTGCCGCGGCGATCGCGCTGGCCGGCAACTTCTACTACGTCGTCATCTACACGCTGATCCTCAAGCGTCGCACCGCCCAGAATATCGTCATCGGCGGTGCGGCCGGCGCAATGCCGCCGCTCGTCGGCTGGGCAGCGATTACCGGCTCCATCTCCGCGCCGGCGTGGATCCTCTTCGCCATCATCTTCTACTGGACACCGCCGCACTTCTGGTCGCTGGCGCTGCTGAAGCAGGGCGAGTATGGCCGCGTCGGGATGCCGATGCTGCCGAACGTGGCCGGTGAGGAGGAGACTCGCAAGCAGATCGCCCTCTATACCGTGATGCTCGTCGCCGTCTCGTTGCTCCTGATGCCGTTCGGGATGGGGTGGTTGTACCTGGCCGGAGCGCTTGGCCTCGGCATCTGGTTCCTGAAGCTGGCATTGCAGTTGCTCATGAACCCGAGCAAGGGTCTCGCCCGCCGGACATTCTTCTTCTCTATCTGGTACATGGCCGGCATTTTCTTCGCCATGTCGCTGGACCGCCTCGTCCTCGGGTAAGCCATTCATCCCACCCTCGTGAACACGACCCGGAGACCTGGACCCCGTGTCAGGGTTCTTCATGCGTGGCCCTCACCGGAAGCGCCGACCCGAAGGCGTTGGCGTGGCGCGGCAAAAGACCGAATCGAGCCAGTCGATACACAAAGAAGCCTTAGGCAGATAGCGAACTGCCCAAGGCTTCTCTGCAACTGTCGGTTGTCGTATCTCGCCTAATCGGCGGTAACCATCTGCGGGTCCGGCTTCGGCGCCGTGTCCTGCGCGTCGCCGTTGGCCTTGCGGATTTGGTCGCCGAGGCCGATGCCGTAGTAGGTGAAGCCCTCGCGGGTCACACGCGCCGGGTCGAAGATGTTCCGGCCGTCGAAGATGATCGGCTCCGACAGACGCTCGCGCAGCGCCTCCCAGTCCGGGCTGCGGAACTGCCGCCACTCCGTCGCGATGATCAACGCGTCCGCGTTCAGGAGCGCCTCATCGCGGCTGGGGGCGAGCTGGAACTGCTCGCTCTCGCCGTACAGGCGCTCGGCCGTCTCCATCGCCTCCGGGTCGTATGCCTGCACCCGCGCGCCACGGGCCCACAGGCCCTCCATGATCTCGCGGCTCGGGGCGTCGCGCATGTCGTCGGTCTTGGGCTTGAAGGCCAGCCCCCACAGGGCGAACGTCTTCCCGCGCAAGTCCTCGCCGAAGTGATCGACGATCTTGCCGGTCATTAGCTGCTTCTGGCCCTGATTCACGTGCTCGACGGACTCGATCAGTCGGGCGTCGTAGCCATACGCCTGCGCGGTGTTGACCAGCGCGCGAATGTCCTTCGGAAAGCACGAGCCACCATAGCCGATGCCGGCATAGATGAAGTTGTAGCCGATGCGCTCGTCCGAGCCGATGCCGATGCGGACATTCTCGATATTGGCGCCGACGCGCTCCGCGATGTTCGCGATCTCGTTCATGAACGAGATCTTTGTCGCCAGCATCGCGTTCGCCGCGTACTTGGTCAGCTCTGCGGAGCGGATGTCCATGACGATGATGCGGTTGTGGTTGCGGTTGAACGGGGAGTAGAGCTGGCGCATCGCCTCGATCGCCTCGCTCGACTCCGCGCCGATGATGATGCGGTCCGGGCGCTGGAAGTCCTCGATCGCCGCGCCTTCCTTCAGGAACTCCGGGTTGCTGACCACGTCGAACGGCACGTCGACGCCGCGCTCCTTCAGCCGGGCGGTGATGACCTCGCGGACGCGATCGGCCGTCCCGACCGGGACCGTCGATTTGTTGACGATGATCGCCGGCTTCGAGAGATGTTCCCCGATCGTGCTCGCCACGGCCTCGACGTACTTCAGGTCGGACGAGCCGTCCTCGTTCGGCGGCGTGCCGACGGCGATGAAAATGAATCGGCCGTGATCGACGCCATCCCGCGCGTCAGTAGTGAACTTCAGGCGACCGGCGGCATGATTCTGCTCGACCAGCTCGGTCAGGCCCGGTTCGTAGATCGGTACGATGCCGTTGTTCAGGCCGTCGATCTTCTTCGCGTCAACGTCAACGCAGTAGACGGTGTTGCCGCTTTCGGCAAAGCAGGCGCCGGTGACGAGGCCAACATAGCCCGTCCCGAACATGGTGATATTCATTGGTTACGAATCCTCCCGGACATCATCGTTGGTCACGGGGCGTGGCGTCGCATGGAACAGGCAGCGTGAGCTGGCGAGCGCCCCGAACGCGCCGGATTGAGATCGGCGTCCTGAGAGGAGAGTGTACACCTCCACCATGCAGCACACCCCGGCGGAATGGCTCCGGCCGGGGTGTGCTGGGCGGTCGGGGATGGGGGCGGCGTCAGGCGCGGTGGACCACGGGGTTGCGCAGGACGCCGATGCCCTCGACGTCGATCTCGATCGTGTCACCGGCCTTCATCGGACCCACGCCGTGGGGCGTGCCGGTCATGATCACGTCACCAGGGTGCAGCGTCATCACCTTGCTAACGTAGCTGATCAGGAACGGAACACTGAAGATCAGGATCTCCGTATTGCTATCCTGGCGAACCTCGCCGTTCAGGCGCGACTGCACCTGCACGTGACCCGGGTCCAGCTCTGTCTCGATCCATGGGCCGAGCGGGCAGTAGGTGTCGTAGCCCTTGCCCTGCACCCACTGGCCCGAGGCGTACTGGATCTTCCGGTCGGAGACGTCATTGCCGGCCGTATAGCCCAGCACGTAGTCCAGCGCGTCGTCCTCGGAGACGTCGCGCGCCTTCTTGCCGATCACGACTACCAGCTCGGCCTCATAGTGCGTCTCGTGCTCCGGATTCGCGATCTCGATCGGTGCGTCCGGCCCGATCACGGCTGACTGCGGCTTCATGAAGATCACCGGGAACTCCGGAAGCTGTGCGCGAGGCGTCCAGCTCCGTCACGTGGGCCTTGTAATTGAGACCGATCGCGACGATCTTGCCGGGATCGAGCGGCGCGAGCACCGTGACGTCGTCCAGGGCCCCGACCTCGGCTCCCTTGGTATGCGTGCCGAAGATGTCTCCCTCAAGCGCGTAGATGGACGAGCCTTCGAGGATGCCATAGGCGCCGTCGCCGCCGTTCTTGTCCGAGTAGCGCACGATCTTCATGGGTCCGGTTCCTCCTTGTAGCTGATTCCACGTGTCTGCGGCTCATCGTACATGGGAATGCCTCGGGTCGCGATATCATAGAGGCCGAATTACGCCGCCGCGACCCGGGAGCTTCCTGATGCCCGAGCTGAACCTGTTCCTCCGGGACGAAGAGACCGGCGAGATCATCCCGCAGCCAGAGCTGGATGACGAAGATGCATTGCGGCTGCTCGCCGAGGCGGAGATCACCGCCACCGAGCTCGTGCCGTGGGGGAGCAACTACACATTCGCCGTGGCCCTGGAGCGTGAAGGCGTTCAAGGGCACCTCGCCATCTACAAGCCGATGGCCGGCGAGCGCCCATTGCACGATTTCCAGCACGGGACGCTCCACAACCGCGAGCGCGCCTCGTATCTTCTCAGTCGCGCGCTGGGGTGGGGGATCGTGCCACCGACCGTCGTGCGCGACGGGCCGCACGGCGTTGGGAGCGTCCAGATCTACGTGCCCTCCCAGCCCGACGTCATGGAAGACGCCGAGTACTGGGGCCAGCGCACGATCGAGATCGAGCGGCTGGTGCTGTTCGATCACCTCGCCAATAACGCGGACCGCAAGATCACCCATTGCCTGCTCACGCCGTCCGGCAAGGTGATCGGCATCGATCACGGCCTGACGTTCAACCAGTACCCGAAACTGCGCACGGTGCTCTGGCAGTTCGTCGGGCGCCGGATCAGCGATGAGCTGCTGGCCGACCTTGAGACCCTCGCGGGTGAACTCGACGCGACGCTCCCGGAGTTCCCGAAACTGCTCTCGGCAGAAGAGTGGGCGGCGCTCCGCTCGCGCCTGCAGGGTCTGCTCGCCTCCCGCCGGTACCCGCTGCTGGACCCGCATCGCAACATCCCCTACGGCTGGTGGTAACGCGTTCACGCGGCGATAGTGGCGGCGGTTGTATGATGATGCTGATGGCGGCCGACCGACCGCACCACACCAGCGCCTGATGTCGGATCGCATTGCCTGTGATTCCGGCAGGGTGCTCGAATTCCCGGGGGAGAGACGAACGTGCGCTGGAAGGACATGCTGACGACGATCGACGCCCATGTGGCGGGCCAGCCCTTGCGGTTGGTCACCTTCGGCGTCCCGAGGATCGCGGCGGCACCGGTACGCGAGCAGATCGCACTCTTCCAGAAGGATCACGACGCGATCCGGCGCTGGCTCCTTGCCGAACCCCGCGGCCATGCCGGGCTGACCGGCGCGGTGCTGCTGCCGTCGCTCGATCCCGAGATCGACTACGGCGTGATCTTCATGTCCGCCGGTGGGTACAAACCGATGTCCGGTCATGGCATGATCGCCCTGACCACCATCCTGATCGAGTCGGGCGCGGCACCCGCCGATGGACCCGACACGCGTATTACCTTCGATACCTTCTCTGGCCCGATCCAGGCCCGCGCCAGCGTCGACCAGGGTCGCGTGCGCAACGTCCGTTTCCGCAACGTGCCGGCCTTCCGGCAGCACAAGGACGTCGAGATCACCGTAGGCGATCGCCGAATGACGGTCGATATCGCCTACGGCGGCAACTGGTACGCAATCGTCCGGGCGGAGGACGCCGGGGTCTCGCTGGAGGCGGGCGCCGCCAAGGCGCTGTCCGAGATGGGCGTCGCGATCTCCCAGGAGGTCGGGAACCGCTTCGACATTGTCCACCCAGTCGACCCGGCACTTTCCGGCATCTTTGGCACCGTGTTCCTCGGGGATCCGACGAGCGATGAAGCCGACAGCCGCAACGCCACCGTGTACCTCGACGGACTCATCGACCGCTCGCCCTGCGCGACCGGCATGGCCGCGACCATGGCGGCCCGCGCTGCTGATGGAAAGCTGGACGTCAGTCAGCCCTACGTTTCCGAGAGCGTGGTGGATACCTTCATGACCGGCCGCATCGTCAACAACACGGCCGTGGGAGAGTTCCCTGGCGTGATTGTCGAGATCGCCGGGCGCGGTCAGGTGACCGGCACCCACACGTTCTACGTCGACCCCTCCGACCCGCTCGCCGATGGATTCGTGCTGTTCTAGGTATCGGTCGCATCGTGCTCCGACCAGGAATTGTGATTTTGCTCACAACTGGTCGGGGTGGTACACTCTCGCGTAAGTGCGTCACGGGCTGTCAGGTGCGTGATGCGTTGTCAGGAGCGTAACTTGAGCGACGAGAAGTTGCCCGACCTCCAGAAGGACCGCGACCTGCAGAAGATCGCCACCGCCTCGACCCTCGGGTTTGGCGTTGCGCTTTCCCTCGCAGTGTTGGTCGGTGGCGGGGTCTGGCTGGACCGCCGGCTCGACATGGCTCCTGTCTTTACACTGATTGGTCTCGTGCTTGGCCTGGTGTCGGCTGGCTATCAGTTGTATGAGCTCGCGCTGCTCAACCGGACGGACCGCGGCAATGGTCCGGTCGGGCGAGTCCTGGAACGCCGGTTCTCCCGAAGGGTTTAACCTCCGTCTGAACGGCGTTCTTTCGTGCGAGCCAGTCCGGTAAATTCCAGTTTTCCGGTTGGCGATTCGTGGATCCGGGGGGACTCCACATCGGGGAGTACTCCAGCGCGCAGAGACGCGCGTTTGAGTTGAAGAGAGGCGCATCACACTTCATGGATTTGCATATCTCGCTTGCGGCTGAAACGCTCTTCCACATCGGCCCGATCCCGATAACCAATTCGTTCCTCGTCATGATCCTGGTCATGACCGCGTTGCTGATCGTGTTCTCGCTCATGGCCCGTCGCATCACGGTGGACCCGCGCAAGGGCGGCCGCTTCGGCGGCGTCGGCGAGATGATCGTTGACTTCCTGCTGAACCTCGTCGAGAGCACCGGCGGCAAGGCGCTCGGGCGGCGGATCTTCCCGCTCGTTTCCGGTCTCTTCATCTTCATCATCTTCTCGAACTTCACTGGCTTGTTGCCGGGCATCGGTACGATCTGGATTGCCAAGGACGCCGAGGCCGACAACGCCCCGGAGGCCGAGGTCGCCGTTGAGAACGCGAACGTCGTGACGGAGACCGAGGAGGGCCAGATCGCGACCGCCGCCGTCAATGGCTCGGGTGACGATCATGCCGCCGGGACCACGGTCGATGACCATGGAGGCGAGGAAGCCGCGCACGAGACGGAGCACGTACCGCTGTTCCGCCCGCCGACCGCCGACCTCAACATGACCGTCGCGATGTCCGTGATCACGTTCGTGGCCGTCCAGATCTTCGGCGTGCGGGCCCATGGCGTCGGTGGCCGCATCAAGCACATGGCGAACCCGCCGTTCCTCTTCCCGATCGAAGTCATCTCCGAGCTGTCGCGCATCATCTCGCTCTCCGCCCGTCTCTTCGGCAACGTGTTCGCGGGTGAGATCCTGCTGGGCGTCGCCTACGCCATCGCGAACTCCATCAAGATTGCGATCCTGCCCTTACTCTTCCCGGTCATCTTCTTGGGGCTCGAGACCATCTTCGGCACGATCCAGGCGCTGGTGTTCTCCCTGCTAACCCTGATCTACATTACCCTCGCGGCCGCGGGGCACGATGATCATGATGAATCCCACGCGGAGAATCATGACGCTGTCCGGGCCGTTGATGACAATGCCCCGGCGCGCGGCACTGCGCCGTCCCCCGCGGGCGACTAACCAACCTTGCGAGTTCAGCCCTCGAACGGCTCGGGGGCTCGGGTTCGAACCGGAGTTTCTTTTCGTGAGTGTGACGGCTGCTGATGTCGTCCTGAACAGAGTGGCGAGGCTGGCATTCGAGTGCATCGACCGGCATCGACAGGAGGAAGAGTCACGTGTTTGACGGATTGACAGGACCTGAGGGCGTAGACGCGGCGAAGGCGATTGGCGCGGCGGTCGCGATCGGCTTTGGTGCCCTTGGCCCGGGCATTGGCATTGGTATGGCCGTCCGGGGCGCGATGGAGGCCATCGGCCGCAACCCAGAGGCCGGTGGCCAGATCCAGACCACGATGATCATCGGCGCCGCGCTCGCCGAGGCGGTCGCGATCTACGCCTTCGTTATCGCCATCATCATCGCGCTCGTCTAGGAACCGGTGGAGCGCGCCGGCGCGCCGCGAAGGCGGGGTGCCGGCAGCCCACTGCTCTGGTCCTCTCCGGGTGCGCTGCGGACCACTGCGGCGCACTCGTTGATTGACTGACGGGCCCGGGATGTGTAGCGAAGGAGTGGCCGGTAATGGACCAACTTGGCATCAATGGATGGAATCTACTCGTCCAGGCGATCGCCTTCCTGGTCTTCGTGTACCTGCTCTGGCGGTTCGCCGTCGGGCCGATCGTCCGGGTGCTCGACCAGCGCCAGGTGCGCATCAGCGAGAGCCTGATGGCCGCCGAGCGCATGCAGGTTGAGCTGCGCGAGACGCAGGCGAAGAACGAGGAGATCATGGCCCAGGCTCGGCGCGAGGCGCAGGAGCTCCTCCAGACCGCGCGGCAGAACGCCGAGCAGGTGGAGACCAGGGCACGCGAGCGTGCCGGGGCCGCGGCAGACGAATTCCTTGGCCGGGCGCAGGAGACCCTGCGGCAGGAGACTGCCCAGGCTCGCCAGCAGCTTCGCCAGGAGATTGCCGACCTTGCGGTTATCGCCGCGGGCAAGATCATCCGCAAGGAGATCACCCCGGCTGACCAGAAGGAGCTGATCGAGGCCACCCTGGCCGAGAACTCTGCTCCCGCCGGGCGGTAAGAGACGCCAGAAGGCAGTGGCGGGGCTTCCTCGCCGGCTGCCTTCCGTCGTATGAACAGTCACGAGACGGCAACACAGGACCGGACGCCGTGAACTCCTTCCGGGGAGGGCGGCCGGATCGCAAGGACATGGCCAATGGCAAGCAGTGCAGCGAAGCGCTACACCCAGGCGCTGAAAGAAATCGCCCAGGAAACAAATACGTTTGAGGCCTGGCAGCGCGACCTGGGAACGCTGGACGCGCTGGTCGCGGATTCGGAGGTGGTTAACTTCCTGACGAATCCCGGCGTGCAGGATGCGGAGAAGTTCAGGGCCGTTGACGCGGTCCTGGGTGATCTGCAGCCGGAAGCTCGCACCTTGTTCCACATGTTGATCGAGCGGCGGCGACTTTCGCTGATGTCCGACATCGCCGAACTCTTCGATGAGGCGGTGATGGAGGCGCGAGGGGTCGTGCTGGTCGATGTGACCACTGCGGATGCGCTCGACGATGCCGGCAAAGAGCTCGTGCGCGAGCGGATGAAGGGCATCGTGGGCAAGGAAGTCGAGCTGCGCCTGCACACCGATGCCAGCATGATCGGCGGCATCGTGGCGCGCATCGGTGATCAGGTCATCGATGGAAGTGTGTTGACCCAGCTACGTCGCCTGCGGGCGAGGATGAACGCCGTCTAGCGAGACGGCTCGGAACGGTGCTTGAGAGCGCTCGCGCGGTTGCGTGAGCGGGCCAGGCGAACAGCCACGGCAACGATCAGGACCGCGCGGCGCGGCACTGAGGCCGCGGAGGAACGGAGCGATCATGGCGGTACGCGCGACCGAAATCAGTGATCTGCTCAAGCAGCAGATCCAGGGTTTCTCAGAAAAGGCTACGGTCTCCAACGTCGGTCAGGTGATCGCCGTTGGTGACGGTGTGGCCACCGTGCACGGCCTGAGCCAGGCCATGCAGTCAGAGCTTGTCGAATTCACCAAGAGCGGGACGTACGGTCTCGTGCTCAACCTCGGCGAAGACGCCGTGTCCGTCATCGTGATGGGCGAGTACACCGACATCGAGGAAGGGGACGAGGTCCGCACCACCGGTGCCGTCGCCTCGGTCCCGGTCGGCGATGCCCTCCTGGGCCGCGTCGTCAACGCCCTCGGCCAGCCGATTGACGGCAAGGGTCCGATCCAGACGGAGAAGACCCGCGAGATCGAGCGCATCGCTCCGGGCGTCATCAAGCGCCAGGACGTCGATACGCCGCTCCAGACGGGCGTCAAGTCCATCGACGCGATGACCCCGATCGGCCGCGGCCAGCGCCAGCTCATCCTGGGCGACCGCCAGACCGGTAAGTCGGTGATCGCCACGGACATGATCATCAACCAGCGCGACAGCGGTGTGAAGTGCATCTACGTCGCGATTGGCCAGAAGCAGGCCCAGATCGCCCAGCTCAGCCGCATCCTCGAAGAGAACGGCGCGCTGGAGCACACCATTATCGTCGTTGCGTCCGCCGCCGACCCGGCTCCGCTCCAGTACATCGCCCCGTTCGCGGGTACCGCGATGGGCGAGGAGTTTATGGAGAATGGCGAGGACGCGCTGATCATCTACGACGACCTCACCAAGCACGCCCAGGCCTACCGCCAGGTGTCGCTGCTGGTCCGCCGCCCGCCGGGACGCGAGGCCTACCCGGGTGACGTCTTCTACCTTCACTCCCGCCTGCTCGAGCGCGCCGCGCGCCTCAGCGACGAGTTGGGTGGTGGCTCGCTGACGTCGATCCCGCTGATCGAGACGCAGGCCGGCGACATCTCTGCCTACATCCCGACGAACGTCATCTCCATCACCGACGGGCAGATCTTCCTGGAGACGGACCTGTTCTTCGCCGGCGTTCGCCCGGCGATCAACACCGGTCTCTCGGTGTCCCGCGTCGGTGGTGCCGCCCAGATCAAGGCGATGCGCTCCGTCGCTGGCTCGCTCCGTCTCGACATGGCGAACTACCGCTCGCTCGCGGCCTTCGCGCAGTTCGGCACCAGCGACCTCGACGCGTCGACCCGCCGCCAGATCGAGCGCGGGCAGGTCATGACCGAGGTCCTGAAGCAGAAGCCATACAGCCCGCTCCCGGTTGAGGAGCAGGTCGCGATTATGTGGGCCGGTTCCGCGGGTCTGCTGGACGACATCCCGGTCGAGAACGTGCGGGAGTTCGAGGATTCGTACCTCGAGTTCATGCGAAGCACGCAGTCCGAGCTGCTCCAGAAGATCAAGACCGAGAAGGTCCTGAGCGACGACATCGTCGAGACGCTGAAGAAGGTCACGACCGAGTTCAAGGCCCAGTCCGGGCTCGTGGCTCGCGACGACGCCGCGGCCGACTAGACCCGGGAGGATGAGGCACAATGCCAAGCCCACGTGAAATTCGGCGCCGGATCCGTAGCGTCAAGAACGTGTCGCAGATCACGCGCGCCATGGAGATGGTCGCCGCGTCGAAGATGCGCCGTGCCCAGGAGCGCGTGACCGCTGGTCGGCCGTATTCCGAGCGGCTTCGGGATGTCCTCGCAGACCTCTCCTCGGCCCAGCTCGATGCTGACCAGCTGGCACGCTTCCCGCTGCTCGAGCAGCGCGAGGTGAAGCGTTCGGCGGTTATCTTCATGACCCCGGATCGCGGCCTGAGCGGCGCCCTGAACTCGAACCTGTTCCGGCGCGGCGGTCTGTACTTCCGCGAAAACACCGCGCGTGACGCGCAGGTCATCGCCGTTGGCAAGCGCGGACGCGACTTCCTGGCCAAGACTGGCCGGAACATCGTGGCGGACTTCATCCAGCTCGGCGACCGGCCGACGATGGAGGACACTCGCCCGATCGCGGAGACAGCGATCGACATGTTCCTGTCCGGCGAGGTGGACGCGGTCCACCTGATCTACCCGAAATTCGTCAACACGCTGGTGCAGACGCCGGAGGTCGTGCAGATCCTGCCGATCGAGCGTCCGGAAGTCGATGAGAACCGTGCCTCGGCGAATGAGGACTACATCTTCGAGCCGAGTGCAGAGGACGTGCTGAACGCCATCCTGCCGCGCTACGTCGAGATCCTGATCTACCAGGCCCAGCTCGAAACCGTCGCGTCGTTCTACTCTGCCCAGATGGTGGCGATGCGCAACGCGACCGACAACGCAAAGGAGCTCGTCGACGACCTGAACCTGTCCTATAACAAGGCACGACAGGCCCAGATCACCAACGAGATCGCCGAGATTTCGGCTGCGGCAAACGCATTTCGGACGGATTAGGCCCTGGCGTCCCGGGCTCCGCGGCAGCAAGGATGCCCGGGACACGCAGCGGCATACGAGACACCAAACATTTCTGACGAGCACGGAGCCGGGTGGCATATGAGAAGACACCCGCTTCCGGATGAGGAAGGCAACATGGCAGCACCCGCTATCGCCCCGGAAAAGGGAGCGACCGGCGCCACCGGCAAGATCGTCCAGATCACCGGTGTGGTCGTCGACGTCGAGTTCCCATCGGAACAGCTTCCGCAGATCTACAACGCCCTTGAGACGACCCTCAACGACGGCACCCGCCTCGTGCTCGAGGTGCAGCAGCACCTTGGTGACGACCGTGTTCGCGCCGTCGCGATGAGCACGACCGACGGCCTGCGCCGTGGCCAGGATGTCGTGGACACCGGCCAGGCGATCGCCGTCCCGGTTGGCCCGGCGACACTCGGCCGCATCTTCAACGTGACCGGCGAGGCGATCGACGAGCAGGGTCCGGTCGAGGCGGCCGAATACCGCCCGATCCATGCGAGCCCACCGCCGTTCGATCAGCAGTCGACCGCGGTCGAGGTCCTTGAGACCGGCTCGAAGGTCATCGACCTCGTCGCCCCGTTCACCAAGGGCGGCAAGATCGGCGTCTTCGGTGGCGCTGGCGTCGGCAAGACCGTCATCATCACCGAGCTCATCCGCAACATCGCGGCCGAGTTCGGTGGCTACTCCGTGTTCTGCGGTGTGGGCGAGCGCACCCGTGAGGGCACCGCGCTCTGGGGCGAGCTCAAGGAATCCGGCGTTCGCGACCAGACCGCGCTGATCTTCGGCCAGATGAACGAGCCACCGGGAGCCCGCCTCCGCGTCTCGCTGACCGGCCTGACGATGGCCGAGTACTTCCGCGACGAAGGTCGCGACGTGCTCGTCTTCATCGACAACATCTTCCGCTTCGTCCAGGCGGGCTCCGAGGTCTCCGCGCTTCTTGGCCGCATGCCGAGCGCCGTGGGCTACCAGCCGACCCTCGCCAACGAGATGGGTCAGCTGCAGGAGCGCATCACATCGACCAAGACCGGCTCGATCACCTCCGTGCAGGCCGTCTATGTGCCGGCGGACGACTATACCGACCCGGCCCCGTCGTCGGTGTTCGCCCACCTCGACGCCACGATCGCCCTCGAGCGCTCCATCGCCGAGCGCGGCCTGTTCCCGGCCGTGGACCCGCTGGCGTCGACCAGCCGCATCCTCGATCCGCTGATCGTCGGCCAGGAGCACTACGACGTCGCCCGCGCTGTGCAGCAGATCCTGCAGCGCTACCGCGACCTGCAGGACATCATTGCCATCCTCGGTATGGAGGAGTTGAGCGATGAGGACAAGCAGATCGTGAACCGCGCGCGCCGCATCGAGCTCTTCATGTCGCAGCCGTACTTCACGGCCGAGCAGTTCACCGGCAACCCGGGCCGCTTCGTCTCGCTTGCCGACACGGTCCGCTCCTTCAAGGAGATCGTCGACGGCAAGCACGACCACCTGCCGGAGAGCATCTTCCGCTACAAGGGCAGCATCGACGAGGTGGTCGAGGCCGCCGAGAAGATGGAAGCCGAGAATCGGCGCGGCTAGTTCGCCATCGTGAGGCCGGACGGGGAGGGTGATCCCCTCGCCGCCGGCCCCATGTCGAGGGAGGCATCACATGGCGACATTGAGTGTGGAGCTCGTCACGGGCGAGCGCGTCGTGTACCAGGACTCTGGCGTTGAGCTCGTCTCCGCGCCCGGGACCGAGGGCACGTTAGGCATCCTGCCGAACCACGCGTCGCTGATCTCGACGCTGGACGCCGGTGAGCTGCGCATCCGCAAGGGTGGGCGCGACGAGCATTTCGTCGTGTTCGGCGGCTTCATCCAGGTGACGTACAACCGCGTGATCATCCTCGCGGACACCGCAGAGCGCGTCGCGGATATCGATCTGGAGAGCGCCCGCCGGGCGTATGATCATGCTCGCGAGCGCATCGAGCAGCGCGAGTCGACTGAGGCCGTGCGCCAGGCGCACGCAGATCGCCAGCAGGCTGAGGTGCGCATGCGTGCCGCCCAGGGCAACGGTCGGGGTGCCGCCACGCGCGTCTAGCGTCAGTGAGCTCGCGATTGCGTTTCTGGCGAGCTCACACATCATCGGAGTAGCGCTGCGGGCGAGATCGTCTGGCCAGCGAGACTGAACAATGAGAACGAGAGGGCGATGTCGAAAGATGTCGCCCTCTACCGTGTGGCGATGATCACCACCGTCTGGCGGCTATACTCGCCTCGCTGACGGGCCACTTCGGAAGAGTGGGTGATCGATGGCGTCGCTAACCGTGGCGATCCTGACGGATAAGGCTGTCCTCCATCGGAGTACGGGGGTTCAGCTCGTGTCCGCGCCCGGCGCCAAAGGGTAATTGGGGATCCTGCCGAACCATGCGCCGCTGCTTTCGATGCTGGACGCCGGGGAAGTGACTGTCCGGAAGATCGGCCGGAATGAGCATTTCGTCGTGGTCGGCGGGTTTATCCGCGTCCGTCACAATCATGTCCTCGTGATGCCGGATATCGCCGAGCGGGCGATCGACATTGACCTGACGCGGGCGAAACGGGCGCTCGATCGCGCCGAACTGGCTCTGGAGCATCACCTTGGTCGAATGCCACATACGGAAATGGAGGCGGCGTTGCGCCGCGCGATGATTCGACTGAAGGTCGGCGCCGGGGCCCGGCACTTCCGGTAACCTGTCGAACGGCTGGCGAAGGACCATCGATGCTTCTCCGGAACGGCGGGTATACTGGCCATGTCCGGGGCTGCACCACGCCCCCTTCCACCCGACACCGGCCGCCATCCCGCGGCGCAACCCCACACGAGGAACTCCTGCATGTCCGGAACGGCGCACTCCACCACCGCCCAGGCCCTTGTCGCCGAGCGCCTGCTCAAGATCCGCGGTGGTCACACCCTCACCGGTCGGGTCCGCATCAGCGGGGCGAAGAACGCCGCCCTGAAGGCCCTCGCCGCGTCCCTCCTGACGCCGGAAGAGGTCGTTCTCAACAACGTCCCGATGATCGACGACGTCCTCTCGATGGCGGAGCTGCTGCGGACCTTCGGCGCCGAGGTTGAGATCGAGCGTGAGCATGAGCGCGTGCGCATCCGCGCCGAGCACATCACCCGTACGGATGCCCCGCACGGTCTCTTCCGCGCAACGCGCGCATCGGTCGTCGTGACCGGCCCAATGCTGGCCCGCATGGGCGAGATCTCGTTCGCGCTCCCCGGCGGCGACCAGATCGGTAAGCGCCCGATCGACATGCACCTGCGCGGCTTCCAGCGCATGGGCACGGAGATCGAGCGTGACGAGCACATGATCCACGCCCGGGTCAGCGCCTTGCAGGGCGCGCGCATTTACATGGACTACCCGAGCCACACCGGCACCGAGGCCCTCATGATGGCCGCGACCAAGGCCGCCGGCACGACGGTCATCATGAACGCCTCCGCGGAGCCCGAGATCGTCTGGCTCGGCGAGATGCTGAACCGCATGGGCGCGCGTATCTCCGGCCTCGGGACGCCCTTCATCACCGTCCATGGCGTCGAGCGCTTAACCGGCGTCTCGGAGATCGTGCTGCCGGACCGCCTGGAGGCCGCGACCTATGCCATCGCCGGTGTTATCACCGGCGGCGAGGTCACGATCGACCAGGTGATCGAGGACCATATGGTGCCGATCACCGAGAAGCTGAAGGAGGCGGGCGCCGACGTCTGGATGCGCGACCGCGAGATGCTTGTCCGGCCCGGAAAGTCGCTGAAGGCCGTCGACATCCAGACCCTGCCGTACCCCGGCTTCCCGACCGACTCCCAGTCGACGTTCATGCCGCTCCTGACGCAGTCCGATGGCGTCGCTCATGTGCATGAGCGTGTCTACGAGGACCGGCTGCGCTATACCGACGAGTTGATCAAGATGGGCGCCGACATCCGCGTCCAGCGCTGGGGCGACAACGGCGAGTTCCTGGCCACCTCGGCCGAGGTGCACGGCCCGGTGAAGCTGCACGGTGCGCGCGTCCAGTCGCTCGACATCCGTTCGGCCGTCAGCGTCGTTCTCGCCGGGCTCGTCGCGGAGGGGGAGACCGAGGTGACCGACGTCTTCCACATCGACCGAGGCTACGCCGACTTCGTCCGCAAGCTCACCGAGCTCGGCGCCGACATCGAGGACACCGGCAAGCCAATCTACTGAGCGAGGTCGTCAGTAGCATCGCACTGAAATGTGCGATGCATCGCCCGCAGGTCGATATCGACGGGCAACCGCCTAACGTCGCGTCTGGCCCCGCCTTCCTCGCGAAACTCGCGTTCGTACAGTACGATAAGAGGAGAATCGGCGTCGGCTGGGCGCCGGAGAGTGTGTCACGAGGGATAAGAGCACGTGTCCTCACGAATTCTGGTGGTCGAAGATCAGGAAGACGTCGCCCAGCTCATCGACGTGGTGCTGAAGGGCGAAGGCTACACCGTGGCCATCGCGCGAGACGGCGCCCAGGGCCTGATGATGGCCCGCGACTGGGATCCCGACCTGATCCTGATGGACATCATGCTCCCCGGCGTCGATGGCGGCACGCTCATCGCGCGCCTGCGCCGCGAGCCGGAGACGAGGGACCTGCCGATCATCGCCATGTCCGCCAGCCGCACGTTGCGCGACCGCACCGGCGAGCTGCAGGCCGACGCGCTGCTCTCCAAGCCGTTCGACGTCGATGCCCTGCTGGTACAGGTGAACTTCCTGCTCTCGCGTGGCCGCGGAGACGGCGACGAGGCATGACGCAGGCGGTTCCCGCGAGCGATCAGCCGATGACCCTCGTGGTCGTCATCCCCACCTACAACGAACGCGAGAACATCGAGCAGCAGGTGAACGCCGTGCTGGTGCTGGACCCGGCGCCACAGGTGCTCATCGTCGACGACAATTCTCCTGACGGCACCGGGGAGATCGCGGACTGCCTCGCCGCACAGCATACCGGCCGCGTTCACGTTCTCCACCGAGAGGGCAAGGAGGGGCTTGGCCGCGCTTACGTCGCCGGGTTCCGCCACGCGCTCGAGCTCGGGACCACGCACATCGCGCAAATGGACGCCGACCTCTCGCACAGCGCAGCCGACCTGCAGCGGATGATCGATGTCGCCCGCACGACCGGCGCGGACCTCGTCCTCGGCAGTCGCTATATCCCCGGCGGCGAGACGGTGGGGTGGCCATGGCCGCGCAAGGCGATTAGCCGGGCGGGTGGTATGTACGCCGGCCTGATCCTCGGCGTGCCGATCCGCGACCTTACCGGTGGCTTCAAGCTCTGGCGGCGCGAGACGCTGGAGGCGATCGATCTCGACACCGTCCGCTCGGACGGCTACGGCTTCCAGATCGAGACGACGTACCGCGCCTTGCGCCTCGGCAAGACCTGGCGGCAATCCCCGATCACCTTCCATGACCGCGTCGCCGGGGCCTCCAAGCTCTCCCGCAGCGTCGTCATCGAAGCCGCCCTCATGGTCTGGCGCATGCGCCTCCGCCAGCTCACCGGCAAGCGCTGGTAGCCTATCTTTCGTTGTGCCCCTTCGCGCGTCGATATCTTGGCTGCCTGCGTACAGCCGGCCCTGGTGGCCGGCTGTACGCAGGAGCCACTCCGTAGTCTCGAGCCATGTGTTCGAGACATACCGCGCCCATATCGACCTCCGGTCGATGACCTGCACACATGGTGCGGGTCTACGTGCGGCACCGCATCACCCCCGCTCCAGATACCGGACCCGCTCCCAATCCGTGACCACGCGGTCGTAGGACTCCTGCTCCACGCGGGCGAGGTTCAGGTAATGCGCATGCACCCGGCCGCCGAAGACCTCCCGCGCCAGCTCGCTGCCCTCCCAGGTCGCGATTGCCTTGTAGAGCGCGCTCGGTATCTTCGGTGCATCCGTCGCCAGGTAACCGTTCCCGCGGAACTCCGCCGGTGGCTCTGTCTTCCGCTCGATGCCAGTGAGCCCGGCCGCGAGCACCGCCGCGAAGGCGAGGTAGGGGTTGCTGTCCGCGCCGGGAAGCCGGTTCTCGATCCGCAGCGCGGGTCCCGAGCCGACCACGCGGAACCCGCAGGTGCGATTGTCCCGCCCCCAAACGATGTTCGTCGGGGCCCACGACGCCGCGGCGAACCGCTTGTAGGCGTTGACCGTGCTTGCCATGAACAGCGCCAGCTCCTGCGCCGCGGCGAGCATGCCGCCGAGAAACCAGCGCATCGTGGTGCTCATGTCCCGGCTGGTGTCGTCCTCCGGGAACACGGGTCCCAGCCCGTCGGAGTCCCACAGGCTGATATGGATGTGCCCACTGGAGCCGGTCCAGGTGTGATGCGGCTTGGACATGAACGTCAGGGCGCGGCCGTCCTGCCAGGCGATCTCCCGCGCGCCGTGCTTGAACAGCACCGCCCGGTCGGCCGCCTCCAGCGCCGTGTCGTAGTGGATGTTCACCTCATGCTGCCCGGCCGCCGCTTCCCCCTTCGAGAACTCGACCGGGATACCCGCGGCCGTCATCTCGTTGCGGAGACGTCGGTAGATCGGCTCGGCCTTGGTGGCCTGGAAGAGGTGGTAGTCCTCGTTGTACCAGCCGAACGGCGTGAGGTTCGCGTATCCCTTCTCGTGCGCCTCATCGAATGACTCCCGAAGCAGGTAGAACTCCAGCTCGGTCGCCATCTTCGGCGTGAACCCCATCGCCTCCGCTCGCTCGACCTGGCGCTGGAGGATCGTGCGTGGTGCAATATCGACCGTTTCCCCGGACTCCTGCTCGACGGCATCGCAGAGCACCAGTGCGGTCCGTTCCAGCCACGGAATGACGCGCAATGTGCCCCAATCCGGCCTGGCGAGATAGTCGCCATAGCCCGTCGTCCAGTCGTGGCCTGGGAAGCCGTCCGGCGTCTCCATCTCCATGTCGGTCGCGAGCAGGTAGGTGCAAAAGTGGGTGCCGTGCTCCAGGCAGTGATCGAGAAAGTGCGTTCCCGTCACGCGCTTGCCAACGAGCCGCCCCTGCATGTCCGGGACGGCGGTGATGACGGTATCGATCTCCCCGGAGCGGATGGCCGAGGACAGCTCCTCGATCGTGATCTTGCCAGCGTGCACGGTGGTCTCCATCGCCGGTGATGCGGCTGGTACGGTGTGGATACATGGTCCCGATTCGATGCTCCGGATTGTCCGTGTCGACGATATTCCTGTCAACGGCCGGCGATGCTAGGATGCGTGGAGCATTCAACCGAGATACCAGCACAAAGGAGCAACGCATGCGATTGGCGGGGAAGGTCATCCTGGTCACAGGAGCGGCGAGCGGCATGGGACGCGTGGCGACCCGCATGTTCGTCGAGCAGGGCGCGAAGGTGATCGCGGCGGACATCAACGAGGCCGCGCTGCGTGACGCGATCGGAGAGGTGGGCAATGCGGACGCGGTGCATCCGGTCGTTGGGAACGTCGCGGTCGACGCTGATGTCCAGCGGATGATCGATGAGGGCGTCGCGCGCTTTGGATCGCTGAACGTGCTCTACAACAACGCAGGGATCATGCCGGACGAGGACACCTCGGTCATCGAGACGAGTGAGGAGACGTTCGACCGCGTGATCGACGTTAACCTCAAGAGCATCTTCCTCGTCTGCAAGCATGGCATCCCGAAGCTGATCGAAGCCGGTGGTGGCTCCGTGATCAACATCGCCTCGTTCGTCGCGCTGATGGGATGCACCGTGCCGCAGGACGCCTACACGGCGAGCAAGGGAGGCGTCCTGTCGCTCACGCGGTCGCTGGCGGTCCAGTACGGATGGCAGGGTGTCCGCGCGAACGCGCTCTGCCCGGGACCGATCCTGACGCCGTTGATGGAGACCCTCTTCGCCAGCGAGGAGGAGAAGAACAAGCGCCTCAACCGCATTCCACTCGGGCGCTTCGGCCGCGCGGAGGATATCGTCAACGCCGGGATCTTCCTCGCTTCGGACGAGTCGTCGTGGATGACCGGGTCCCAATTCGTTGTCGACGGCGGCATCACGGTGAATTACTTCTAGGGGTGCAGCCGCGCAATCCGTCGTACCGCTGCACCTCGTGTCCGGCAAAATGAAACCATGCGTACGGCTGCCCCTTGTGGGCAGCCCAATGACGCGTACAGCCGGCCACAAGGGCCGGCTGTACGGGGCTTAACGCCGGCCGACGACCTCGTCGACCAGCGCGGCCATCTTCTCCTCGAACACGGAACGGCGGAAGCGTTCGGCGTTCGCATGGATTGTCGCCGTGTCCCATACGTGCCCGTTGCCCTCGCGCAGGATGGCGACGAGCTCCGGTTCGTTGTGCGGCGTGAAGTGGAGCCCTGTTACGCCATCGATCACCGTCTCCAGCGCGCCACCGGCCCCGGCGGCGATCACCGGCCGGCCCGCGGCCTGCGCCTCCACGGCCGTCATGCCGAAGTCCTCTACGCCGGGCAGGATCAACGCCTTGCAGCGTTGCATGTAGGACACGACCGCATCGTCGTCCAGCTCGCCGAGGAATTCGACAGTCGGGCCCGCCATCTCGCGCAGGCTATGCTCCGCGCGGCCCGCACCAATCACCTTCAGCGGCACGTTTGCCGCCGTGCTGGCCCGCACCGCGAGATCGATCCACTTGTGCGGCACGAGGCGTGACACGACCAGATACCAGTCCTCCGCCGGGACGGGCGATTGTGGCCGGAACCGGTCGACGTCAACGGGCGGATGGATTACCGTGGCGTCCTGTTCCCAGGTGCGCTGGATACGGCGTCGAACCTCTTCGGAGTTCGCGACGAAGCGGGTGACCTTGCGGCCGGCGCGCTGGTCGTTGGCGCGCAAGGCGCGGAACACGGCGTCTGTTATTTTCTTGACGGGTGCGGGGTAGCGCACGGCGGCGAGGTAGTCGTCGTCGTTGTAGAGGAACCGCGCGGGCGAGTGGCAGTAGCAGATCACCGGCGTGCCGTCGTCCGGTTGGGCGAGGTGCGACCAGGCGCTGGAGTCGGCGATCACGACATCGAAATTGCCGCCCAGCTCCTTGCCGATGCGCCGGAAGATGCCGGGGTAGAGCAGGGTCCAAAGGCGATGGTCGCGCACGGCGCCGGGCACGCGGGAGAGGGCACTGGTGTGGATTTCCCAGCGGTCGAACCCGGGTGGCAGCCCGCGTGGGTCGAACAACGAGGTGTAGACCGGGGCCTCCGGGTACATCGAGTGAAGGACTTCCAGCACGCGCTCTGCGCCACCATATTGTGTGAGGTAATCGTGAACGAGAGCAACGCGCATCTAGGTCTCCGACGGCAAAGGTCAACGCTGCGGCAAGCATACCCGGTCAGACACTGTCCGGAATGGATAGTAGGATGCAGGAGTTGGACAGGATCGGCCCCAGCCCAAGGGACAGGATGATCGTGAGACTGACGAAAGCCGAAGCACAAGCCCTGGCGGTCATCGCCAGCAGGTTGGACCGCCGCCCTTCGCGGCGCACCGCGACCCGGGAGGACATCCTCGACACGTTCCGGCATCTCGGCACGATCCAGCTCGACACCATCTCGGTGATCTCGCGCTCGCACGAGACGGTGCTCTGGAGTCGACTCGGGTCGTACGATCCCGCACAGGTGACGGGCCTCTACGAAGACGGTCACGCGCTGACTGAGTATATCGTGCATGCCGCGTCCATCCTGCCGTCCGAGTTGCTCCCCATGTTCCGGCCGTACATGGAGCGCGCCCGGGCGGAAGGCAACGGGCCGTTGGCGAACCCGGACGAGCGGGCCATCGCCGACTCGATCCTCCAACGCATTGGTAGCGAAGGCGCGATGACCTCGCGGCAGTTCGAGTCGCCCCCGGACGCCGAGCGTCCTCCGGCCTGGCACTGGTGGGGCAACAAGCCCGAACGCCGCCTGATGACCTACCTCTGGATCCACGGTGAGTTGATGATCCACAAGCGCGACAGCGGCTTCGCGCGGCATTTCGACCTCACCGAGCGCGTTGTTCCCGAGTTGTGGGACGGTCCTCCGTTGCCGCAGGAGGAGGCGTGGCGGCAGATCCTCGACCACGCGATCCGGCCGCTTGGCGTCACCACCGCGAAGTGGGCGGCGGACTACTTCCGTACCGGTGGGCGCCCGCATGTGCCGGCCGCCGAGGTGCGGCGGATCCTGAGGGACTTCGCCGCTGAAGGTCGTTTGGTGGAGGTCGGGGTCGACGGCATCGATGAGCCGGTCTGGATGGATGCCACGCTTCAGGAACGCCTGGAGGGGCTGCGCGAGCGCAGGGGATGGCCGACGCTGACGACGTTCCTCTCGCCCTTCGACAATCTCACCTGGAATCGGAATCGGGGCGAGCAGTTGTGGGATTTCGACTACCGGCTGGAATGCTACGTGCCCGCGCCGAAGCGGATCTACGGCTATTACACGTTGCCGATCCTGCATCGCGGCAAGATCGTTGGGCGGCTTGATCCGTCGTTCAACCGGAAAACGGGGGTCCTGACCGTGAAGGCGCTGCACCTCGAGCCTGGCGTTCGCGTCAGTGCGTCCCTTGCTGGCTCGATCTCTCGCTCGCTGGACGATCTGGTGCGCTTCCTCGGCGGCCAGCCCGGCGCGTGGACCGTCCTCTCCGCGAACCCGCTCGCATTACTGGACCTCCTGCGGCCGATCGGGTCGGAGTCGGCGTGCGGCCAGCCCTGACCCGGTAGCGCCGACCCGCAGTGGTCGGCGAGAGGAACGTCATCTGGCAGGACAAGAATTCGCTGACGCTCCCTGGCCATCATGAGGCCAGGGCTACCCGTTGCGTTGCCAGGGAACGGCCTCAGCCCTCGTCAGAAGTAGCGAGGGTCTCCAGCAAGTCCTTGTCGCTGGTCACGGTGAAGCTCGAGAAGGCGTAGGTCCCGCCCGTTGGATTGCGACGGCGCATCGTCGAGCGGATGAGGACCGGCGGCTTGCGGTTCGCCAGGTCGTTGAGCAGGCTCCGGATCTGCTCCTCGTTTAGCCGGGGCAAGACGCTCTCGGCGAGCAGGTGGCGCAGGATCGTACGGAACGTCAGGTACTTCAGCTTCGGGTCATCATCGAGCTGCTTCAGCGCGTCGATTAGCGACTTGCGCTCCTCCGACTGGAGCGATTCCAGCCGCACCGCTGCCCCGGTGTCGTTGTCGACCCCCGTCTCGTCCTCGTCCTCGGTGTCCTCCAGCGTGTCGTCGCTCGCGGTGGACGGCAGTGAGGCGTAACTGTTGCCGCCCGAGGTGTTGATCAGCACATAGCCCGCCGCCTGGGCCTCGTCCATGAATACGCTGAACGGCACGCTATACCAGGCGCGCGGCTTCATGTTGTGATCTTTCCCGAGCCAGTGCCCGATCTCCTGGTAGAGCATCGGCTCCCCGTCGTTGTGCCGGGTGAGGACCTCCTTCAGCATCTCGAACGCCTTCTCGGAGGGTGGCGCGCCGTTGACCGGCTTCAGCCTCGTCGTCGGCTCCGGCTCGGTCTTCTGTGGCGCGGCAGGCTGCTCCTGGCGGCGGGTGCCCCGCGGTTGCGGTTGGGCGACGCGCCGGAGCACCGAAGGATCGAGGTCGCGCTCGTAGATCAGTACGGCGTCGGCGGCGGAGGAGAGCATCCGGCTCATCGCCGCGTCGACGCCGATCACGACCACGCGCGCCCCGCGCTGGCGGAGATAATTCAACGGGTGAATCAGGTCGCCGTCGCCGGTGACGAAGAGGATCGTGCCGATGTTGTCCATGCGGCTGATGAGGTCGACGGCGTCGACGGCCATCCGCACATCGGCGCTGTTCTTGCCGGCCGGGGTGTAGATGAGGTCGATGCCCTGGCGATAGAGGTTTTCAGCGTCGATCGCCAGGTCGGGCGAAGTCCACGGCGCGTAGGCGCGGGAGAGCACGAGGCGACCATATTCCAGCGCCTCCTGGATGATCAAACTCATCCGTGGCGTGGTCAGGTTGAAGTGCCGTTTCAGGCTCACCTGCAGGTTCTCATAGTCGATCAACAGGGCGACATCCGCCTGCTGGTCACTCTCTTCTTGCCGCGTCTTCCCATTCTGCGCCGGCGCCATGCCCATTCGTCCTCGTGTGTGGCGGAAATCTCTCGTGACTATTGTACGGGCTTGCGCGAAACGGCCCAATCCCGCAGGTTGTACGCGGTCGGCGTCATGGGTTCGACGGTGGTCCGCCTTAGGCTCAATTAGGCGGATTTCCAGCGTACGTACGCGAAATTAAGTGTTCACGTCACGCGCCGCATGGTTGACGGTGATGCTGGGCCACAAGTACCATTCCGGTTGTACAAGCCACGGGTTCATGTGGAGGATCCGGTCAGCGGCGATGCCCTGACCGGTCTTTGGAAACCGGGGCCGACACACCTTAACAACAGAGACCCCATACAAGATGGGGACACGAGCGAGGAGCTACACGATGGGTGACCTTTGGGTATTCATCATCCTGGCTTTGCTCGTTGCTGGAATCACCTTTTTCGTGACCTATTTCTGGCTTGAAAAGCGTGCGGAATCCCGCATGAAGATCGCCCAGAGCGAAGCGGATCGCGTAATTGAAGAGGCGGAGACCAAGCGGCGAGAAATTGCCCTGGCAGCACAGGATGACGCCATCCGGCTACGTGGGGAGCTCGACAAGGAGCTGACCCAGCGCCGGAGCGAGATCGAGCGCATCGAGCGCCGAATCGAGCAAAAAGAAGAAAACATCGACAAGAAGTCCCAGGGACTTGAGCAGCACGAGCAGCACATCCGCAAGCAGGAGCAGCGGCTCCAGCAGTCTCGCGACACCTGGGAGCAGGAACGCGAGAAGAAGAACGCGGAGCTGGACGAGCACCGCGCGCGCATCGAGCAGGAGCTCGAGGCCGAGCGGACTCGCCAGATGAAAGAGATCGAGGACGCCCGCGTCCGCTACCACGCCGAGCTCGAGCGGGTGGCGGGGCTGACGGCGCAGGAAGCGCGCGACCAGCTCATCGCGGACATCGAGAACGAGGCGCGGCACATGGCTGCCCGCACCGTTCACGAGATCGAGCGCGAGGCGAAGGAAGACGCCGACCGCCGCGCCCGTAAGATCCTCGCGACCACAATCCAGCGCATCGCCTCGGACTACGTTTCGGAGTCCACGGTGAGCGTGGTTCCGCTGCCGAACGACGACATGAAGGGCCGCATCATCGGCCGCGAAGGGCGCAACATCCGCGCGCTGGAGCAGGCCACCGGCGTCGACCTGATCGTCGACGACACGCCGGAAGCGGTCACCGTCTCCGGCTTCGACCCGGTTCGCCGCGAAGTGGCGCGCCGCGCGCTCACCAAACTCCTGCAGGATGGACGTATCCATCCGGCACGGATCGAGGAAGTCGTCTACAAGACGCAGCTGGAGCTCGAGGAGATCATGCGGGAAGAGGGCGAACACGTCGCCTACGAGGCGAACGTGCCCGGCCTGCATCCCGATCTCATCAAGCTGCTCGGCCGCCTGAAGTTCCGGACCAGTTACGGCCAGAACGTGCTCGGGCACAGCCTGGAGACGTCGCTGATCTCCGCGACGCTCGCGGCGGAGCTCGGCGCGGATGTCAACGTGGCCAAGACCGCCGGTTTGCTGCATGACATCGGCAAGGCCGTCGACCATGAGGTCGAGGGGCCGCACGCGCTGATCGGTGCGGACATCGCGAAGCGGCTGGGCCGGTCCTCCCGGATCGTCCACGCCATCGCGGCGCACCACAACGAGGAAGAGCCGCAGACGATCGAGGCCTTCATCGTCCAGACCGCCGACGCCATTTCCGGCGCACGGCCTGGCGCCCGTCGCGAGATGGTCGAGACGTACATCAAGCGCCTTGAGGCGCTCGAAGGCGTCGCGAACTCCTTCGAGGGCGTCGACAAGTGCTTCGCCATCCAGGCCGGCCGCGAGGTCCGCATCATGGTGCGGCCAAACGCGGTCGACGACCTCGGCGCGACACGCCTGGCGCAGGACGTCGTGAAGAAGATCGAGGAGACGCTCGAATACCCGGGCCAGATCAAGGTCACGGTGATTCGGGAAACGCGCGCCGTCGATTACGCGCGCTAGGTCCCATCACGGGCTCGCATGGCGCCGTTGCGGCGTTACGCTCGCTGTTCGCGATGACCAACGCGGGCGGCTATCTCCCCTTCGGGGGAGGTGGCCGCCCGCGTTTTCCGTTAATGCGGTCCGCGTCGTCGTTGCCGTGTCAAATACGTCCCGTTCAGCGTAGACTATGCGGAGTGCCACTGTGGGGGTGGTCTTCGGTCGCATTCTGGCTGGATGTCGATCTTCTTCTTTCGCGTGCGTGGCAGTTGAACCGGACGTCACCGTCGGAGGGATGCCCTCCCGGGAGGACGGGTCTTGTCGCGCGACATCGTTGCACCCGACTTCCGGGTCTTTATTGGGGAAAGAGAGAGCCTCGCTCATGAATCGGTTCTTCAGCAAGCTGAATCTTCAGGACATCAAGATCAACCCGGAGGGCAACCGCTTCCCGCCGGATGCTGATGAGCAGGAAGTGGAGGCGACGCCAGTCGTTGAGGAGCCCGCTGAGGCGGTTGCTGTTCACGATGAGCCAGATGCGCCGGTCGTCGATGAGGCGCCGCTGCACCACAACGGTCACAGCGAGACGATCGAGCTGGAGGAGACGGTTGAGATCGTCGCCTCAGAGCCGGTGGCCACGAACGGTCACAACGCGAATGGCCACAGCCACGAGTCGGTCGCCGAGACCGTCGCTATATACGGCACCGAGGCGATGGTCGGCGTTGAGGGCGAGGTACTGAAGGTGTCCGCGCGTTCACGCCCGAGCGCCGTCGCTGGCGCGATCGCCGGAGTGGTCCGCGAGGCCGGCCGCGCCGAGGTCCAGGCCATCGGGGCGGGCGCCACGAACCAGGCCGTCAAGGCCGTCGCCATCGCGCGTGACTACCTGAGCGAGACCGGTATCGAGGCCGTCTGCATCCCGGCGTTCATCGATGTCACCATCGACAACGAGGACCGCACGGCCATTCGCCTCGTCGTCGAGCCGCGCTAGGCGATCTCGTTTCGTACGGGCGGACGGCCGCAGGCTCTCCGCCCCGCCGCGCAGCGGCGCACGGGAACTCATGACCGCCCAAACTACATCCCGCATCGATCTGCATACTCACACACGCGCGTCGGATGGACTGGATACCCCTGCCGAGCTGGTCGCCAATGCCAGCCGGCGGGGGCTTTCCGTTCTCGGCGTGACCGACCATGACACCGTCGACGCCCTCGCCGAGGTCCAGCGCGAGGCGGACGCCGCCGGGCTGACGCTCGTGCCGGGTGTCGAGCTTTCGACCACGGTCGGGCGCGGTGAGGTCCATGTCCTCGGCTATTTCGTCGATCGTGACAACGTTGCGTTCCGGGCGCGCCTGCGGGATGCTGGCCGACCAGCGCATTCGCCGCGTCGAGCGCATGATCGAGCGGCTTCACGAGCTTGGTTACGATGTCGACGGCGACGCGATCCTCGCCGAAGCCGATGAGGGCAGCATCGGCCGCCCGCATGTCGCCCGCGCGCTGATCGCTATCGGTGCCGTCAAGGACGTCAGCGACGCGTTCGACCGGTTTCTCAAGGCTGGCCGGCCGGCCTACATTCCGCGCGACCCGTTCTCTCCGGAAGACGCGGTGCGCCTGCTGATCGAGCATGGCGTTGTCCCGGTGCTCGCCCATCCGTACTCGACGAAGGACATCGAGGGTACGTTGCAACGCCTCGTCCCTGCCGGCCTGCTGGGCCTTGAGACGTACTACGCCGAGTACAGCCCGGAGCAGCACGCCGAGTTGCGCCGCGTTGCCGACGCCTGGAAGCTCATCCCGACTGGTGGGAGCGACTACCACGGCGCCGGGTTCCGCGAGGGGCGCGAGCTGGGCGCCGCGCCGGTGCCCGATGAGGTCGCCGAACGCCTGTTCGACGTGCACCGGTCCATGGAGCGCCACTCGTGACGAGCGGCACGACGCCGTTCGCTGCCTGCGTGATCGTCGCGGCGGGGAAGGGCGAGCGCTTCGGCGATACCGCCAAGGTGTTGGCCCAGGTCGGTGGCCGTCCGGCCCTGGCGTGGGTGCTTGACGCGATGGAATCGGCCGCGACCGTGCGCGACGTCGTGATCGTCTACGGCACGCATACCGAGGCGCCGATCCGGGCGCTCGTCGCGGGCGGCGAATGGACAAAGGTCCGCACGCTCGTCGCCGGGGGTGCCCAGCGCCAGCATTCAATGGCGAACGGCGCCGTTCGCCGTTGCGGAGGACCTGGACGTCGTGCTGGTGCACGATGCCGCGCGGCCGCTGGTGACGCCAGATGTCGTCGACGCCTGCGCCCGTGAGGCGCGGCAGCACCGGGCGGCCATCGTCGCCGCGCCGGTCTCCGACACCGTCAAGCGCGTCTCGAAGGGCGTCGTAACGGAGACGGTCGACCGCTCGCATCTCTGGGGCGCGCAGACGCCGCAGGGCCTGCATCGCGATGTGCTCGTCGATCTTTGCCGGCGCGCGCTGGCCGACCACACGGAGTTCACCGACGAGGCGTCGTTGGCCGAGGCGTTCGGGATCCCGGTGCGGATCGTGCCGGGCGATCGCCTCAACATCAAGCTGACGCACCCGGAGGACGTCGAACTCGTCGACGCGCTGCTCCGGGCGCGCCGAAAGGACTCCGCCATGCAATGGCCGCGCACCGGGATCGGCTACGACGTCCATCGCTTCGCCGAGGGCCGCCGGATGATCCTTGGCGGGGTCGAGATCCCGTTCGGCAAGGGGCTCGAAGGCCATTCCGACGCCGACGTGCTCCTCCACGCCATCGCCGATGCGATGCTTGGCGCGGCCGCGCTGGGTGATATCGGGGTGCACTTCCCGCCGTCAGACGAACGCTGGCGCGGCATGGACAGCGGCGATATCGTTCGCCATTCCGTCGCGCTTCTCGCCGAAAAGGGCTGGGAGCCGGTCAACATCGACGCGACGATCATCGCCGAAGCGCCGAAGGTGAATCCGCATGTGCCGGCGATGCGCGCCCGGTTGCGGGAGCTGACCGGGTTGGACGATGGCGCGATCAGCATCAAGGCGACCACCAACGAGGGCATGGGCTTTGTCGGGCGCGAGGAGGGCATCGCCGCGCTCGCGAGCGCTACCATCGCCTGGAAGGACGGCGCATGAGGGTCCTGCTCCAGCGCGTGGTCCGGGCGAGCGTCACGGTCGGTGGCGAGGTAACCGGCAAGATCGACGGCGGCTACGTGCTGCTGCTCGGGATCTCCCCGAACGATGGCGACGAGGAGATCGCGCTGATGACGACCAAGGTGGCGAACCTGCGTATCCTCGACGATGAGAACGGCGTGATGAACCGCTCGGCGCTCGACGTGCTGCCGGAGGAGCCGTCCCGGGCCGGGATGCTGGTTGTCTCGCAGTTCACGCTGTACGCCGACGTGCGCAAGGGACGACGCCCGAGCTGGACCGATGCCGCGCCGCCGGAGATCGCCGCGCCGCTGGTCGACCGCTTTTGCGACGCCCTGCGCGAGCTTGGGTTCGTGGTACAGGAGGGCGTCTTTGGCGCGGAAATGGCGATAGAGCTGGTCAATGACGGGCCGGTGACGATCTGGCTGGACAGCGATGAGCTCCGCAAACCACGACGAGGATAGCGACGTGAGCGAGCCGGACGACACCATGACGGAGACCACGACGACGGAAGTGGACGCGATGCGCCCGATCCCGGACGGTGGGCTCCAGCAGTCGATGCCGGAGTGGCTGCGGCGCCCGCCGGCATGGCGGAACCTTCCGCGGCGCGAGGAGCCGGCATCGGGGGACCTCCCTCCGGAGGCGCTTGCGAAGCCGGAGAAGTCGTTGCCCGAGCCGGACACGAGCGAGATCGATCCGCGCTCGTTGGTCGACGTCTCAGACCTGCCGCAGTGGCTGCAGGATCTCGCCGCCCGCGAGCGACCTGCACCCGCCGAGGCCGTGCCCGTCATCACCGAACGTGCCGTACCCGACCAGGAGGATATCGAGATGACGGACCGCGAAACCACCCCGGCCCCGGAGAGCACCGAGCGCTCCGTGCCGTTTGAGCCACTCGACAAGAAGATCATGGACGTGCCGGAGCGCGAAACGAAGACCTACGGCGGAGGCGAACCCACGAAGGGCATGAGCCCCGTGCTGATCGGCCTGCTCGCGCTGGTCGTTCTTGTGGTCATCGCGATGCTGTTGATCGCGATCCTGTAGACCGACGGAGGAGTGCTGAACGATGTCACGCGAGCGGCTCGGCGACGCCGCCATTCTCATTGTGTGCCTGTTCGCGGCGGCGCTTTCGGCCTTCTGGGGCATCGGCGAGGCGCCCCGGGAGTACGGCCTGCTGCTCGTCGTGAGCATCATCGGCGCGATCCTGATGGCAAGGAAGCTGATCCGTCGCTGACGGTGGCGTGACGAGAACCAGGCGACGGGAAGGGGAGAGGCATCATGCTGTTCGACATGCCGCTGGAGGCGTTGCGGGAGTACCGTCCGGAGCGAGATGAGCCGGACGACTTCGACGCCTTTTGGTCGGCGACGCTGTCCGAGGCTCGGAGCCATGACCTGGCCGCGACGTTCGAGCCGTATGATGCCGGACTGGCCCTGCAGGACGTCTACGATGTCACGTTCAACGGCTTCGGCGGCCAGCCGATCAAGGGTTGGCTCCTGATCCCGAAGCACCGCTCGGGCCCGGTTCCCTGCGTCGTCGAGTACATCGGCTATGGTGGCGGTCGCGGCTTCCCGACCGACTGGTTGATCGCCAGCTCCGCCGGGTTCGCGCATTTCGTGATGGACACGCGCGGCCAGGGCAGCGTCTGGCAGCGGGGCGACACGGCGGACGCCGGCGCGATCGCCGGGCCGTCCTACCCGGGCTTCATGACGCGGGGCATCGAGTCGGCGGACAATCACTACTACCGCCGCCTGATCACCGATGCCGTCCGTGCCGTCGAAACCGCGCGGAGCCATCCGGACGTTGACGGTCGCGTCGTCGTGGCCGGGAGCAGCCAGGGCGGTGGCCTTGCATTGGCGGTCGCGGGTTTGGTCGACGACCTCGCCGGCGTCTATCCCGACCAGCCGTTCCTCTGCCACTACCGGCGGGCCGTAACGGTGACCGATTCGACGCCGTATGTGGAAATCGCGAACTATCTCGCGATCCATCAGGACAAGATCGACGCGACCTTTCGGACGCTCTCGTATCTCGACGGCGTCAACTTCGCCGCCCGCGCGACCGCCCGCGCCCGGTTCACGGTCGGGCTGATGGACGTCGTCTGCCCACCGTCGACCGTCTTCGCCGCCTACAACCACTATGCCGGCCCGAAGGACATGGTCGTCTACCCGTTCAACGGCCACGACATGGGCAACGCCTTCGGCCGCGTGGAGCGCCTCCGCTTCCTCCACGACGTCCTCGACTGACCGGGTTTACGGATATGCGAAGCGGGGATGCGCCGTCGCGCATCCCCGCTTCGTCTTTGCATCATCGTGACGGCGTGCTACTCCTGCAGCAATGCCGCCAGCTCCTCGGGCGTCGTCACCGCCGGCTTGCAGGTGCCCTCGACACAAACGTAAGCCGCGCCGTTGCCGACGACCGGCCGGTCCGCCAGCATCGGGTAGGTTGAGTCATGCGACGCGCCGGGCACGCTGTAGCCGACGATCCGCGTCGGGTCGAAGACGCTGGCCGCCGCCCGGCGCAAGCTCCGCACCTGCTCTGATGTCGGATCCCCGGCGAAGACGAGCTCCTTCGGGCCGGTGATCAGCCGCTGTGCGACGGCGTGGAAGAAGCCGGTGTGGAGCGGATAGTCGGCCATCGGCAGCGCCATCGCCTCGACGATCGCTGTGCCCTCCTCGATCAGCGTCGCATCGTAGGCGTAGGTGCCGTAGACGAGCAGCGCCTCGGCCATCAGCGCGTTCGCCGAGGGCATCGCCCCGTCCGTCAGCTCGCGCGGGCGGGCGATGAGGTCGGTCGCGGTGTCCGGCGTATCGTAGAAGCCGATGCCGGTATCGTGGCGGAAGTGCGTCCGCGCGTGGTCCAGCAGCGCACGCCCGGCGTCCAGCCAGGCGACGTTCGCCGTCGCCGCGTAGAGCTCCGCCAGACCGTAGGCGAGCGCCGCGTAGTCCTCCAGCACGCCCTCACCGCGCGTTTGCCCGCCTGTTGCGGCGCGCGCCAGCGAACCGTCCTTCCGGCGCAGGGTGTCCAGCGCGAAGCGGGCCGCGCGTTCCGCCAGCGCGATCCAGTCGGCATTGCCGAACACCGTTCCCGCATGCGCCAGCGCGTGGATCATCAGGCCGTTCCAGCCAGCGATGACCTTGTCGTCCCGTCCCGGATGCACGCGACCCTCGCGCGCGGAGAGCATCGTCGCCTTCGCGGCGTCGAGCCGCTGGCGGATCACGTCGAGGTCGCCGCTGGTCTCTTCGGCGATCTCCTCGACCGATTTGACGACCGAGAGCACGGTCTTGCCCTCGAACGAGCCGGGGTCGCTGATGCCGAAGTGGAGCTTCACGAGATCTGCGTCCTCAGGCGAGAGGAGCGCGTCAACCTCGGCGGCCGTCCAGACGTAGTACGTGCCCTCGGCGCCCTCGCTGTCGGCATCCAGCGCCGAGGCGAACCCGCCGCCCTCGACGACCATCTCTCGCTGGAGCCACGTCACGATGCCAGTGGCGACGTCGCGGTAGAGCGGGTCGCCGGAGATCGTCCACGCGTCAGCATAGAGGCCGAGCAGCTGCGCGTTGTCGTAGAGCATCTTCTCGAAGTGCGGCACCTTCCACTGGCCGTCGACCGAGTAGCGGGCGAAGCCGCCACCCAGTTGGTCGTGGATGCCGCCGTCGGCCATCGCCGCAAGCGACGTCTCGACGATATGCAGCGCCAGGCCGTCGCTTGTGCGAGCGTGAAAGCGCAGCAGGAACTGGTGCACCGAGGGCTGGGGGAACTTCGGCGCGGAGCCGAATCCGCCATTCGTCTTGTCGAACTGGCGGTAGATCGCCTCGAACGCCTTGAACGCGTGCTCGTCGGTGATCGGGCTGAGCGCGGCGGCGTGGCGATCGCAGTCTTGCGCAGGTAGTCGCGCACCTGCTCGCCACCGTCGAGCAACTTCTGGCGGTTGTCGCGCCACATCGTCGACATCGTCGCCAGCACGCGCTGGAACCCGACCATGCCCATGCGATCGTGCAGCGGCCAGTAGGTTCCGGCGTAGAAGGGGAGGCCGTCCGGCGTCAGGAAGACGTTCAGCGGCCACCCGACCTGGCTGCCCAGCGCCTGCGCCGCCTGGATGTAGATGGCGTCGACGTCCGGCCGCTCCTCGCGGTCGACCTTGATGTTGACGAAGCGCTCGTTCATCACCTGCGCGGTGCCGGGGTCGGAGAACGACTCGTGGGCCATGACATGGCACCAGTGGCAGGTGGAGTAGCCGATGCTGAGGAAGACGGGGACGTCCCGCTCTTTCGCGGCGCGGAACGCCTCGTCACCCCACGGGTACCAGTCGACCGGGTTGTCCTTGTGCTGGAGCAGGTAGGGGCTTGTCTCGTTGGCGAGTCGGTTTGGCACGCGGGTCACTTCCTTCTCGAATGCATGGTGGTGCGCCGGCGCGTGGTGCCGACTCTGGTCTGTTCAGCAATGCCCATACCGTACCATCCCGCGCGGCAGGGGCATTGAGCCCGGTTCGCTACAATGCCGTGATGGGGAACGTACCGGAGAGTGCGCAATTGGGGAGGATCAGGGGATGACCGGGGAGCAGGAGAACACGCAGGAGGCGTCGCTGGCGGGCAGCCGCATCGCCATCATCGGCGCCGGGACGATGGCGGAGGCGATGATCGCCGGGCTGTTGGCGCGAAAGATGATCGCGCCGGAGCAGATCGTCGCCAGCCACCCGCGCGAGGAGCGCCGGGTGCAGCTCTCGGCGAAGTTCGGGATCACCGTCGTGGAGTCGAACGCCGAGGCGATCGAGGGCGCGGATCTCGTGCTGCTGACGATCAAGCCGCAGGTGCTCGGCTCGGTCGCCGCCCAGCTGCGGGGGCATCTGCAGCCGGGGCAGGTCGTGATCTCGATCCTCGCCGGCGCGCCGATGCGGGCGCTGCGGGAGGGGCTGGATCACGAGGCGCTGGTGCGGGTGATGCCGAACACCCCGGCGCAGGTCGGGGAGGGCATGGCGGTCTGGTGCGCGACCGACGCGGTCGACGAGGCGGCGAGGGCGAAGGTGCGCCTGGCGCTGGGGGCGTTGGGGCAGGAGCTGGAGGTGGAGGACGAGAAGTACGTCGACATGGCGACGGCGCTCTCCGGCACCGGCCCGACGTACGTGTTCCTGATGATGGAGGCGTTGATCGACGCGGGGGTGCACCTGGGCTTCCCGCGCCGGATCGCCGAGCAGATCGTGCTGCAGACGGTGGCCGGGTCGGTCTCCTATGCCCGGAGCTCGGACAAGCATCTTGCCGAGCTCCGGAACATGGTCACCTCACCGGGTGGGACGACCGCCGAGGCCATCTACCAGATGGAGAAGGGCGGCCTGCGCACGATCCTCAGCAAGGCCGTGCATGCCGCCTACAAGCGGACGCAGTCGCTGACGCCAGGCGAAGTGACTGTCACGATCAGTAGACGCAGGATGTCATGACTCGGCTCCCGTTAACTCGCCTAGCAGGTACTCGTGCAGTCACGATTGACTCCGCTTGACCTTGCTCTGACGCGATCACAGCACTGCCAGGCACGATCGGCCGGCAGTTCCGGCAATCCTGTAGCTTCTTGCACATGGATCACTCCATGCTCGCCAGCTGCCGCTGCGCTGATCGGAGCAGTGATCGAGACGATCGCAGGAATCTGCCCTGCGATCGCCGCCTTCTTCATAAACGCGCGCCGGCTCTGCGTGCCGCGCATCGTGGTCGCGAGCGGGGCGTCCAGCAGCTGGGCGTCCTCAAGCGTGCGGAGCGCGAGCTTCACCGCGTCCTCGGCGATCCCGGCCTCGGCGGCGATCTCGCTCACCGTGCGCTCGCCGTCGCAGAGGCGCCACACCTTCGCGGCCGTCGCGTTCAGGTGATGGATGTGATGGACCGCCTGGTCGTAGACCAGCACTTCGTCCTTCGATTCGGTCGTGACGAGATCGATGGTCCGGGCGGCCGGAACCCTGAGATCGGAGGTATCGCGAAGCTGCATGGTCTCTCTCCCTGATGCCCATAATGCTGTACTGAACGGACGCCTATGTGATTTGTGATCCCTGATGCGCATTGTGCCATAGTGGTGCATACATAAATGCAAGACATAATAGATCGCAATAATACGATTGTCCAGTCGACGAGGACGTCATGATGAGCAGCAGTGGCAGAAATCGTATCTATGACGTGACTTTGTCGTTCGAGTGCGAGATGCCGGACAGTGACGATCGCTGAACGGTGGATTGATGATCTGGCTTGGCCAGTCCAGCACTCGGACTGACGTACATGTTCCTGATGAAGAGCGCTGATCGACGCGTGCACATGGCTTCCCGATGCGGATCGCCAGCAGATCGTGATGCAGACGTCTCGGGAGCGTCTACTATGCCGAGCTCGGCAAGACTTGCCGAGCTCCGAACATGGTCATCACCTGGGCACGCCGTCGAGCCATCTGTCAGATGGAGACGGGCGGGTCGCACGATCTAGCATGCCGTGCATCTGTTCAGTGAAGCTGCCCATCGTGAGCTGCACTTGACCGTAGCGTAGGTACTAGCATCCTGAGCGGTGTATGCAGCGCGACATTGCTGGCTCCATCGCATCGTTTCGTTGCACATTACGTTCTTGCAGTCGCCGGTCCAGCACGGTCATCATTGCTCGCGATTACCTCCCCGCTCTGGCATGCTGCAGCGGCCGCATCGGCGCGGAGATCGAGACGATCGCCGGAACTGCGCCTGCAATCGCGGCCTTCTTCATGAACGCGCGCCGGCTCTGCGTGCTCGCGCATCGCGGTCGCGAGCTCGCCGTCGAGCAGCTGGGCGTCCTCGAGCGTGCGGAGCGCGAGCTGCACTGCGTCTCGGCGAGGCCTGGTCTCGACGGCGATGTCGCTCACCGTGCGCTCGCCGTCGCAGAGGCGCCAGACGTCCGCGGCCGTGGCGTTCAGGTGATGGATGTGATGGGCCTGCTGGTCGTAGACGAGGACCTCGTCGTTCGACTGGGTGGTGACGAGATCGATCGTTCGCGCGGCGGGGACGGCGCGCTGGAGCGGGGTGCGGGCTTCCATGGTCTCTCCTGGCGGTTGGCACGATCATGCGATGCGGGTACGCATGACGTTATGTCGACTAATCGACATAATGCCATAGTCAGGAGAGCGATTAGCAAGACATAACGATACGCAATATCGAGCAGGGAGTTGTCGCATACGCGATGTGGCATGGGGCTGGACGCAGCGTCAGGGGCGGCGGTCGTTGACGAGTTCGCTGGAGCCGGGCGACGGTGTCCTCCACGTCGCCCCGCGTGCCCTGGATGACCGTGGCGCCCCGCGCGACCTTGTCGAGGATCGCGAAGGTGTCAGCCGGGCGGCGCTGGATGGCGACGGTTTGCTCGCTCATCGCCATGATCGCTTCCAGCTGGTCGAGCTCCCATACGTCCCATCCGCCCTCCTCGTCGTAGCGGAGGAGCGCGACGAGGCCGATGGGGATGGCGTGGTCCTCCGCCGGACCCTGCGGGGCGAGGTGGGCGAAGTCGAGCCGGCCGGCCGGGCCATGGGGGCCAGTGCGGAGGGAGACGCGCCGGGGGTAGGGGATGACGCGTCCCTCTGCGTCGAGCACCGCGTACTCGTCGGAGTAGTACGTCGCCCCGGCCTTGACCAGCGACGTCACCAGCGTCGACTTGCCCGGCGAAGGAGCGGCCGGGGATGATGATCGCCCGGCCGTCCACCGCCACAACGCCCGCATGCACGAAGAGATGCGGCGTCGCGAACTCCGCGACGAAGATCTGGATGTCGCCCTCCAGGAAGTCGAGCATCTGCTTCAGCGGTCTGGAACGTCGACGACGGCTGCGTCGTCGATACTGAGTACGAAGCTGTCTCCTCATCCTGCCGATGCTCAGATGCGGTAGTCGCGATGACACTGCTCGTCGAAGTGGCACCGATCCTGGGGGAGAGCATCCGAGCATGACGCCTGGAGTGTCGATCGTCGTCGATCGTGATACGCAATCTCCACGCCGAATGCGGTGACGTCGAGACACTTGAAGTCTCGAGATACTCGCCTCAGTGTAGTCGCCGATCTGACCGAGCTTCTCGTGATCTGACCACAGTCTGAGGGACGTGCCTCGTGCCAGACGATCTCTAGCTACATACAGTATCCCGCTGTACATCGCAGAGCGTCGTCGCACATGCCTCCACTGCAGCATGACCGTCACGGGTATTGACAGCAGTCGGCTGTTCGACTAGCAAGTGCTCCCATCTTTGCCTTCGCATGAGTCCGCTGCGGCAGCTCTCGGTGCAGAAATCGAGATAATCCCGGCAGTGCCGCCAAGCCGAGCTCTCGCTCATCTTCCGCCGACTCGACGTGAGACCCATGGTGACTCGGGAACGTTCCATCAGCAGATGAGCTGGACAGTTCGCTCGAGCGCGACGCGAACATCGGTCTTGCGCGAGATGCCAGTCTGCGATGCTAATCGATCGCGATCGACGATCGACCGTCACAATGGTGCCACACGGTCGTGGCACTTCAGCTCCAAGATGGTGGATGTGGTGCGATCGCTTGTCATAGAGCAAGCGTCTCATTCGTCCGAATGCGTGACCACGAGATCCTCGGTTCGCGCTGTGGGCAGGTACTCCTCGTCGAAGCGGTTCGCGTGCTGGGGAACATCCTGAGACATTGACCAACTCTCCTTCTACCGTATCGAAGACTCTCAACAGACCACGTGAGAAGCGGGCGCAGTCCTCCTCTCCGGGGCGCACTCTGGCCAAGGATCAGCAGCGCTGACCTCCACCGGAACGCTCCGCTAACACGACGTAAAACGACGTTGCTATACCTTGACATACAATACCAAGCAGCCCCGGAAAATGGAATGCTTTCCTCGGATCAATTTCGTCCACGCATAGTTCGGACAGGCACGGGCTTGGAAGCGCGCTCCTAGAGGCGAAGGAGTTTGGTATCATCCAATGCTGACCGACGGCGTCCTGGTGGCCTCTCCACCTAGGACCTACTCCAAGGCGTTTCAATGGCAAGACAGCACTCATCAGCGGCATCACGGGGCAGGACGGGTCGTACCTGGCCGAGTTCCTGCTCACCAAGGGATACGAGGTCCACGGCATCATCCGCCGCTCCAGCTCCTTCAACACCGGGCGGATCGACCACATCTATAGCGATCCGCACGAGCAGACGGTGCCGCTGACGCTGCACTACGGCGACCTCACCGACTCCATGGGCCTCGCCACCCTGATCCAGCGCATCAAGCCGGACGAGGTCTACAACCTCGGCGCCCAGAGCCACGTCGCCGTCTCCTTCGAGATGCCGGAGTACACCGCCGACAGCGTCGCCATGGGCGCGCTGCGCCTGCTCGAGGCGATCCGCTGGGCCGACCAGCCGGTGAAGTACTACCAGGCCGGCTCGTCGGAGATGTTCGGCAAGGTCTGGGAAGTGCCGCAGCGCGAGACGACGAAGTTCTACCCGCGCAGCCCCTACGCCGTCGCCAAGGTCTTCGCGCACGACATGACCGTCCAGTACCGCGAGGCGCACGACCTCTTCGCCTGCAACGGCATCCTCTTCAATCACGAATCGCCCCGCCGCGGCGCCACCTTCGTCACGCGCAAGGTCACGCGCGGCATCGCCCAGATCCTCGCCGGCGAGATGCACAAGCTCTACATGGGCAACCTGGACGCCAAGCGCGACTGGGGCTACGCGAAGGAATACGTCCAGGCGATGTGGACCATGCTCCAGCAGGACCACGCCGACGACTACGTCATCGCCACCGGCGAGATGCACTCCGTGCGCGAGCTGATCGATCTGTCCTTCGGGATGGTCGGGCTCGACCCGGACCAGTACGTCGCGATCGACCCGCGCTACTTCCGCCCGACCGAGGTCGAGCAGCTGCTCGGCGACGCCACCAAGGCGAAGGAGCAGATGGGCTGGGAGCCGCAGGTGACGTTCGAGGAGCTGGTGCGCATCATGCTCGCCCACGACCTGCGCGAGTTCGGCATCGACCTCTCGCCCTGGCCGGAGCTTGCCGACGTGCCGCCCGATGTCCCGGCGTTCCCGAAGGTCGCCGAGCTGATCGGGGAGGGGGCCTAGCCATGGGCTTCTGGGACGGCAAACGCGTGATGGTCACCGGCGGCGCGGGCTTCCTCGGCCGCCACGTCGTCGCGCGCCTGCGAGGACGCCGGCGTCGCTCCTGACGCCATCTCTATCCCGCGCAGCAGCGACTACGACCTCCGCACCGAGGACGGCGTTCGCCGCGCCCTCGCCGATGCGAACCCGGACGTGGTGATCCACCTCGCGGCCGTCGTCGGCGGCATCGGCGCGAACCGCGAGCACCCCGGCAGCTTCTTCTACGCCAACGCCATGATGGGCCTGCAGCTGATCGAGCAGGCGCGTCTCGCCGGCGTGGAGAAGTTCGTCACCATCGGCACCGTCTGCTCCTACCCGAAGTACACGCCCGTCCCGTTCTCCGAGGACGAGCTCTGGAACGGCTACCCGGAGGAGACCAACGCGCCCTACGGCCTCGCCAAGAAGATGCTCCTCGTCCAGAGCCAGGCCTACCGCGAGGAGTACGGCTTCAACGCCGTCTACCTCATCCCGGTCAATCTCTACGGCCCGTGGGACAACTTCGACCCGGCCAGCTCGCACGTCATCCCCGCGCTGATCAAGAAGATGGTCGACGCGCGTGATAGCGGCGCGGACCACATCGAGGCCTGGGGCACGGGCTCGGCCTCGCGCGAGTTCATCTACGTCGACGACGCGGCCCGTGGCATCGTCCTCGGCGCCGAGAAGCTGGACGACTCCGAGCCGATCAACCTCGGCGTCGGCCAGGAGATCACGATCCGCGAGCTCACCGAGCTGATCGCCCGCCTCGTCGGCTTCGACGGCGAGATCCGCTGGGACCCGACCAAGCCGGACGGCCAGCCGCGTCGCGCGCTGGACACCTCCCGCGCCCGCGAGAAGCTCGGCTTCACCGCCGCGACCGACTTCGAGGCCGGCCTGCGCGAGACCATCGCCTGGTACGAAGCGCACCGCGCGGAACTCTCCTTCGCATGAGCACGTCGAGGGGTCCTGATCTTCGGGCTCGATTACTGGCCGGACGAAACCGGCATCGCACCGTATACGACGGCCTTCGCGGAGTACCTGGCGGAGCAGGGCGATCGCGTCGATGTGGTCGCCGGTATGCCCTATTATCCTGAGTGGAAAATCCGTGAGGGCTATACGGGTGAGATGCGGCGGACCGAGGAGCGGAACGGCGTGACGATCCATCGCCGTCGCCAGTACGTGCCGTCGCACCAGTCCGCACCCATGCGCGGCGCCTACGAAGCGTCGTTCTTCGCCAACGCTTCCCTGGGCCTCGACATCCCGAAACCGGATGTGGTCATCGGCGTGATGCCGGCGCTGGCCGACGGCATCCTCGCCACCCGGGCCGCCCGGAAGTACGGTGTGCCGCTCACGTTGTGGGTGCAGGACCTTTTCGCCCAAGCCGCGGTGCAGAGCGGGGTGCGGGGCGGCGTTCATGTGGCGTCCGTAACTGGCAAGATCGAGGGATGGGTGGCGCGCCAGGCGGAGGCGATCGCGATCATCGCCGAGGGGTTCCGCACGCCGCTGGAGGGGATGGGCGTCGAGCCTGGCCGCATCCATCGCGTCCGCAACTGGACGCACATCTCGCCGCCGACGATGACGCAGGAGGAGGCCCGGCGCAAGCTCGGCCTGCCGCTCGACAAGACGATCTGCATGCACGCCGGCAACATGGGCCTCAAGCAGGGCCTCGAGAACGTCATCGACGCCGCACGCCTGGCCGAGAGCGACGCGCCGGAGCTCTACTTCGTGCTCATGGGCGACGGTAGCCAGCGTGCGTCACTCGAGAAGCGCGCCAGGGGCCTCACCAATGTTCGATTCCTTGACCCGGTCGACGGAGAGATGTTCCCGAACGCCCTGTACGCGGCCGACATCCTGCTCATCAACCAGCTCGGGACGGTGATCGATATGTCCCTTCCCAGCAAGCTCACCTCGTACCTCGCCGTCGGTCGACCCGTAATCGCGGCTGTCCACCCGGATAGTGAGAGCGCCATCGCTGTCCGCGAATCGGGTGGGGGAGTTGTTGTAGAGCCAGATAACGCGGCGTCATTGCTCGCCGCCATGGCCTCGAGCTTTCCGGATCTCCTCCAGGCGACGTCCATGGGAAAGAACGGCCAGCAGTACGCACGACATGACCTCGCCGCGGCTGGCGCAAAGGCGCGACTGCAGGACATTCTTTGTAGTTTTTCCCGTTCGCACGGCGCTCGTGTTCGGGAACAAGTGCGGGATGTCGAAACGGGTGGCGCCTAGCTCGTCATCGTGTCGGAGATGATGCACGTATCCCCTTCTGGTGAAGCCAATCAGTCTCAGCAGCCTGCCCGTATGGGGTCCGCAATGCGGGTGTCACGGGATCTGGCGAGGGTTCGATTCGCCGTGGCCACGATGGACCGAGGACGGTAAGACACATGTCGAGGGCCCGGAAATCGGCAGTGTCGATGATGTCGGTGCGAGCCGCGTTCGTGCTGGGCTCATTGCTGCAGCAGATCCTGATCGCTCGGATCGTGGACCCATCCGTCTTTGGGCTCATGAGCTACTGCCTGCTCACCATGACCCTCCTCCTCGTCTTCAGTGAGACAGGGATTGTGGGCTCCATCATCATCGCTGACTCTGTCGGTGAGGCGGAGCTGAACTTCGCTTGGACGGTCCAGGTTCTCAGGGGTGTCATCCTGGCGGTCGTCCTCTACACCGCTGCTCCGTACGTAGGACGTTTTTTCGCGGAGTCGGATCTACGGGAACTCCTCCGCGTTATCGCCCTCGCGCCCGCTATCGAAGGCTTCGCCAGCCCCCGCCTGCTCCTCCTGAGGAGGGAGTTGTCGTTTGGCAAGCTCAGTGCGATCCAGCTGGCGGACGTCGTGGTGCGTATTGGACTCTCGATCCCACTGGCGATCGCCTGGGGAAATGCCTGGTCTCTGGTCATTCCTTATGTGGCGGCGGGTGCTGTCAAGACGCTGCTGTCCTATCTCCTCGCGCCGCAGCTACCTCGGTTCCGACTCGACAGGGCCATGGCACATCGTTTTTCCCGTTTTGGCCGGTGGGCCTTCCTCAATAGTATCCTCAATTACACAATAAATCAGGGCGACAATATCGTGGTGGGGAGAGTCCTCAACTCAACGTCCCTGGGCCTTTACTCCATGGCTTATAGGATCGGCAATATGCCGTTCACCGAACTCGGTGCCGTGATCTCCGAAGTGGGCTTCCCGGCGCTACGAAAGGCCAGCGACTCTATCCGGGTCTCGTTCGTTAACCTATACGCGGTCACGTGTGCGTTGGTCTTTCCGATGGCCATTGGCCTCATGAGCGTTGGAGACCTTGTGATCGGCATGGTTCTGGGGGATCAATGGATGCCGATGCTTCGTGCCTTTCAAATTTTGACCCTCTGGGGTGCGGTGCGCGCGATGACGGTTGTGACCGGACCGCTCTTCAACGCGCTGGCCCGCCCGGATCTCCAGACGTTCACGGCCACGACACGGGCCATCGTTCTTCTCGCGTCGGTCGTTCCCGCCACGCTCCTCTGGGTATCAACGGAACCGCATCCGCGGTTCTGGTAAGTTCCTTGGTCGAGGGGCCGGTTGCGCTCGCTGTTGCCTACCGTCATCTAAAATTCGATCCGCGCGCGCTGGTCCTCAGCACGGTGGTCCCGCTTCTGGGGAGTGGGCTCATGGCGATCTCCGTGCATGTCCTTCGTGTGGGCCTGGCACCCGTGCCATCTCACACGGCGCTCATCTCGAGTATTGCGGTCGGCGTCGTGGTCTACGCGTTCGTCAGTTGGGAGGCGCGCCGTCGCGTCGGGTACGCCGGTCTTGACATCGTGATTCGGGGTGTCCAAGACTCCATCCCGCGCCGCAGGAATGTGTGACAGATGTCGCGGACACCAGGATCGGGGGCATTGTTTTGAGAGTCATTGGATGGCCCGCGTTCAAGCTGCGCGACTACAACCCCTACACCTATCTTCTTTATTCCCACATCCAGCAACGAGGGATACACGTCGAGGAACCGTCCTTAGGAGCCGTTCTTCGCGGGGATTATCAGCTTATCCACTTTCACTGGCCCAAGCATGTGTTCGATAATCGTTCGGTGTACAAGGCCGTTCCTCGCGC
>CAVUJR010000010.1:0-215757 GCA_963741805.1 uncultured Chloroflexia bacterium
CTGAAGTAGTGGTCGTAGAGGTCCGGATCCGGCGGCGTGATCCACCAGTTGTTGAGCATGTCGTATTCGAGGTTGTGGTACTTGTCGAGGTGGACTGACCACTCGTCGATCTCCAGCGTCACGTCGATGCCCAGATTCGTGTATTCCTGCTGGGCATAAGTGAGAAGCTGCTCGAGGACCGGGTATCCCGCCGGGCCGTTGAGCAGGATCGTGAATTGTCGCCGGCGTCGTTGGCGAGGATACCGTCACTGCCAGCCGTCCAGCCGGCCTCCTCCAGCAGTGCTTTTGCGCCGTCCTGGTCATACGCGTAGGTGGTCACGTCTGGGTTGTAGTAGTCGCCCAGGGAGGGATGGATCGGGCCGTTCGCGATCTGGCCGTAGCCCTTAAGGACGGTATCGACAATCGCCTGCCGGTTCAGCGCCATCGTGAGCGCCTGGCGTACGCGGGCGTCCTGCAGCCGCTCGACCGTGTGGTTGAAGGCGAAGAAGTAGTAGTTGACCTGCGTCGCCTCGACAATCTTGAGGTTTGCGTCGTCCTTCACCGAGTCGATCTGCGGCGGCTCGATAACCGTGAAGTCGACATCGCCGGACTTCACCTGGGCCACGCGCGCGTTCCCGTCGGTGATGACCTGGAAGATGATGCCATCGAGGTTCGGGCGGCCGCCGAAGTAGTCCTCGTTCGCCTCGACCTCGAGGTACGCGCCCTGGGAGAGTTCCTTGAACTTGAAGGGGCCGCTGCCGACGGGCGCGGCGAGGAAGTCGGCGGGCTGGTTCAGGTCCTGACCGTCGAGCAGGTGCTTCGGCACGATCGCCTGGTTGTACCCCAGCATGACCGGGAGCGGGGCGAACGGCGAGGCCAGGTTGAAGGTGACTGTGTAGTCATCGACCATGTCGACCGACTGGACGGACGAGATAGGGCCGCGGAAGCGGGCGGTGATGTCCGGGTTGAGGATGGTGTCAAAGGTGAACTTGACGTCCTCGGCGGTGACCGGCTCGCCATCGTGCCAGGTCGCATCCTGGCGGAGCTTGAAGGTGAACTGGGTCAGGTCGTCATTCGGCTCCCAGCTCTCGGCGAGGTCCGGAACAACCTCGATGTTGCCGTCGACCAGCTTGTACTTGACGAGGTTGTTGTAGACCGTCTTGTTGACCAGGATGTCCACGAGGGCGCCCGGCGCGGTGATCGGGTAGGCCGTCGGGTTGGCTGCGATGGCCATGCGCCAAATACCGCCAGCGACCGGCGTGGCGTCCTGGGCGGCGGCGCTGGTTCCCGCAAGGAATGGCGCGCCAAAGGCAAGGGCGGCTCCGCCGGCGGTGGCGTACCGGATGAGATCACGACGGGAAACACTGACGCCTGCGCGCTGGAGCTCGGATTGCACTGCTTCGATCTTCACGGTGGGCACTCCAATGATGTGCTTGCGGGTTTCGCCTACTACAAACAGGGATCAATGGCGGCACTGCCAATCCGTATCGGATATTTCCTGCTCGGCATTGAGCAGATAGGGGATGTTCCCGCGCCGGCGAGGCCGGGAGCGTGCGTGGGTCTAGAAGAGGTGCATCATCTGCCGGGATATTTCCCTGGCGGCATCCTTGACCGCCTGCTGGCGAAGCTGGACGTCCTCGTCCGTGAACCTCGTCTTGGGTGAGGCGATGCTGACCGCCGCGACGACATGGCCGGTGTGGTCGGTGATCGGTGCGGCGATCGAGCATGCTCCCGGGTCGATATCCTCATCGCTGATGGAGTATCCCCGGTGCCGGATCCGCTCGAGCTCTTCCATGATGTTGTGGGATCGATGATCGTCCACTCGGTGTAGCGGTCAAACGGGGTCTCCGTCTCCAGGAAGTCGTGGACGAACTCGTGTGAGCTGTGGGCGAAGATGCATTTTGACCCCGCTCCGGCATGGAAAGGGATTCGTCGCCCTACCCGTGCGGTGATCTGCAGGGCATGGGTCCCGCTTTCCCGCTTGTCCACGCAAATACATCCTAGTCACTTGCGCGGGCGGTGAGGACGATCGTTTCCCCGACTTCCTCGACCAGCCGATCGAGGACCGGTGAAGCGGCGACTGCGAGTGGCGAGCCCTTGTGCGCCATCACTCCCCATTCGAGGACGCGATACCCCAAGGTGTAGCGCTTGGTGTCGGGGTCCATCACGACAACGTTCTCATCGATCAGGGTCTGGAGCAGGCGAAACGTCTGGTTCTTGCTTTGCCCTGTCGCCTTGCTGAGCTCGGTCAGCCCGAACTGGTGAGGCGGTTGCATAAAGGCGTCGATCAGATCGATCGCCCTCGTGACGGCCGCAACGGTGTACTTGCGTCCGGCGGATTCCATTTGGCCCCTCGTTGTGTTTTACTGTGTATAACGGTGTTTTAACTGATATAAATCGTACAGTGTGCCGTCGCACCCCGTCAAGACCCTTATGGAAAGAAGTTGAGGTCGGGGGAACAGGAGAGGAGGAGGCAGGGACTGTCCCTGCCTCCTCTCGCTCTGTCTGCGTTCTTCGTCCGGAGGTGGTTGGGCTACTCGACGAGCTGGAGGCCGGTCGGGGAGGGGGCGATGTGCTGCACGCGTCCCGGGATCTTCACGTCAAGCGCGGCGCGGTAGAGCGCGGTGCTGACGTTCTCGACGAGATCCGGCTGCACGAAGGTCAGGACCGTTGGGCCGGCCCCGCTCAGGACCGCGCCGACCGCACCGGCGGTGCGCGCCACCTCTTGCAGCGGCACCAGGTGGGGGAAGAGGGCCGAGCGATAGGGCTCATGGAGCCGATCGTGCATGCCGGCGCCGATCAGCGCGTGGTCATGCAGCTTCAGCCCGACCGCGAGGGCCGCGACCGCCGCCACGTTCGCCGTCGCGTCGGCATGCGGCACCGTTGCCGGGAACGCCGCGCGTGCCGCATGGGTCGCCCCGGTCATGTCCGGGATGAACAGGACCGTGGTGAGGCCAAGCTCCCGCGTGTCGGTGAGCCGGGTGACGCTGTGCACCTGCGGGATCGACATCACCGCGCCGCCGAAGATGGCCGCGCCGACGTTGTCGCCATGCCCCTCGATCTGCCACGCGCGCTGGAAGAGATCGTCATCGTCGAGTCCGGCGTCCAGCAGCATGTTGGCGGCCGCAAGGCCGATCACCAGCGCCGCCGCGGAGGAGCCGAGCCCGCGCGAGACCGGGATCTGGGTATCGGCGATGATCTCGACCTCCGGCAGCTCCTTGTGCACATCGTGCGCGAGCATGCGCATCGCCGAAAGCGTCAGGTTCTCCCGACCGTGCAGGATCGGCGCTTCGGTGCCGGTGTTCGTGACGGAGCCTGGCCGACCATCCGTATCGATGGTGACGGTGTTCCAGATATCGAGCGCGAGGCCGATGGTGTCGAAGCCGGGGCCGAGGTTGGCCGACGACGCGGGCGCCTTAAGCGTGAATCGCATCGTCCAGCACCCTCTTCAGCGCGTCGAGCGACGCCTCGATCTTCACCGGCCGATTCGCGCGCTCCCGCGGCTCGCCGTCCTCGTCTTCCAGGTGGTAGCGCACGATCGCGTCGGTGTCCTTGAGGACGTTGCCGGTGAGGACGCCGACGACGGTCGCGTCGTCGGGGATCTCCTCCATCTCGACCAGCTTCCGGACGCCGGCGAGCGACGCGGCAGAGGCGGGCTCGCAGCCGATGCCAGAGCCGTCGATCACCGCCTTGGCATCGAGGATCTCCTCGTCCGTCACGCGGGTGACGATGCCGCCGGTCAGCTCGATCGCGCGGCGGGCACGGTCGACGCTGGCTGGCGCGCCGATGTTGATGGCGGTGGCGATGGTGTCCGGCGTGACGGGCTCGTAGTGGTCGAAGCCGGAGGCGTAGTAGGCGGCGAAGGGCGCGGCGCCGGCGGCCTGGACCGTCACGATGCGCGGCAGGCGGTCGATGAGGCCGACCTGGAACGCCTCGGAGAGCGCCTTGCCGAAGGCGGCGGTGTTGCCGAGGTTGCCGCCCGGTAGCGCGATGATGTCCGGCACCTGCCAGTCGAGATCGGCGAGGATCTCGAACACGATCGTCTTCTGGCCTTCGGGACGGAAGGGGTTGACCGAGTTGGCGAGGTAGACGTCGAACTCCTCGGTGAGCTGGCGAAGGAGGCGCAGCGCGGCGTCGAAGTCGCCGGCGACCTGGACGACTTTCGCGCCGTAGGCGATGGTCTGGGCCAGCTTGCCGGTCGAGATCTTGCCGTCCGGCACGAGCACCATCGCGGGGATGCCGGCCGTCGCGCCGTAGGAGGCGAGCGAGGCCGAGGTATTGCCGGTCGAGGCGCAGGCGATGACGCGCGCGCCGATGGCCTTGGCGTGGCTGACGGCGACGGTCATGCCGCGGTCCTTGAACGACCCGGTCGGGTTGTGGCCCTCGTGCTTGACGCCCATGCGGCCCGTTCGTCAGGCCGGCGTACTCGCTGACGCGGTCGCTCCAGTAGAGCGGGGTGTGCCCCTCGTAGCGGGTGACGATGTGCTCGTCGGGGATATCCGGCAAGAGGGAGCGGAAGCGCCAGACGCCGGACATCGCGCCGATCGTGCCCTTCTGCGGCTCGAACGACGGCCGGCGTGAGGGTGCGCTGGACGTCGATATCGGCGTCCAGCAGTCCGCCGCACTCGGGGCAGCGGGAGAGGGCGCGGTCCCCGGGGAACGAGCGTCCGCACGACATACAGGTGACGGACAGGTGATGCAGGTCGGGCGACGGCTCTCCGGATGGGGACATGGGACGCAGGTTCCTCTCGTGGCGGGCATCAGGACGCGGCGGTCGGCGGGCATCGTCGGGCCGCGGCTATCGCTGGCAGGATACCATCACCCTTCCTTGACGACTTCGCGAGCATGGTCAATGAAGGTCCATGAGGAAAACGGACTCGTTTCCAGTGCAGGTAGTGCTCTGGAGGACATGCCGGTGGACAGCGATTGACCGGCTTCGAGGAGTTGCTCCCCGAAGCCGGTCGCGAGCCAGTGCTATCGCTTGTGTACTGCATTCCTAGAAGCGCGGTTTCTCCGGGAGGAGCAGGCCGAGCACGACGTAGAGCGCGATCATGGTGATCAGCGAGACGCCGGGAACAATGACCGCCGCGACGATGAATCCGAGGCGGACCCACAGCGGGTTGATGCCGAACTTCTCGGCGATGCCGCCGCAGACGCCGCGGATCCACTTGTTGTCTCGCGAGCGGTAGATGCCGATATCGATGGTCATGATGGTGTCCTTTCGTGTGCCGTCCGGCCGTTCCTGTTCTGCCTCTATCGTATCGGACGCAGGGAAGGGGGTGTTGGGGGCTGGCAGGAAAGCGGATGGTACGCGGAAGGCGACCTCGGCGGGCCGCCTTCCAGGTCCTGCGCATGAGGAGAAAGGCGCCGCCTAGCTGGCCGGCGTCGACTCCGGGGTGCCTTCGGGGACGATCAGCGTGCCGCGCACGACCATGCGCGAGAGATACTCGCCGTTGACGTAGTCGAACTCGCCGCCGCAGGTGAACATCGTGACGGATGGCGTATCGGTCGGCCCAACGACCTCCTGCAGCCCGCCGGAGGTCAGCGCCTCCAGATCGAATACCTCCGACCACTCCATCGCGTAGTCATAGCTGCGGCCGTCCTCACCGACAAGGGTGATGACGTCGCCCGCGGCGAGATCGCGCAGGTTGAAGAACACCGAGGGCCCGACGTTCCAGTAGTCCACATGCCCGGCGAGCACAACGTTGCCGACCTCGCCGAGCGTCGCGGTTTGCCGGTACCAGGCGACGACCCACGGGCCAGTGGGGTTCTGCATGACCCCATTGACGATCTCCAGCGTCTCGACCTGGGCGTCGATACCCGCCTTCTCGACGGTGATCTGGGCCGGGGCGGAGGGGTTGGCCGCCGTCGGCAGCGGCGAGTCCTGCCCGATCGGGCCAGGGCGGAGGGCGCCGGCCGAGGGCATCTCGCCGACAGTGGTGGACTGGATCGGCACCATGCCGGGGGTCGATTCCGGTGTGGAGTCCTGTGCCAGCAGGTCGCGCGTGCCGGCCGCGCCGGCGAGCAAGCCGAGCCCCAACCCGACCGCCGAGCGCCGGGACACGCGGGCGGGAATGCCGGAGGTGCGGGTCGGTCGATCGTGCGTCATGGGGCTCTCTCCTGATCGGTCGGGTAACGATTGTGGCGATCCCGGCGGGATACGAGACGGGCGTGCCGGCGCCGGTTCCTCTATCTTAGGACGAACGGGCGCGCCGTTTGGTGTCGCCGGGGTCCAATCGTCCAGGGGTGGCTCTGTCATGTCGGCTTCCATGATGCCAGATACACGCACCGCGCGCGCGTTGCTGCACGAGATCGGGATGGTCGTCGCCGAGGAGCACATCCTCCCGGTCGACAGCGGCTCGATCAACCACACCTTCCGGATCCTGCAGGGGAAGCAGCAGCCACCGCTCTTCCTGCGCATTGCCCCGTCGGACGCGGAGGTCGACGCGGGGCCCGACTGGATGACGTCTCACGGACTACGACAGGAGCAGACGGCGATCGGGATGGCCGAGCCCCTGCAGCGCCTCTTGCCGCGCACGGTCCACGCCGACTGGTCGCGCACGCTGATCAATCGTGACTGGGTCCTGCAGACGTCGGTCCCCGGCCGCCCCTGGACGGAGATTGAAGAGGAACTGGCCGCCGACGAGAACCTTGCGGTTTGGCGCCAGCTTGGGGATCTGGTCAGCCAGCTGCACCAGATCCGTGGCGCCGAATTCGGTCCACCGGTCGAGGGACTTGGGCATGAATGCTGGTCGGACCTCGTGCGTTGGGACGTCACGGGCCTGCTGGTTGACGCACAGCGGTTCGATATCGATCCGGAGCCGTTCCAGTTGCTGGTCGAGCTGGTCAACGCCTCGGTCAAGATCCTCGACGAGGTGACGGAGCCCGTGCTGGTCCATAGCGACCTGCAGCAGCACCATGTGTTCATCCGGCGACGGGAGGACGGAGAGGTGGAGATCAGCGGCCTGATCGATCTCGAGTTCGCCCGGTTCGCCGACCCCGGCTCGGAGAGCATCTTCGTCAGCCGCGCGCTGGGCGGCGTGGCGGACGACGCCTTCGCCGCGTTCTGCGAGGGGTACGGCTGTCGCACCCCTTCGCACGATGAGCGTGCACGGCTGGAGATCTACCTCCTGACGGCGCTCGGCTGGGCCGCGACAGACCTGCATCGCACTGGCCAGCAGGAGCGTATCCCCGCCGTGATCGAGGCGATGCGGGAGCGGGTAGGGGACCGCGAACCAGGGTTCTGATGCCCGTCCCGCGGGAAAGCGAAACGGGAGGCCATTCCGGCCTCCCGTCTGTCATGTCAGGCGTTCTCGTGCGGACCCTTGGGGCGTGGTGGCGGAGCACCCTTGAGGTCCCACCGCGGCGTCGATGCCCTTGTGCTCCGGCGTTTCCTCGCCAGTCTCGGCTTCGGCGTCCACCTTCGGTTCCTCGTCCAGTCGCACCGGTGCCCCCACCGGCGGCTGTGATGGTCGCGGGCGATCGCTTCCGCCACCGCCGTTGCCACCGAAAAACGACGAGAACATGTCGATCGGGATCGGGAAGGCGATCGTCGTGTTCTTCTCGGCGCCGATCTCCGTCAGCGTCTGCAGGTAGCGGAGCTGGATCGTGACCGGGTTCTGGTTAATGATCTCCGCCGCGTGGGCCAGCTGCTCGGCGGCCTGGAACTCGCCCTCGGCGTGGATGATCTTCGCGCGCTTCTCGCGCTCGGCCTCGGCCTGGCGGGCCATCGCGCGCTGCATCGACTGCGGCAGCTCGACGTCCTTGACCTCGACGACGCTGACCTTGATGCCCCACGGCTCGGTCTGCTCGTCGATGATCTGCTGCAGCTCCTGGTTGATCTGGTCGCGCTGCGCGAGGAGGTCGTCCAACGTGGACTGACCGAGGACCCTGCGCAGCGTGGTTTGCGCGATCTGGGACGTCGCGCGGATGTAGTCGGCCACGTTGACGACCGCGGCGTTCGGGTCGATCACGCGGAAGTAGGCGACGGCGTTGACACGCACGGTGACGTTGTCGCGGGTGATGACCTCCTGCGCCGGGATGTCCATCGTGACGGTGCGCAGGTCGATCTTCAGCATCCGGTCGAGGAACGGGATGAGCAGGATCAGGCCCGGGCCGCGCGCCCCGACAAGCCGGCCGAGCCGGAAGACGACGCCGCGCTCGTACTCCTGCACGACCTTGACGGTCGAGAACAGGACCATGAGCGCGAACGCGATGATGATCGCGATCAGGATCGTAGCGGTGTCCATGAAGACTCCATGATGAGGCGTTGGAGGCCGTCAATCCGGCCCCTGGCAATTGCCTGAGGCAATGGTACCCGGTCGCCCCGCTAGGCGCGGACGGGCACCAGCGTCTCCTGCCGGCTGGCCTGGCGGACTTCGTCTTCCAGCGCGGCGTCCGTCACGTGGACCACCAGGCGAAGCCCGTCCACGGCAATGACTTCGACATGCGTGCCGGCGGGAATCGTCTCGCCCTCTGGCAGGCCCTCGGCCGTCGCTGTCCAGAGCTCGCCCTCGACGTAGACCATGCCGGTCGGCGTGAGCGGCGTGCGCACGTCGCCGACCTGGCCGATGAGTCCGCTCTTGCCGGTCGCTGCTTTCTTCCGCTGCGTGCGCAAGACGAGCGAGCCGATGAGCAGTGCGGAGACGAGCACCAGTCCGGCGGAGGTCCAGATGACCGGTCGCGAGATATCGCCATAGCCCGGCACGGTGTCGTCGATCAGCATGTACGAGCCGACGATGAACGCCGCCAGGCCGCCGACGGTGAGGATGCCGAACGAGGTGACGAAGATCTCGAGGAAGAACAGCCCGAAGCCGAACGCGATCAGCAACAGGCCGGTCCAGTTCACCGGGAGCGCGCCAAGCGAGTAGAAGCCGAGGATGAAGCTGAGCGCCCCGATGATACCGGGCAGGAACTGGCCGGGGTTCGACAGCTCGAGGAAGATGCCGAGCGAGCCGAAGGAGAGCAGGAGGTAGGCGATCGTCGGCTCCGAGATGAGCTGCAGGAACGACTCGATGGCGTTCATACCCTCGGTTGTGACATCCGCGCTGGCGGTCTGCAGCGTCACGACCTGGCCGTTCTGGAGCGTGACCTCACGACCGTCGACATCGTCCAGCAGCGTCTGGACATCCGGCGCCATCAGGTCGATCACGCCGAGCTCCAGCGCGCGGTCGGCGGTGATGTTCTCCGCGTCGCGAACGGCGGCAACGGCCCACTCGACATTGCGGCCGCGCAGGTTGGCGAGGTTCTCGATGCGCGCGACGGCATCGTTGACGACCTTGCGCTCCATCGTGTCAGCCGATGTCCTCGCCGGTGCTGGAGACCGGAGAGGCGGAACCGATATTCGTGTTCGGCGCCATCGCGGCGATATGCGAGGCATAGGTGATGTAGACGCCCGCCGAGGCGGCCCGGGCGTTGCCGGGACCGACCCAGGCGATGACCGGCACCTCGCTGGCGAGGATGTCGCTCACGATGTCGTCCATCGCCGAGCTCAGGCCACCCGGCGTGTCGATGCGCAGGACGATCGCCGCCACGCCGTCACGCTCCGCGTCGCCGATGGCGCGGTCAACGTAGCTGGCCATGGCGGGCGTGATCGTGCCGTCGATGTCGATCTCGCGGACGTCCGGATGCGTGCCCTGGCCAGTGACGATCCCGGCAAGGGTCATCAGGATGCCGAGCAGCAGGGAGGTGATCCAGCCGATGCGGAGAATCCCGGCGGGCCGGGTATGGAGGGCGGTGGTCATGATGCAGCTCCTGTCGATGCGCTCTCTGCGTCCAGTATAGGAGCGCCGGCGTCCTCAGGTTGTAACGGCGCGTGCAGGCGGAAGCGTTCCTCACAGGAGCGTGATGGACGTCCGGCTTGGGGTCGATCCACGAACGCCAGTTGGTATCATGTGCCCCATCAGGATTTTGGGTCCGCCGCAATGCGGACACGCGAATTGAGACACCCATGACACAACGGCCATCGCATGGCACGATCTGCTACCTGATCCTGCCGAGCACGGATCCGCGCCGATCGGCGGCGTTCTACGCCGAGGTCTTCAACTGGTCCATCCGGACGCACGACGATGGCTCGGTCGCCTTCGACGATCCGGCCGGCGGAGTCTCCGGCATGTGGACGACTGATCGCGCCCCGGCAGACGGCGGTTATGAGGTCGATATCATGGTCGACGATGTGGCGGCAACGGTCGACGCGATCGTGGCGCATGGTGGCACGGTGGTCGAGGCGCCGCAACGCCTCTCGGCGCAGGAGACCTACGCCGTGTTCCGCGATCCGGACGGGAATCGCCTCGGTCTCTATAACCACGGGTCGGGGGAGTGAGTTGATGCCGGACAAGGACGACCTGCGGCGGATCGCGCTCTCGATGGAGGGCGTGACGACATCCGCGAAGGACACGTATGCCTTCGACCGCGACGGCCGGGGCATGATCTGGCCGTATCCGGAGCGGGTCCACCCGAAGAAGGCGCGCGTGCTCGAACTACAGCATGTACTGCATGCGCGTCGCGGACGCCGATGACAAGGAGGCGCTCCTGGCCGGTGAGCCGGACGTCTTCTTTACGACGGACCACTACAACGGGTACGCGGCGGTCATCGTGCGGTTGGACGCCGTCGACGAGGATCGCCTGCGGGAGATCGTGCGGATGGCGTGGGAGGCCGCGCCGATGTCGCAGCGGTTGTCGCGGAAGGTCTAGTTACTGCGCCCGGGGTTGCACGCGCATGCGCAGCCGGATGTAGTGCAACACTTCCTCACGCGTCAGCAGTCCGCAGATGCGGTCGCCGTCCATGACCGGCAGCGAGGCGACCCGGGCGTCGTCCATCATCTCGGTCGCATCCAGAAGCGGGGTGCTCGGCGAGACGATGTGCAGCCGCTGCCACGGGGTCATCACGTTCGCGACGGATTCCCACTCCAGGCGCTCGCGCGGGACCTTGCCGAGGTCGGCGAGGGTGACGACACCTCGCGGGATATCGTCATCGACCACAACGAAGTAGCTCTCGCCCCGGTCCAGCACGTATTCCTCGACAAGTTGGCTGAGCTTCATACGGCTCGGGATGAACGGCTCGCGCGGGCCCATGGCCTGCTGCACGGTGACGCCGCGCAGGGCGATCTCGACCCGCGATCCCTGCGCTTCGCTGACGGCGGCATTCTGGAGAAACCAGCCGAGGAAGATCAGCCACAGCCCGTTACTGATGTTGCCGGTGAACGCGAGGTACCCGCCGAGGCCCATCATGCCGAACGCGAGGATCTGGCCGCTGACCAGCGCAACCTGCGCTGCGCGGTCCTCGCTGCCGGTGAACTTCCAGACCAGCGCCCGCAGGATGCGTCCGCCGTCGAGCGGGAAGCCGGGCAGGAGGTTGAACACGCCGAGCGTGAGATTCAGCGTGCCGAGCCAGGTCGCCGGCAGCGAGAGCCATGCGACGTCCCCGCTGATCCATCCGATGAGGGAGAAGAATCCGGCAAGGATGAAGCTGACAACCGGCCCGGCCGCCGCGACCTTCAACTCGACCATCGCCGATGTCGGCCGTCCGCCGATCTGCGCGACGCCACCGAAGATGAAGAGCGTGATGCCGTTGACCGGGATGCCGTGCCGGATCGCGACCATCGAGTGCCCCAGCTCATGCAGGAGGATCGATGTGAAGAAGAGCACGGCGCAGACGATCGCCATGATCCAGTAGGCGACGACCGGAAGTCCCTCACGGCTATCCGGGAAGAACGACGTGGCCAGCGATAGGGTGAGCAGGGCGAAGACGAGCGCCATGCTCCAGTGCAGGCCGACCGGGAATGCCCCGGAACGTTCCCAGTTTCCAGCTTGCTTCCATAAAGGCTCCCTGACCTTCCGGGCCCGCGTCGGCCCATTCTTCGCAGGAGGTACTGCGTTTATTGTCTCGCGAATCCGTCCGTGCGTCCGCCTCGGCTTTTACAGGACGTTGTAGCGCTCTCCGCGAATCTCGCGCGCGATGGCGAGCGCTGCTCGCAGGTAGTAACGATCGATGGCGGTGGCGAACGCGGTTGAGTCAACGGTACCCGATCTGGTAGAGCCGCCTTGCGAGTGAAGGAAGGTTCCCGGGACCTCGGTGACCTCTCGCGCGAAGAGGGCGATCGCCCGGGACAAGGGGAGGCGCACGAGTGCTTCGAGTTCCGCCGGATTCGGCTTGTAGCCGTCGAGTGGGCGGTCGTCGCGGTAGAGGAAGACGTCCTGGAGCTCGCGGTCGATGATCCCGAGAGGGACCTGCTCCGAGGCGCGGGGACGCACGCCGATGTGGCGCAGTCGGGAAGGATCCGCCACCATGCCGATCTCCTCCTCCATTTCGCGATAGGCGTCTTCGACGTGCTCACCGGCGCCGAGGTGGCCAGAGACCGTCGGGTCCAGCATGCCCGGGTTCGTGTCCTTGCGGAGACCGCGCTGTTGCATCAGCACGAAGACGTCGCCGTCGTCGACCCCATAGACCCAGATGTGGATCGCGCGGTGCCAGTCGCCGTCGCGATGCACGTCGGCGCGGCGTTTGGTGCGGCCGGTGGGGAGCCCTTCGGCCGTGACGATGTCGAAGAGCTCGTCCGGGTCTTGCGCGAGTGGGAACGACATGGATTGTGGGCCCTCGTCTGCTGCTCTATCGTGTTGTTGACGAGGCTACCATGCAGCGAGGAGGGCGTATCGATGCGGCCGATCCAGTATGACCGGTATTTCTGGCAAGACGATAAGGTCCGGCTTCGCGCGGTGCGTCCCGAGGATTGGGCAGCGCATTTCTACAACCGTTTCGACACCCCCGCGCGCTTGCTTCTCGACGCGATGGTCGAGCTGCCCCCGACGGAGACCGAGGCCAGGCAGTTTGCCGAAGAATGGGTCGACTTCAACAACGCGGCATCGCGCTTGATGTTTTCGATCGAGACGCTAGACGGCGAGTATGTGGGCGGCCTGAACCTCAACGCGATCGATGAGCGTAACGGGACGTTCAGTATCGGTATCCAGATCGACCGGGACCAGCGGGGGAAGGGGTACGGGACGGCGGCGATGCGCATCTTGCTCCGCTACGCCTTCTTCGAGCGTCGCCTGCACAAGTTCAACGACGCCGTGCTGGAGGGGAACGTCGCCTCCGCGCGAATGATGGAGAAGCTGGGGTGCGTCCGGGAGGGTGTGCGGCGGGAGGTGGTCTACGCCAACGGGCGGTATTTCGACGACATCCTGTACGGCATGACGGCCGAGGAGTTCATCGCCGCGAACCCAGAGCTGGGCACACGGGTGTAGTCTCGCCCCATGTGGGCGAGACATCGACCGAAGTTCGATACTGTCTGGCGGCACCCGCGGTGCCGATCCCGGTCACAGGGCCCGGGACGACAGGGACACGCATTAACGGCCGAGGGCCGGTGGGAAGCATCCCACCGGCCCTCGCGCTTGCCTGATCGATTGTCGGAGTGCGGATTACGGCCGGACAGCGGCGACGGTGGTCAGCGCGTCGGTCCAGTTGTCGGCCAGGTCGATGATCGAGCCGGAGAAGAGGCCCATCGCGAAGACGCCGATCACCATCACGATGATGCCCACGTTGAGCAGCGGCGTGGTGGTCTGGATCTTCGAGCCCTCGCCATCCTGGAAGTACATCACCGAGACCACGCGCAGGTAGAAGAAGGCGGAGACGGCTGACATCAGCACGATCGTCAGCGCGAGCCACAGCATGTCGGAGTCGAGCAGGGCCACGATCACGTAGTACTTCGCGTAGAAGCCGATCGTCGGCGGGATGCCCATCAGCGAGATCATGAAGACGGTCATCGCGGCGGCGGCGGCCGGGTGGGTTGCGCCGAGGCCGTAGAAGTCTTCCAGCTCCATGCCGCGGCCGCGGTGCTGGATCCAGGCGATGATCGCGAACGCGCCGATGTTCATCAGCGTGTAGGCGAGCATGTAGTACAGGACGCTGGAGACGCTCAGGTCGTTCGCCGAGCCGTCGCCGAAACCGGCGCTCGAGCGGTAGGCCGCGAACCCGGCCAGCATGTACCCGGTGTGGGCGATCGACGAGTAGGCGAGCATGCGCTTCACGTTGCGCTGGGAGACGGCGACGATGTTGCCGAAGACCATGGTGATGAACGCCAGCGCGGCGATCCACAGTCGCCAGTCGTCGACGATCGGCTCCAGGCCCTGGACCAGCATGCGGACCGTCGCGGCGATCGCGGCGGCCTTCGGGACCACCGACATGTAGCCGGTGACCGGGGTTGGGGCGCCGTCGTAGGCGTCCGGCGTCCAGAAGTGGAACGGCACCGCGGCCATCTTGAAGCCGAGGCCGACGATCACCAGCAGCACGCCGAGCAGGAGGCTGGCGTCGATGCCGTCACCGGTCACCGAGCCGCCGAGCGCGGAGGCGATGGCGTCGAGGTTGGTCGTGCCGGTGGAACCGTAGATCCAGGCCATGCCGTACAGCAGGATGGCGCTGGCGAAGAGGCCGAGCAGGAAGTATTTCAGCGCGCCTTCGAGGGCGGTCGAGCGGCGCTTGGCAAACGCGGTCAGGATGTACGTCGCGAGCGAGGTGAGCTCGATACCGACGTAGAGCATCACCATGTCGCCTGCCGACGAGGTTAGCATCGCGCCGAGAACGGCGAACGAGAGCAGGGTATAGAACTCGCCGAGTGGCATGCGCCCTTCGAGTCGCTCCACGTAGCTGGCCGAGATCAGCACGGTCAGGATCGCCGCGACAAGGATGATCAGCGAGAGGAAGACGGTCAGTCCATCGGCCTGGAAGAGGCCATGGAACGTCTCGCCGGTTGCGTCACTGCGCAGGAAGACCGCGACGAGCGCCGCGCCGTACCCGATGAGGGAGGTCGCGGTGATGACCGTGTACTGCTGGGCCTTCGGCAGGAAGGCGTCCAGCAGCGACACGACGATCGCCGTGATCAGGACGATGAGATGGGGAAGGACCAATCCCCAATCCGGTGCTTCGAGGTTCAAAGGCATGGAGTCGACTCCGTACTCCCTGGTCGTTCAGGCATAACGCGGACGGATGTCTCCGTTCGCCCGCGATGGCGAATTCTCCGTGCCGCAGGGTGCCAGGGCGCCCGGCGACGGTTCGTTCCTAGTTTCCGGCCACGACGCGCAGCGCGCCGTCCAGCACAGCCTGCAGGCTGGGCTCCATGATGTCGAAGATCGGCTTCGGGTAGACACCCGCGATGATCGTCAGGGCGACCAACGGGATGATCACGAGCAGCTCCTTGCGGGTCATATCTGGCCAGCGCGAGCTGTCCAGCTGCCCCTCGTGCGTCGGGTAGTAGTCCGGGTTGACGTCGTCGTGGTGGTGATCGCCACCGGTGACCGGGTGGGCCGAGGTGTCGAAGCCCCCGTGGTCGTCGGTATCGTAGGTGCCGTGCTCGACGCCATGGGTATCGCCGTGGGCCGTGCTGTGGCCCATGCGGCGGACCTCCTGCTGCTCGGCCGGGGTCAGGGCGGAATCGCCCGGGTCCGGCGCCTGCCCGGAGGCGCGCCCGAAGGCGACGCGCTGGTACATCTGCATCATGTACCAGGCGGCGAAGATGACCACCGCGAAGGTGAACACCGCCGCCCAGCGGTTGTAGTGCCAGGTACCGAGCGCGACGAGGAACTCGCCGACGAATCCGGAGAGACCCGGCAGGCCGATGCTGGCGAACATGAAGAGCATGAACATGCCCGCCCATACACCCATGCGGGAGGCGATACCGCCAAAGGCATCGATCAGGCGGGTGTGGGCGCGTTCGTAGATCACGCCGACGAGGAGGAAGAGGGCGCCGGTGTTGAAGCCGTGCGCCAGCATCACCATCATCGCGCCGTCCATGCCCTGGAGGTTGAAGATGAAGATGCCGAGCGTCACGAAGCCCATGTGGCTGACCGACGAGTAGGCGATCAGCTTCTTCATGTCCGGCTGGACGAGGGCGACGAGCGCGCCGTAGATGATACCGATGATGGAGAGGACGATGATCACCGGGGCCCAGTCCTGCGAGCCCTCCGGGTAGAGCGGCAGGTTGAAGCGGAGCAGGCCGTAGCCGCCCATCTTCAGCATGACGGCCGCCAGGATCACCGACGCGGCGGTCGGCGCCTCGACGTGGGCGTCCGGCAGCCAGGTGTGGAACGGGAACATCGGGACCTTCACCGCGAAGGCGACGAAGAAGGCGGCGAAGACCCAGAACTGGAACGTGGTGGAGTACGCGCCCAGCTCCGCGCCCTTCTGGAGTTCGAGGATGTTCAGCGTGCGGATGCCGGTTTCGACGTAGTAGGCCTGGTAGGTGGCGATGATGCCGACGAGCATCAGGAGCGAGCCGGCGAGGGTGTACAGGAAGAACTTGATGGCCGCGTAGACGCGGTTGGAGGACCCCCAGATTCCGATGAGCAGCGCCATCGGGATCAGCATCACTTCCCAGAAGATGTAGAAGATGAACAGGTCGAGCGCCATGAAGACGCCGAGCATGCCCGTCTCCAGGAGGAGGATGGCGATGTAGTACTCGCGCTCGCGCTTCTTGATCGTGTCCCACGACCAGATGATGGACAGCGTCGTGATGATCGTCGTCAGGGCGATCAGGAGCACGGAGATGCCGTCAACACCCAGGAAGTAGGAAACCCCCAACGCATCGAGCCAGACGGCGTGCTCCGTGAACTGGAACTCCGCGGTGTGGTCGAACTGCGCCAGCATGACGAAAGACAGCACGAGGCTGACCAGGGAGGTGCCGAGCGCGAGCTTGCGCGCCAGGTCGCCCGACCCCTTCGTCAGAAGCAGGATCGCGAGTGCACCAAGTGCCGGCATATAGGCAATGATGCTGAGTATCGGAAAGCTGTCCACACGCCCCTCCGGGGTTGTTCCAGGTCCAGGAGTGCCGGGCGATATCGCCCCATTGCGTTTCGCCGCGCTCGCGCGCTGGCACCCCTGGTCGTTTTTGCCACTACCGTCGGGCGCGCCGGCCGAAACCCGCGCCCGCCTGCTCCGCTACTGGAACAGGTTCGAGAATCCTGCGAGGACCACCCCGAGCAGCACCACCATGCCCAGCGCGATCGCCAGGGCGTAGTTGGCCACGAGGCCGGTCTGGATATGCCGTAGCCGCTGCGAAACCGCGCCGATGCCGTAGGCCACGCCGTTGACGGCGCCGTCGATGATCCCGACGTCGACGATCTTCCAGAGGAAGGTCGAGAAGGCCTTGAGCGGGCGCACGAAGAGCGCGCCGTAGAGCTCGTCGAGGTACCACTTGTTGAGCAGGAACCGGTAGGCGCCCGCGTACTTTTCCGACAGGGCGCGGGCGTTAATGCTGCCGCGCATGTAGGCCAGGTAGGCGACGACGATGCCGCTGAGCGCCACCACGGTCGAGATGATCCCGAACGCGTAGGTCATGGTCATCGAGACATGATGCGGATGGACGTGCTCGAAGGCATGCTCCAACGAATGGTGGAGCGCGCCGTCTTCCGGTGGGAAGCCGTAGAAGCCGACACCGATCGAGGCGATCGCCAGCAGCACCAATGGCGCCGCCATCCACGGACCGGACTCATGCGGATGCACATGCGAGGTGTCGAATCGCTCCTTGCCAAAGAAGACCAGGAAGACGAGCCGGAACATGTAGAGCGCGGTCAGGAAGGCGGCCACCAGGCCGAGGATCGCGGCGACCTTGCCATAGGCGGAGTCGCTGACCCAGGCACCGACGATGATCTCGTCCTTCGACCAGAAGCCGGCGAGCGGGAAGACACCGGCGTTCGCGAGCGAGCCGATGAGGAAGGTCCAGAAGGTGACCGGCATGTGCTTGCGCAGGCCGCCCATGTTGCGGATGTCCTGCTCCTCATGCATGCCGTGGATGACCGAGCCGGACCCGAGGAAGAGCAGGCCCTTGAAGAAGGCGTGGGTCATGAGGTGGAAGATCGCCGCCACCCAGGCGCCCGTGCCGAGCGCAAAGGCCATGTAGCCGAGCTGCGAGACGGTGGAGTAGGCGACCACCTTCTTGATGTCGTTCTGCGTCAATGCGATCGTCGCGGCCATCACCGCGGTGAATGAGCCGATCACCGCGACAACGAGCATCGCCGTCTCGGAGCTCATGAAGATCGTGTAGTTGCGGGCCACCATGTAGATGCCCGCGGTGACCATCGTCGCGGCGTGGATGAGCGCGGAGACCGGGGTCGGGCCCTCCATCGCGTCCGGGAGCCAGACATGCAGCGGGAACTGCGCGCTCTTGCCCATCGCGCCGATGAAGAGAAGGATGCCGATCAGGGTCAGGGTGCCGCCGGCGATGCCGAGGGCCTCATGCTCCGCGGCCTGCTCGAGGATGCCGTGCTCGCCGTGGAAGTAGATCGTGCCGAAGGTCCAGAAGGTGAGCATGACGCCGAGGCCAAAGCCGAGGTCGCCAACGCGGTTGACGATGAAGGCCTTCATGGCGGCGTTGCTGGCCGAGCGGCGGCGGAAGTAGTAGCCGATGAGGAGATAGGAACAGAGACCGACGGCTTCCCAGAAGACGAAGAGGACGAGAAGGTTGTCGGCCAGCACCAGCATCAGCATCGAGAAGATGAAGAGCGGGATGTAGGCGAAGAAGCGATAGTAGCCGGGGTCGCCGTGCATGTAGCCGACGGAGTAGACGACGACCAGGAACCCGATCGTGGTCACCACCAGCAGCATCACGGCGGTGAGCTGGTCGGCGTACAGGTTGACGTCGATCTGGAACTCACCGGCGGGAATCCACGTGAAGAGGCGCTGCATGAGCGGCTCGTTTGTATCCCGGATGTCCAGGAAGGCCATCACCGCGATGATCCACGAGATCAGCACGGCCGGCAGCGCCACCCAGTGGGCCTTGTCGCGTATAAGACTACGCCCCAGCAGGATGTTGATCACAAATGCCACCAGTGGCGGCAGTGGAATCAGGTACAACAGATCAGCCATCAGTGAATCCTCAGCCTATTCCCCGGTTCACGCGACCACCGTTTCCGGTCCGGCCTCGTAGCAGCGAGGGACACCCCCATTGGTCTCCCGGTGATGTGGGGAAGCCCGTTGCCGGAACTTCCCCACATCTTGCGATCCTAGTCGCGCAGCGCCTGCATCTGGTTGACATCCGGCGCCTTGCCCCGCCGCGAGAGCGCGACGACGATCGCGAGGCCGACCGCGGATTCCGCCGCGGCGATCGCGAGCGCGAAGAGCACGAATACCTGCCCGTTCAGCGTCTGCGTTTCGTTCGCGAACGCCACCAGGGTGATGCTGACCGCGGCGATCATCATCTCCACGCTCATGAAGATGACGAGGATGTTCCGCCGCGTCAGGACGCCCATCATCCCGATGACGAAGAGCGCCGCGCTTAGAAACAGAAAGTGGTTCGTCGAAAGCTCCATCGGATATCCCCTCGTCCCCTCGTTACCGTCGCGAGACCTCGCCCGGCGTCTTGTACTGGTCCGGGTCCTTGGCCATCACGACCGTGCGCGGGCCTTCCGGCACATCGTAGCGCCCGGCCGGGATGTTCATCGGCGTCTCGAACTTGTGCCCCGCCGGCAGCTCCGGGTTCATGCCGCGGGAGTGCCCGAGGCTGATCGTGGAGCTGGTCATGGTGGACATCTTGCCGAGACGCTCCGGCACGCCGAGCACCACCGCGCCGACGACGCCGACCGAGAGGACGAGGGAGGCGATTTCCATCGCCAGCGCGTACTCGGAGAACATCACCTGCCCGAGGGCCTGGACGTTGCCTCCCGCGCCCGCGATCCACTCTGGCGTGTGTGGCCCAACGGCCTCCAGCGCCGTGCGGGTGATGATCGCCGCGCCGATCTCGAGGATCAGCACGAGCCCGATCAGGGCACTGACATAGCGCTGCAGCGGCCGCCCGACATAGAAGGACGGGAGGTGGTCCGGGTCAACAAGCATGACCACGAAGAGGATCAGGACAAGCACGGCGCCGGTGTAGACGATGACCTGGAGCACGGCGAGGAACTCTGCCCCGAGCAGGACGAAGATACCCGCCACGTTCAGGAAGGAGACCAGCAGCGCCGCCGCCGAATGCACCGGGTTCTCGGCCACGACCGTCATGATCGCGCCGAGCACGCTGGCCGCCGCCAGCACGTAGAAGAAAATGATGTCCCAGGGCATCAGGACGCTCCTCCAGATCGGGGCAGGGGGCCACGCTGGCCCATGCTCGCTATGAGACGAAGGTGATGGGTGCCGCGCATGCTAGAACACCTGCCCGTTGGCGATCAGGCGGAAGAACGCGGTCAGCATGATGTTCAGCAGGCCGAGCGGGATGAGGATCTTCCACGCCATGCCCATCAGCTGGTCGAAGCGGAAGCGGGGCAGGGTGGCGCGAAGCCAGACGTAGAAGAAGAGGAAGAGCACGACCTTGACCAGCAGCCAGACGATGCCGAGGCCCCAGAAGCGCTCGGCGCCCGGGCCGGAAGGGCCGCCCAGGAAGAGCGTGCTGGCGAACAGCGACATGATCAGCATGCTGATGTATTCGCCGAGGTAGAAGAGCGCGAAACGGAAGCTGGAGTATTCGGTCATGAAGCCGGCGACCAGCTCCGACTCGGCCTCGGGAAGGTCGAACGGCGCGCGGTTGTTCTCGGCGACGGCGGCGATCATGAAGAGCACGAAGGCCAGCGGCTGGGAGAGGATGAACCAGTTGGCGATGTCGAAGGGGCCGATGCTGATCGATTCCTGCTGGTATCCGACGATGTCGCGCAGGCTCATCGATCCGGAGAGGATGAAGATGCCGACAAGGGAGAAGGCGAGAACCAGCTCGTAGGAGATCACCTGCGCCCCGGCGCGGAGGGCGCCGAGCAACGAGTAGCGGTTTCCGGACGCCCATCCGCCGAGGATGATGCCGTAGACGCCGACCGAACCCGCCGCGAGGATGAAGAGGGCGCCGATGTTGAGGTCTGTGATCCAGAGGTTCACATCGGTGCCGAAGAAGTTCATCTTGTCGCCGAAGGGGATCACCGCCACCGACATGACCGCGGTGACGAAGGAGATCATCGGCGCCCAGAGGAACAGCTTGCGGTCGGCGGCGGCCGGGACAAGGTCTTCCTTGCCCATCAGCTTGACGGCGTCCGCCATCGGCTGGAGCAGGCCCGCCGGTCCCGTTCGGGTGGGGCCGAGGCGGTCCTGGAACCGCGCCAGGATCTTCCGCTCGAACCATGTGGTGTATGCCATGCCGAGCAGCAACACCATCATGATGATGAAGGTCACGATAAACGTGATCCAGATAGGTTGATCTCCCATAGTCCGGTTTCAGCCCTTGGTGAGCGGCACCCATGCAGGCAGCGCTCGTCCACTCTCTCCGACCACCATCCCGCGAGTGTTCGGGGCCCTTTCGGACCACACCTCGCAATGGTACCCCGCGTTTGCCGATCGGCGGCGCGCCCGCCGCCCGTGCTACCGGTCGACCGACCCGAGCACGATATCGATCGTTCCGATCAGCGCGACCATGTCCGCCAACATGGCGCCCTGCGCCATGTGCGGCAGAACACTCAGGTTGACGAAGTCCGGCGTACGGAACCGTAGGCGGTACGGCATCGAGCCGCCGTCCGATACGATGTGCACGCCGTATTCGCCCTTGCTGTGCTCGATCGCCTGGTAGACCTCGCCAACCGGGGCGTTGAAGCCCTTGATGACCCACACGAAGTGGCGCTGCATGTCCTCGGCCGTCGTCATCGCGCCCTTATGGGGCGGAATGACATACTGGGATTCCCAGTTCATGAGCGGGCGATCATCGTGCTCGATGTAGTCGAGCGCCTGCTGGATCAGCTTGTGCGCCTGACGCATCTCTTCGACTCGGACCAGGTAGCGATCGAACACATCGCCGAACTGCCCCAGCGGGACATCGAAGTCGAGCCGGTCATAGACCAGGTACGGCTCGGCCTTGCGGACGTCGTAGTTGATGCCGGAGCCGCGCAGGCAGGCGCCGGTGAGGGAGTAGGAGATCGCCGCTTCCGGCGAGATGATCCCGACGCCCTTGGTGCGCTGCAGCCAGATCGGGTTCGCGTTGAGGATGTCGGTGTACTCCTTCATCCGCTCCGGGAAGACCCTCAGGAAGTTGCGGACCTGGGGAATGAGATAGTCCGGCAGCGGTCGCGAGAACCCGCCGATCTCCATCATGTTCGTGGTCAGCCGCTGGCCGCAGAACGTCTCGAAGATGTCCATGATCATCTCGCGTTCGCGGAAGGTGTAGAGCGACATGGAGAGCGCGCCGATATCGAGCGCGTGGGTGCCGAGCCAAACGAGATGGGCGGCGATGCGACTCAGCTCCGCCATGATCACGCGCCAGTACTGCGCGCGCTCGGGGGCTTCGAGGTCGAGCAGCTTTTCGACGGCGAGCACGTAGCCCAGGTTGTTCTGCGGCGCGGCGGTGTAGTCCAGCCGATCCGTCCAGGGCACGATCTGCGCGTAGCGCTTGCCCTCGGCGAGCTTCTCGGTCCCGCGGTGCAGGTAGCCGATGATCGGGTCCGCCTCGACGACGGTCTCGCCATCGAGCTTGAGGAGGACGCGCATCACGCCGTGGGTCGACGGGTGCTGCGGGCCCATGTTGAGGGTCATCGCCCGCTCGCCGGAATCCAGGACGAGATCGTCCTCGATCGACAGCGTGCCGGTGGAGGGGACGTCCTCGGTGACCGTGCCGACCCCGCCGTACTGATCGATATCCGCGTCCGCGACGTGGTCCGTGAACTCGGGGTTGCCCCGGTTGCCGGTGTTCGATGCCATGGAGCTTATACCCCCCTTCCGGTCCAGCGAGTCGTGGCGCGCTTGACCGTGCGTTCAACGTTGTAGACGGGGAACTCCTTCCAGCCGCGGACCGGATAGTCCTTGCGCAGCGGGTGCCCCTCGTCCCAGTCATCGGGCAGGAGCATGCGGCGCAGGTTCGGGTGCCCGTCGAAGTAGACGCCGAACATGTCGTATGCCTCGCGCTCGAGCCAGTTCGCGCCGTTCCAGACCGGAACGAGCGAGGGGATCGACTGGCCGTCGCTAATGCTGGCCTTCAGCCGGACCCGGACGCGGTTCGGGATGGAGTAGAGCGTCGCGGTCACGTCGAAACGCGGCCCGGTGCGAAGGTTCAGCATGTCAACGACCGTGAGGTCGGTCAGCATATTCAGCTGCACGCGCTCGTGATCGCGCAGGAAGAAGGCGATATCGCGGAGTCGCTCCGGCGTGACGTAGATCGTCGTCTCGTTGCGGAAGCGCACGACGTCGATCAGGTCGTCCGGGAAGGTTTCGCGCAGGGCGCGCACGGCCGGATGCTTCGTGAGGTCGTCATCGAAGTACCGCTCCCGGGCCCAGTCGTCCGTGGCGGTTTGCCCACTGCCTGAGACCTGCCCGGAGGCGGTGTAGGTCTCCACGGCGTTGTTCTGTCGCTCACCGTCGGTCACGGTGTTCTCCTCTTGGCGCGATCCCCGGGCCGGCGTGGGCCGATCCGGCGAGGGCGCGTCGCATGCCGGGTGGATCAGGCGCGGGCGAGGCCCAGGACCGCCTGACGGTCGGCCTGGCGCCGTTCTTCCGCGGCGCCCTTGCCTTCCTTACGGGCCATCGTCTCGTACTTGATGATCTTGTTCTGCAGCTGCAACACGCCGTAGAAGAGGGCTTCCGGCGTCGGCGGGCAGCCAGGCACATAGACGTCAACCGGGATGATCTGGTCGACACCCTGGACGACGGCGTAGGTATCGTACGGGCCACCGACGTTGGCGCAGGAGCCCATCGAGATCACCCACTTCGGCTCCGGCATCTGGTCGTACAACGTTCGGACGACCGGCCCCATCTTCTTTGTGACCGTGCCGGCGATGAACATCATGTCGGCCGCGCGGGGCGACGAGCGGAAGAGCATGCCGAAGCGCTCAACCGCGTCGAAGCGGGACATCGAGGCGGAGATCATCTCGATCGCGCAGCAGGCGAGACCGAACTGGAGCCACCACAGGGAAGATCGACGCCCCCAATTGAAGAGGAAATCGAGCGAGGTTGTGAAGATGTTCTTGTCGAACCGATCGTCGATCAGACCCATTCGAGGGCACCTTTCTTCCATGCATACGCGTAGCTGACGAGCAGCAGCGCGATGAAGATGAACATGTGGGTGAAGCCATACAGGCCGAGCTTGTCGACGTTGACAGCCCAGGGATAGAGGAAGGCCGCTTCGAGATCGAAGATCACGAACAGCATGCCGACCACGTAGAAGCGGGGGGTGAAGCGCGGCCGCACCGGCTTGATGTCCGGGATACCACTCTCATAGGGTTCGGATTTGATCTTTGTGGGCTTAGAGGGGGCGACAGCCTGGGTGATGAGGAGGAGGGCTGTCCCCATGACAAACGTTGCACCGATAAGAAAGACAATCGCTACCCAGTTTTCGCCAAAGGTCGTCACGGTGAGGCGCTCCACATCTGCTGCTGCCTGAAGGAGGGTGCGGGCCAGATCGCGCGCGACAACACGGGCCAGCCCGCGTTCCCGCTCGCCGGCAGCTCCCCCGCCAGCCGGATGGTCGTCTGCGACAACAGGTCACGAAAACCCGCGTCGGCGCGGGTTTGGACCGGGCCCAGACGCCCGTAAGTCCTGTGTATGGTAGCACATGGCCTGTTCAGGACGGCCCGTTTTGGATGGGTGTCCGTACACATCCCCGGAAGGCTGGTCGGCGGCTGTTCCGGACTGGAGGGCCATTCGGAGCGCTGGGCAAGGGGGACATTGGGCGCGGTACGTGGGCGAGAGGGCATATGTTCTATCGGACCCCGAACTGTATCCGATTGGACCATGTTTTGCCCCTTGTGGCGTCCTATTATGGATTCAACACCAACGTGATCGTGTTGCCAGCCACAACCCGATCGTCCCCTTCCCTCCAACGTGGTGTTAGTAGCCGCCAGGGCCATCCCCCCGGCGGCTATTCCTTTAACTCCCCTTTTTGCCAACCGACCACAGCCATCATCGAGGTCCCTGGCCCCGACTACCCGAGGCGAATCTGCGCTTCAGGATAGCGGTAGCGCCGCGCCTGCTGCCGGCGCTGGAGGGCATAGGCGGCGGTGATCGGTCCGAGGCGACCGATAAACATCCCCACGCACAGGATCAGCTTGCCGACGGTTGAAAGGTCTGGCGTCAGCCCGGTTGAGAGGCCGACGGTCGCCAGCGCGCTCATCGTCTCGAACATCAGCGACACGAAGCTGAATGAGTGGTCGTTGAAGATGTCCTCCGAGAGTACCAACGTCAACGATAGCCCGAAGTGGACCAGCAGGAACATCACGGAGATCGCCAGTGAGCGGAAGACGATGGTGACGCCGATGCGCCGGCCGAACGCCTGTGGCTCTTCCTGGCCGCGAAGGGTAGAGATGACAGCCAGCAGGATCACCGCCAGCGTGGCGAGCTTGATGCCGCCGGCGGTCGACCCTGCCGCGCCACCGACGAGCATGATCGCCACCCACAGATACAGCGTCGAGGCGTGGGCGTTGTTCCAGTCGACGCTGGAGAACCCGGCCGTGCGGGCCGCAATGCCCTGGAACAGCGCGTCGAGCGGCTTCCAGGCGTTGTCAACATGCGACATCGCGGAGTTCCACTCCACGATCAGGAAGAGCAGTCCGGAGACGAAGATGAGCAGGAAGTTCATGATCAGGACGAGCTTGGAGTCGAGCTGCAGGCGGTTCCAACGACGCTGGGTCCAGACGTCGGACGCCACCATGTAGGAAATCGCCCCGAACTGGATCAGCCCGCCGATGCCGACCAGCGCGAGCGGCGAGTTGCGGTGCTCGGCCAGCGACTGGAAATTGCCCTGCAGGTCGAAGCCGGCGTTACAGAACGCCGAGATCGCGTGAAAGATCCCGAACCAGACCGCGTTGAGCGGCGATTCGTATTGCAGGAAGTGGACGGTGAGGACCGCCGCGCCGACGGCCTCGGTGACGATGATGAACTTGAGGATTTTCACGGAGAGGGTGGTCACGTCGCGCAGCGACATGGTCGGCGACCCGTCCTGCATCAGGAGCGCCGCGCGCAGGCTCGTGCCGCGGCCGAGCGCGATGATGACCAGCGAGGTTCCGACCATGAAGCCGAACCCGCCCAGCTGGATCATGGCGAGAATGACGATCTCGCCGAACAGACTCCAGTGGTCCTGGGTGTCGACGGTGACCAAGCCTGTCACGGAGGTGGCAGAGATGGAGGTGAAGAGGGAATCGACGAAGTTGGTCGACGTGCCGTCTTCCGCCGCGATTGGCAGCATCAACAGACCGGTGCCGATCGCGACGATGAGCGCGACCGCGAAGGCGAATTGCTGCGCGTGCAGCGTCGCGTTCGGGACGGAGCGAGTTTCCTCCTGCTGGGGCAGGGTGATGACCTCGGTCGCCGCCATCCGCTTTCGCACGACGCGGTTGCCGGGTGGGCGACGGGGCGGGCGCGTGGTCACGGCCGGGGGGGCGTCCGCGCCGTGTCGGGATTGCGCTCGACGAAGCGCTCGATATCGACATCGGCACCGACGATGATCAGGTCGTCATGGGCGCGGATCGTCTCCTGGTAATGCGGCACGGTGATCAGCTGCTGGCCACGCTTGATGAGGAGGACGTTGAGGCGCCCTTGCTGGCCCTGGGTCAGCTCCTCGATCGTGTGCCCGACCATGTTCGCCGGGGCCTCGATCCTGGCGACGCCCGCCGCCGGCGAAAGCGAAATGTAGTCGGCGATATGGCGCACACCGATGGAGTGGGCGAGGCGCATCCCGGCGTCGATCTCCGGGAAGACGACGCGATCGGCGCCGACCTTGTGCAGCAGCTCGCCGTGCAGCATCGTTTTCGCCTTGCCGACCACCCACGGCACCTTCAGCTTCTTGAGAAGCAGGGTGGTCAGGACGCTCGCCTCAAGACTTTCGCCCTGGGCGACCACGGCGACGTCGGAGTGCTGGACGTTGAGCTGCTCCAGCAGCTCCTGGTCCGTCCCGTCGCCCTGGGCGGCGAGGGTCACGTAGTCCGATGCGTCCTGGACAAGCTTCTCGTTCAGGTCGATTGCGGTGACTTCGTAGCCGAGCTCGTGCAGCGTCTTGGCGAGGCTGCGTCCGAACCGGCCGAGACCGATGACCGAGACGCGCTCCGGGTTCCCGCTCCGCTTGGAATCTGGCACAGTCGACGACGTCCTTCGATTGGGTGGCCCGCGAGGCGGGTCGATCGGGGTGGTATTCGCACGTGCGGATTGTACCGCGTCGACCCGGCCCTCGCAGCCGTCAGAAGATCAGTCGCGGTCGGTGGGGTAGGAGACGCCCCAATCCCTGATCACCTTCTCCATGATCCCCTGGATCTGCAGCGTCTCATCGAGCGGCATGACCGGATGCTCGGTCTTGCCCTCGCGGATGCAGCGAGCGACCTCCATCATCTCGAACTGGTACCCGGTGCCCTCGTGGCTCAGGTCGAACGCCTCGGGCGCCTGGCCATCGCGGAAGATGGTGAACGTCGACGGGCGATGCCAGTCGTGGTCCATCAGGATGCTGCCCTTCGTCCCGGCGATCATCGCCAGGTTCCGGGAGTTCGCGCGCACGGTGATACCCGCATTGGCGACCGCGCCGCCCGGGTAATGGGTCGTGATCATGCAGTTCTCGTCGACGCCGGTTTCACCGAGGGTGGCGACGCTGACGATCGTGTCCGGCTCACCGAGCACCATGTGCGCGAACGAGACGGCATAGACGCCGGCGTCCAGCAGGGCGCTGCCGCCGAGCTCCTTGGCGTAGAGGCGAAATTCCGGATCGAACGGGTTGTTCCAGCCCATGTTCGCGGTGAGGTACTGCACCTCGCCGATCTCGCCGCCCTGGATGAACTCTCGGACCTTGACCATCGCCGGGCGGAAGCGCGTCCACATCGCCTCCATCAGGAAGCGGTTGTTCTTCCGCGCGGCCTCGACCATCTCCTTTGCCTCGGCGGTGTTCATCGCGAAGGGCTTCTCGCAGAGGACGTGCTTTCCGGCATCGAGCAGGGCGATGGTGACGTCGTGGTGCGCCGGATGAGGCGTGGCGACGTAGACGACGTCGACGTCCGGGTCGTCGATCAGCCCCTGATACGTGCCATAGCGGCGCGGGATGTTGAACATGTCACCGAAGGCGTCGGCGGTCTCCTGCGAGCGCGAGCCGACCGCGACGAGTTCGGCGCCCTCGGCGTGGGGGATGTCGCGCGCGAAGATCTTCGCGATGTTGCCGGTTCCGACGATGCCCCAGCGCATGGGGGTGCCACTATCATTGGCCATGACGATTGCCTTTCCGAGCCGACTGTGTCGGTAACGCCCTCCTTGCGGAGCGTGGCGCATGCATATGCCGTCTGGAAGCTGTATACCGCTACAACCGCGCGTTGTCACCATCTGCGGCCCCGCCGGCTCCGGGAAGTCGATGCTGGCGAAGGCGGCCGCAGCCGCTTTGGGCGACGGGATCGCCGCGCGCGTGCCGACCGACGACTTCTTCCTGCCGCGCGAGCTGGACGAGCCGCTGTCGCGGTTCCTGTTACGACCGCTGCAATGGGACTGGCAGTTGCTGGGAGAGCGCCTCCGTCTGCCGATCGGCACCATGGCTTCGACGCCGGATGTCGACTTCAAGGGGTTCCTGCGCCGCGCGGACACTGGCGGACTGCCGCTGCCGATCCGGCCGGTGATGTTCGTCGACGCGATGGAGCCCTTCCCCGGGGCTGATCTGGTGATCCGTCTCGATGTACCGGCGGCGGTGCGACGGGCGCGCATCGTCGAGCGGGACGAGCGCTGGGGCACGCGCGTGATCGATCGGTGGGCGCATCTGGAGGCAAGCTGGGCCGCGCACGAGCATGTGGTGCCTGATCTGGCGCTGGATGGCGAACAGCCGCTCGCGGACAACACTGCGTTGGTTTGCGGATTGGTTGGGGAGCGGATGGGGATTCGGCAGGGCGGCGAATAGCTGGGGGTTATTGCCGCCCTACCGGAGGCGACACCGGACAAGCCGGATCGCCTGGTTCGATAGTACGCCCGACCACGGATGGGCGGCATCCGCAATTCTACTGATTTGCCCGATCACGAATCTCGGTAATCGTCTCCGTAATTTGCATGCCCGTCGCTTCATGCGGCTCGTCTGTGCCTCGCTGGCAGGCCCTCGCATGCCGGAATGGGCATACCATCGGCGACACTTCGTCTTTTTCCTGACAACGGGACACATCTATACACCGGACGTGGGATGGAGTACATTGATGTTGTCAGCAGTGTACGAACACGCTGACGACGCGTTGTACGAGAGTGGGGCGGACGGGATCAGCCACCTGCGCCGCACCATATGCTCACCAGCGGGGCCCTGTCGAAACCGGGTCGACAGGGGGAAGGGAAGGCTGGAGAAGGGCGGTCCTGAGGTGTCTCAGGGGTGCCCTTCTTCGTGTCCCGCCCGGAATCTGACCTCGGCAACCGACAAACGTTGACCGCGGCAACGTTAGAGTGCTTCCTGAAGCTTCAGAGCGCGAATATGGGGTTCCACGGCGTCGCTGACTCGCGAGAAGAAGTGGTACTGATCAGCGCACAGCACAGACTTTCGGAAAGGTGGTTCGCTCCGCGCTCCATGCGACCGGGGAGAAACCGCCGCCACAGACCCGCGCGTGAGGGCATCCCTGGCACTCATGCGGCAGATGCTCCCAAGCTTGAGACAGTAATCGAACATGGGATCAGTGACGAGGCTGTCAATGCTGTCTTGATGGATGTTGAACGCCGACCGTGATCCGCCATCACATATGACCGGAAATAGTCGGGGTATTCGATCGCTCCATCGGTGTTCCGACGAACATGCTGAGTTGGTCGTTGACGATCGAATCGTCGTGGCGTTTCGCTCCGGCCATAACCCTACGACTTCACGGAAGTGTCGAATGTAGAGATCGAGCTGGGATACCACCAGCGTTCGAACATGGCGAACATGGCTATAGCGTGGTGCTGCGATATTCTCGTCAAGCCGGCCCACGGTGGATTGTCGTAGTTGAAGTCGATCGGCCAAGCGCTCAGTCGTTTGACCGGAAGCGACTGCCCATGGATAAATGTCAGGGGGAATATGTGGCTGCGCACGGAGAGAAACTCTATGAGCTCCCTATCTGTGATATGTGCTGATTTCTGCTTATGTGTATATGAATGGCGGCAAGTTAATGGAATTTTGTTTATTCAGGATCAGACTGATCATTGAAGTGATAGTGTTCAGGATAGGAGAGCGTGCGTGGTCGGGATGGGAGCGAGTTTCCTCCTGCTGGGGCAGGGTGATGACCTCGGTCGCCGCCATCCGCTTTCGCACGACGCGGTTGCCGGGTGGGCGACGGGGCGGGCGCGTGGTCACGGCCGGGGGGGCGTCCGCGCCGTGTCGGGATTGCGCTCGACGAAGCGCTCGATATCGACATCGGCACCGACGATGATCAGGTCGTCATGGGCGCGGATCGTCTCCTGGTAGTGCGGCACGGTGATGAGCTGCTGGCCACGCTTGATGAGGAGGACGTTGAGGCGCCCTTGCTGGCCCTGGGTCAGCTCCTCGATCGTGTGCCCGACCATGTTGGCCGGGGCCTCGATCTTGGCGACGCCCGCCGCCGGCGAAAGCGAGATGTAGTCGGCGATATGGCGCACGCCGATGGAGTGGGCGAGGCGGATGCCGGCGTCGATCTCCGGGAAGACGACGCGATCGGCGCCGACCTTGTGCAGCAGCTCGCCGTGCAGCATCGTTTTCGCCTTGCCGACCACCCACGGCACCTTCAGCTTCTTGAGAAGCAGGGTGGTCAGGACGCTCGCCTCGAGGCTCTCGCCCTGGGCGACCACGGCGACGTCGGAGTGCTGGACGTTGAGCTGCTCCAGCAGCTCCTGGTCCGTCCCGTCGCCCTGGGCGGCGAGGGTCACGTAGTCCGATGCGTCCTGGACCAGCTTCTCGTTCAGGTCGATTGCGGTGACTTCGTAGCCGAGCTCGTGCAGCGTCTTGGCGAGGCTGCGTCCGAACCGGCCGAGACCGATGACCGAGACGCGCTCCGGGTTCCCGCTCCGCTTGGAATCTGGCACAGTCGACGACGTCCTTCGATTGGGTGGCCCGCGAGGCGGGTCGATCGGGGTGGTATTCGCACGTGCGGATTGTACCGCGTCGACCCGGCCCTCGCAGCCGTCAGAAGATCAGTCGCGGTCGGTGGGGTAGGAGACGCCCCAATCCCTGATCACCTTCTCCATGATCCCCTGGATCTGCAGCGTCTCATCGAGCGGCATGACCGGATGCTCGGTTTTGCCCTCGCGGATGCAGCGAGCGACCTCCATCATCTCGAACTGGTACCCGGTGCCCTCGTGGCTCAGGTCGAACGCCTCGGGCGCCTGGCCATCGCGGAAGATGGTGAACGTCGACGGGCGATGCCAGTCGTGGTCCATCAGGATGCTGCCCTTCGTCCCGGCGATCATCGCCAGGTTCCGGGAGTTCGCGCGCACGGTGATACCCGCGTTGGCGACCGCGCCTCCCGGGTAATGGGTCGTGATCATGCAGTTCTCGTCGACGCCGGTTTCACCGAGGGTGGCGACGCTGACGATCGTGTCCGGCTCACCGAGCACCATGTGCGCGAACGAGACGGCATAGACGCCGGCGTCCAGCAGGGCGCTGCCGCCGAGCTCCTTGGCGTAGAGGCGAAATTCCGGATCGAACGGGTTGTTCCAGCCCATGTTCGCGGTGAGGTACTGCACCTCGCCGATCTCGCCGCCCTGGATGAACTCTCGGACCTTGACCATCGCCGGGCGGAAGCGCGTCCACATCGCCTCCATCAGGAAGCGGTTGTTCTTCCGCGCGGCCTCGACCATCTCCTTTGCCTCGGCGGTATTCATCGCGAAGGGCTTCTCGCAGAGGACGTGCTTTCCGGCATCGAGCAGGGCGATGGTGACGTCGTGGTGCGCCGGATGAGGCGTGGCGACGTAGACGACGTCGACGTCCGGGTCGTCGATCAGCCCCTGATACGTGCCATAGCGGCGCGGGATGTTGAACATGTCACCGAAGGCGTCGGCGGTCTCCTGCGAGCGCGAGCCGACCGCGACGAGTTCGGCGCCCTCGGCGTGGGGGATGTCGCGCGCGAAGATCTTCGCGATGTTGCCGGTTCCGACGATGCCCCAGCGCATGGGGGTGCCACTATCATTGGCCATGACGATTGCCTTTCCGAGCCGACTGTGTCGGTAACGCCCTCCTTGCGGAGCGTGGCGCATGCATATGCCGTCTGGAAGCTGTATACCGCTACAACCGTGCGTTGTCACCATCTGCGGCCCCGCCGGCTCCGGGAAGTCGATGCTGGCGAAGGCGGCCGCAGCCGCTTTGGGCGACGGGATCGCCGCGCGCGTGCCGACCGACGACTTCTTCCTGCCGCGCGAGCTGGACGAGCCGCTGTCGCGGTTCCTGTTACGACCGCTGCAATGGGACTGGCAGTTGCTGGGAGAGCGCCTCCGTCTGCCGATCGGCACCATGGCTTCGACGCCGGATGTCGACTTCAAGGGGTTCCTGCGCCGCGCGGACACTGGCGGGCTGCCGCTGCCGATCCGGCCGGTGATGTTCGTCGACGCGATGGAGCCCTTCCCCGGGGCTGATCTGGTGATCCGTCTCGATGTACCGGCGGCGGTGCGACGGGCGCGCATCGTCGAGCGGGACGAGCGCTGGGGCACGCGCGTGATCGATCGGTGGGCGCATCTGGAGGCAAGCTGGGCCGCGCACGAGCATGTGGTGCCTGATCTGGCGCTGGATGGCGAACAGCCGCTCGCGGACAACACTGCGTTGGTTTGCGGATTGGTTGGGGAGCAGATGGGGATTCGGCAGGGCGGCGAATAGCTGGGGGTTATTGCCGCCCTACCGGAGGCGACACCGGACAAGCCGGATCGCCTGGTTCGATAGTACGCCCGACCACGGATGGGCGGCATCCGCAATTCTACTGATTTGCCCGATCACGAATCTCGGTAATCGTCTCCGTAATTTGCATGCCCGTCGCTTCATGCGGCTCGTCTGTGCCTCGCTGGCAGGCCCTCGCATGCCGGAATGGGCATACCATCGCGACATTCGTCTTTTTCCTGACAACGGGACACATCTATACACCGGACGTGGGATGGAGTACATTGATGTTGTCAGCAGTGTACGAACACGCTGACGACGCGTTGTACGAGAGTGGGGCGGACGGGATCAGCCACCTGCGCCGCACCATATGCTCACCAGCGGGGCCCTGTCGAAACCGGGTCGACAGGGGGAAGGGAAGGCTGGAGAAGGGCGGTCCTGAGGTGTCTCGGGGGTGCCCTTCTTCGTGTCCCGCCCGGAATCTGACCTCGGCAACCGACAAACGTTGACCGCGGCAACGTTAGAGTGCTTCCTGAAGCTTCAGAGCGCGAATATGGGGTTCCACGGCGTCGCTGACTCGCGAGAAGAAGTGGTACTGATCAGCGCACAGCACAGACTTTCGGAAAGGTGGTTCCGCTCCGCGCTCCATGCGACCGGGGAGAAACCCGCCGCCACAGACCCGCGCGTGAGGGCATCCCTGGCACTCATGCGGCAGATGCTCCCCAAGCTTGAGACAGTAATCGAACATGGGATCCGTGACGAGGCTGTCAATGCTGTCTTGATGGATGTTGAACGCCGACCGTGATCCGCCATCCACATATGACCGGAAATAGTCGGGGTATTCGACCGCTCCATCGGTGTTCACGACGAACATGCCGAGTTGGTCGTTGACGATCGAATCGTCGTGGCGTTTCGCTCCGGCCATAACCCCTACGACTTCACGGAAGTGTCGAATGTCAAGATCAAGCTCGGGATCCCCCCACCAGCGTTCGAACAACTCGGCGAACCACTGGCCATAGCGTGGTGCCCTGCGATAGTCCTCGTCCAAGCCCAGGCCCCACGGCGGATTGTCGTAGTTGAAGTCGATCGGCCACAGGACGCTCAGTCGTTTGACCGGAAGCGACTTCGCCCACTTGAGGTAGATGTCAGGGGGAATATCCGGCTGCGCCACGGAGAGAAACCCTCCTATGAGCTCCCCATATCCTTCGTCGATCATGCGCTCGACATTCTGCTTTACTCGTGTATACGACCCATGGCCGGCATGATTAACCCGGAATTTGTCGTTATATCCCTCAGGCCCATCCAGACTGATCCCAATTCGAACGTGATAGTGTTTCAGGAGATCAAGGACAGGCCATTTGATGCTGTAGCCGTTTGATTGGATCACTGGACGGATGTCCACGCCTCGTGACCGGGCGCTGGACAGATGGTCCAGGAATGACCTGAATGATTCGACCGGCCAGAGAGTTGGTTCTCCACCATGAAGCACGAGCGTGAAAGAGGGGATGTCGTTGGATCGCATATATGTCTCTATGCGATCGACGACTGATCGCGCCGTCTGTTCGGGCATAAACGCCGGTACCCTGGTGTAGGTCTTGTCATGAAGGTTGAACATGTAGCAATAGGTGCAATTGAGATTGCAGATCGCCGTCAACTTGATAATCGCTGAAGTGAACATGGCGGCTCTCCCGACGATGGGAGAGCCAACTGACTCCCCCATCGTCATGCGAGGCAGGTCCTGCTGGTTCAGAGTGGTTGGCTAGAACGAGAGTCCGAAGGAGAGGCTGAAGGAAACGTCTGCCGCGGCGTTTGCGTCGATCATGGATTGACGCACCGCGTCCAGCACCCGCGCTTTGGCAAGCTCGCCAGAGATCTCACTCAGCGACGCCTTTTCGATCTGCAACTCAGTCTTTGGAAACTGAATTGCCTGGTCGCGGGCGAGCCGACGTTCGGGTTTGTCACCGGACGAGAAACTACCAACTCCACCTGTGATAGGCATAGCGATCCCCTTTCAGGAATTCACACTTCCGATATCTCGAGGTGTCAGTTTGGACCCGGATCCCATGGGGTTTGACCATCATATATGCCGTATTCCCAATAGTCAATACTCTATGTTTGCCCGATAGATTGGATCGCCGGTTCCCCGAAACACCGGTGGTGGATATCCCCGTCCGAATTCCAGTGACGAAGAGAGTGGATTCGGTGCTCGTGCCGTTGGCTACGCACACTGAACGTGGATAAGGGCGTCTACTTGGAGTTAGCCCCACAGGTGCCCGGACTCGCGAGCAGCTAGTTAGCGTAGGTGTAAATGGTCACACCATCCGCCTCGTAGACGACATCCAGCTCACCGGCGTCAGCCGCGCGTTCGAACTTCGCGAGTGCCTGCGCGTCATATGTTGCGCGCTCCAGCGGTCCGACGTAGATGAGGCGCACGCCGTACTGGTCCAGCAGGGGCGCGACGTCGGCCAGCGTTCCGTAGCTGTTGTAGATGCGCTGGGTCGCCTGCTGCCGCTCGGTGACGACCTGCTCCCAGCCCGGGCGCATGAAGCGCTCCGGCGTCGGCCACCCGAGGACCGTTGGTAGACCGGTCATTGCGCTGATGCGGCCGCCGTACTGATGGTCCCACGCTGGCGCCTCCAGTAGCACCGGTATCCCCTGCACGTTGTCCATCAACCACCGTGCCGCCGTGCGGTCGGCCGCGCTCGCCTGCGGGTCCGTCGTCGTCTCGAGGAAGGCGGTGGCGTCGAGCGACCGGGGACCCGTCTCCTCCCGCACCGCGTTGGCGATCATCACCGGCGCCGCGAGCATGCCAACGAGCGAGAGCATCGCGACTCCTGCCGCTAACCCGCCCGCGATGGTCGACAGGCGGTCCTTTCGATGGGCCAGGCGGTCGACAAACCAGGCGACAACGGCGGTCCCGATCAGTGCAGCGACGGTCCATGTCCCGCTGCTCGTGTCCCGGCCCGGACTCTCCCCGAAGGGTCCGGCCGGCATCGGCATCATCGGCACGATGACGAGCAGCGCGATCGTCACCGCCAGGAATCCGAGGACGAGGAGATGCATCGGGGCGTCCTGCCAATGCCAGGCGGCGAGGGCGACCAGCAGCAGCGTCATCAGGAGCAGGAGCGCGCCACTCCCCAGCACGAACGCGGCGACGATGCCTCCTCCGGCGACGAGTATCGTGACCGCGGCGGCCGCGCGCCCGGCAATGCCTTCCTCGCGGCTCTCGCGCAGCACCCGCGAGGCCCCGGCGAGCACATAGGGCGTGGTGATGAGCAGCAGGGCGCCGACCGTGATCGCGAGTCGGTGCATGGAGAGCACGTCGCCGGTCATCGCGTTGCGCTCCGTGACGACGTACTCCGCGCTGAACGGCAGGATCGCGACCCGCGCGATCGCCAGCATCCCCACGACGTGCAGCACCAGATCGCGAGCGAGTGGCCACGGCCGGGTCCAGCCCCGCGTGGAGACCAGCCGGATGACGATCGCGGCGACGACGAGCGGGGCAGTGAGCAGTATTCCCCAGGTCGCACTCGCCGACATCAGGCCGGTCACGATGCCGCCCAGCACGAGCAGGGCGCCGTAGGGTCGTCTTGAAGAGCGATCTTCGCCCGTCTGCACGATGGCAACGGCGACCGCGAGCGCGAGGACGAGAATCGGCAGCGTCGTCGCGACGGCGGAGAGGTCGCCGGCGATCATCGCCCCGAACGGCGTCAGGAATCGAGTCTCGCTGGACATCCCGAGCGCGTCATCGAGGAAGGTTGTGGGGCGGTCTGGCTGCCGCGTCAGCACGTTGCCGATGCCGTAAAGGATGTCGCCAACCGCACCGCCGATCGGCCAGCTGTCGGGACGCGCGGGATATCCCCATGCACCCTGCCCGGCACGCGCGACGACCTCCAGCGTGCCGGCGACCCCGGCCAGGAGCGGCGCGAGCAGCGCCACCGGCCCTGCCGGAAACCCGGGCCAGGTCACACGGTGAATCACCGCGATCGCGACACTCCATATGCCGACGATGAGTAGCGCGAAGATGCCGGCGAAGGCGAGCGTGTAGGCCGTCTCGGGGACGACGCCTGTCAACCGGGAGAGGAGCACCCACGGCATCATGGCCCAGTAGGGAAAGTGCAACTGCCCGCCGGAGAGCCATGGATCGTAGGGCGGGAAGAACGGGCTTCGGGCCGCGGCGGTGAAGACGGCGAGCCAGAACGGCCGCTCGTCCGTGCCGCCGGGCGTCCAGAACGCTGCGTTGTGCGACCGGAGCCACACCATTGCGCCATACGCGACGAGGAACAGCGTCTCCATGGCGACGATCCAGCGCCAGCCGGACCGCATGCTCGCGATGCCATCCCGGATCCGGCCTCGCGCGAGGAGTAGCGCGGCAGCGAGAGTGATGGCCCAGGCCAGGACGATCACCAGCGGCCCGAAGGGAAGGAGCCGGGTGCTCCCGAACAACCAGGCGACCCACGTCACGAGGAGCACCCCCAGCGGCTTGGCGATGCCATAGCCCCGGTCCGGGAAGCGCCGGAACAGCGCCCATGCCAGCGGCAGGGCCGGCACCGCCAGCACCTGCAACCCGATGTACCACCACAGGGCGGGTGCGTCTTGCACCCAGCCGGCGTGGTCGTAGATCGAGGACCACGTGCCGTGGGCGTTCGCCTCCGCCAATTCGTCGTTTGTCAGGAACATCTGCTCGCCGACCGGGTCGCCGGGCAGGTAGTTGACGCCGCCGTAGCCCATTGCCGCGTCCAGCTCGGCGTACACCTTCCGGATATCGAAGGCGTCCGTCTTCCTGAAGATGCGCACATAGGGGTGCTCGTAGACGGTGATCGTCTCCTCGGCGTTCGTATCGTCGAAGCGGACGCCGAGCAGCTCCGGCGTCTGCGAGAATTCCGCGACGAGCTCGAAACCGAGATCGCCGTTCAGGAGCATCTCGTAGTAGTGCGTCGCCATCGGGTAACGATCCGGCTGGCGCGGCACGGAGCCGATGATGCGGTTCGAGCTGAGGACGATGTAATCGGCGGCGTTGAGCTGGCCGATGATCCGGCTCAACTTCGTGTTGTCCGGGCCTTCGTACCCATACAGATCGAGCACGATGCCGTTGTACGCCCATGGGTCCTTGCCCTCAAGCGCAATCGGGAGCGCGTCGTCCCAGTACTCGGAGGTGATGGAGCTACCGGGTGGGACATTCTCGTAGATCCATTCCGACGCCTGCACGCGCGAGAGCGGTCTCACGAATAGCGAGTCGAACGCGATCCCGTAGAACGCGGTGTAGAGCATCGTGACCGCGATGAGCGCCGTGCCCACGAGCCCTGTAGCGCCATACCGGCGCGGAACATTGGTCGCCCGGACCTTGTCAGCCGTTTCTACCAACAACCCGGCGGCCATGGCGATCAGGAACGGGTAGATCGGCAGCAGGTACCGCTGGGCCTGCGCCATATTGGTCCCGTAGAGCACCAGCTGCGCAATCGACCAGCCGAGCATGCCGAGCATCCACCAGCTCGGCCACCGTGGAGCGCGAACGATGCGCCACGTCCCGATCGCCAGCGCGGCAAGCGCGGCGATCCCCAGCGGCGGCCCCATGCCCCATGCGACCATGTTCTGCACGATATAGAGGATGGGCGTCCGCCCCACCCACTGCACGCTGGACTTGATGTCGATCAGGCCGGATTGGGCGGTCTGCCAGTAGCGCAGGTCAGCGGTCCACTGCGGGTTGAGGCGCACATCCCAGACATGCGGGCCCGCGAAGGCATAGGGCTGCCCGAGCCGGAACGTCCAGAAGGCGACGATGCCGGCGACCAGGACAGCCGGGATCACCGGGAAAATACGTCGCCGCTGTGATGGGAACAGACCGTCGATGCCATGCAGGCGGACCGTCTCCAGCACCGGCAGGGCGAAGAACCCAAGCGCGATGAGGTAGTTCGGTTTGCTGGCCCCGGCGAGCCCGGCCATCACGCCCGCCACCGCGAACCATGTGATGCTCTTGCGGTCCCAGCCCTTCACGACCGTGACAAACGTCGCCGTCGCGAAGAACACCGACATCGCGTCGACGGTGTAGAAGTGCGCCGACTGGACGTGGAGCATGGTGAAGGCGATCAGGAACCCGGCCAGCAGCCCGGCGCGATCGCCCCAGAAACGCCGCGCGATCCAGGCGACGAGGAAGACCGTGCCAGTGTCGGACAGGGCCGAGAGGGCGCGGCCGACGATGTGGATGTTGCCGTAGACGTCGTGCCCGGTCAGGTCGCCGAGGGCCTTGGTCAGGAAGAGCGGGAAGGTGCCGTAGACAAAGGTGCCGTGGCGGGTGTTGTAGGGGTTGAGCGGCGAGTTGGCGCTATCGAAGTAGCCGGCGATCGAGTCTGGCCAGGCGGTGTCATCGGTGACCATCACCATGAACCGCTCGTCGGGGTGCAGGTAACGCCCGTTATCCCAGTCGAGCCCAGTAAAGCGCAGCACTGCCGCGATGATGAGGATCAGGACCAGGAGCAGGCCGTACGGCACTCGCGATCGACGCGTCGAGGGCTCGGTTGTCGGCGTCGTGCGTCGATTCACAGGGCGTCCAGGTCACGCGTCGATCAAGGGGCCAGCATCACGCATTTCAGCATACCGCGATGGCCCATAACGGTCGCCCGGTAGCCCTGCTCTTGCTGCGATGGGCGGGGAGCGCTAGCCGATGCCCAGCACCGCCGTGATCGTCAGGGCCGACGTGACGAGCAACGCGGTGAGGATGCTGACCACGCCGATGACGCGCGAACCCGTCTGCCCGACCGCGCGAATGTCGACGCCGAGGCCGAGGCCGGCCATCGCGACGGCCGTCAACAGGCGACTGGTATTTGTGGCGCTTGTGGCGAGCCCATCCGGCACGAGGCCAGCGGTGCGCAGGGTCGCCGCGATCGCGAAGCCAACGACGAACCACGGCAGCATCTTCTTCAGGGAGAGTGACCGGGTGGTTCCGGCACCCGGCTCCGCCGGCTCCCGGAAAAGGATCGCGAGCAGGGCGACGACCGGCCCGAGCAACACGACGCGCGAGAGCTTGACGAGGCTGGCGACCTGCCCCGCCTGGGCGCTGACCGTGAACGTCGCCGCCAGCACCTGCGGCACGGCGTAAACGGAGAGACCCGCGACGACCCCGTAGCGCTCGTCGGTCAATGAAAGGAGCGGCACCAGCAGCGGCAGGACCAACACGACGCCAATGCCGAACACCGCCGTCAGCGAGATGGCCGCCGCGACCTCGGTCTTCTTCGCGCGGATTGCCGGGGCAACGGCCGCGATCGCGGAGTTGCCGCAGATCGCGTTGCCGACCGCGACGAGGACAGCCAGGCGCGTTCCGAGGCCCATCGCGCGGCCGATCAGCGTCCCGAGGATCAGCGTCATCGTCACCAGCAGGAGCACGGAGACAACGATCTTCCACCCCGCATCGACGATCTGGTTCAGATCGAGCGTCAGCCCGAGCACGACGATCGCGATCTCCAGGAGTTGCTTCCCGGCGAACGCGATGCCCGGCTCCGTGGAGGCCGGGGGCGTCCATGCTGCCCGCACGACAAGCCCGAGCAGCAGCGCGAGCACGAGCGGCTCCAGCACGGCGTGTCCGAATAACGCTTCCTCGACCTGCGCGATGCCGACCGCGATCGCGGTGATGGCCACAGCGATCAGCAACCCGGGCAGGAGGCGGGCGGTAAGATGGGAACCAGGTAGTCGGGACGAAGATGTCACGGGCGGCGGTCTCCCGGAAGCATAGATACGCGGCGTCACCGGGCGGGCCCCGGAGCGTGACCATTGTACGGGCGAAAGGCGGCATATGAGCGAGCAGCGGCAGCGCAAGCGAGTGGTGGTAACGGGGTCGGACGGCCTGATCGGGCGGCTCCTGATGGACGCCTGGCGGGATTCCCGCACCTATGAAGTGGTCGGCCTGGGCCGGAATGAGGGGCCATACGTTGATGTGCTAGCGGATGTCACGGATCTCGATACGCTGGTCGACGCCTTCCAGGGCGCGGACGCGGTCGTCCATCTCGCCGCGACGTCGGCGGTCGACTCCTCGTGGGAGGCGGTGCTCGAGAGCAACCTGATCGGCACGCGCAACGTCTTCGAGGCGGCTCGGCTCGGCGGTGTGGAGCAGGTCGTGTTCGCGTCGTCGAACCATGCCGTCGGGACGTACGAGACGGAAAACGTCCCGCAGCTGTGGGACCTCGGCGACTTGCGCCAGTGGGACCAGACCGCCGAGATCCGGCCGGACTCCTATTACGGTGTCTCCAAGGTCTACGGCGAGGCGATGGCCCGGTACTACGTCGACCATCACGGCATGCGCGCGGTTTGCCTGCGGATCGGCGGGGTTCGTTCTCCCGACGACCCGACGCATCCGTCGCAGCTTTGGAAGCGTGAGCGGGACGGCGAGGAGGGCATCCGCGAGATGCGGCGGCGGATGCGCGCCGTCTGGCTCAGCGAGCGCGACTGCGTGCATCTGATCGACATGTCGCTGAAGACCGACCGTCGACTGGGCCCTCGTCTACGGCATCTCCGACAACCCGCGCAAGATCTGGGATATCGAGCACGCGAAGAAGACTCTCGGCTACGCCCCGATGGACGCCGCGCCAGAGGAGATCATGCCTGGCGAGCACGAAGAGAGGAAGATCTACTGCTGACGCATGGCGCTTTCGTAGACCCGCATCTCGTGTGCGGGTTGCGCCCGTCACCCGCACACGAGATGCGGGTCTACGACAACGTCGGGTAAGGTAGGGGAGGCGCATCACCGCGCGCTCACCTGCTTTCCGGACCACCATCACAAAGGCTCCACTACGTGCGTAATCTCCCCTTTGACCGCCCAGGCTCCTTTTATAAGGGCAATCTCCACATGCACTCGACGAACTCCGACGGGCAGAAGACCCCGGAGGGGGCCATCCGGCTCTACCGCGACGCCGGGTATGACTTCGTCTCCATCACCGACCACTACATGAACCGCTTCGACTGGCCGGTGACGGACACCTCCCCGTTTCGCGATGAGCACTTCACGACGCTCTTCGGCGCCGAGCTGCACGGCGGCGGGATGGAAAACGGCGAGCTCTGGCACATCGTCGCCAACGGCCTGCCGCTGGACTTCGAGCCGCAGAGCCCGAACGAGGACGGCGCCGAGATCGCCGGGCGGGCTATTCGCGGCGGTGCGTTCGTGACCGTCGGGCACCCGGGCTGGAACGGCGTCACCGTGCAGGACATCGACAAGCTGGAGGACTTCGACGCGGTCGAGATCTACAACCATGGCCACATGAACGACTGTGACCGTGGCAACGGCTGGATGCTCGCCGACGTGCTGGCGACGCGCGGGATGCGCTTCTCGACCACGGCCGCCGACGACGCCCACTTCAAGACCACCCGACCGGATACCCTCGGCGGCTGGGTGCACGTCAAGGCGACGTCATTGGAGCCGGAGGCGATCCTTTCGGCGCTCAAGGATGGCTCCTACTACGCCAGCACCGGTCCGCAGATCCACAACGTCGCGTTCACCGACGAGAAGATCGTCATCGAGTGCGATCCGGCGATCGCGATCTATGCGGGTGGCCGTGGCTCCGTCCGCGCCTACACGCGGGGCGACGGCATCACCCGCGCCGAGCTGCCGCTGTCGCCATTCCTGAACGCGTTCTGCCGGATCACGGTGCTGACCGCCGAGGGCACCCGAGCCTGGACGAGCCCGATCTGGCTGGACGAACTGAACATTACCTAGGGTCCACACGGGCACCACGATCGCGGAATCTGGTGCAAGATACATCGGGCGTGGAAACGACCCGCGCTCATTCCATCTGGACATCACCGAGGAGTACCTAACCCATGGCGGATGAAGCCACCCGGCAGACGACCCCGATCTTTGACGGCCACAACGACACGCTGCTGAGCCTGATCGACACGGGGCGGGACTACTACCAGCGCTCGGACATCGGCCACATCGACGACGTCCGCGCCAAGGAAGGCGGCCTGGTCGGCGGCTTCTTCGCCTGCTTCGTGCCGAACCCCTCCGGTGCCCATGCCCCGGCGCAGGAGCAGCTGGACCGGATGTTCGGCTCCGGGCTAAAGGGCGTCGAGATCCAGAACGAGTGGGGTGGCCCTTCGCTCCCGTTCGCCCAGCAGTTCACGAATGCGATGGTCGCGCGGCTGCTCAACCTCGAGGCCGGCGGTGGCGGCATGCTCGGCGACCGTGATGAGGCCGAGGCGCCGACGTTCTCATCCGATCCCCTGACGATCATCCACTTCGCCGAGGACCTGTTGGAGAACGTGGAGCAGGGTAATTTCTCGGCGATCCTCCACTTCGAGGGCGCGGAGATGATCGACGAGAACCTCTACGCGCTGGAGATGTACCACTCTGCCGGTCTGCGCTCGCTCGGGCCGGTCTGGTCGCGCTCGAACATCTTTGCCCACGGCGTGCCGTTCCAGTTCCCGTCCAGCCCGGACACAGGCCCGGGCTTGACCGACCTTGGCAAGGAGCTGGTCGTTGCCTGCAACCTCCTCGGCATCATGCTTGACGTCTCGCACCTGAACGAGAAGGGGTTCTGGGATCTCGCGGGGATCACCCAGGCGCCGATTGTCGCGACCCACTCGAACGCGCACGCGCTCTGCCCCTCGGCCCGCAACCTGACCGACAAGCAGCTGGATGCGATCGCCGAGTCCGGCGGCATGGTCGGCGTGAACTTCAACGTGCCGTTCCTGCACCCGGAGGGCGCGCGTGACGCCGATATGCCGTTGAGCGTGATGGCTGACCACGTCGACTACCTCGTCGATAAGCTTGGTATCGACGGCGTTGGCCTCGGGTCAGACTTCGACGGCGCGATGATGCCGAACGACTTGTCGGACGCCAGCAAGCTGCCGAACCTCGTCGCCATCCTGCGCGAGCGCGGCTACGACGACGCGGCGCTGCGCAAGATCGGCTACGAGAACTGGGCCCGCGTTCTCGGTATCACCTGGGGCATGTAGTCGCATATGCCAGTAGGACCGGACTGGAATGTCCGGTCCTACTGGCCCGCAGGGCACCCTTGTGGTGTTCGAGGGTCGATATTCGTGCGCGTCGCTACCCCGCTGACGGCGTCGGCATCGCGATGTCGGTTCGTCCGGCGAACCGTTCCGCGGAGAACGCGTCCAGCGAGATGGACGGTATACCGTCCAGCACCAGCTCCGCAACCAGCTGCCCGGTGATCGGGCTGAGCGCGAAGCCATGGCCGGAGAAGCCGGCGGCGATGGTCAGACCCTCGTATCCCGGCGCTGGCCCGATAATCGGCACCTCGTCGGCGCAGATGCCCTCCACGCCGACCCAGCTCCGCTCGATCCCGGCTTCGCCCAGGACCGGGAAGATCGCGGACGCGGTCTCCATGCTCCCGGCGATGCTCGCGTCGCGCGTCTGCCCGACCCCCCTGTCCATGTCGACGTCGCCCGGCCAGCCCCCGCCAATGAGGTAGTTGCCGTCGCGGAGCTGCTTCAGGCTCAGGCCCCGCCCATGCGCGCCGACGACCTGCCGGAGCAGCTTCGGCATCCGTTTCGTCAGGATCATCTGCAGCCCGGCGGGGAGGATCGGGACGTCGACGCCGAGTGGCGCGAGCGCGTCCCGCGTCCAGGCACCGGTCGCGAGCACGACATGATCGCCGGCGATGTCTCCATCGGTGGTCGTCATGCCGGTGACGCACTCACCGGAGCGGGTGAACCCGGTCACGCGCACGCCGGTGCGGATATTCGCGCCCTCCCGCTCGGCGGCGGCAGCGAATGCCTGCGTCGTGAGCACCGGGTTGGCATGGCCATCGTTCGCGGTATAGGTGCCGGCGACGATATGCGGCGCGATGCCGGGCACGAGGTCGTGCAGCTCCCGCCCCTCGACGAGGGCGATATCCAGACCGAGCGCGCGCTGGTCTGTGACGGTCTGGCGGGCAACAGGGAGATCATCTGCCCGCTCGTAGAGCTTGATGTGTCCCTCGCGGTAGTAGTGGATGTCGGCGTCGAGCTCCGCTTCGAGATGCTCCCAGCGGGCGGTCGCGGCGATCGCGAGTGGCATCTCGCGTGGGTCGCGCCCCTGCTGACGCACGCCGCCCGCGCTGGCGCCGGACGCTGCGGCGGCGATCGATCGTTCCTCAAGGAGCACGACGTCCGCGCCCTTCCGCGCCAGATGCCAGGCGATCGAGCATCCGACAACGCCACCACCGACAACGATCACCCTGTTCCTCGACATGCCTGCTCCCATGGGTTTCTGGATGGTAGGGATCGATTTCATATCGACCCGTTCGGCCCGCGGGGCATCCTTGTGGTGCCCAAAGGGTCGATACAGCGTGCTGCCTAGTACCGCACCAGGCTGTGGATGATCTGATCATCGATCAGGGCGCGGCCATTGAGGCCAACGAGTTCCGCGAGCACGCTCACGCCGGCGATCTCGCCTCCGAAGCGCTTCGCGAGCCGGATCGTCGCATCGACAGTGCCGCCCGTCGCGAGGAGGTCGTCGACGATCAGGATGCGCTCGTGGTCGTGGATGGCGTCCTGGTGGATCTCCAGCGAGTCCGTGCCGTACTCCAGGCTGTACTGCTCGGCGTAGGTCGCCGCCGGGAGCTTGCCGGGCTTGCGTACCGGCACCACGCCCGCGCCCAACACATAGGCGATCGGGGTGCCGAAGATGAAGCCGCGGCTCTCGATGACGATCACCTTATCGATGCGCTGGTCACGGAACGGGCGCGCCATCTCGTCGATTGTGAGGCGGAACAACTCGGCGTTGGCCAGCAGCGTCGTGATGTCGCGGAAGAGGATGCCGGTCTCGGGAAAGTCCGGCACGTCGCGGATGTTCGCCTTGAGCAGCGCCTCGAGCTCCTGCGGGGTGTGCGCCTGGGTCATGGATGGTCCTGTCCGTGTCGATCAAGTGGAAAGGCCATCGGGGATGGCCACCCACGATTGTAGCGTTCCCGCTCGCGGGCACGACGAGGGGCGACCCCTCGTGCAGGATCGCCCCTCGCGGCAGGTTCTGGTTGTTGCGCGTCAGACCTCGACGCTGAACCCCTGCGCGACCCAGCCACGGACGGAGGGGTCGCTCTCCAGGTAGACCTGCATCCATGTGTAGCCGTCGCTGGAGCCGAACGAGGCGTCGGCGATGACGAAGATTGTCCCGGTAGGCAATGCCCGGATCACCGCGGCACCAAGGCTCCCCGACTCCCGCAGGTTGAGCGGGCCGTCGACCACCTCGTGCCGCGAGCCCGTCGGCTCGAAGCGGGCGAGCTCAAGATAGGCCCCGGCGACCCAGCCGGTCGTCGCCGCCTGGTCCCATAGCTCGACCTGGTACCACGCGTACATGCCAACGGTCTGCGGCCCGCCTACCACGGTTGCGGTATCTGTCGGGGAGATGACCTTGACCACGCCGTTGTCCGTGCCGGGGCCACTGCGCAGGTTCAGCGGGTCCGTCGGGCGAACGTAGGTCCCGATGGTGAACTGCCCGGTGTCAGGCGTAGGTCCGTCGACGTACCCCAGGACGAGGAACGCGTCAGCCATCCAGCCGGTGGTGCCACTGATCGTGATGTTGTACCAGTCGTAACCGTCCGCCGAGCGCGGGCCGTCATTGACGATCGCCGGGGTATGCGCGTCGAAGTTCCCGACGACGCTGTAGCCCAGGCCAGCCCCGGAGCGGAGGTTGACGTTGTCGGACGTCACGATCACCGATGTCCCGCGAATCCAGCCGGTCGAGCCGCTGGCGTTGCTGAAAAACTCACCGGCAACGTAGCCGTTGATGGCCTGGCCCTGGACGAAGACCGGGACCCAGCTGTACCCGTCGGCGGAGATGGTTTCGCCGGTGACGCTCACGACGTCGCCAGTGTTGACCACGCCGATAATCGCCCCGGACAGCGCGGGCGCGTTGCGGACGCGGACGCCGTCAGCGTTGCAGACCAACTGGTAGTCACCATTTTGGGCGAGGACGTTGTGGACCCGGGGACCCGTCGCGATGACGGGGATGACCAGGGCTGCCGCAGCACCCCGGCGGAGGAACAGACGTCGTGAGAAACGATCGTGGGCGTGCATGATAGTCACCTCTCCTGTGTGAGGCCCCCGCACCCGCGCGGCCGCTCGCCCTGGCGCCTTGGGCGATGGACGGCGGACGGCGACTGGTGTAGGTTCGCCTGGAACCGTCCCGACCGGATGCATGCTGCGAAGGCTGACTGCCTGTGTCGTGACCCTGACCCTATGACGATTGAACCCCTGGAGTGGTTTCGCCTCATATGCTGAAACAAGATTCCACCGCTTCGCCCGCAGGGTACGGGCCATGACGACACGACCTGTGACCTTCACCCGTCGCGGCGTGCTCGCCGGGGTGCGCGTCGTCGCGCCGATGGCGGTCTCCGTCGCCGTCTACGGCGTCGTGTTCGGCGTGCTGGCCCGCCAGGTCGGAATGAGCTTGCTCGAAACGGTGCTGATGAACCTGATCGTTTTCGCCGGTGCCGCCCAGCTCGCGGCGCTCGATTCGTGGGTCTCGCCGCTCCCGATCGTCACCCTCGTGATCACCGTCGTGCTGGTCAATATGCGACTGATCATGCTCGGCGCATCGTTGCGCCCATGGCTGCGGACGCTTCCGCCGGCCCGGGTCTATTCGATGCTCTACACCTTGAACGATGAGGCGTGGGCCGTGGTGATGACCCGCTATCGCGCGGGCGAGCGCGATGCCGGCGTGCTGCTTGGCGCCAACCTCGCGATCTACGTTGCCTGGAACGTCGCCGTCGCTGCTGGCCACCTGGCCGGGAGCCAGGTCGGCGATCCGGCGGCCCTCGGGCTCGATTTCGCGTTCACCGCAGTCTTCGCCGCGATGCTGTTCGGTGGCTACAAGAGCCGCTACGATCTCGTGCCGTGGGCGGCATCCGGTCTCGTCGCCTGGCTCGTCTCGTGGCTGCTGCCCGGAACCTGGTATGTCATTGCGGGCGGGGTCGCCGGGTTCGCGATCGCCTACCTGCGGGCGGAGCGCCCGTTGCCCGCCGCCGAGCCCGACGTGGACGGGAGCATGCCATGACGGTTCATGCGGACGTGATGCTGGCCATCCTGCTGATGGGCGCGGTGACCTATGCCCTGCGCGCCGGCGGGTTCTGGCTGATGGGTCGGGTGACGATCTCACCGCGCATGGAGGCCGCCCTCGCGTACCTGCCGGGGTCGGTGATCACGGCGTTGGTGGTGCCGGCGACGATCGAGGCCGGCATCCCGGGTATCGGCGCGGTCGGTGTCATCGCGCTCGTGTCATGGAAACGACCGGGCTTGCTGCTCGCGCTACTCTTGGGACTGGGGACCGTTGTGCTCTTGCGTTTCATCTTTTAGGAGACGATATGACGATACGCACGGACCTTGTTCGGAGAACGCTCACCCGGCGCGCGTTCGCCAGTGCCGGCGCGATGATCGGTCTCATCGGCGCGATCGCCCCACGCATTTCGCTGTTCGCGACGCAGGCGACGCCCGTGGCGCTGCAGCAACAAGACGCCTACACCTTCCTCGTCGGCGGTCTCGATACCCGCACGCGCGACGAGGACCAGAACACCGACACGATCATGATCTCCCGCGTTGACCTGGCCCAGCACACGGTCAGCACCGTGTCCGTCCCGCGCGATCTCTGGGCGCAGTATCCGGATGCCGAGTGGCGCAAGATCAACGGTGCGTACAACCTCGGCATCCGCGAGAGCGATCACGATTGGAACGTCGCCGCGGCGCGGTTCCAGGAGGTGATCGAGCTGAACTTCAACCTCGCGATCGATGCCGTGGTGACGACGGACCTGCGCAGCATGCCGCGCGTGGTCGACGCCTTCGGCGGGGTCACCGTGCAGAACCCGTACCGGGTGCGAGACGAGGAGTACCCGACGATCGAGTACGGGACGAAGACGATCGACTTCCCGGAGGGGAATCTGCGGCTGAATGGCCAGGAAGCGCTGGAGTTCAGCCGCACGCGTCACCAGGACGGCGATGACGGTCGGATCATGCGTCAGCACCTCGTGCTGGAAGGTTTGCTGCGCGAGGCCCAGCAGCCGGGCATGGTGGAGCGGTTGCCGGAGATCGTCGATGCGGGCCGCGCGTTCGTGACGACCAACATCCCGCTCGCGGTCCAGGGCCAACTGGTCGCCGCCGTGCCGGACATGTCGCCGGACACGCTCGTCTGGGATCGCCTGACCTATGAGCTGTGGGGCGCCTACACCGACACCGGCGAGTGGATCTGGGAGGCGGACTGGACGACGCTGCCGGCCTACGTGCGCGGTGTCCTCGGCGTCGAGCCGCGCGACGCCTCGCTCGCATAAGGCGGCGAAGGATGACGTGCTCGCGTAGGGCCGGTCGGGCGAAGCCTGCCCTCCCATCGACCGAAGGCCAATACCGTCGCACAAAGGTGACAAGTGTAACGTCCGGACCACAACTGGTTGTACCGATGTCATTTTCTCGTTGAGGGGGGAACCTGATGAACGAGTTCGAATCGATTCCGGAGCTGGTGATTGCGATCGAGCGTGCCTGGCGACCATACGAGGAGTACATCCGCGGCCTGGCACCCGAGGAGCTCGAGGGGCCGACGGACGATGCCGGCTGGACCGTCAAGGACCACATCACCCACGTGGCGGCATGGGAAGGCGGTATCCGCGCCCTGATGCAGGGCGACCCGCGCCACGAGGGCATGGGCATCAGCGAGGAGGAGCTCGCCCTCGACGACGAGGACGAGATCAATGAGCGCATCCGGCAGGCCCATTCCGCTATCCCCGCTGAAGAGGTCGTCGAGGAAGCCGTCCTTCGCCACGAGGGCTTCATCATGGAACTCGAGGCCCTGCCGGAGGAGGCCGTCTACCGCAAGCGCAGCGAGTTCACGAAGCGGCCAGGGCCGGACGACAAGTTCTTCGGCGAGTGGGTGTGGGGCAGCTCGGGCGCCCACTTCCGCGAGCACCTCGCCGACATCCGTCGCATCCTCGAACACACCACGCAGTAGCGTCGGACTGGAATGTCCGATGCATCGACCGAAGCTCGGTATTCGCCGGTGGTACAGCGCGCGTCGCACCACGGGGCGTCCGCCGGCGATGTGGCGCTGGCCACGATGCTGCCCGCTGTCAGCGTCATAGGGGGCAAGGCCGGCAATGGCGGCGATCTGCCGCCGGGTCAACTCACCCAGCTCGGGCAAGTAGGCCACCAGGACCGCACTGATGACCGGGCCAATCCCCGGCACGCTCAGCAGCACCGTGCGCCGATGGGCGAGCGTGGGATCGGCCCCGATCAGCGCGTCGATCGCGTGTTCGAGGTCGGTGATCTGCTCCGTCAGCCAGGCGATGTGGTCGGTGAGCGACGTGCGCACGAGCGCGTTGCGTTCGCTGGCGCGGCGGGTCTTCTCGGCGGTCCGGATGCTGACCAGGTCCTCGCGGCGTGCCACCAGGGCGCGCAGGTGCTGCTCGGTGGGAGTGGCGATGCGCGCCGGAGCCGGCTGTTGCTGGGTGCCGAAGCGGGCGAGGAGCACCGCATCGGCGGTGTCGTTCTGGGCCCGTTTGCCCGGCGTTGAGGCGAGGTCGCGCACCGTCGCTGACATGCCCCGACGCCGTCCACGGCGGGGCGGCGTCACCGGGACAAACAGACCTCTTCGAGACGCTGCGCTACCGGGCCGGTTAATGCCGCAGTCGGCCCAGTTCCCCAGACACCGGCCCGAAGTGGCCGGTGCTACCGGGGCGAGCCCGGAGGCTCGTCGCTAGACGATGGCGATGCGCTTGAAGCGCTTCTTTCCGGCGCGGAGGAGGAGCGCCTCGCGCTCCCCGGCGACATCGGCGAAGAGGACGTCGACGTCGGTCACCTTCTCGTCGTCGACCGAAAGGCCGCCCTGCTGGGCGAGGCGGCGGGCCTCGCCGCGCCCCTTGGCGAGCTCGGCGCGGACGAAGGCGTCGGCGAGCGTCATCTCCGCGATCTCGTCGCGGCCGATCTCCGCTGTCGGCGAGCGTGTCGTCGCTGGCGGTCACCGCGTGCCGGTCGGTCGCGAAGAGGGCCTTCGTCGCGGCCTCGGCCTTCTCTGCCTCCTCGATGCCGTGGGCCATGGCGGTCGCCTCGAAGGCGAGCACGCGCTTGGCCTCGCGCAACGCCGCGCCCTCGACCGACACCAGCTCGTCGATCTCCTCGTTCGAGATGTAGGTGAACCGTTTCAGGTACGTTTCGACGAGCGTATCCTCGGTGTTCACCCAGTACTGGTAGTAGTCGTAGGGTGAGAACATCTCCGGGTCGAGCCAGACGCGCAGGCCCGCGCCAGTCTTGCCCATCTTCTCGCCGGTCGGCGTGGTGATCAGCGGTTGGACGAGCGCCCACGCCTCGCCGCCATCGGCGCGGCGGATGAGGTCGACGCCGCCGAGGATGTTCGACCACTGGTCGGAGCCGCCCATCTGGAGCACGCAGCTCTCCTCGCGGTAGAGATGCAGGAAGTCGTAGCCCTGCACGAGCCGGTAGTTGAACTCGACGAAGTTCAGCCCGCCGGTCTCGTAGCGGATGCGGTACGTCTCTGTCGCGAGCATCTCGTTCACCGAGAAGTGCCGCCCGATATCGCGCAGGAACGGGATGTACTTCAGCTCCAGCAGCCAGTCGGCGTTATTGAGCAGCATGGCTGCCGGGTTGTCGCCGAACTTGCCGCCCTCGAAGTCGAGATAGCGGTCGAGCTGCGTCGAGATGCCGTCGACGTTCTGCTCGAGGTCCTCCATCGCGATGATCTCGCGCGCGGAGGTGCGCCCGGTCGGGTCGCCGACCATGGCGGTGCCGCCCCCGCAAGCGCGATGGGCGATGCCCGAAGCGCTGAAGGGTGGCGAGCATCATGATCGTCGCCATATTGCCCGGCGTGCAGCGAGGGACCGGTCGGGTCGAAGCCGATGTAGTAGGTGACTGGAGCCCTTCTCCAGCTCGGCCTTCAGGCCCGGCTCATCGACGACGTCATGGACGAACCCGCGAGAGCGCAGATAGTCGATCGGGTTCATCCCCTCGGCGCGGGCAAGCTCCGGCGCGCTGAGGCGCCCGGTGGGTGTGCGGGGAATGGCGTTCTCGACGTCTGCGGCCTGGGTCATCGTCCTCATCTTTCCGGGTACACAACAATGGGTGCTGTCGCGTAGCCCGCGACAGCACCCATTGTACGGAATCAGAGACGCAACGAGGTTGAGACTTTAGATGTCGCCGTTCAGGAAGCCCTGGACGTAGCCGGGCAGGGTCGACCAATCCCCCTGGTAGACCCACATGCCGGAATCCGTCGTATCGCCCCACAGGAGGTCCGTCATCGTGCCGAAGATGACGTTTTCCGGATCGATCGTCGGCACCGCCGCAATGAGCTGGGCCTGCACGGCGTCCGGGATGTTCGTCACGACCGCGTCGCGCGCGGCGTCGACCAGCTCCGGTAGCTTCATCAGCGTCTCCGGCTCCTGCGACTTCTCCAGCAGTGCCGTCAGCACCAGCTGCTGGCGCATCACGCGGCCGTCATCGCCATCCTGGTGGCGGGTGCGGGAGAACTCCATCGCCTGCTCGCCGGTCAGCGTCTGCATGCCGGCCGGGTAGAAGATCTCCTTATAGCCATAGTTTGCGGTCGGGAACTGGGAGTCGTAGAGATCGTAAGGGTTGTCGACGGTGACGCCGCCGAGGGTGTCGACGACCTTGGCGAGGCCGGTGAAGGTGGTCGTGACCACCGCGTCGACGTCGATGCCGAAGTTGTATTCGATCATCTCGGTGACCTTGGCGATACCGGCGTTCCAGTCATCGTTGCTGGCCATCGATCCGTAGTCGTAGGCGCGGTTGATCTTGTCCAGACCCAATGCCGGGGATCTCGAGGTAGAGATCGCGTGGGAAGGACATCGTGCGGACGATGCCGTTGGCGAGATCGACGCGCGAGACCATCAGCACGTCCGTGTTCTCAGTCTCGTCGCGGCTGCGCGTGTCCATGCCGGCGGCGAGGAACGTGTAGCTGTCCTTGACTTCGATCGGGGCCGGGGTAACGACGACATCCTCGTACTGGGCTGCTCCGGGGACCGCGCGAAGGGCTCCGGCACCAGCGAGCGCGGCGGCGGCAACAATGGTTTTGCGACGGGAAAGTCGAAGATCGAGCAATTCTGGCATGGTCGACTCCTCTGCAAGGGCAGTGTGGGCGGTGTCATGGTGAGTTGTACGTTCGCACGCGCATCAGCGTACCACGCGGCGCGCGGCGGGTTGTCACACCTTCCCCAACGACCCGATGCGCGTTCCGGTTTCATCCGGGGCCCATGCGACACCCGTCGCTGGCATACTTGCACTAGTGTTGGCCCACGTCGCATCAGGAGATGCATCCATGACAGACACGATGACGATCAACTGGATTACGGACTGGGAGCAGGCGCAGGCGCTCGCCCGCACCGAGAAGAAGCCGATCCTGGTGTATGTGTTCCAGGACAACTGCGGTGGCTGCGACCGGATGAGCGATGAGACGTTCGCCGACGCCGAGGTGATCCGGGCGATCAGCGAGCGGTTCGTCCCGTTGAAGCTGCACCTGTTCCACGACCGCGCCGTTGCGCGCGCGTGGGGGCTGTTCTGGACGCCAACGGTGCTCTTCGCCGACCGCAGCGGCAAGGTGCGCTACGAGTCGGTGAATTACCTGCCAGCACCGGAGTTCCTGGACATCCTCGACATCGGCGAAGCCCGGGTAGGGATGCGCTGGAAGGAGTTCGAGAAGGCGATCCAGCTCCTGAGGGACGTCGAGGAACGGCATCCGGACGGCCCGTTGACCGCCGAGGCGATCTACTGGCGCGGGATGGCGGAATACTTCAACGAGAAGAGCAGCTCGGCGGCGTCGAAGCGCGTCTGGGCGGAGCTGGTCGAGAAGTTCCCGGATTCGATCTGGGCCAAGCGGCAGCATTTCTTTTAGCGACGGCTGATCGATCGCCTGCGGTAGCACCGGGCCGAAGGAGCGCCGCAGCGCTCCGGAATGCCCGGTGTCGGGGCGAGAACTCGCTTTGGGCACCGTACCTCCCGAAGCCGACCACTACGGGTCGGCGCTACCGGGGCGGCATGAAGCCGCCCCCTACGCAGATTATGGTACTTGTTCCCGGCGCTCTCGTAGGCGAGATGCAGCACGCGGTTTGCCTCGACGCCATCCCGCACGGTGACGCGCGGCTGGGCCTCTCCGCGCCAGCAGGCGAGGAAGTGGGCGAACTCGCGATCGAAGCGGCTGCCGGGATCGACCGCTACATCCTCCGTGACGCCCTCGGCGTTCGTGACGCGGAAGGCACCGGTGCCGTAATCGACCATCGCGGTGCCCTTCGTGCCGTAGACCGTGACGGTCCACTCGCCCGGTGGAGTACGCCAGCTCGACTCGATCACGCCCAGCTCGCCACGCTCCGTCCGCAGCAGCATCACTCCGCTGTCCTCGACATCCAGCGCCGGACCGTGCTCGGTCTCGCGCGTGCTGGTCATCGCCTGCACCCCGGCAACGTCGCCGACGAGATGCCGGAAGAGGTCGATAGAGTGGATGCTGGTGTCGGCCAGCGCGCCGCCGCCGGAGATCGCCGGGTTGCTGAACCACGTCTCATGCGCGTTCGCCATCAGCCCGGCGAAGCGGTTGCGGAAGGTAATGACCTCGCCCAGTTCACCGCCCTCGATCATGCCCTTCAGCTTTTCGATCGCCGGTTCGAAGCGGTGGCAGAAACCGACGCTGAAAAGGGTGCCCGTGCGCTCGACGGCCTCCGCGATCGCCTCGGCATCCTCCAGCGTCCGGGCGAGTGGCTTCTCGCAGAGAACCGCGACGCTGGCCTCCGCGGCGGCGACCGCCAGTTCGCGGTGGAAGCGGGGCGGCGTGCAGATGCTGACGATATCGACCTTCCCGCTGCGGATCAGCGCGACGCCGTCGCTGAACGCCTCGCCACCGTGCTCGGCGGTCGTCGCCTCCAGCGCGGCCGGGACCGCATCGGCGAACGCGACCGGCGTGACGCCGTTCGCCTTCCACGACGCGATGTGGGTGCGCCCGATGCTGCCGAGGCCGATGACGCCGACGCGCGGTGTGGTGTGCTCGCTCATGGCCTATGCTCCCGTAATCTCGGAGATCATGACCTTGCGGCCCTCCTCGGCGCTTCGGTTCCCGGCGTGCAGGATCGCCATGACGGCGAGGGTCTGCTCGCGACGGAGCGGCATCTGGCGCGTCTCCATCATCTCCGTGAACGCCTTCATCTCGTTCGAGTAAAAACCCATGAAGTCCTCGACCGAGAAGTCGAGGTGTCCCTTCTCGCCATAGACATTGATGTGGAAGAGGTAGCCGGCGTCGCGCAGCGTCATGATCACCGCGACGAGGCCGGTCTCGTACTCGACGACGGCGACGTCTTTCTCCGGCAGCGCGAAGCGCTGGACGGACACGGGCTGGTCGGCCGTGACGGCGCCGGTGACCTCGACGGCGTGGACGCCGTAGTAGAACCATTCTTCCGGGCCGACGCTGACGATCGTGCTCAGCTTTCCGAGCGCGGCGATAGCCTCCTTGTCCAGCTCGGCCGGGAAGCGCAGGGCGGAGGAGCTCATCAACGGTGCGTTGTGCTTTTCGGCGAGGTCGAAGAGTTCGACCGCGTCGGCATAGACGGTCGTCATGGGCTTGTCGACGAAGACCGGCATGCCGGCTTCGATGAAGGGGCGGGCCAACTCGGCGTGCATCGCCCCGCCGCCGGTGTCGTCGACGACCAGCACGCCGTCGACCTTCCCGACCAGGTCGTCGAGGTCCTCGACCCGGTTGTCATACGGCCCGAACATCCCCTCCAGCTCGGCGAGTCGCTCCGGGTGGCCTCCGGCCCAGACATGCGTGATACGGGCGCCGTCGATGCGCGGCTCATCTTCCGGGCCCCCGTTGAAGATGCGGGTGAAAGCTTCCGCGTGGAACGTGTTGACTCCTACGAGCCCAATCGTTTTCATCTGATCCTCCGGGTTGTGTACGAAAAGCATCTAGGGGAATCTTCCGGGAGCCCAGATGCGGTGTCAACTCACGTCGGAGGTCAATGGATGTGCACCCAGTCACGATTTTGGCTTGTGGAAGATCCGGGAATTGACACATCTGGGGACGGATGTATATTGAGCGCAGTTCTACAACCGCCCCGATTGTGCCGCGTTGTTCACATCCCCCACGGGGGAGAAGGAGTTGGAGGCAATGGCTATCTCTCGACGTCGCTTGGTCACAGGTACTGCGTTAGGTATCCCGGCGTTCGCGTTGGCATCGCGTGGAGGAACGGCTCTCGCACAGGACAAGGTGACCCTCGATTTCCCGTATCTCTGGACCGGACCGGAGGGGGAAGCGCTGCAGAAGATCGTGGACGACTTCAACGCAAGCCAGGACCAGATCGAGGTCAAGGGCGTCTCGAACCCCGACATGCAACGCATGTTGGCCCAGATGTCCGCGCGAAATGGCTTCGACATCTCGGACGCCTTTGACAGCAATATCGGTTCATGGGCGTCGGCCAATGCGATCTTGCCGCTCGATGACATGATCGCCTCGGCGAACTACGACACATCGGACTTCGTCCCAAGCGTCATGGAGCGCATGAAGTACGACGACCAGGTCTATGCCATGCCGATCGCGGTGCATACGATCATGCTCATGTACAACGAGACGCTTCTCGAAGATGCGGGGGTGACGCCGCCCAAGACGACTGAAGAGCTGAAGACCGCCATCGATACCCTCACCAAGGTCGATGGGGACGGCAAGATCACCCAGCTCGGCATGAACACCCCGGATTTCATCAGCTTCGCATACAGTTTTGGCGGCCAGTGGATCGATGAGAACCTCCAGCCGACCGCCAACAACGAAGGCAACGTTGAAGCATTCACGTTCTGGGTCGACAACGTCCTGAAGAAGTACGGCGTCGACGAGATCAAGCGGTTCCAGTCCGGATTCGGCGAGTACGCCTCGCCGCAAAACCCCTTCTACACCGGCAAGGTGGCGATGGTGCCGGATGGCGAATGGCAGGCACGTTTCATTCAACAATACGCGCCTGAGCTCAAATGGGGCGCGGACTACATGCCGGTGCCAGAAGGCAACCCTGAGCTGGAGAAGACCGCAGCGCTGTCCGCGTCGATGTTCTTTATCCCCTCCAACTGCAGCGATCCGGATGCCACCTGGACTTTCATGGAATATCTCGTCTCCGAAGGTCCGATGCGCGACTTCACGATCGCGCTGGCCAACCTCCCGACACGTACGTCCCTGCTCGAGGACGAGGCGTACAAGGAGATCCCGGGCCTGAGTTACTGGCTGGATTCGTTGACGAGCGACAACCTGAAGTTCATGCCTGCGACGTCCTGGGGCAACGAGTACACCACTGAGATCGCCTCCACCGTAGAGGACATCGTGAACCTGAAGAAGGAGCCGAAGGACGCGCTCGACGCGCTCCAGGAGAAGGCGCTGAAACTCGCCGAGTAGGAAGAGCAGGCATTGGTCGTGGCGACAGTGACAGCAACACGACCGAGGCAGCATCGGAAAACACGGGCGAAGGCCGTGACCATGGGAGTGCTGTTCGCACTCCCATGGATCATCGGCTTTCTGGTCTTCCAGCTCTATCCGATCCTGGCCTCGATCTACTACAGCTTCACCAGTTACAACCTGTTCTCGCCGCCTGAGTGGATCGGGCTCGAGAATTTCCGTGAGATGTTCGCGGATGACAAGTTCTACAAGAGCATGTTCAACACGCTCTACATGACCGTGTTCGGCGTACCGCTGGGGCTTGCCTTCGCGCTCATTTGTGCCCTGGGGCTGAATACGGAATCGCGGCTCCAGCCGTTGTACCGGGCGCTCGTCTATCTCCCGACCATCGTCCCCATCGTCGCGGCGACTTATCTCTGGCGCTGGATCCTGAACGCCCAGTATGGCTACCTCAATTCGATCCTGGGAACGTTGGGGCTTCCGGAGCCACTCTGGACCGAAGACGCGCCCTGGACGAAGCCGGCTCTCCTGATCATCGGTCTCTGGACCGTGGGCGGCACGACGATCATCTTCCTGGCGGCGCTGAAGGAGGTCCCCCGCACCTACTACGAAGCGGCCCAGATCGACGGTGCCGGCGTGTGGAGCCAGTTCTGGAACATCACCTGGCCAGCGATCTCCCCCGTGACGCTCTTCCAATTGGTGATCGGCGTGCTCGGGTCGCTGCAGTACTTCACCCAGGCGTACCTGTTCTCACAGGAGCGCCTCAATACCGCGTCCGGTGGGCCCGAGGACTCGCTCCTGATGTACGGCATGTACATCTTCCATAACGCGTTCGTCTACCTGGACATGGGGTATGCGTCCGCGCTCGCATGGATGCTCTTTGTGGCGTCGATGGCCGTAACGGTGGTGATCCTGCTCTTCGCGAAGAAGTGGGTTCATTACGAAGGAGATTAGCGATGAGTGCGTCGGGCGCATCGACCACGGCCCATCCCCCGATACCGGCCGAACGGAACCTGGCCGAAGTTCCCCGGGCGGGGCTGTGGAAACGGCGGATGGGGACGGTTGTCCAGGAGCTGGCGCCGTTGCTGGTGACCTTGCTGTTCCTGTTTCCGTTCCTGATCTTGCTGAGCACGTCGTTCAAACCTGAAGACCTGGTGTTCTCCATCCCACCCCGCATCTGGAGCGACGAGTGGACGCTGGGGAACTACAAGCGCGTGTTCGATGTCATGCCGTTCTGGCGGTATCTCGGCAATACCACCTTCATCGCCGTGATGTCCGTGATCGGCACGCTCTTCTCCTGCCCGCTCGTCGCGTATTCGCTTGCCAAGATGCGATGGCGAGGCCGTGATTTCCTGTTCCTGCTGATTATCGCCACGATGATGTTGCCACCGCAGGTGACCATGATCCCCGTCTTTATCATGTGGAACTCGTCGCCCTTCATGGGTACGTACGTCCCCCTGATCCTTCCGACCTTCCTGGGGAGCGCGTTCTTCATCTTCATGCTCCGCCAGTTCTTCCGCGCGATCCCCAACGATATGCTTGATGCCGCCCGCATCGACGGTGCGAGCGAGTTCAGGATCTATTTCGAGATTGTCTTGCCGATGGCGCGAGCCGCGCTGGCAACCGTTGGCCTCTTTGCGTTTGTCTGGGCGTGGGTAGATTTCCTTGGACCCCTGATCTACCTGAGCGATCCGGACAAGTACACGCTCTCAATCGGGCTCTACAATTTCTTCTCCCAATACGGCATCGAATGGGGGCCGCTCATGGCCGCATGCGCGGTGTTTAGCGTGCCCCTGATCGCGGTCTTCATTGTCACGCAGAAGCAGTTGATCGAAGGTATCTCGCTAACCGGCATGAAGTAGGGGCGCGTCCTGGATGGGCGGTACTGGATCGGAGTCTCGGCTCCGCGCTCGACTGTCCGTCCGGGCGGACCACCCCAAACGAGAGGAGGCCATTACCACCAGGCGAGTGCCCCGGGCACCAGTCATTGTGCATGCCTGCCGGAACGTGCCTATTGACTCCCTTATTTGTCAGAACATACTGGTGTCAATACCCCTCTACCCGGACAGGCCGTTCGACGAAAGGATGTGAGTTGTGGCTGCATCAGGCAATCATTCCCGTCATTTAGGCCCCAAGGTGTCCAGGCGCGCTGTCGCCATGGGCATGACCGGTGTGGCTGGTGCCATCGCCTCTGGCGGCGGCGCCATGTCCTCAACTTCGGCAGCACCCGTCACGTCTGCACGTAGTGGGAGGAGCCTGGGCCAGGACTCGACCAAGATCGAGTTCTGGCATGGCTTTGCCGCGCACGAGATCGACGCCTTGCAGGAGATGCTCGATACACGCTTCGCCGAGGCGCACCCTGAGATCACGGTCAATGCCGTAGGCGGGGTCACCGCCGAGAAGGTGTTGGCTGCCATCTCCGGAGGCAATCCACCAGACCTCATCATGCTGCCCTCCTCCACGGTTATCGGGACGTGGGCCGAGAATGGGGCGATCCAGGCGTTGGATGACCGGATTGCCCAGTCGGGCCTTGATCTGGGCGTCTATGTCCCCGCCGGGATCGAGCAGTGCAAGTTGGACGACACGGTCTATGCCCTTCCGTTCATGAACTTCAACAACGCACTGTATTGGAACAAGGCGATCTTCCGTGACGCTGGTCTGGATCCGGACACACCGCCGCAGAGCCTCGATGACATGCTTGCCATGGCCGAGTCGCTAACCCAGAAGAACGGCGATCGGATCGAGCATATCGGTGTGCTGCCTTCGCTTGGGCTGGCGGAAATGGCCTGGCGATTCGGTGGGGATTGGTACGATCCTGAATCCGACCAGGTCACGGCGAACATCGAGCCCAACCTGCAAGCCCTGCAGTTCGAGCTGGACGTCGCCAATAAGGCCGGGGGCGTCGATGAGATCCAGCGCTTCCAGGGTAGCCTGCCAACTGGAGGAGGCGCGGCGGACAATCCCTTCTATCAGGGCAAGATCGCGATCATGATGGATGGATGCTGGCAGGTGGAGTTCATCGCGAAATACGCCGCCGATCTCGATTACGGGGTGGCGCCGATGCCCGCGCCTCCGGATGTGCCAGAGGGAGCCAACGTCAATACCCTAGGGACGAACCCCATCGCGATTCCGGTCGGCGCCAAGAATGCTGATGCGGCCTGGGAGCTCATGCACTTCCTCTCGACCGATGTCGACACGGCACGCGAGTTCGCCCGGATCATCGCGAATATTCCCCACCTTCAAGAGGCGACGACGGACTTCACGGATGATCCTCGCCTGAAGGTCTTCGTGGATCTGTCGCTTACGGACGGCGCTCGCTTCTTCCCCGTTCTCCCCATCAGTGGAGAATATTCAGACGCGATCGCCGCCCTCGAGAGTTCGGTGCTGACGGGCGTGACGGAACCAAAGGAAGGGTTGGACCAACTGCAGTCGGACATGCAGCGGGCACTCGACGACGCGCGAGGGTAGGATGTACGGTCGGGCGATCGCAGCGAACCTGGGAGGGACGCGTCGGAAGAGGGTTGGAGGCGGATCGGCCCGGCGCGAGCTTCGGCGCATCGCCGTGGGTCTCGCCTTCATCTCACCGTGGATCGTCGGGTTCGCTGCGTTCACCCTCTACCCGATCTTCTCGTCGTTGTATTACAGCTTCACCGAGTACAACCTGTTTTCCAGCCCTGACTGGGTGGGGCTGGAAAACTACCGCTCCCTCCTGTTCGAGGACCACCTCTTCCGCACCGCGCTCTGGAACACCGTCTACATCGCGATCCTGGGAGTCGCCTTCGGGTTGCTGACCAGTATCCCTATTGCCCTCCTGCTCAATACCGAAGTGCATGGGCTGTCTATCTTCCGCTCGATCTTCTTCCTTCCCACAATCGTCCCCATTATTGCGTCGGCCATCCTTTGGAAGTGGCTGCTGAACGCGAACTATGGCCTGCTCAATGCAGCCCTCTCGCTGCTCCACCTCCCGGCCCCCGCCTGGCTTGCCGATCCGACCTGGATCAAACCGGCGCTGGTGCTCATGAGCCTCTGGGGAGTGGGAGCGCCCGTGATCCTGTACCTCGCGGCCCTCCAGGACGTTCCCCGAAGCCTTTACGAAGTCGCCGATCTCGATGGAGCGACCTATTGGCAGAAGACCTGGAACATTACCCTGCCGATGATCAGCCCGGTGATCCTCTTCAACACGATCATCGCGATCATCGGGTGGCTGCAGTACTTTTCCGAGTCGTTCATTATCAATGCGGGCACCGGTGGGCCCGCCAACGCGGCCCTCTTCTATGTGCTCTACCTCTACCAAAAGGCATTCCGGGACCTGGAAATGGGCTATGCATCCGCGTTGGCGTGGATGCTCTTCGTCATCACGCTCCTGATCACGCTCGTGATCCTGAGATTGTCCCGTCGTCTCGTGTACTACGAGGTGAGGCGATGACCGACGTTGACGCTCCCGAGGTCCGTCGCCGCATCAGCCCGAGCCGCATAGCGGTCTACGCGTCGCTCATCACCGTCGGATGTCTCTTCATCCTGCCGTTTATCTGGATGGTTTCGACGTCCGTCAAGCCGAACGACCAGATCTTTGTCTATCCTCCTGTCTGGATTCCGAAGCCGATCCTCTGGAGCAACTATGCCGATGCCCTCACGGCAATCCCGTTCTTCCTGTATTTCCGGAACACATTGCTCATTTCCGGGCTGACGGTGCTGGGGACGATCATCTCGAGCACGCTCACGGCCTATGGGTTCTCACGGGTGCAGTGGATAGGTCGCGATACCGTTTTCATCATCGTTCTCGCGACCATGATGCTTCCCTCGGCAACCACACTGGTCCCCCTTTACATCATCTTCCGGAAGCTGGGTTGGTTGGGAACGTTCTACCCGTTGATCGCCCCGCCCTTCTTCGGTCCGGCGTTCTTCATCTTCCTGCTCCGACAGTTCTTCATGACGATCCCGATGGAGCTGTCCGACGCCGCTCGCATCGATGGCGCAACTGAGCTCGGCATCCTGTGGAAGATCATCCTTCCGCTGTCCAAACCGGCGCTTGTCTCTGTTGGACTGTTCTCGTTCCTTTGGTCGTGGAGTGACTTCTTCGGCCCACTTATCTTCCTCACCGACGAGCGGCTATACACGATTTCGCTGGGCATTCTCCAGTTCCAGAGTCGCTACGACACCGCCTGGGGACAGGTCATGGCCGTTTCCACGATCTTCACCTTGCCGGTGTTAGTGCTGTTCTTCTTTGCCCAGCGGCAATTCATAGAGGGTGTGACACTTACCGGCATCAAGGGATGAGTCGCGAGATCGATTTGGAGGATACCAGCGTGGAGCAGGATGATAAGGGCAGTGACACTCGTTCCGCGATTGACAGGCGAGCCATCGTCGATGACCTCCACGCGCTCGGCCTGAGCGACGGCGACGTGGTCCTAGTGCACTCGTCGCTCAGCGGGCTCGGCTGGGTCCAGGGTGGCGCGGGAACAGTGATCGACGCGCTGGTCGAGGCCGTCGGGCCTGGTGGGACCGTGCTCTTCCCGACGCTGACCGGAACCGAGCAGGACGGGGCGGAGCATCCGCCGGTTATCCGAGCTGGAGACCACGCCGTGCTGGACAGGCACGATCCCGGAGACGGCGCGCCGGCGCCCGGAGGCGGTCCGCAGCATGCACCCGACGCACTCGGTGAGCGCGATCGGGGCACGAGCGGTCGAGTTCACGACTGGCCACGAGGAATCCAGGACACCGTGCGATGCACATAGCCCGTATGTGCGGCTGATGGAGAAGGGCGGCAAGATCCTGCTGCTCGGCGGCGTCACGCATGAAAGCAACACGACGCTGCACGCGCTTGAGGAGATGGCGAGCGTCCCGTACCACCTGCAGGACGCGGAGACGGACGGCATCGTGATCCTGCCGGATGGCAACCGCGTCGTGGTGCGAAATCGGCTGCATCTCTGGCGATGGGAGCGCGACTTCCCGAAGGTCGGGCCGTATCTGGAGCGCGCCGGCGTGTCGGCGAGCGGTCCGGTTGGCCAATCGACCTCGACGCTGGTGTCCGCATCCGGTCTTCGGGATGTTGTGTTGCCGCTGCTCCGGGACGAACCGCTGTTCCTCCTCTCCGCGGAGGCCCGCGAGGAGTTCAGCGCCCTGTAGTCTCGCGCTCATTGCGCGAAACATCGACCACCGGACGATACATGCGGCAACGACCACGATTACATAGGGAAGGGACATATGAGGGAAGCGCAGACAGACATCCTGGTCGTGGGCGGTGGCGTCGGAGGCGTCGCCGGGGCGCTGGCGGCGCTGGAGATGGGCCGGAACGTGATCCTGACCGAGGAGTCGGACTGGATCGGCGGCCAGCTCACCTCGCAGGCCGTGCCGCCCGACGAGCATCCATGGATCGAATACGTCGGCGCGACGGCATCCTACCGGCGCTTCCGGGAGGGGGTGCGCGACTACTACCGTCGCCACTATCCGTTGCTGCCGCATGCCCGGAACAATGCGTACCTGAACCCTGGCAACGGCTGGGTGAGCAAGCTGTGCCACGAGCCGCGTGTCGCACTGGCGGTGCTGCAGGAGATGCTGGCGCCGTTCCTCTCGAACGGACAGCTCCGGATCTGGCTGCACACGGAGCCGGTCGCGGTGGAGACGCACGGCGATACCGTACGCGCGGTCACCCTGCGCAATGTGCTGGACGGGAACCTGACCGCCGTCGCCGCGCCCTATGTGCTCGATGCGACGGAGACGGGCGACCTGCTGGAGCTTGGCGGCGTCGAGCATGTCCTCGGCTCGGAGGCTCGGTCCCAAACCGGGGAGCTGCACGCGCTCGACGAGGCCAACCCGATGGACCAGCAGGCGATCACCTGGTGCTTCCCGATGAGCTATCACCCGGGCGAGGACCACACCATCGACAAGCCGCGCGACTACGATTTCTGGCGCGCGTACCAGGCCGACTTCTGGCCGGACAAGCAGCTCTCCTGGAACGACATTCACCCGCATACGAACCAGAAGCGGCATCTCGCCGTGTTCGCGCACCCGGGCGAGGATGCTTCGCGCGATTTCTGGCACTACCGACGGATCGTCGACGCGTCCTCCTACCCGGAAGGTTGGACGACCGACGTCACGCTCGTGAACTGGCCGCAGATCGACTACTGGCTTGGGCCGCTCGTCGGTGTCGATGCCGAGGAGCGACAGAAGCACCTCGACGGCGCGCGCCAGCTCAGCCTCTCAATGATGTACTGGATGCAGACCGAAGCCCCGCGCCACGACGGCGGCACCGGCTACCCGGAGCTGAAGATGCGGCCAGAGTTGGTGGACACCGACGACGGTCTTGCGAAGCGCGTCTACATCCGCGAGGCGCGTCGCATCCAGGCGGAATTCACCGTGCTGGAAGAGCACGTCGGCGTGCAGCAACGGGCGGAGATGGGCCTTCACGATGGCGCCGCGAACTTCGACGACAGCATCGGCATCGGCTGCTACCGCATCGACCTCCACCCATCGACGGGTCTGCGTCCCTATGTCGACATCGAGAGCTGGCCGTTCCAGATTCCGCTCGGCGCACTGATCCCGCAGCGTGTGCGGAACCTGCTCCCCGCGTGCAAGAACATCGGTACGACGCACATCACCAACGGCTGCTACCGGCTGCACCCGGTCGAGTGGAACATCGGCGAGGCGGCCGGGTCGGTCGCCGCGTGGAGCCTTGCGCACGATACCCAGCCCAGCGCCGTCCGAGCAAGCGCGGAGCAGCTCCGGGCATTCCAGGACATGCTCGTCACCAGGCGCGGCGTCCAGCTCCGGTGGCCGGAATTCGGCCCGCCTGCGTAGTCGTGCCGTAGAATAGAGCCGTATGCAACGGGTTCATCGGAAGATCGCGCCAGCGGGCAACCAGCTCGCCTGCGTGACGTCGGTGATTGCCCGTCGGAGAGGGTGGCCCGGCTTCGGGTCGCGCCTTCCAGTCCCGGTCGGAAAGGGTTTTTGTCCTATGAGTACTGCAACGAACGGAACGGTCGACCCGTTTGGCGCGCGTGGCTCGCTGAGCACCTCGTCGGGCACCACGGTGACGTGGTACCGCCTGCAGAAGCTCGTCGATGATGGCCTGCTCGATTCCATCGATCGCCTGCCGTTCACCGTGCGCATCCTGCTCGAGAACGTCCTGCGCAACGCTGGTGGCGAGTTCACCGATGCGAACCACGTCGAGCAGCTGACGAAGTGGCAGCCGCAGGCCGGCGCACTCGGTGACGATTTCGAGCTCCCGTTCCTTCCGGCCCGCGTGGTGCTGCAGGACTTCACCGGCGTACCGTGCGTCGTTGACCTCGCTGCCATGCGCAACGCGATGGACCGCCTCGGCGGCGACGTCCGCAAGATCAACCCGCTCGTCCCGGCCGATCTCGTCATCGACCATTCGGTGCAGGTCGACAAGTTCGGCACGAGCCTCGCCTTCGCCAGCAACGTCGAATTCGAGTACCGCCGCAATCACGAGCGGTACGCGCTGCTGCGCTGGGGCCAGAATGCCTTCCAGAACTTCCGCGTCGTCCCTCCCGGCACCGGTATCGTCCATCAGGTGAATCTGGAGTACCTCGCCTCGGTCGTTGCGCGTCGCGAAGTCGATGGCAATGTCGTCGCCTTCCCGGATACCCTCGTCGGCACCGACAGCCACACGACAATGATCAACGGCCTCGGCGTCCTCGGCTGGGGCGTCGGTGGGATTGAGGCGGAGGCCGTCCTTCTTGGCCAGCCGCTGTACCAGCTCGCGCCGGAGGTCGTCGGGTTCAAGTTCACCGGCGCCATGCAGCCGGGCACGACCGCGACCGACCTCGTGTTGACCGTAACGGAGATGCTGCGCTCCCATGGCGTGGTCGGCCGCTTCGTCGAGTACTACGGCACCGGCCTGAGCAACCTCAGCCTCGCCGACCGCGCGACCATCGCCAATATGGCTCCGGAGTACGGCGCGACGGCCGGCCTCTTCCCGGTCGATGACGAGACCCTGCGCTACATGCGCCTGACCGGCCGCGACGAGGACCTCGTCGAGTTGGTCGAGCGGTACAGCAAGGAGCAAGGCCTCTTCCGCACCGACGAGACGCCGGACCCGGCCTTCAACGAGATGCTGGAGCTGGATCTCTCGACCGTCGAGCCGTCCGTCGCCGGACCACGCCGCCCGCAGGACCGCATCGCCCTTACCGGCGTGCAGTCCGTGTTCCGCGACGCGTACAAGGACCGCATGCAGGGCGAGGAGCCGGAGCGCACCGAGTACGACCACACCGATGAGGAGTCGTTCCCGGCCAGTGACCCCCCATCGCTCTCCGGCCACGGCGAGGCCGATGCCCCGGACCCCGAGCGGCACCAGCCAGACGTCGACACCGCCGTCGCGACCATGCCGCGCATGAAGCGGTACGGCGAGGTGGACGTCGATGTCGATGGGGTCGAGGTGGAGATGCACCACGGCTCGGTCGCGATCGCCGCGATCACCTCGTGCACCAACACGTCGAACCCGTCGGTGATGATCGGCGCCGGGCTCGTCGCGAAGAAGGCGGTCGAGCGTGGTTTGGATACGCCGGCCTACGTCAAGACCAGCCTCGCGCCGGGCTCGCAGGTGGTCACGCGCTACCTCGACCAGTCCGGCCTGACGCCATACCTGAGCGCGCTGGGCTTCCAGACGGTCGGTTACGGCTGCACGACCTGCATCGGAAACTCCGGGCCGCTGCCGGAGCCGGTCGCAAAGGCCGTCGAGGATAACGACCTCGTCGTGGCCTCGGTGCTTTCGGGCAACCGCAACTTCGAGGGCCGTATCCACCCGCAGGTCCGAGCGTCGTTTCTCGCCTCGCCGCCGCTGGTCGTCGCCTACGCGCTGGCCGGCACGGTCGACATCAACCTTGCCGAGGACCCGCTGGGCTACGACCCGAACGGCGATCCGGTGTACCTGCGAGACGTCTGGCCAACCGAGGAGGAGGTCCTCGACGCCATGTCCGCCGCCGTAACGCCGGAGATGTTCCGCGAGGAGTATGCGACCGTCTTCTCCGGCGATGAGCGGTGGAAGAACCTGCCGGTGCCGGAGGGTGACCTCTTCGAGTGGGATCCCGAGTCGACCTACGTTCGTGAGCCAACGTTCTTCGAGGACCTGTCGCCCGAGGCGCAGCCGGTTGATGACGTGCAGGACGCGCGGGTGCTGGCGCTGGTGGGCGACTCGGTCACGACGGACCACATCTCCCCGGCCGGCTCCATCGCCCGGACCAGCCCGGCCGCCCACTACCTGGAGGAGCATGGCGTCAAGCCGTTCGAGTTCAACTCCTATGGTTCGCGACGCGGCAACCACGAGGTGATGATTCGCGGCACGTTCGCGAACATCCGCCTGCGCAACATGCTGACCCCGGGCAAGGAGGGCAACTGGACGAAGTACTTCCCGACCGGAGACGACATGACGATCTACGAGGCCTCGGAGAAGTACCAGGCCGATGGCACCGACCTCGTCGTGATCGCGGGCAAGGAGTACGGCACCGGCTCGTCGCGTGACTGGGCGGCGAAGGGTACCCTCCTGCTCGGCGTGAAGGCGGTCATCGCTGCGAGCTTCGAGCGTATCCACCGCTCGAACCTCGTCGGCATGGGCGTGTTGCCGTTGCAGTTCAAGCCGGGCGAAAACGCCGAATCGCTCGGCATCACCGGCGAGGAGACTTTCTCGATCCCGAACCTCGACGCGCAGCTCGCGCCGAAGGGCACCCTGAAGGTGACCGCGACGCGGCCGGACGGTTCGTCGTTTGAGTTCGAGACGATCATGCGCGTCGACAGCAACGTGGACATCAACTACCTGCGCAACGGCGGCATCCTGCCGGCCGTGCTGCGGCGGCTGATGCAGGCGTAGCGCATCGCGAGCGAGACGTTCGACGAGGCGGCTCCACATCGGGGCCGCCTCGTTGTGTTCCTGCGCATTTCCGCTGTACGGTAAAATGCTCTGCAACCGGTGGGGTGGGGCCCATCACAACAAACATCCGGGGGGAAGGGATGGACCGCGATCGGATCGAGATCGTTGCGCTGGTCGGCAGCGTGCGCCAGCAGTCGTACAACCGTGGGCTGTTGCGCACGGCGATGCTGCTTGCGCCCGATGACGTGCGGATCGTCGAGGCGCCGATCAACACCTTGCCGTTCTTCAATCCGGACCATGCCGCCGCCGAGCACTTGCCGACCGTGCAGGACTTCCGCACGGCGCTGCGTCGCGCCGACGCCGTGCTGGTTTGCACACCGGAATACGGGTATTCGGTCCCGGGCGTGCTGAAGAACGCGCTGGACTGGGTGACGGTGCCGCGCGGGCGTTCCGTGCTGCGCGGCAAGCCGATCGGCATCGCCGGGGCATCGGTCGACCGCGTGGGCACGATCCGCGCGCAGCTCGACCTGCGGAAGATCTTCCTCTCGATGGGCGCGGTGGTGCTGCCGGAACCTGAGGTCTATGTGACCTTCGCCGAGGACAAGTTCAACCAGCTCGGCGAGCTCTCCGACCAGACGTCCCGCGACCTCATGCACAACCTCGTCCGCGACCTCCGCGACTGGGCCTACCTCCTCCGCGACCAGCGATAGCCGTTTGAGTCCTTGTCCAGGCGGCGAACTTGGTCAATACACAAACCTCATCCCGACCTGGCGGACCGCGAAGCGGTTCGCGCGTGGAGGGATCCTTGTCTTCGCCTGACGCCACTCTGCCAACCGCCGGACGGGGGCTGATCTTCCACCTTTCAATCATGCCGCGTAGCATGTGGGGAGTTCTGAGCAGGCAAGGTAGGGAGCAGGCAAATGGCCGACAGGCTGGCAATCCACGGTGGCGAGCCGGTCCGGAGGGCAAAGAGCCCCGCGTGGCCGATCTCCGGAGCGCGCGAGGAGAACCTCCTCCTCCAGGTCTTGCGAAGCGGGGACTGGGGCGAGCTGACGGGCGGGATGACGCGCGAATTTGCTCGTCAGTTCGCCTCCTTCCAGGGTGCGGCGCATGCCGTTCCGGTACCGAACGGGACGCTCGCGCTCGAGCTGGCGCTGGAGACGCTCGGTGTCGGTCATGGCGACGAGGTCGTCACGTCAGCGTATACCTTTATCGCAACCGCCGGGGCCATCCTCTCGGTGGGGGCGAAGCCGGTCTTCGTCGACATCGACCCTGAAACGAACACCATCGACCCGGGCAGGATCGAGGCGGTGCTGACGAGCCGCACGAAGGCGATCATGCCAGTCCATATCGGCGGGTTGCCGGCCGACATGGATGGTGTCCTCGAGATCGCGGCGAGGCATGGTCTCCCGGTGCTGGAGGATGCCTGCCAGGCGTGGGGCGCGTCGTGGAGGGGCACGCCGGTGGGCGCACTTGGGACGATGGGCACGTTCAGCTTCCAGGCGAGCAAGAACCTCAACGCCGGCGAGGGCGGGATGGTGGTGACGAACGACTCGGCACTGTATGAGCGGGCATGGGCCATCCATGACGTCGGGCGACGGCCGGACGGTACCTGGTACGAACCAGCCATACCGGGCCGTAACCTGCGGATGACCGAGTGGCAGGCGGCGATCCTCATCGCGCAGCTGGAGCGGCTCCCGCAGGCGATGGAGCGGCGGGACCGCAGCGCGCGGATCCTGGATGAGGGACTCTCGACAGTGCCCGGCCTGGTCCCGTTGAAGGTCGACGCACGCGTGACGCGGCATGCCTGGCACCTCTATCAAGTCCGGTACGACCCATCCGCATGTGGAGGCATGGAGAGGAGTGCGTTCCTCCGGGCGATCAAAGCGGAGGGCGTGGAGGCGTTCGGGGGCTACCGGCCGTTGCCCGCGCAACCTGCCGTCCGGAACGCGCTGCGCGATCGCTTCGGGGTGGACGTCGTTCCGGATACGGCGGAGTTCCCGAATGCGGTGCAGGCCGGGGAGCAGACGATTTGGCTTCCGCAGACGCTGCTCCTCGGCGGCGAGGACGATATGCACGATGTGCTCGCCGCGTTCCGCAAGGTGCAGCGGGCATGGGGAGATCCTCTGTAGAATGAAGCTTCCTGTCCGCCGTCCCGCAACCGATAGGGGAATGCTGTCATGCGATTGATCACCCGTCGCGATCTTTTCGTCCGAGCCATGTCGGCGACTGCAGGTGGCATGCTGCTGCCCAACGTCGCGCATGCTCGGCCCGCCACGCCGGTCGCCTCGCCCACCACAGCCGTCGATGACCTGCTCATCAGTGCCGATGATGCCCTGAACGCCTCTGCCGAGGTGCAATGGCTGGCGGTGCTCGACGCGGGAGAGTTCGAGAGCGGGCACATCGACGGCTCGATGCGCGTGAACTGGGATGAGCTTCAACTGGCGGACACGTCGGAGGAGGGCATTGCCGCCTGGGAGGATGACATGCGCTCGATGCTCTCGGCGCGGGGCGTCTCGCCCGACCGGGAGACCATCGTCTACGATGCCGGCTCGCTCTTCGCCGCGCGTGGCTGGTGGCAACTGGCGTATCTCGGCTTCCCCACGCCGCGCGTGCTCGATGGCGGCGTTGGCGGCGTGGCGCGATGCCGGTGGGGAGGTCATCGACGGCACAGAAGCGCTGCACCCGCTCGAAGCGCCACACGTCGACGAGGGCGGCGTCCGGCGCGAGCTGCTGGCGACGAAGGAGGAAATCCTGGCGGCGCTTGGCAGCGAGGACATCTTCATCGTCGATGCCCGGAGTGACGGCGAATACGGTGCCGGACACATCCCCGGCGCGGTGAACGTCCCGTACACCGACAACGCCGTGATGAACGACGCAAACGTCTATCTCCCAGCGGACGAGCTCCGGGCGCGGTATGAGTCGCTCGGGATGGCGGACGGCAAGCGGGCGATCACGTATTGTTCGACCGGCGCGCGTGGCTCGGTGGCGTCGTTCGCGCTGCGCGTCGCCGGATTCACCGACGTCGCGCTTTACGCCGGCTCGTGGACGGAGTGGAGCGCCGACCCCGACGCCCCGGTGGAATAGGGGCCGAGGCGTACCCGCGAGGAGGCGATAATGAATATCGCCCCTACGAGAGTTCTTTCCGTAGGGGCGATATCCATTACCGCCTTATCGTCCGCGGGCGAGAGTGACAATGATTGTCGCTCCCAACGAGAGCTTCTTTTCGTAGGGATGATGCTCGTCATCGCCTCACCGCTGCCTACACCGCATCCGCCTGCAATCGTTGCTGCAAGAGGATCAGGACGGCCGCTTCTTCCGGCTCCAGCGTGCCGAGGTTCTTGCGGATCTCCTGCTCGGCGCGCTGCTCGAGCGTCTTCACGGTGTCGCCGTCGAGATAGGCATCGATCACCGCCGGGTGGACGTAGCTCTTGCGGCAGATCGTCGGCGTGTTGCCGAGCTTTTTCGAGACCGACTCGATCGCCTCGACCACGTTATGCTTCGCCTTCGTCTCCGAGTCGAAATCCTCGAAGCTGGAGAGCGCTTCCGCGGCGAGCCTGGTCCCGGCCCAGGTCCGGAAGTCCTTCGCCGTGAAGTTTTCGCCGGTGATCCCCCTCAGATAGTCGTTGACATCCGATGAACTGATCGCCTGGCGGTCGCCGTTCTCGTCCAGGTACTGGAAGAGGTGCTGGCCCGGAAGGTCCTGGCACTTCTTGACGATGCGCGCCAGCTGCCGGTCACGCAGGTCGATCTCGTGCTCCACGCCGGCCTTGCCGCTGAAGCTGAAGCTGATCGTGGATCCCTCGATATCGACGTGACGGTCGCGCATGGTGGTCAACCCGTACGACTTGTTCTCCTTGGCGTACTGGTCGTTGCCGACGCGGATCAGTGTCGTCTCGAGCAGGTGGACGACCGCCGCGACGACCTTCTCCTTCGGCAACCCGCGCTTGCGCAGGTCCTCGTCGACCCGATCCCGGATTTTCGGCAGCGCCTGCCCGAATTCGATCATATGCTCGTACTTCGTCTCTTCGCGGAGCTCGCGCCATTTCTCGTGATAGCGATATTGCTTGCGGCCCTTGGCGTCGCGGCCGGTGGCCTGGAGATGGCCGTTCGGCTTCGGGCAGATCCAGACGTCGGTCCAGGCCGGCGGGATGACGAGCGCCTTGATGCGCTTGAGCGTGCGCTCGTCGGTGATGCGGTCGCCCCGCGAGTTGCGGTAGGAGAAGCCCTTGCCGGCGCGATGGCGCGAGATGCCGGGGCCGTCCGCGTTCACATAGACAAGGCCGGCTTCCTCGGCAGCCTGTTGCGGATCGTCGATCGTTTCCATGCGGGTTCCTCGGTCGATATTGTGTCGGTACGATGAGGCGGTGAGGCGCCTCGCTGACGGTCGTCATGGCAGGAGTCGTGCCGGGATGCCGGGCACAAAAAAGCGGGAGGCGTCATGCCTCCCGCTTCCTGGTCTTTTGTTGTGTCGGGGTTTACAGCTCGTGCATCAGGATGACGATGCCGCTCGGGATGGTGAGCAGGACGGTCGCTGCCAGCACCCACCAGAACGCCGTCTTCTCGCGCACCGGGCCACTCGCGGTGAAGTTGATGGCGATCACGCGCAGGCCGTTGAGCGTGTGATAGATGACCGCGCCGACGAGCAGGATCTCCATCGGGATGATGAACGGGTTCGCGTAGAAGCTCACCGTGTGGTCGTAGATATCGCGACCCCAGCTGATCAGCATGATGTCGATGATGTGGATCAGGAGGAAGAAGGTGACGCCGATGCCGGTCGCGCGGTGGAGGATCCAGGCGTACTGCCCAACGTCGCCGTTGTAGATCGGGACGATGCCGTTCCGCAGGTTCCGGAAGACCCAGATTGCGCCAACGATCACGGCGATGTAGAGGATCGCCGCAAAGGCGAACAGGGAGTAGGCGATCAGGTCACCGAACCACATTTGCCCGGAGAGCGGGCCTGTATTGTTTCGGGCCGCCTCGACGTCGAACGAAAAGATGTTCACCAGCCCGAGGACCGAGAAGATCGCGCCGAACAGGTAGATAAGCCCGAAGAGGATTTGCCTTACCGCCTTGTTCTTCACGAGATCCGTGGTCGCCAGGCGCAGGCCGATAAGCCCGTGCCACAAGGCGGCGAACAGCAGGATGATGTCGAAGGTAATCCAGAAGGGGTTCGACCAGCGGTTGGCGACGAACTCGAAGGTCGTCTGCGAGGGGACGTTCAGGTAATGCGTGACGAAGAGATGGCCGCCCGCCATGATGACCAGTAGCAGGCCGGAGACGCGCAGGAAATACCAGAACGCGCGCTCGCTCCCGGGGATCAGACCTGCGTTCCAGGTCGCACGGCGCCGTTGCGTCGTAACAGAGGCCATGTCTCGTTTCCTCTCCACACTGGATACCGCCCCGGCTGGTCCGGATGCGGCACCCCATCGTCCACCACCACCACGTCGGTCGGGATCGCCCCGCGGCTTGCAGCGCACCCGCGCCGGGCGATCTCTCGTTGGATGACGCTCGTCAGAGGCAAGTGTACGCGGAAATCCGCCCGCGCGGGAGATTAATCCACGTCGCCCGTGCCGCTTTCTGACTCATCCTCGACCGGCTCCGGACGCAAGCCGGTGAGCGCCCCGAGATTGCGAAGCACCAGTGCATTGTGCGCCGGATCGGCCGGGCCGATGGTGCAGACACCGTCAAAACAGACGCCGCCGAGCTCCGTGACGACCTCGTGTTCCTTCACCATCAGGTCACGCCCGAAGGCCTCCCGTACCTTGCCGGCGGTCGCGTCATCGACGCCTCGCGTCTCGCCATCGTCGGCGATGAAGCCCTTGTCTTCCTCGGTCATCTCGTCCCTCAATCGATACCACCGGCGATCGTTGTGATCAGGGGCGTTTCCACTCACCGGAGCGCCCTCCTTCCTTCGAGTCCAGCCGGATGTCCTCGATGGTCATGCCGCGGTCCACGGCCTTCACCATATCGTAGATCGTCAGGGCCGCCGCGCTCACCGCGTGCAGCGCCTCCATCTCGACGCCGGTCTGCCCGCGCGTGTGAACCTCGGCGCGGATGCCGACCGCATCGCTCTCCACTTCGAAGCGCACATCAACCTTTGTCAGCATCAGGGGGTGGCACATCGGGATGATGTCGGACGTCTTCTTCGCAGCCATGATCGCCGCCACTTGCGCCACGCCGAGGACGTCGCCCTTGGCCGCGCGCCCCTCGCGGATAATCGCGGCCGTCCCGGGTTTCATGCGAATGCGCCCGGAGGCAACGGCGATGCGCTTCGTCTCCGCCTTGTCGCCCACATCGACCATGCGCGCGTTGCCTGCGTCGTCGAAATGCGTCAGCGTCGGGGAGTCTGCCGTGTTGTCGGTGCTCATTGGCCGTCCTTTCGGAAGTACATCGGGAATGCGTCGCTGATCAGTGGCTCCGTCGCCGGGCATTGCTCGACCAGGGTCTGCCGCCCCTCGTCGAGGACGTCCTTGAACGTCGTCAGCTCGTCGTAGAGGCTGCCTGGTTGCGATGGGTCCGCCGGCAGGTCCGCGCGGGCCGCGTAGGTGTATGCGGCGATGGCACCGTTCTGCAAGTCGTTTGCCGGCGACGGCACGGACATATCCTGCATGTCTTCCGCCCAGGCATCCGCGTCGTCCAGCGACGCGGCGGAGGTGTATTCGCTCGCGATGTCGGTCACGTTCTCGAGGTACTCAACCGACTGCTCGCACTCTTGCGCGTGAAGATGCCGGTCGTAGCTCCTGCTCAAACCCCACGCGACGAGAAGGACGAAGGGGATGAGGGCGACGATGATGACGTTGTAGGCATCGAGATGAAATCGCTCGCGCATGAATCCCCCATACTGGTGGAGCAGGCATCCAAAGCCGGATACAACGCTTCATGATAGTGGAAATGCGCGAACGGTCTCCGGCGGACAGCAGAGAGGAGCAGGGGATGACAGGTCTACCCAGCATTGGCGTGATGTTCCGGCGCGAGCAGGCACCGGAGCGCCTGGCGGCGTTCGCGCGGCGGGTTGAGTCACTCGGGTTCGACGAGCTGTGGGTTGTGGAGGACTGCTTCTACACCGGGGGCATCGCCCAGGCCGCGACGGCGCTGGCCGCGACGGATCGTCTCACGGTAGGGCTCGGCATCGCCCCGGCGGTGGCGCGCAACGCGGCCTTCCTGGCGATGGAGTTCGCCACCCTGGCGCGGATGCACCCGGGGCGCTTCCATGGCGGCATCGGGCATGGCGTCGCGGAGTGGATGGACCAGATCGGCGAGACGCCACCCTCATGGCTGGCCGCCCTGGAGGAGACGACCACCGCCGTGCGCGCGTTGCTGGCGGGCAAGGACGTCACCGTGTCCGGGAAGACCGTCCAGCTTCGCGATGTCGAGCTGGAGCATGCGCCGGACGTCGTGCCGCCGGTGTCGCTGGGCGTGCGCGGGCCGAAGTCGCTCCAGCTCGCCGGGCGCTGCGCGGATGGGACGATCCTCGCCGAGAACTCCGCGCCCGCCTACGTGTCCTGGGCGCGGGAGCAGATCGCTTCCGGCGCGGCGGCAGCAGAGCGGGACGAGCCACATCGCGTCACGGTCTACGTGAACTGCATGGTGAGCGCGGACGACCCGGAGTCGGCGCGGTCAGCGCTACGCCGGGTGACGGCGGAGACGCTGGGCGGCGAGGCCAACGTCCAGCTCTCGCCCCTGCCATACGCGAGCGATGTGCTCGCCTTGATCGAGCGCGGAACCGAGATGCTGCAGGCGGAGATGCCCGACGCCTGGCTGGATGACCTCGCGATCGGCGGCTCGCCGGTGCAAGGCATGGACGCCATCCGGCGCCTGGCCGACGCGGGCGCGGACGCGGTCGTGCTGGTACCGCCGGCCTGGGCCGACCAGGACGCCTGGCTGGAGACGGTTGGACGGGAGCTGCTGCCGCTGGCCAAGGCGTAGAGTGGTGAATGAGCCTCCGTCCCTTGGCCACCAGCCACAGGTAGGATCTCTTGTTGTTTACCGCACTACAGTCGAAAGGCGCGGTCCAGCGACGCCGCATCGGCGACCGGGCGGTGGAAAAGCGACTGCATGTAGTGGATCAGCGTCACGAAGACGAGGCCACCGACGAGGTTTCCCGCCAGGGCCGGCAAGAAGTTGGCGGTCAGCCAGCTGCCGACCGTGATGTCGCCGCCCAGGTACATGCCCATGAAGATCTCCGACGCGGAGATCACGACATGATTGAACTGTCCCAGCACGATCGTCGTGGCGATGATCCAAATCAGCGCCAGCTGGGCACCCAGGCTCTTCGATGCGATCAGCAGCCACGTCAACGTCGTCATGAGCCAGCCAGCGAAGATCGCCTTCACAAAGGCCGTCTCAAAGCCGTAATGGGTCTTCTTTTCCGCGAGCGAAATCACCTGGTCGGCGTATTCCGGGGAGAGCACGCCCTCGCGCGAGATCAGGAAGCCGAACACGACCCCGCCGAGCAGGTTGAACGCGAGCGCGGTCCCCCACAACTTGGCGAGCTGCGGCAGTGAGCCTCTCCTCTTGAGCACCGCGACGACCGGGATCAGGAAGTTCTCCGTGAACAGCTCGGTCTTGCCGATGAGCAGGATGACGAAGCCGATCGGGAACATCAGCGACCCGATCAGGTGCCCGAGCGACGGCTGGCCGAGCGTGCCGCCGACCGACGCTGCAGCGGCCGCCATCGCGATGGCGCCGAAGCTGACGCTCATCCCACCGGCGAACGAGGTGATCGCGTGACCGGCGGTCGGACGCAGGAGGCGCTTCTCGCCCAGCTTCGACGCGTCGGAGACGATCTTGGGGGATTCACTCCCGAGATGTCCCTCGTCGCCTTCTTCTTCCGCCGCGGCTTCCGCGGCACGGTCCAGGACTTCGCGACGTTGGCGAAGCTTGGCCTTGGTGGATTCATGGTCCTTGACGATAGCCACATGCACACCTTGCAGATTCCAGCGGGCCGGTAGTGCCCGCGGGCGCAACTGCAAGGGTGGGGCCACGCCCTGTGCATTGGTGGAACTGCGGTGGATCAGGTGCCGACGTCCAGCCGCACAACCGGGTTCGTGAGCGTGCCGATCCCCTCGATCGAAATGTGCACCATATCTCCGTCTGCCAGCGTGAAGTCGTCCGGCGGGACGATGCCGGTGCCGGTCATCAGGACTGCGCCGTCCGGGTGTGCGCTGCCACGGAAGAGATAGCGTGCGAGGTCGTCCAGCGGGCGATGGATCTCCGCCGTCGAAGTTTCGCCCCGGAACGCCTCCGCGCCCTCCCGTTCGATCACCAGCTCGATACGCAGACCCAACGCATCGTCGATCTCACTCGCCAGTACGACAACCGGGCCGAGGGAGGCGCTGCCGTCGTAGATCTTCGCCTGCGGCAGGTAGAGCGGGTTCTCGCCTTCGATGGAACGCGACGACATGTCATTGCCGACCGTGTACCCGACGATCTCGCCATGACGGTTCAGCACAAGGGCGAGCTCCGGCTCCGGCACGTCCCATGTCGAGTCGCTGCGGATGGTGACCGGCTCCCCGGGATGCGAGACCCGGCGGGGTGTCGCTTTCAGGAAGATCTCCGGCCGCTCGGCGTCGTAGACGAGGTCATAGACGTCGCGCTGGGTCGACTCCTCCATCCGCGCGTCGCGGCTGCGGCGGTAGGTGACCCCCGCTGCCCACACCTCCTGCGCGTCGATCGGCGCGAGAAGCTGCACATCACCAAGGGCGAGCGCATCACCGGTTGCCGCCTCGTGGATTGCCCCGTCGAGGTCGGACGCAGTGAGCTGGAGCAGGTCGCGCATCGTCCCGGCGCCGGAACCCGGCAGGAGCGGCGTGATGCGCTCGCCGTCAAGCAAGCCCAGCGCGGGCGCTTCATCTTCGGCGACGCGGTAGCGAACGATTGACATGGAGAAATCCTTTCAGATGCAGGTCTCACGCCGAAGAGGAGGACCTCTATGCCCCGTCGATCCGCTCCGCGAGCAGCTCGGCGATGTGGCGCACCTGCATCGGCCGGCTCTCGGCATCGATACCGCCCCGGAGGTGCATGATGCAGCCCTGGTTATCCGTCACCACGACCTGCGCGCCGGTGGCCTGCGCGTTGTCCAGCTTGCGGTCCATCAGGCGACGGGAGATTTTCGGCTGCTCGAGGCTGAACGACCCGCCGAAGCCGCAGCACATCCGGTTCTCCGCCAGCTCGACGACCGTGTCGCCCATCACCTCCTCAATCAGGTACCGCGGCTCTGGCCCCAACCCGAGCGCGTTCAGCCCCTGGCAGGAGTCGTGGTAGGTGAGCGTTCGGGGCTCGCCGGCGCTGAGTGCCCCGGGCTGGAGCTTCGCGACGTGAACGAGGAAGGACGTGACGTCGATGATCTTGCCAGCCAGCGCTTCGGCGCGGGGAAGGATCTTCGGATCGTCGCGGAACAGGTGCAGGTAGTCCTGCGCCATCATCGCCACGCAGCTCGCGCTGGGCGAGACGATCACGTCCGCCTCGATCGCCTCGAACGAGGCCATCGTGCGCAGCGCCAGCGACCGGGCGTCGGTCACGTCACCGGAGTTGTTCGGGATCAGCCCGCAGCAATGCAGGTCGGGCGGATGGACCACGATTGCGCCCAGCGCCTCCAGGACGCGGATCGTTGCCTGGCCCTGTTCCGGATAGAGGCGGTCGGTCATGCAGCCGGGGAAGAGCGCGACGCGCATTCCCTCGGCCTCGCTCGGGATGCGCGTCGAAGGGGGCGAAGTACGCGTGACCTGTTCGTGCAGCGGCGGGTTTGCCAACGCCGGCAGGCTCCGCCAGGTCGTCTGGCGGTTGAGAATCGGTAGCTTCCGGTTCCGGATCAGGCGGCTGCCGCGCGTGAACGGCTTCTGCGCGCGCCGCCCGATTTTGAACAACAGGTTCGCGATGCCCGGGTTTGCGTACGCCTTGAGGATGATCCGCTTCGGCTGCTTCATGCCCTTGTGAGCGACGACCATCTTCCGCACGTCGAGGATCTGGCGCGGCAGCGGGATGCCGACCGGGCAGACGGTCTCGCAGGCGTTGCAGGAGAGGCAGAGGCTCTGCGGTCCCGCGACGGCGTCGATGCCGTGGAAGAACGGGGTGACGACAAGACCGATGGCCCCTGAATAGATGTGTCCGAAAACATGCCCGCCGACCTCGCGATAGGGCGGGCAGACGTTGGCACAGGCCGCGCAACGGATGCAGTGCAAGGCTTCGCGGAACTCTGGCAGCTCCCGCATTGTGCGGCGCCCGTTGTCGAGCAGGACGATGTGCTGCTGGTGTCCCGGCGTCGGGCCCTGGATGAAGGTGGTGTAGACCGTGATCCGCTGGGCGGTCGCGCTCCGCGCCAGCAGCCGCAGCTGCGTCATCGCGTCGTCGTAGGTGGGAACGAGCTTCTCGATGCCGGCGAGCACGACATGCACCGGCGGGATGGATGACGTCAGCCGCCCATTCCCTTCGTTCGTGCACATCATGACCGTGCCGCTTTCGGCCACCAGCGCGTTCGCCCCGGTGATGCCCATCCCGGCGCGGAAGAAGACATCGCGGATGGCGTCCTTCGCGACGCGCACCTGCTCGCCGACGTCTTCGCGCGAAACGTGGTGCCCGAGGTGCGTCGTGAACACATCGCCGACCTGCTGGCGCGAGAGGTGGATCGCCGGCATCACCATGTGGCTCGGCCGTTCCTCGCGCAACTGGACAATCCACTCGCCGAGATCCGTCTCGACAACCTCCATGCCATCGTCGATAAGGACGTGGTTCAGCTCGATCTCCTCGCTGACCATCGACTTCGACTTCGCGACGACCTTAACGCCGTTGTCGCGCGCGATGTCGCGGATGATCCGATTGGCCTCGTCGGCGTCGGCGGCGAGATGGACAATCGACCCGGCGGCTTCGGCGGCGGCGATGAACTGGTCGAGATACTCGTCCAGATGGTCGATCGCCTCGGTCTTCGCCGCCTTCATGCTTGCGCGGAGGTCCGGGAAGTCGACGGCCGCCATCTGGTCGTCCCGCGATGCCCGCCACGATTGCTGGAAGCGCGTCAGGTTGTCCGAGAGCTGGCTGTCGGCCAGCGCCTGCTCGTACAGCGCCTCGAACGAGGGTGAATGCGGCTCGCGTGTCGATGTCGTGGATGCCATGATGACCCTCTCGTAGGGGTCGACCCCGTGTCGACCCGATGCCCGAAGGGCATATGTGCGTGTCTGGTGGCTACAACGTCGCCCCGATGATCCAGGGGTTGAACTCTTCCTCGCCGATGCCCTGCCGTTCGCTCTTCGTCGGCTCGCCAGAGGCCACGGCGATGATCGTCTCGAAGATCTCCATGCCCATCTCGTCCAGCGAAACACCGTCCAGCATCTTGCCGGCATTGATGTCCATGTCCGGCTCCTGCTTGCGGTAGAGGTCGCTGTTCGTCGCCAGCTTGATCGAGGGCGCCGGCTTGAAGCCGAACGCCGATCCCCGGCCGGTCGTGAAGCAGACAACGTTGCAGCCCCCGGCCACTTGCCCGGTGACGGACACCGGATCGTAACCCGGCGTATCCATATGCACGAAGCCGCGCGTCGTAATCTTTTCCGCATAGTCGACCACGTCCGTCATCGGCGTGGTTCCAGCCTTCGCGATCGCGCCAAGGGACTTCTCATAGATCGTCGTCAGGCCGCCCATCTTGTTGCCCGGCGTCGGGTTGTTGTCGATCTCCGCGCCGAACATCGACGTGTACTGTTCCCACCAGTGGATCTTGTCGACCAGCTTCTGCCCGACTTCCGGGGAGATCGCGCGGCGCGTCAGCAGGTGCTCGCCGCCGTAGACCTCGCTCGTCTCGCCGAGTACGACCGTCCCGCCCTGCCGGACGATCTCGTCGGCGGCGCGGCCCAGCGCCGGGTTTGCCGTGACGCCGGACCAGCCGTCCGAGCCGCCGCACTGCAGCGCCACGGTCAGCTCCGAAACCGGGATCGGCTCCCGCTCTGCCCTATTGGCTTCCGGCAGGAGTCGCTCGACGGCGGCGATCCCGGCGGCGACGGACGCCTCGAAACCTCCATCTTCCTGGATCGTGATGACGAGCGGGTGGTCGTCTCGCATCGATGTGCCCTCGATCATGTCCGCCGGCTGGTTTACCTCGCAGCCGAGGCTGAGCACGATGTAGCCGCCGACATTCGGGTGGTCGACGATGCCGGCCATGGTGCGCTGGAGCAACTGCAAGTAGCCAGAACCGTAGTGCGCGCCGCAGCCGCCCTTGGTCGGGAAGCCGATCACGCCGTCGACGTTCGGGTACTGGTCCATGACCGGGTTATCGCGGAAGTGATCGGCGATGCGGCGCGTTGCGGTCGATGAGCAGTTGACGCTGGCAAGGATCGCGACGTAGTTGCGGGTACCGGCCCGGCCGTCGGCACGGCGATAGCCCAGGAACGTCCGGCGCTCAGACTCCGGCACCATCTCGACCGGGGTTACAGCCGACGAGAACGCGTAGTCCAGCTCCAGCTCGCCCTGATGCACCTCGACGTTGTGCGTGTGGACGTGCTCACCCGGCGCGATGTCCATGGAGGCGAAGCCGATCACCTGGCCGTATTTCCGGATCGGAGCCCCCTGCGGGATGGCGTGGACGGCGAGCTTGTGCCCGGGCGGGACCATCACCCGAACGGTGATTGCCTCGTCGCCATCTTCCAGTACCGTGCGCGGTAGCAGGGGTGATCGGGCGATGACGACATCGTCGCCGGTATGCAGCCGAACCGCGACCTGCTGAAGCAGGACACGGCCACGGTTGGCGGTCGAGAGGATCGGGTTAGGGGTGGCTGGGCGCATGGGGCAGCTCTCCGGGGGACTGAATGTCGTCGGGCAGGAAGATCACATGCAGCTCGCCGGGGCCCTGCACGCCGATCGCGAGCTCGCGCTCGATATCGGCGGTCCGGCTCGGGCCGGTGACGAAGGTGGCGTAGGAGGGGCCGGTCTGCGCGATCTCCCGCAGCACCGGCGCGGCCTCGTCCAGAGACGGCACGAGCGCGCTCGCCGGGCAGAGGACGATCAGGTGCTGCGTCATCAGGCTGACGGATCGCCCCTCCAGCCCGGTTTCGTGGAGGAGCACGGAGCCCGTTTCGGCGATCGCGAGGCGGGCGGCGGTGATGCCGAGTGGCGCGTCGCGGATGGCGGCAACGTCCCGGGGTATTCGAACGGTGATGCCGTTTTTGGCCAGCGCATCGGCCAGGGCCGGGAACCGCGTCGTTGCCTGCTCCGCGATCCAGCCATCGAGTGCGACCCGGGAGACTGCCGCGGCGATATCCTGCAGCGACGAGGCCAGGGACACCCGTCCTCCGGCGGACGTGAGACGGTCAGCAAAGGTCGTCAACGTATCAGTGGCAGCGGCGTGGGAAAGGTCCATGGCACGGGGTCCCGATGTGGTGAACGACGGGGCCGCGGTCGATATCGCCCCGCGGCCCGGCGGATCTGTGCATTCAGGCGGTCAGGGCAATTATGCCTCTTCCAGCTGGGCGGTCTTCTCCGCCAGCACCTCGCGCTGCATGTTGTGCAGGTGCTCTTCCATCGTCTGCGCCGCGGCTTCGACATTGTTGATCAGTAACTGGTCGATGACCGCGCGATGCTCCTCGACCGCATCGAGAATCCATGCCGGGATCGCGTCGTTGATCTGCTGGAAGATGGCGATCTGGGTCCAGATGCTGTTGATGATGGCATTGAGGCGTTTGTTGTTCGCGGTGGAGACGAGCCAGCTATGAAAGCCGCGGTCGGTCTTGAGGAAGGCATCCCCGGCCTCGCGGACGGCGGCCTGCGTCTTCGCGTTCCTCAGCAGGCGCTCGACATGCTCCAGCTCGAAGCGGGCGCGCTCCAGCTCGTCGCGCCGGCCCTTGAGGTCGATGCGGCGCATGGCGAACAGCTCGAGCGCGAGCCGCAGCTCGAAAATCTCTTCGAGGTCGCGCTGGGAGAAGGTGGCGACGAAGAAGCCGCGGTTCGGCTCGGCCACAACGACGCCGTCCTGCACGAGCTGGTGCAGCGCTTCGCGGATCGGTGTCCGGCTCACACCGAGCTCGTTGCTGAGGCGCAGGTCGGAGAGCTTTTCTCCCGCCTTCAACTCCTGCCGCAGAATGCGGTCCCGCAGGATGCGGTAGACATCGGAACCAAGGTTCCGGCGCTCGATTGGCCCGAGCTGGCCAAGACGTTCATCTGTTGGATCAGCCATCTGACAACTTCCCACCTTGCGGCCGACGGGGCATCCTTGCTCCCGGCGACGTGACATACCGACCGCGAGCTGGAGAGCCCGCGACACATCTTCGTCTAGTGTATACAATCAGTGGATATTGCGCACGGCGTCGGCGTCAATTTGATTGCACCGGATGATCGAAAGGACGGAGCGGAGATGGCGGATATCAGGTTGGCGGAGCGGATGGGCCGGATCGGCACAGAGACGGCGTTTGCCGTCGGCGTGCGCGCCCGGGCGCTGGAAGCCCAGGGGCACGATGTCGTCCATCTCCAGATCGGCGAGCCGGATTTCGACACACCGGCCCACGTCATCGACGCGGCGGTCGACGCGCTGCGCTCGGGATGGACGCACTATGGACCGGCAGCCGGCGATCCGGAGCTTCGGGAGGCGATCGCGGCCTACATCGCCCGCTCGCGCGACGCCCATTACCGTGCCGACCAGGTGATCATCACGCCGGGCGGCAAGCCGATCATGTTCTACCTCCTGCTCGCGACCCTCCAGGAGGGCGACGAGGCGATCTACCCCGATCCCGGTTTCCCAATCTACCGGTCAATGATCGAGTTCTCCGGCGCGAAGGCCGTGCCGATCCCCTTGCGTGAGGAAAACGACTTCCGGCTCGATGTCGACGAGCTGGCCGGGCTCATCACGAAGCGCACGAAGCTGTTGATCGTCAACAGCCCGGCGAACCCCACCGGAGGCGTGCTGGCACGCGACGAGCTTGCGCGGATCGCCGAGCTGGCGATCGCGAACGACCTGATCGTGCTGGCCGACGAGATCTACAGCGAGCTGATCTACGAAGGTGAGCATGTCTCGCTCGCCTCGTTCCCGGGAATGGCCGAGCGCACCGTCATCCTCGACGGCTTCTCCAAGACCTACGCGATGACGGGTTGGCGCCTCGGTTACGGGCTCTTCCCGGAGCCGTTGGTCGAGCCCATCGCCACGCTGATGGTGAACAGCAACTCCTGCACGAACGTCGCGACACAACGCGCTGGCCTGGCCGCGCTGACCGGCCCGCAGGATGACGTCGATCGCTTCCGCGAGGCGTTCCGGCGTCGCCGCCAGCTGATTGTGGACGGGTTGAACGGGATCCCGGGAATCGGCTGCGTGATGCCGAGCGGGGCGTTCTACGCGTTCCCGAACATCTCCTCGTTCGGGATGACGAGTGATGAGTTCGAGCTGCGATTGCTGAACGAGTTCGGCGTGGCCGCTGTCTCTGGCACCAGCTTTGGCGCGGCGGGCGAGGGCTACCTGCGCATCTCGTACGCGACCTCCGAGGCGAACCTCCAGAAGGCGCTGGAGCGTATCGGCCAGGCCTCAGAGGCATGGAGGCACCAGTAGCGTCGGACTGGAATGTCGGCCGGTATCGACCGGAGGTCGATACCGGCGCGAATGGGGCAGGGGGTGTGCGCGTGGCCCTTTCGGTCCCCGTTATCGACGCCTGAGGCACCAGAAGGTACCGCTGCGCGCCGATTCCTCGGCCACCACGGGGCCGAGGCTACCAGCCGTGAGGGCGCCCCGGGTGCGGGCGGACGCGCAGTGGAGAAGTCGCCGCTGTGGTCAGGCGCCGAGGGCGACGCGGACGTGGAGCGCGAGGTGGAGGCGGAGGCGGACTTCGGGGTCGTCGAGGTTCTGGCCGGTGATGCTACCGATGCGGTCGAGCCGATAGAGCACGGTGTTGCGGTGGACGTTGAGCAACGACGCTGCCTCCTTCGGGCTGCAGTTCGCGGCGAAGAACGCCTCCAGCGTCTCGATCAGGTTCGAGCTGTGGATGCGGTCGTACTCGACGAGCTCGTGCAAGCTCTCGTCCTGGAACGCGCGCAGCTCCGGTAGCCCCTCGGCGGCGAGGATGAGCCGGTAGATGCCGAGGTCGTCGTAATCGGTGACATGGCCGCTGCCGTGTAGGCGCCTGCCGAGCGTCAGGGCCTGCCGTGCCTCCTGGTGCGAGCGGCGGATGCCCGGGATGCCGTGGTCCGGTCGACCGACGCCGATCGAGACGACGTCGGTGAGCTGGGCCACGCGGAGCGCTTCTTCCAGCGTCTCCCTCAGGCGGGCGGCGATCTCGTCGAAGGATGCATCTTCCCGTGATGGCCAGACGATCTCCGCGGCGGCGTTGCGGACGCGCCACATCAGGCTCGGCTCGTCGATCTCCTTCGCAAGCTGGCGAACACCGCTTTCGAGCGCGGCCCAGCGACCTTCCCGGGATCTCGCCGGGCTGCCCTGCGCCGGGTCGAGCCGGGCGATGATCGCGCAGAACGCCTGGTCGAGGTCGTAGCCGAGCCGCTGCGCCTGTTGGACGAGCGCGACCTCGCTGCGGAGGGCGCCATCGAGCATCTCGTCGAGGACGTTCAACTCAACCTCGCGACGGACGTGCGCGGTCGCTTGCTCCTGGGCGAGGGTTACGGCAGCCGCGGCGGCGGCGCGGGAGGCGAGGATCGTATCCTCCGGTCGCTCGTCCTCGCTGCGCGTCAGGAGCGACACGCTGCCGAGCAGGCCGTTGCGGCCGGTCACCGGCGCGACGAGGCGCGTCCAGCCGTCCGGCGCATTCCAGCCATGAACCGGTGGCTCGGCGGAGCTGGATGACCCAACGGTGCGCAGCCAGGCCTGCACGGCGTCCTCGGAGGCGCCGAGAATCGCGCGGGACTCTCGCTCACTGATCCGGTCGTCGAGGTCCGGCTGGAAGACGAGCGGATGCCCGTCCTGCGAGGCGATGGAGACTGCGCGGCGGGACGATTGGCTGACCTCGTCGGCGAGGATATCCAGCGGTTCGCCGCCGATGGCCAGCTCCATGAATTTCCGGCCCTCTTCCTGGCCGTGCTGCTGGATCTCGCGACGGCGCTCGGCGATCGTGCGGGCGGCGGTGCGCTCCAGCAATCCGAGATCGGTATCCGGCGGCAGGACGAGCAGCGGCAGGGTGGCGGCGTCCGCGGCCGAGCGCGCCGGGGCGTCTGCCTGCTCGGTGGTGGCGATGACGGAGACGCCGAATTGCGCGAGCTGGCGGATGGCTCCGGCAAGGGTCAGGTTCTCGTCGATCATCTCCAGGATGTCGGCGGCGAGAATCACGATCTCCCCGCCGGAGATGTGGCCGAAGGCCGGGGGCGCGGCGCGGAGGCGCGTAGCCCAGGTGACTTCGCGGCCCAGCCCGCTGTGGCCCGCCGCCACGGTGGTGCCTGGTGGGAGCGCGAACCCGAGGATATCGCGGACGGTGATCACGCCATATTCGCGTGCGGTGCCAGCATCCACCTAGAGATCTCCGTACCGTTCGTGCTCCCAGGGGCTCACGTGGCGGCGATAGTCGGCCCACTCGGCGCGTTTGACCGACAAGAGCTGGTCGAAGATGTAGGTCCCGAGCGTGGAACGCATGACGTCGTTGGTGGCCAGCTCGTCGAGCGCCTCGCCCATCGTCTGGGGCAGGCGAACGGCGCCAAGGCGATGGAACTCGTCCTCGTCATAGGAGACGAGGTTCTCGTCGAAAGGCGGGGGCGGCTCCATCTCATTGCGGATGCCATCGAGGGCCGCTCCAAGCGCGGCGGCGATGGCGAGGTAGGGGTTCGCGAGCGCGTCCGGGCTGCGCAGCTCGATGTCGGTCGGTTGGTCACTGGAAGCAGTCGGGACGCGCAGCAGCGATCCCCGGGACACCCGCGCCCAGGTCGCCCAGGCGGGCGCCCGGTGACCATCCGCGAGGCGCTTGTACGAGTTGACGGTGGTGTTCAGGATCGCACTCATCGCCCGGGCGTGCGCCAGCTGGCCGGCAATGACGTGTCGGGCAAGGACGGAGGTGCCATGCGCCTCGCCGTCATCGCGCAGGAGGTCGTGCCCGTCGTCCAGCGAGAGCAGGCGCTGGAAGATGTGCATGCCGGAGCCGGGGAGGTCCGGGAAGGGCTTGGGCATGAACGAGGCGCGCATGCCGTGGCGACGGGCGACGCGGCGGATCACCTGGCGGGTGGTCATGAGCTGGTCGGCGATGCGGATGCCGCCGCTGTGCCGCAAGTCCAGCTCCTGCTGGCCGGGGCCTGTCTCGTGGTGCGCTCCATGCACCCCGACGCCGAGTTCGTGCAAGGTCGCGACCACCTCGTCCCGCAGCGATGAAGTGTCGTCGCCGCCCTCGCCGAAGTAGCCGTTTTCGATCAGGTGTGCGCCGCGCGCGGCGTCGGAGAGGGAGTCGCCCTTGTAAAGGTAGAACTCCAGCTCGATACCGGCCCGGTAGTCGAGCCCCATCGCGGCCGCGCGTTGGAGCTGGCGCTGAAGGATCGTGCGGGGGTCGCCGGGGAACGGCTGGTTCTCGCGGCGGGTCACCCAGCAGTAAAGTTGCGCCACGCGCGGCTTGCCGGGTTCTTCCATAAACACGGTGAGCGTGGACGGGTCGGGCATCAGGAAAAGGTCGACCTCAACCTGGCGCTCGCCGCCGGCCATTGCGGCGCCGTCGAAGCGGTAGCCGCGTTGGAAGACGCGCGGTAGCAGCGAGACGGGCACGGTCACGGTGCGCGAACCGCCGGAGATATCGCTGAACTGCAGCGAGACGAGCTGGACGTCGTGCTCGCCAAGGGTATGGATCGTGTGCTGGATGTCGTCCCGATTGGGAGCGATGGAGGTGAGTTCCTTGTCGACGTGCGAGGACATCGGGCTGCTCCGGGCTTCGGCAGGCGCGCCGGCGTGTTCGTTGTGCATATCTTGCACGAGTTTGGGCATTACGTCCAAATCGATCGTCGATCTTCTTGGCGCTCTGTGAGTTACCGCCACCGTAGGGTGCGAACTAGAATAAAAGTCCCACGAAGATGTGGTCCCGGAACACGACCGTTGCGCTGGCGATGTGGACATGGGTGTCCGCTGACGCCGCCGTGCGCGCGAACTCACGCGGGCTGCCGCCCACCTCGTCTGCCAGGGTATGCACTTGTACTGGTTGCACGAGCGGAGGGTGCTGGCGCCCAAACTGGAGCCGACCATGACCACATCGACGCATGCCGCGATCCATTCCCGATCCGCCTTCCCGCTGTACGACCCCTCTTACGAGCACGACGCGTGCGGCGTCGGCCTGGTCGTCGACATCGCCGGACGGCCGTCGCGGGCGATTCTCGACAAGGCGCTGGACGGCCTGGTGAACCTGACGCATCGCGGAGCCGTCGGCGCCGACGCTCGCTCCGGCGACGGTTCCGGCATCCTGATCCAGCTGCCTCATGTCCTTTTCGCCGACACGTTGTCCGCTCACGGTGCGGGTGACCTAAAGCCGGGCGACTACGGCGTGGCGATGCTCTTCCTTCCATTGGCCGGGGAGTTGCGCGAGCGATCGCGCGAGATCGTCTCAGGCGCTATCGCGTCGCGCGGGCTGGAGATCATTGCCTGGCGTGATGTCCCGCACGAGACGTCGCTGCTCGGCACGACGGCGGCGCAGACCCTGCCCTCCATTGCGCAGGTGCTGATCCGCCGTCCGGAGGGCGTCGAGGGAGCCGATTTCGAGCGCGAGTTGATGATCGCCCGGCGCATGGTCGAGCAGGCGATGCGCGCGGAAGGGTTCACGGACGACGACTTCTTTGCCGTCTCGTGCTCGGCGCGGACGATCATCTACAAGGCATTCTGCTTGCCGGAAGACCTGATGCGCTTCTACCCGGATCTCGCTGACCCGCGTGTGGAGACGGCAATCGCGCTCTTCCACCAGCGCTTCTCGACGAACACCCAGCCGACATGGGGTCTGGCCCAGCCGTTCCGCCTCATCGCCCACAACGGCGAGATCAACACGGTCCAGGGCAACCGGAACTGGATGCGGGCGCGGAAGGACGACCTGAAGTTGCGCGATGGCGATGGCACGCTCGTCCTCGATCCGCCGGTTGCGATGGAGGGCAGCGACTCGCTCAGCCTCGACACCGCGATCGAGCTGCTGCGCCATAACGGCCGTTCCCTGCCCCATGCGTTGATGATGGCCATCCCGCAGGCGTGGGAGCAGCGTCCGGATATGGATCCGGACCTGCGCGCGTTCTACGATTTCCACGCCGGGATGATGGAGCAGTGGGACGGTCCGGCCGCCCTCGGCTTCAGCGACGGCGTCCTCGCCGGGGCGGCGCTCGACCGCAATGGCCTGCGCCCGCTGCGCTACGCGATTACCACCGACGGTCTTTTCGTCTGCGGCTCCGAGGCGGGCACGGTCGAGCTGGACCCGGCGTCCATCGTCGAGAAGGGACGTCTCGGGCCGGGGCAGATGATCCTCGTCGATACCGATACCGGGAACGTGCTGCGCGATCACGAGTTGAAGCATGCCGTAGCCACAAACGCACCGTATGCGAGCTGGCTGGAGGAGCATCGCATCCCGCTGCAGATCGAGGCGGAGCCGAACGAGCCGCTACCGGTGCCGGTGGACGCCGACGCCAAGGAACGCCTCGCCGCGACGAAGACCCCGGTTGATGTCGTGCAGAAGCAACAGGCGTTTGGATATTCCGCCGAAGATTTGCGCCTGATCATTACCCCGATGGCCGGCGAGCGGAAGGAGCCGACGTGGTCGATGGGCGACGATGCGCCTCTCGCGGTGCTTTCGGAGACGCCGCGTCCGATCAGCACCTACTTCCGGCAGCGCTTCGCGCAGGTGACCAACCCGGCGATCGACTCCCTGCGCGAGCGCAAGGTGATGGCGCTCGATACCTGGCTGGGGCGACGTGGCAACATCCTGCGGCGGTCGGCCCGGCACGCCCGGCGCGCGCACCTGCACTCGTTTGTGCTCACCGCGAACGAGCTGGCGGCGATCGCGTCGTCGGGTGACCTGGAGGTGCAGCGGATCGAGACGCTGTTCGACATCGCCGGGGCGGACGGGGCGCTGTTGGCGCGGCTGGAGGCGATCGTCGCCGAGGCTGAATCCGCTGTGAGGGACGGCGCGGAGGTGCTGATCCTGTCCGACGCGGGGCTGGACGCCGGCCACGCGTTTGTGCCGATGCCGCTGGTGGTCGGCGCGGTGCACAACGCCCTGATCGCGGCCGGCATCCGGATGAAGGCGGATCTCATCTGCGATACCGGCGAGGTCTGGGACGTTCACCAGATGGCCGTGCTCGTCGGGTACGGCGCGGCAGCCGTCCACCCGCGTATGGCGCTCGACGCGGCGGCACGCCTCTCCGCGACGCGCGGGTTCGAAACCCTGACGCCCGGCGACCTGCGTCGCAACTACACCGATATGATGGAGTACGGCTTCCTGAAGGTCATGGCGAAGATGGGTATCTCGACCGCCAGCGGCTATCGGGGTGCGCAGATCTTCGAGACGCTCGGGCTGGCCGATGAGATTATCGCGCGCTGCTTCGCCGGCACCCCGGCGCGGCTGGGCGCGATTGGGTTCGCGGACATCGAGGCGGACGTGCGGACGCGCCACATCGAGGCGTTCGAGAAGCCGGCGGCGCGCCTGCCAGACCATGGCATGGTCAAGTTCAAGAAGGACGGTGAGACGCACGCCTTCGCGCCGTCGATCGTGACTGCTATCCAGGCCGCGTCGCAGAACAATGACAAGGACGCATACCGGCAGTACCTCGACATGGTGCGGGAGCAGCCGGTGACGGCGATTCGCGACCTGCTCGAGCCGATGCCGTATGGCGAGCCGATCTGGATCGATGAAGTGGAGCCGGCCGAGGAGATCATCAAGCGCTACGTCGTTACGGCGATGTCGCTCGGGTCGCTCAGTCCCGAGGCGCACTCGACGCTGGCGATCGCGATGAACCGACTTGGCGGTCGGTCAAACTCCGGTGAGGGCGGCGAGGACCCGGACTGGTACAACACAGCGGGGCCGGATATCCCGCACAACAAGGTGAAGCAGGTCGCCTCCGGCCGCTTCGGCGTGACGACCGAATACCTCAGCATGGCCGAGGAGCTGGAGATCAAGATCGCCCAAGGCGCGAAGCCGGGCGAAGGTGGCCAGCTGCCGGGGTTCAAGGTGACGGAGTTCGTCGCCCGGATGCGCCACGCCGTGACTGGCCTGCCGCTGATCTCGCCGCCGCCGCATCACGACATCTACAGCATCGAGGACCTCGCCCAGCTCATCTTCGACCTGCGCCAGGTGAACCCGCGCGCGAAGATCGGCGTGAAGCTGGTCGCGGAGGCCGGCGTCGGCACGGTCGCGGCCGGTGTCGCCAAGGCGCAGGCCGATTACGTGCTGATCAGCGGCCACTCCGGCGGGACCGGCGCGGCGCCGCTCGCGTCGATCAAGCATGCCGGGGTGCCGTGGGAGCTTGGCCTCGCCGAGGCCCAGCAGACGCTCGTCCGGAGTGGCTTGCGGCCGCGCGTGCGGGTCCGCACGGACGGGGGCCTGAAGACCCCGAAGGACATCCTCGTCGCGACGATGATGGGTGCCGACGAGTATGGGTTCGGGACGTCGGTGCTCGTCGCGATGGGCTGTGACATGGCGCGGCAGTGCCACCTCAACACCTGCCCGACCGGGATCGCGACCCAACGCGCCGACCTGCGGGCGAAGTTCGCCGGTACGCCGGACATGATCGTCAACTACTTCCTGCAGATGACGGACGGGATCCGGGAGCTCATGGCCGACCTCGGCGTGCGCCGGCTGGATGAGCTGATTGGCCGCACGGACCTCCTGCGTGTTCGAAGCGTTGGTGGCCGCGCGAGCCAGATGGACCTCAGCGCGCTGCTGCCGGAGCCCGCGGCCGACAACGAGCGGCGTCACCTGGTGACGATGGACCGCTCGACGCCGGACGACCTCAGCGAACGACTTTGGGCGCAGATCGCGCCGCTGCTCGGGCAGGGGGCGCCAGTGTCGCTCACGTCATCGATCGCGACGGCGGACCGCACCGTGGGCGCTCGCATCGCCGGCAACCTGACGATGCAACGGCGAGCCGGCAAGGCCACCGCGCCGGTCGAGCTGGCTTTCCGCGGGAGCGCCGGGCAGAGCTTTGGCGCCTTCGCGGTTGATGGCATGACCCTGACGCTCGAGGGCGAGGCGAACGACTACGTCGGCAAGGGGCTGAACGGCGGCACGCTGGTGCTCCGACCGGACCGCGAGGCGGCCTACGCCGACCCACAGGCGATCGCCGGGAATACGCTGCTCTACGGCGCGACGGCCGGTGAGGCGTTCTTCGCCGGGCTCGCGGGGGAGCGCTTCGCGGTCCGCAACAGCGGCGCGATCGCCGTCGTCGAGGGCCTCGGCGACCATGGCTGCGAGTACATGACCGGTGGCCAGGTCGTGGTTCTCGGCTCGGTCGGGTTCAACTTCGGCGCCGGTATGACGAACGGCGGGGCATGGGTGCTGGACGCGGACGGGACGCTGGAGCAAAGGATCAACGCGGAGTCGGTGCATCTTGATGTGCTACAGGCAGACGACCTCGCTGCGATCAGAGCGCTGGTCGAGCGGCACGTCGCCCTAACCGGCAGCGCGTATGCGAAGGACCTGCTCCAGCGGTGGAACGAGGTCGCGGGGCATTTCCGCGCGGTGGTGCCGAAGGCGCTGCTGGAGCTGCGCGCGTTGCGGGCCGAGGAGGAGCTGCAGGAGGGCGCGGCGGATTAGCGCCGTGATGATTGACCTACAGGGCGGCCGGCCAGGTTACCTGGCCGCCCTCCCTGTGTCAAAAGCCACTTCAGGAACGGTAGGCCCGGGTATCGACCTGCGGTCGATCGGGTCGACACGGTCGTGGCTACGGCGGTCGACCCCTACGACATGTTTGTTGATCCTTCACCACACTCATCCCGTCGCGACAGGAACCACCCGATCAGGCCACCGACCATCACGGCCCATGTGTGGGCGATCGCGGGGGCGAGAGATTCCGTGAAGAACTGCGCCAGCGTGAAAATGACGAGTGCGGATGCCGCGAGCCATCGCCACCGTCCGGGCAGTAGCATGGTCGCGGCGGCAAGGCCGGTGTGGGCCAGCGCCGAGCTTCCGGCATCCGCGCGGGAAAGCAGGCTCGCCGCGTCCCCGTTGCCCAGTGCGGCGAGCAGGCGGAGGGAGACCGCCGTTAGCAACGTGGAAACCCAGTCGCCGAGCACGACCGTGACGATCATGCGGAGAGTCCCGGCCCGGTATTCCAGGACGATCGTTCCCGCGAGGACAAGCGCCACCATCGAGAGCTCGATGCCGGGGGTGGACTGGATCCAGGTGCCGGTGAGAAGTTGCCATATCCTGCCGTCGCGCAGGATGGCATAGCTGAACCCGAACCGCTCCAGGAGATGCTGGTGATCGGTGTCGGATTGGTGGCGGGTCAGGAGTCCGACCGTGATGATCACGGCCTGGATGAGGAGCGTGCCCCTGACGCGCCATAGCAACCGCGCGACCGAAGCTGGACGGCTAGGACGCATGGTCGCCGTGGACGAGAGTCGTGATCTGCGCCCGGTCATGCATGGAGCGTGGCGCGAGCCGCTTTTCATCGATCTCCGACAGGCGGGTCAGGGCAAGGGTCACGCGCGGGAGCTGGGTCAGGGAGCGCACGACGAGATACCGCGGTTCCCAGTCGGGATGGAACTTGTCCTTGTACGCGAAGAGGCTCTGGCTGGCGAAGAACCGGCCCATCGGCTTCGCGAGACGCGCGACGGCCTGTTCGACCAATGCCGTTTGCTCCGACGGCGTGGCCGTCACGAACGGCACCATCCCGAGCGAGACGGCGTCGTAGCCGCGCTCCCGGGCGAGGTCGACCAGCGCGAGGATGAGGAGGTCCATCGCCCCGTTCGGCGCGTCGACACGATGGCGCATGAGGTCGAACGTGAGCTCACCAGCGGCGCCGTCGTGGATCAGGTTGATGAACGCCTCACCCCGGCCGGAGGCGGACCGCAGGACGAGCACCGGTGATGACCGGACGTAGGCGGGGTCGAACTGACCTAGCGTGAACGTCCGCTCGCGGCGACCTTCCAGCGTCAGCCAGTCATCGGAGATCTCCCGGAGCTCCAGGACGAGGTCGTCCGAAAGAGGCGGGTCGATGACCTGGACCTCGATACCATCCCGTTCCGCCCGGTTGCGAAGCGACCTCAGGTTCTTCATGGAATGCCCGGACATCGTGAAGCTGGCGAGATGAACGATCGCGTCCTGGCCGATCATGACCGGTGTGAATCCCCGCTGGCGGTAGGCGGGAAGGTGGTTCGGTGGCACCTGATGGAACGCGGGCTCCCAGCCGTTGACCTCGCAGAGGTCCAGGAACTCGTCCAGCGTCCGCGCGAACGCGGCGTCGTCCCGCGCGGAAGGATCGCCGAGCGCGAGGGCCACGCGACTGCTCACGCCGTAGCTCACGACGCCCACGTCGCCTGACGCGAAGAACTGGTACTTGTCGGGCCAGTATTTGAACCGGTCGAGCGCGGAATCACCGTAGCCCATGATCAGGCGACGGGCGCGGTCGGTGTCCGGTTGGCGCACGCGGCCACGCCAGATGATCGGCTGGAGGATTGCGAGGGCCGAGATGGCGAGCGACAGGATCGCGAGGACATGCATCGATTCCAGGATCCACGCGCCACGCCCGGTCTGGGGATGGAGCCCGCCGCTGTCGAGGCCGAGATATACATCCCAGGCGGCGCGGAGCGAGGACGCAATCGAGAACTCCCGCGCGAACTGGTGACGGTCCGCGAGCCACAGGCTCAGCACCCCATAGGCATACGTCACCGACACGGAGAGCAGGAGGATGCCGAGTCCCCGGCGCAGCGACGGGATATCGCTGCGGACGCGGAACCGCTTGCGGTACAGCAGCAGGAGCAGGAGGTTCGTGGCGGCCAGGAGGGCGTTGAGTCCGTCGATGTCTCGCGTCAGGTAGACCGCCGTGATGATGCTCGTCAGGATGACGACCACGATCCAGGCCGAATGCTGGCGGCGAAGCAGGCGCACGGCGAGCACCAGCATCAGGAAACCCGCCACGAGCGAGATCGTGCGGCCGACGTGATCCGGGTGGAACATGGCCAGCCCCTCCACGCGCGGGGTATCCCGGATCGAGTGGCGCACCCGCTCGGGCAGCACGGACGCGATCGCCAGCAGCCCGGTCAGGCCCGTCCACAGCGCGGGCAGGGCCGCCGGGAAACCGCGTAGCGATCGCTGGGACCCGGCGTGGACCCCGACGCCGAGCACGACCGGCAGCCAGACCTCGACGAGGCGGTACAGGATCGTCGCGCCGAGGGCCTGGGGCAGGGGGACGCCCAACTGCTGCAGCACGAGGGTGACGGATACCTCGACGATGCCGAGACCCTGGAAGATCGGGGCGGCGAGCATGAGCAGGGTACCGACGACGTAGGCGGCCGCGGCGGCGGGCACGCTGATGTCCACATGCAGCGCGCGGAGCGCCATCCACATGCTGGCCGCCCCGCAGATGTCGCCCCCGAGCGAGAAGACGATGGGGATGAAAAGGGATCGCGCAGGCAGCGACAGAGATTGCGCCTGCGTGCGAAACTCCTGCACCGCACCCGGAAGGCGCTCCTCGATCACGCGAGGGAACCGCCTGCCGTTCACCAGCGCCGAGACGAGAAGCCAGACGTCCGGTGACCGACGCGATCACGATGGCGCCGCCGATCCAGACGATGCCGGTCGCGCTGTGCTGCAAGGCGAGCCAGAGCATGGCCGGGATCGCCACCAGCAGGAACGAGAGGTGACCCACGACGCTGTAGAGCATCACGGCGAGCACGGCATCGCTGCGGGTGACACCGTAGGGCCCGAAGCGCGTGACCAGCGCGATGAAGGAGGCCACACCGCCGAACGGCATCACGGCGGCGATCATCTCCCGTTCGATGTGGGTCATGAAGGCGGGCCGGAAGGGGATGCGGCGGCCCAGGCGCCCGATGATCGACGAGAGGGCCTGCGTCATGAACGCGTGCATCGCCAACGCGGTTGCGAGCAGCGCGGCCAGCCACCAGCGGCCAGCGAAGCGCAGCTCGTGGAGGGCCTGGGCGAGGTCCGCTCGCTGCGTCCAGACGAAGATGAGGACCACCACGGCGATGAGGAGGCTCCACACCGAATCACGGACCTGGATGCGTCTCGTGGGGCCAGGCCCGCCGTCGGGGCTGTTCGATTCGGGCGTTGGATCGTACTCGGTCGTCATCCGATATGGCCATTCCGGGCGGGTCTCGTGGGCGTCATCACGCCGCGGCGCTCCGCTGGAACGATGGACCAGCATTGGTCGCCTGTCCAGCCCTGGCAAGCCGGATTGTCTTTTCGTGCCGGGGGACGACCGACTCTTGGGAAGCCAGAAGCGGGAGGGCGTTGCGCCACTCCCGCTTCTGCGGCCCGCGATCGGAGAGATTCGCCTGGCCGGCTGGTCCCCCAGCCTGGGTTGAGGTGTGCCGCACCGACCGCCGGTGGTGCGTTGCTGGTGTCGTCCTGACGGCGGAGCGACACCCATCCACATGTTATGGGCCCGGCACCCCGGACCGCATCATCCAAATGGTTGAATTCTGCTGTGGCCCTGTCGGCTAGCCCTGAACTGGCGTCCGGGCGTCGCGGACCTGGGCCAGGATCTCGTCCGTCGACATGACGGTCGCGAATTCGCCGTGCAGGTTCGTGAGGCTGATCTGGTGGATCGTCTCGGCGTCCCACGTTGTACCGTCCGGCGCGACGCGGTCGTTGGTCGCGCAGGCGTCCCCGACGAGGATCGTGTCGAAACCGAGGTTTCCGGCCATGCGGGTGCTGGTGTCGACGCAGTGATTCGTGGTCAGCCCGGCGATGACGACGCGCTCGATGCCTCGCTCGCGCAGCCAGCCCTCCAGCGGCGTGCCGATGAAGGCGCTGTTGACCGTCTTCGTGAAGACCGGTTCGCCCTCGATCGGCGCGACCTCCGGCTTGACCTCGACGCCGGGCTTGTCGGGGTAGAGCGGCGACTGTGGCCGGACGGAGCGGTGGTGGATATGCACGAGCGGCAACCCGGCCTCGCGCCAGGCGGCGAGAAGGCGAGCGGCGTTCCGCTCCGCGTCCGGGTTGTTGCGTGGCCCCCAGTACGGGTCATCCATGCCCTGCTGGATGTCGATCAGGATTAGGGCGGCGGAAGTACGATCTGCGGACTCGGTCATGGGGTGCCTTTCGAAGTGTCGTGGATGCGATCGGGACCCAACGAGAACAGGCAGACGACCGGCGAGCGTGTGGTACCGCCCACCGGCCCTTGCTTCTAGCGGATCTTGCCGCGGGCGGCGACCTTCCAGGTGTCGACGATCTGGCCGCCGCGGACGATGTTCATCTCGTCCATCAGGTTGACAGTCGGGCAGACGTGGTTCGGGATGATCTCGACGCGGTCGCCGACATTGAAGCCCTCGGTGCCAGGCGGCAGCGCGCAGACACCATGCTCCTCGCTGAGTTTGGTGATGATGACGTCCGGGTGCCCGACGATGTAGCCGTGTCCCTCGCGCGACTTGCTCGCGTCCATCGCCAGGGTCTTCGACCCGGCGTCAAGCACGCAGCGGTCCTCGGCAGTGCGGCTGACAACGGTGGCGACGTAGCGCGCGGCGCAGTCGTCGACGCCCCACTGGTCGCCATAGCGGAACAGCGAATTGTCGTTGAAGACATAGGTGCCGGGGCGGGCCTCGGTGATGCCCTTCACCGTTGGGGTGTAGCGGGCGGCAGGAGTCGAGCCGACGCTGACGACAGGCAGCTCGATGCCGCGCGCGCGGATCGCCTCGGCGGTCTCCACCATCAGGTGGCCGGCCTTCTTCGCCTCGCGCTCGATGTCGGCCGGTTCGACGAACCCGACATGCCCCTCATGGGTCATGATCCCGACGAGCTTGAGGTTCGGGTGGCGGGCGACCTCTGTCGCGAACCGCACCGCCTCCTCACCGGCCGCGATGCCGGAGCGATTCTGGCCGGTGTTGATCTCGACGTAGACCTCGATGCGGCGATCGTGCCGCGCCATCGCATCCGACAGCGCGTTCGCGGCGTCGACCGAGTCGAGGGCGACGACGATGCGGGCCTTCTCCATCAGCGCGACGATGCGCCGGTACTTCGGCTCCCCAAAGACCGGGTAGGCGAGCAGGATGTCCTCCACGCCGGCCTCGTTCACCATCACCTCGGCCTCGCCGACCTTCGCGCAGGTGATCCCGACCGCGCCCGCGGCGAGCTGCAGGCGGGCGATCTGGGGGGTCTTGTGCGTCTTGATGTGCGGACGAAGGTTCACGCCGACGCTGTTCGCGAACGACTGCATCTCGGCGATGTTCCGGTGCAGGATCTCTTCCGACACGATCAGCGCCGGGGTGTCGACCTCGACGTCCGGCGAGAGCATGGTTTGCGACTTCGTGTTCCTGGCTGTAGCGACCACCGTATCTCCTTATATCGTGCGAAACAGGGCCGTCGCCCCATGGACGGGCACCGGGCTGGTCCCCGCCTGTTCGACGGTGCTGGGGATCATTCAGGAATAGACAGTATACGGGAATGTTGGGATCGCTTAGCCCTTTTCGGCAGGACCTTGCGGGTCCGATGCCGTGATGTGCTGCTGGAGGCGGGCAGAGAGGCCGGCGATCTGCCGCAAGAGGGCCAACTGCTCTTCCTGGAGGGTGACCAGCGCGTCCCACTGGCGCCCCCCGAGATCGTCGAGCCGGGCCTGGATCATCGCGACTTCGGTCTCCGCGCGGCGGTTCACCTCGTAGTCCAGCTCGCTCTCCATCCGGTCGCGGCTGGACTGCCGATTCTGGCTCATCATGATGATCGGGGCGGTGAATGCCGCCTGGAACGACAGGACCAGGTTCAGCAGGATGAACGGGTACGGATCCCACGAGAAGGCCCAGCCGATCGCGTTGACCACCAGCCATCCGCTCAGCAGGATCGATTGCCCGATGATGAACCGCCACGAACCCACGAGCTTCGTGATCCGGTCGGCCATCATCTGCCCGTGGCTGAGACGTTCCTTTTCGATCTCGTTGGCATTGCGCGTTGTTGGATGCGTATGCGCATGCAGCGCGGCGCGCAGGATCGCGTGCTCCCGGTCGGTGAGATGCGGTTTAAGGTGATCGAGGAGCTCCCCGGCGGTGCGGTGGGTTTGGCTCACGCTCGTGGCTCCGGTGACATGGACGGCATGATCGATACGGGCCCGTTCCACGTCCATGATGGCGCATGTGGCGAGACATGAAAACGCCGGCACCGCCCGCTAAGGCGATGCCGGCGAGGGAGCGGCGGCTAGCGTGTCGAGAACGACTCCCCGGGAAGGGCCGTACTGCGGTCGCTCAGGGCGCGGATGGCGACGACGCAGAAGGCGATCTCGACCACGAGGCTGATGATGCCGGATGGCTCGAAGAATTCGCTTTCCTTGAATCCGGGCATGCCGACGGTGCGGCTGGCGATGTAGGCGACCACGGAACCGCCAGCCACGACGATGCCGAGCAGCCAGCCCCAGGACTGCGCTTTCCAGATGCCATACATCGAGATGACCGCGCCGATGGCGGCGACGATAAACAGGGCACCGACGTACGTCTTCTCTTCGAAATACTCGGGCGCTTCGACGAGATGGATCAACCCGGTCAGGGCGATCAGGATCAGGCCGCTCCAGGTGAGCTTCGAAAGGTGCGTGTCGGAAAAGTTCATAAAGACTCCTTGCTCCATACAAGACGATGAGGACCCGGATGTCCTCACGCCTCGGACAGTGTCGGGGAGGAGGATTAGAGAACTATTAGGAAGCGGACTTCAGGTCAGGACGCAGCGGGCGTGGCCCCGTGGCCCTCGTGAGTCGTTGGCAGGGTGACGCGCGCGGTGGTGCCTTCGTTCGGCGTGCTGTAGATCGCGATCGTGCCCCCGAGGAGTGTGAGGATGCCCCTCGCGATCGGCAGGCCGAGTCCGCTGCCGGTGGAGCGGGTGCGTGCCCGGTCCGCCCGGTAGAAGCGATCGAACACGTACGGCAGATCCTCCGACCGGATGCCGATGCCGGTGTCCCGCACCTCGACGATCGCCTTGTCATCATGGTGCCGCGTCGAGACCCGCACCTCTCCGCCTTCCGGCGTGTACTTGATGGCGTTGTCGACGACGATCCGTAGCACCTGTCCGACCAGCCCGGCATTGCTGTGGACCACAAGGTCCTCGCCTGACGATGACAGCGCGATCTTCGACCGACTGGCCTGCGGCGCGAACATCTGGAGCACCCGCTCGATCTCAGGTTGCAGGCGGATTTCTTCCAGCGAGACGGTGTAGTCCGGGTCGTCGATGCGGCTGAGCTGCAGGAGCTCCTCGACCAGCCGGGACATGTCGTCGATATCGCCGATCATGGACCCCAGCTCGCCTTGCAGCTCGTCGGGAGAGAGATCCGGCGTGCGCGTAAGGACCTCGGCGTTGGCGCGGAGCACGGTGAGCGGCGCGCGCAGCTCGTGCGACGCGTCGGCGACGAAGGCGCGCTGGCGATGGAGCACATCGGTGATCGGGGCCATGGCGCGGCGGGTGAGGTAGATGCCAGCCGGGACGGCGACGAGGAGCCCGGCGCCGGTACCGATGAGCGTCATCGTGCGCACCAGCTCCAGCTCCGCGTCGTGCTCTGCCTCCGATCGCACGGCCTGGATCGCCCCGACGATGGCGCCCTGATAGAACACCGGCTCGGTCCGCACGCGGATGCGCTCGCCGTCCACGGTGACGAAGCGGACGTCCGTCTCGCCAGCGAGCGCGGCGTCGAGGCTGTCGCCGTCGGGGATCCGGTTGAGCACGACATTGCGGCGATTGGTGATCAGGGTGCCATCGCTGTCGAAGATGAACAGGAGGGTATCGCCGCTGACGAGGATCTCGCGGCTCTCTTCGTCCTGCTCATCCGGTTCAACTTCGTCATGCTCCCCCTCGCTGCTGTCGTCTTCCTCGGTTGGGACGGGGGTCACCACCACCCGGCGTTGCGCGCCCTGGCCGCTGTTGTTTCCCGCACCCATGCCCTGGTTGCCGGGCGACATGGAAGGCAGGCTATCGAGCGTCTCGCGCGCGGAGTCGATGCGGTGTTCCAGCGATGCGTTGGCTTCGCGGTTGAGCGACTGGCCAAGCATGATCCAGGTGCCGACGCCGATCAGGGCGACGATCGCCACCACGACCGACACGTTCAGGATGGCCAGCTTGCGAGCGATCGATGGGACCATCGGCGTCAGCCTCGCTCGACGCGGTAGCCGATGCCGCGAACGGTGGTGATCAGGTTCTCTCCTGCCTCGCCCAGGATGGCGAGCTTCTTCCGGACGTAGTGGATGTAGAGCTCGACAACGTTTCCGGCCGGGTCCGTGTCGTACCCCCAGACCTTCTCCAGGAGGGTATCCCGTGGGACGGTCTGCCCCGCGTGGCGGACGAGCGTCTCCAGCAAAACGTATTCGCGATGGGTTAGCCCGACGGTGCGTTCGCCGAGCGTCGCCGTCTCGTCGCGCTGGTTCAGCTGGATCCCCGATATGCCGATGGTGGTCTCCACGAGCGGTCGTTCGCGTCGACGCAGGATAGCGTCCAGGCGTGCGAGCAGCTCGTCGAAGGCGAACGGTTTTCCGAGATAGTCGTCCGCGCCGGCACGGAGGCCCTCGACGCGCTCGTGCATCTCGCCCCGCGCGGTCAGCATCAGCGCCGGGGAGTCGACGCGGGCCTCGCGCATCTCACGTATCAGGCTGACGCCATCCATGCCCGGCAGCATGCGGTCGACGATGAGGGCGTCGAAGGTCCCGGTCAGGGCGAGGTCGAGCCCGCTCGTCCCATCGTGGGCGATCTCGGCATCGAAGTGCTCTTGCCGGAGGACCTTGGCGATCAGGTCAGCCAGGCGGGCGTCGTCTTCGATGATCAGGATGCGCATCGGGCTATCCTCTCTGGTCGCGGGGTGCCGTCAGCGCAAGTGTGGAACAATGCGCCGCAAACGTACAGCGCCGGACAGGCACCCGCCCGGGGGAGAGACCCGGGCAGGTGCCTGTGAGGAGGAGAGATGGCGTGTTGTGGTGCAAGCACGCCTGGATGTGCGGCTCCACCCGCGCAAGAAGCCTACTGGTCAGGACCCGTGCCGTCGCAGACGCCGGTGCCGGTTCCCGTGCCAGGACCGGTTCCCGCCCCGGCTCCCTGGCCCCGCATGCCGCTCATGCGTGGGCCTCCGTTGCCGCCACGACGCCGGGCTCCGACAGTGGCTCCGGCGCCGCCAAGGACGGGTGTCCCCTCGGTGCGGAGGCTGACCTCGCCATGGTTCTGCGGATGGCCGTCAGGTGTGCCGTCGCAGCTGCCGTCGCGAGCCTTGTCCATCGTGCGGGACAGCGGTGTCCCGTCATTCCTGTGATCCGCGAACGACGGGATGGCGGTGGCGGAGCCAAGCGCGACCGCTCCGGCAAGAGCTGTGAGGAATTCGCGTCGGGTGATCATGACCTTCCCCTTCCATCAGGTGGTGATGAACCTCGGTGTTCATCTCATGCCCTTATCCTGCCCGACGATGATTAGCCCTTCATTAGAAATCTCTGATGCGATCGTGGTATACGGGGATCCTCGCCAGCTCGGCCTGGTGGCGGCGCTCGTCGCGGCGTTCGACGCGCACGTTACGGCGGAGCACGCGGTACATCACCAGGAACACGACCCAGCCGCCCGTCACGATGTAGAGCACGAAGGCGGGAAGGGACGATCCGTCGGTGCCGGCGAGCAGGCCGTGGAAGAGCCCGAGCGCGAAGACGGGCAGGCTCAGCCAGTGGAGGGCTTTCCACGCCCGGTACCCGATCACGCGGCGAAGCGTGATGCTGGCGCCGGTGATGATCCCGAGCTGGGCGGCGAGGACGCCGAGGCCGGTCCATGGCTCGCGCCAGCCGGAGGTGAAGGGAACGAGCAGCTGGACCAGCCCGAAATTCGTCGTCGGGTCGACGGCGATGCTGAGCATATGCATCGCCAGCAGCCCGTACCAGAGATGGAACGCGTACGTGTGGACGCTCATCATCATCGACCGGTTGCCGGTCGTTGCCAGGACCTTGGTGGAGGTCCCGAGCCCGCTGACGAGCAGGAACCAGCTCAGCAGGTAGAGCGCGAAGCCCGATCCGCGCGCGATGTACCACGACAGCGGGCTGAGCGACGCGCCCGTCAGCGCCGACCAGAACAGCCCGAGCACGGTTAACAGTGCCACGGCAACGAGGAGGGCCATCGCCGTCTCCAGCGCCGGCTCCGGTCGATGCACATGGGGACGGGGAAGGGTGACTGAGCGACGGTTCATGCCGCCTCCTTCGTGATGCGAGCGACGTCGAGGGTGTCCGTGACGGTCAGGGCCCAGGCGGCGTCCAGGAGCAGGTCGGGCGTCAGGGCGCCATGCGCCGAGGCGACCATCAGGTTCTTGGTGACGATCTCCGCCATCGTCGCGGTCGGCGCGGAAACGGTGACCGCAAGGAGCGGTGATCGCGCCGGCGCGCCAGTTGCCGGGTCGATCAGGTGGTGCGCGTGGCCGCGGTCGGTCGCCCACGAGCGTTTGGTGCGCGACGACGTCGCGATCGCCGTCCCCGCTCCGGCGGGCACGGTCGCCACGGCGATGTCCTTGTCGGGATCCAGTGGATGCTCGACGCCGACGCGCCAGGTGTCCCCATCCGGCGGCACGCCCCAGAGAACGGTGTCCCCGCCGATCGCGATCGCGCCTCCGGGCCAGTGCCCGAAGCGTGTGGCGAGACGGTCGGCCAGCGCGCCCTTGGCGATGCCGCCAAGATCGATCTGCATGCCCTCCGGGAGGTGGATGCGCATCCTGGCACGGTCGATCACGACATCCTGCCAGGAGTCCCGTGAGGCGGCGCCTGCTGACTCCGTGCACGTTGCCATGCCTTGCCGGACATCGTCGATCGTGCGGTCATACCCGCTTGCGACCAGGGCCGGCAGGATGGCCGGGTTGAAGCGGCCGCCGGTGACGTTGACGGCGTCACTCGCGACCTGCAGCAAGTCGAGGAACGGCGCATCGACCGCAGCCCATTCTCCTGCAGCCGCGTTGACGCGGGAGAGCAGGCTCGTCCCCCGGAAGCGGCTGAAGCGTTCCTCCCATTCGCGGACGTCCGCCTCGATCTCCTGCATGGCCCGGTGATGCTCATCACCGGCGATGCCAACGCTGACCACGGTCACGTCCGTCGACATCGCCGGAAAGGCACTTGACTGTGAGATGCGGCTCATGAGGATTTCGTGCGGATATGGACCGTCTCGACCTGGCGCCCGGGAAACTGCTGGGAGGCGACGGCGGAATCGTTGCCGGAGGGCTGATCGGCCACCACCGCGATTGCCCCGGTGATCACCAGCGTAGTGCTCAGGGTAATCGCCAGGAGGGTGAGCCGCCCGCTCCGCTCGCGACGGAGCTGTTCTCCCCGGGACCGCTGGCCCATCGCCGCCAGCGGATCGCTGAGGCGATGCACCCGCGCGGCCATCTCCGATCGGCGCTTGGCCGGGTTGTCGCTAGTCATCGTCGTCGTCTTCATGCGAGATGGAGCCCAGGGTGCTGTGGTCCTCATCGTCCTGGGACGAGGCGTAGGAGCGGCTGTCGTCGTCTTCCCCGCCATTGTCATCCCCGTCGTCATAGGTGGTGTCGTCATCTCCCCGTGGCTCCTGCCCTCCGGTGACGAGCACGGGGAGCGGGCTCTTGGCGGCCGCATCCTGGGACGATGTGTCCGTCATCGCGGCGCGGATGCCGATCGCCGAGAGGGCGAGCACGAGCGTGATGATGATCGAGGCAATGAGTGCCCGTCGTTGAGACATGCCGGTAGTCCTTTCCGCGGTTGGCGGCGTGTACAGAAAAACGTCCATCCCCGTAAGGGAGATGGACGCAGAATAGGGAGGCTGGATTAGGAACGGATTAGAGCGGCCTAGATGCGGCCGGTGCGCGGCCAGCGGGCGCCACTGGTGTCGACCCACCGGCCCTGGACGCGCGAGCGTGTGACGCCGTCGACGATTTCCTGCACCTTCGCGCCATCTTCAAACGATGGCGCGTTCTTCGTCAGGTCGCCCTCACGGATGGCCTTGATCCAGTCGCGCATGAGAAGGATCGTCGGTCGGGTGAGGTAGTGGCTGAACTCGGGCAGCTTCGGCATCAGCCGATCCGGGATGGCCAGCTCCCGCAGGTGCATATCGCGCTTGCGGGCACCGAACAGCTCGTTGTCGCCCTCGATGATGAGCATCCCCTCGGAACCGCTGATCGTGATGGATTCGCCGGCGTCGATCGGAGCCGTCGACGAGTAGTGCACGGAGCCGATCGCGCCGTTGCGGAACTGGAGCAGGAAGGCGAAGTTGTCATCGGCGTCGACGGAGGCGGTCGAGGTGGACTCCGGGAGGCGCCGACGCCTGGTCATCGTGCCGGTGGTGCCGGCGACCGCGTCGATCTCGCCCAGCCACCAGCGCAGGCTGTCGATGTAGTGCGAGCCAAATGCGCGGAGCATGCCGCCGGCCTTGTCGGCCTCCATCAGCCAGGTGAAGCGGGGATCGTCCGGGCTGGCGAGCGACGAGTTGAAGACGATCATCGAGACGGACTGCGGTTCGCCGATGTAACCCTCGTCGATGAGCTCCTTCACGCGTCGGCGGATCGGCAGGTAGCGATACTGGTGGTTCACCATTGCGACGACCTTCGCGCGCTCGGCCAGCCGGGCCATGTCGCGCGTCTCGGCGAGGTTGCGGGCCAGCGGCTTCTCGCACAGGACGTGCTTGCCGGCCTCGATCGCGGCGATGACCATCTGGTGATGCAGGTAGGGCGGCGTGGCGACGATCACCGCGTCGACGCCCGGGTCATTAACGACATCGCGCCAGTCCGTTGTGGCGGTATGGACGCCGTGCCGCGCGGCGATCGCCGTAGCGCGGTCTTGCCGGCGCGAGCAGATCGCGACGAGCTCGGTGTGATCGACGTGGGCAAGCGCCGGGAGGTGGACTGCCGAGCCGAAGCCGGTTCCGATCAGGGCAAGGCGGATCGGGGCATCCGAGAACTCCTTGCGCTGTGGTTCGGGGCGAGGCTTCAGCGGCGTGATCATGGATGGCGATGTCCTTCGTGTCGGTGCAGGGCGCGGCGGGAAGCGAGACGGGATACGCGCCTGCGGGCTCGGTCGGTACGGGCTGGTCCGGCATGGTGGGGATGTCGGCGGGAGTGGGATGCCGGTTGCGGGTAGTATGACGTCGGACGGTCATACGTACGACCCCGTCAGGATTCATGATCGTACCAAATCCTGAACGGAGCCTGAAGCGGTGAGAGCGATCCAGCCGCATATGTCGGAGATAATTTCAGATGAAGATCTATACCGCCCGGGGCGATGCCGGAGCCACTGACCTGCTCGGAGAGCGCGTCGGGAAGGACGACCCACGTATCGACTTGCTGGGCGACCTCGACGAGGCAACGTCGACAATCGGGCTGGGACGCGCGCTGGCGACATGGGGTGACGCCAACGGCATGCTCGTGACCGTGCAGCGTGACCTCTACGCGATCATGGCGGAGTTGGCGTTCGTCGACACGACCCGGCCGGATTCGCTTCGCTTCGCTTCTGGGCGCACCGACTGGCTGGAAGAGGCGATCGCGCAGGTGCAAGAGACGGTTGAACTCCCCCGCGAGTTTGTCCTGCCGGGGGAATCGCACCCCGGGGCGGCGCTGGACGTCGCGCGGACGGTTGCGCGGCGCGCGGAGCGGCAGGCCGTGACGCTGGAGCACGCCGGCGGTATCGGCAATCCGGAGATCATCCGCTACCTCAACCGCCTGTCATCGCTGCTCTTCATCCTCGCCCGGGCGGAGGATATTGCCGCACGGGGCGACGTTCGGCTCGCCAAGGGCGACGCGGGGGTGTAGACGAGCGTTGCCCAGGACGGGAATTCGCGCAGGACCTCACGGAAGACCCGCATGCGGTCGTCGCCCTCGCCTCGTCGCGACGGTCGCGACCCACGGCGTCGAGATCATCCCAGCGTCGTCATGACCGTGAGCGGCGCGAATTGGGAGGCATCCCAACCGTCACCTCCACGACGCCCCTCATTGAGGGCATAGCTAGGAATCCTCCAACGCAGCCGAGTGGGATTCGTGCGGTGGCCAGGTGGTCGAGCACCTCGACGAGCTGCCCGGCGTCAAGGAGTTTCGCCGCAGGCCCCATCCGTTGGCAATCGCTGTCCGGGTTCTTCTGCTCCAGATCGCCACGGCATTGCCATATCGCGGGCTTCGTTGTCACGCGTTTGCCACGGGCCGGGGCCTACACTCGTGACGGGGTGGATTGTCGGTTGACAGGGTGGTATCTGCACCGCGCTGTTGCCGTCTGGAACGGAAGGAGGCTCTCAATGAGCACCCTGGTTCTTTCGGAACACCCGATGACCGTCGCTGGCACGCGGCAGCTGGTTCCGCGGCTCCTTGGAGCCGCGTTCCTGGCCGTCATCCTGACCAGCCTGGCTGGAGGGTTGCTGATCGATACCGCGCTAGGCTCCGGGGACGATGCGGATCTGCTCGCTCATCTTTCCTCGCGACTGACGATGGCCCGGGCCGGTGTCCTGATGGACCTGGCCACCAGTGTCGGCATTGTCTCCCTGGCCGCGCTCCTCTACACGGTCTTGCGTGACCATGGCCGGGTCGTGGCACGTATCGCGCTCGGCTGCTGGCTCCTGGAAGCGATGTTCATGGCGACGAGCCGGCTGGGCGCGCTCGCGTTGGCGCGTCTGAGCGAAGGATTTGTTGATGCCGGCTCCCCCGCGCAATCGGCCTATCAGGTCGTGGGTGAATCGCTGTACCGAGGTCTCTATACGCAGGGCTACACGATTCACATGTTCTTCTACTGCGTCGGCGGATTGCTCTGGTACGGCTTGTTCTACCGCTCGCACACTGTTCCAGACGCCATCTCGCTCTTGGGGATCGCCGCCGCCGCCGTGGGCCTGGTTGGCATCACGGTCGAGGTGTTTGGCGCGAGCGTGCCGACACTGGTGTTCCTGCCGCTCCTCGGGTTCGAGTTGGCCATTGGCGTCTGGTTGATCCTGCGGGGCGTCTCCGAGGTGGATCAGCCGAAAGGTACGTGAGCACGGTTTTCCCTAAGCCGAACGCGCCAGCAGGCGAAGGCGGCAGAAGAGGGGATTGAGATGAGACATCTGCAAAAGGCGGGCGGCATCGCGGCGTTGTACCTGGCTGCCGCCTATATCACGGGCATCGTGTTGTTCCTCGTCGTCCTGGACTATCCAGGCATCGACGATCCGGCCAAGAAGGTCGCTCTCATCGTGGACAAGGAGCCGGTCTTCTACATCACCAACCTGTTGCTCTATGTGTTCTTCGGCGTCGTGCTTATCGTCATGGCCCTGGCGCTCTATGAACGCCTGGGCACTGCCTCGCCACTCGTTATCCGAACGGCACTTGCGGTAGGGATCGTGTGGGCGGCGTTGCTGATAGCCAGCGGCATGGTGGCCAACGAGGGGGTTGCCTCGGTTGTCGCACTCAATCAGGATGATCCTGCGCAAGCCACCGCGACGTGGTTATCGGTCGAGCCTGTGGCCGATGCACTCGGCGGCGCAAATGGAGAGCTGTTGGGCGGCGTGTTCACGCTCCTTGTGAGCTGGGCCGCATTGCAAGTGAACGGGCTGCCGAAAGGCATGAACTACCTCGGTGTGGCGGTCGGTGTAGTGGGCATCGTCTCTACCGTCCCGGGACTGGATGCCCTGGTCGGATTGTTTGGGATCAGCCAGGTCCTGTGGTTCGTTTGGCTGGGGGTTGTCCTGCTCGAGGTGTATCCGCGACGACATGCGGTTCTCCAGCACCCTGGGCCCGCGCGCTAGGCCTGCCCTGTCCGGACCCGAATCGATTAATATGTCACCGGCCGTCTTCGATGCTGTTGATCACCCATACAGCCGCCCCAGATATCGGGTGGCCGCGACTCGATCCCGTTCGTGATGAATGACGTTGCTGCCGGGCATGATGGACGTCGTGTCGAACATGCCCGGCAGGAACGTTTCGTTACATGCCTGTAGACGGAGGCGCCCAGGCCGTTTCCGGATGGGCCGGGTCCACCACGGGCAAGCTGGTCGTGTCGATCAGGTCCATATGCATCAGGCCCGAGCCGGTCGAGAACACGACGACCTCGTCGCTCTCCTGCAGGAACCCGCGCTCCCGCAGCATCCGGGCGGCGATGAACGCCGCACCGGATTCCGGGGAGACGAGCATGCCCTCGTGCGTTGCCGCGAGGCGCATGCCCTCCAGCAGCTCCCCGTCGGTGACCGTTAGTGCCGTGCCGCCACTCTCGCGCACGGCGTCGAGGATCAGGTAGTCACCGATCGCGACCGGCACGCGCATGCCGGCGGCGATGGTCGACGCGTTCTGCCACAGCTCGGCGTGCCGCTCGCCCGACTCGAACGCCTTGACGATCGGCGCGCAGTGCTCCGCCTGGACGACGATCATCTTCGGCCGCTCCGGGCCGATCAGCCCCATCGCCTCCAGCTCCGCGAACGCTTTCCACATCCCGACGATGCCAGTGCCGCCGCCAGTGGGGTAGATGATCGCGTCGGGCAGGCGCCAGCCGAGCTGCTCCGCGATCTCCAGCCCCATTGTCTTCTTGCCTTCGGCCCGGTACGGCTCCTTGAGGGTCGAGACGTCGAACCAGCCGAACCGCGCCGCTCCCTCGCGGATGACCGTCCCGGCATCGTTGATCAGCCCGTCGACGAGGATCACGTCCGCTCCGTAGAGCACACCCTCGGACTTCATCACCTCCGGTGCGTCCTGCGGCATGGCGAGCACGGCCTTTAGCCCCCCGCGCGCGGCGTAGGCGGCCATCGCGGCGGCGGCGTTGCCCGCGGAGGGAATCGCGACGGTCTCCGCGCCGAGCTCCTTCGCGCGGGAGACGGCCATGCCGAGCCCGCGCGCCTTGAAGCTGCCGGTCGGGTTCGCGCCCTCGTCCTTGACGAGCAGCCGCTCCAGCCCGAAGGCGTCGCCGAGGCGCGGCGCGTGGAGCAGGGGGGTGCCGCCCTCACCGAGCGTGAGCCGGTTGGCGGTGTTCCGCACCGGCAGGATCTCGGCGTAGCGCCAGAGGTCCCACGGCCGGTCGCGGAGCGCCTCCTTCGTCATCGTCTCTGCTGCGGCGGCGAGGTCGTACCGCGCGAAGAGCACCTTGCCGCACGCGGGGCAGGTCTTCATCAACTGGTCAGCGGGGTACGTCTCACCGCAGAACGAGCATTCGAGGTGCGTAAGCTGGCTTTGGGTCATTTCGCCTTCTCGACCTTGCGCGGCATGACACTGTCCGGGATCGGGCTGCTATACGGGCGGTCCTTCGTCGCCGCTTCGAACTCGTCCCGCGCCTCCTTGATCAGTGCCGGATCGAGGATGTACTTGGCGGCCGTCAGGGCCATGCCCTTGGCGGCGTGCACCATCCCCTTGTGGCCGATGCTGACGCCGCCGGTCGCGGTGTTCGCCCAGCTGTGGCCCGGAACGCCGAGTGCCCAGCAGGTCGTGCCGATCTGGCCGGTCGGGGTGATCCACGAAACGTCGGCGACGTCCGTCGAGCCGGACATCACCTCGCCCACGTTCTGGGCGGGGCGGTAGCTCGGCCAGAGACCGGCATCGACAGCGTCGAGCGGGAGCTTGTGGTGCTCCAGCGATTTCTTCCGCAGCTCTTCCGGGTACTGGCTGGCGACGTGCTTGCCGAACGCGACCTCCTCCTCGTCGAACGCCATGTCGCCGAGGTCCGCCATCACGCCTTCCATGACACGCACCATCGCCATGTTCGGGAGGACGTTGTAGGCGCCAGCGATGAAGTTCTCGGTCATCGCTGTCTCGGTCATCAGGGCCGCGCCCTCGGCGATCTTGCGGACGCGGGCGGTGATCTCCTCGACCTGGTGCCGCTCCGGGGCGCGCAGGAAGTACCAGACTTCTGCCTCATCTGGCACGACGTTCGGTGCGCCACCGCCGTTGGTGATCACGTAGTGCATGCGGGCCTTCTCGATAACGTGCTCGCGCAGGTAATTCACGCCGATGTTCATCAGCTCGACGGCGTCCAGCGCGGAGCGGCCCGACTCGGGATTCGCGGCGGCATGCGCCGTTCGCCCCTTGAATTGGTATTTGATGTTGTTTACCGCAAGGCTGCTGGATGCCGAGACGGTCGTCAGCGCCGACGGGTGCCAGGTGATGCAGATGTCGAGGTCGTCGAAGGCGCCAGCGCGAGCCATGAAGACCTTGCCCTCGCACGTTTCCTCGGCCGGGCAGCCGTAGTAGCGGACGGTGCAGGGCGTGTCGGTCGCCTGCAGCCACGCCTTGGTGACGCTGGCCGCGGCGAGCGCCGCGGTCCCGAGCAGGTTGTGCCCGCAGCCATGACCCGGGCCGTCCGCCACGATCGGCTGCTGGTCTGGGCCGCGCTCCTGCGAGAGGCTCGGCAGGGCGTCGTACTCGCCGAGGAAGCCGATGATCGGCCCACCCGCGCCGTGGGTGTACTCGGCCATGAACGCGGTTGGCAAGTCGCCGACGTTCCTTGTGATCGCGAAGCCGTCGGCGGCGAGATCGTCGCTCTGGACCTTGCAGGCATGGAACTCGGCGAGGGCCAGCTCCGGGTGCTCCCAGATGTCGTCGGCCATCTGGATGAAGCGGCCCTGGCGCTCCTCCAGCCACTCGATCATCTGCTCCTCGTCGTGGGTGAACGTGGTGTCTGACATACCGGCCCTTTCGATTGTGGGTACTCGTGCGGATCCGTGCGTTGGGGCGATGCTACGAACGGCCCGGCGGGCTGTCAATACACGCCATGGTCGCCAGACGCGCGGCATGATCGCGTATTCTTCCCCTATCGGACGCCACGGGACGATAACGGGTGGCATCGACGGCGTGTTTGCATTCAGGAGGACACCACAGCCATGCGTATGGCGAAGCTCTTTGGACGGACGATTCGCGAGGCACCGGCGGACGCCGAGTTCCCCAGCCACCAGTTGATGGTGCGCGCCGCGATGATCCGCCCCCTGGGTGCAGGCATCTATAGCCTCCTGCCGCTCGGATACCGCGTTGTCAGGAAAGTCGAGGCGATCATCCGCGAGGAGATGGACGCGATCGGCGGGCAGGAGATGCTCATGCCGTTCGTCCATACCGCGGACATCTGGAGGGAATCCGGCCGGTACGACGCGATCGGGCCGGAGATGGCGCGCTTCAAGGACCGTGGCGACCGCGACATGGTGCTCGCGATGACCCACGAGGAGGTCGTCGCCGACCTGCTACGTACCGAGGTGAACTCGTACAAGCAGCTGCCGCAGATCATCTACCACCTGCAATCGAAGTGGCGTGACGAGCCGCGCGCTCGTGGCGGCCTGATCCGCGTGCGCGAGTTCACGATGAAGGATTCGTACTCACTTGACACCGACGAGGCCGGGCTCGAGCAGTCGTATGAGGCCCATGCCCGCGCCTACGACCGGATGTTCACCCGCATGGGGCTCGACTTCCTCAAGGTCGGCGCCGACGTCGGCATGATGGGCGGGTCGAAGTCCGAGGAGTTCATGGCGTTCTCTCCGCATGGTGAGGATGTGATCCTGATCTGCCCGAACGGCGACTACGCGGCGAATCGCGAGGTGGCGGAGTTCCGCGTTGGGCCGGAATCGGACGATGAGATGCTGCCGATGGAGGAGGTCGAGACGCCGAACGCCTCCACCATCCAGGGCGTGGCGGACTACCTCGACGTGCCCCTGAACCAGACCGCGAAGGCTGTGTTCTTCATGGCCGGCGAGAAGTTCATCTTCGTCGTGATCCGGGGTGACCTTGAGGTCAACGAGACCAAGTTGCGCCAGCTGCTGCAGGAGCCGGAGATCATTCCGGCAACCACGGAGCAGATCGCCGCGGTCGGCGCGGTTGCGGGCTACGCTTCCCCGATCGGCGTGCATGACGCGACCATCGTCGTCGACGAGAGCGTCCGTCGCGCGCGGAACCTCGTCGCCGGGGCGAACAAGGCCGGGTATCACCTCAAGAACACCAATCTCGGTCGCGACTACGAGGCCGACATCGTCGCCGATATCGCGGCGGCGTCACATGGCGCGCTATGCCCGGTTTGTGGAGAGGAGATGAACGCCCGCCGCGCGATCGAGATCGGCAACATCTTCAAGCTCGGCACACGTCTACACCACGGCGATGGGCGCGACCTATCTCGACCAGAACGGCAAGGCGCAACCGGTCGTGATGGGGTCGTACGGCATCGGTTCCGGCCGGTCGGCGGCGACAGTTGTCGAGCAGAGCTACGACGAGAAGGGCATCTGCTGGCCGATCACGGTCGCGCCGTTCCACGTCTCGCTGCTGACCATCGGCAAGGATGAGGACGTTCGCCAGGCGACCGACACGCTCTACGGGGATCTGCAAGCGGCCGGCATCGAGGTGCTCTACGACGACCGCGGGGAGCGGCCAGGCGTGAAGTTCAACGACGCCGACCTGATCGGCAACCCGATCCGCCTCGCCGTCAGCCGCAAGACGCTCGACAAGGGTGAAGTCGAACTCAAGCTCCGCTCCTCTGACGAGATGCTGACCACGCCATTGGATGGTATCGTCCAGCACGTCCGCGACCTGGTCGACGGCATGCTCGCGGAGTACGCGCCGGTCGATTAGGGGTTGGTACAGGGTGCGCGTCACTCTATGGAGGCATATTCGCGGAAGCCACGGGCATCGCGCGGCTGGCATATGATCGGTCGCCCCGCCGTGCTATCCTTAATGACGTTAATGTGAAGAGATTCACATGAGATGACCCGGGCTCATGAGCACGGGTCATCTTCTGCGGCCCGGTCGACATCGTTGTTCCCGGGCATCACACCCCGAGAGCAACACCCTCTATGAGTCCAACCGACAACATCTCCCGGCGCGCCGACCTGCGCAACGTCGCCATCATCGCCCACGTCGACCACGGCAAGACCACCCTCGTGGATGGCATGCTCAAGCAGTCCCATATCTTCCGCGATCCAGACGCCGCCGGCGAGCTGATCATGGATAGCAACGACCTCGAGCGCGAGCGCGGCATCACCATCCTCTCCAAGAACACGGCGATCCGCTACGGCGACCTCAAGATCAACGTCATCGACACGCCGGGTCACGCCGACTTCGGTGGAGAGGTCGAGCGCGTGCTGAACATGGCGGATGGGTGCATCCTCCTCGTCGACGCGGCCGAGGGACCCATGCCGCAAACGCGGACGGTGCTTTCCCGCGCGTTGGAGATCGGCCTGCGCCCGATCGTGGTGATCAACAAGATCGACCGCTCCAACGCCCGCATCGAGGAAGTCGAGGAGCTGATCATGGATCTCTTCCTCGAGCTCGCGGTCGATGAGTCGCAGCTGGATTTCCCGATTCTCTACGCGATCGGTCGCGAGGGCCGCGCCGGGTACAGCGCCGACAAGCTGGAGGACGACCTCCTGCCGTTGCTCGACACCGTGGTCAAGGAGGTCCCGGCCCCGGTCGCCGATATCGGCGCCCCGTTCCAGATGCTGGTTACCTCACTGGACTATGACGCGCATCGTGGCCGTATCGCAATTGGCCGCATCCATCACGGAACGATCACGTCCGGCGAGCAGCTGGTGAACATCGGTGGCGGCGTTGACGAGAGCCGGCAGCGCGTGACGTCGTTGATGACGTTCGAGGGCCTCGGCAAGGTCGAGGTCGCTCAGGCGCAGGGCGGTGACCTGATCGCTGTCACCGGCTTCTCCGGCGCCAAGATCGGCAGCACCCTGGCGCACCCGGACGAGCCGGAAGCGCTCCCGACCGTCGCGATCGAAGAGCCGACCCTCAAGCTCACGTTCGGCGTCAACACATCGCCCCTCTCCGGGCGCGATGGCGATTACTCGACCTCGCGTCAGCTTGGCGATCGACTCAGCCGCGAGCTGGAAACCAACCTCTCGCTGCGCGTTGCGCCGACGGACCAGCCGGACGTCTTCGCGGTGTCCGGGCGAGGCGAGCTGCATCTCTCGGTGCTGATCGAAACGATGCGCCGCGAGGGATACGAGTTCCAGGTGTCGCGGCCGGAGGTCGTGACCCGTCGCGACGAGCACGGCGAGCTGATGGAGCCGATCGAGCATCTCGTCGTGACCGTGCCGGAGGAGTTCGTCGGCGTCGTCACGGAGCTCACCGGCAGCCGTAAGGCGCGCATGCTGGATCTGGTGAACGACGGGAACGGGCATGTACGCGTCGAGTTCGCGATCCCGACCCGCGGCCTGATCGGCCTGCGTAACGCGATGCTGACGGCGACGAAGGGCAGCGTCGTGATGGGCTCGCGACTGATCGATTTCGAGCCCTGGATGGGCGCAATCACGCAGACCCGTTCGGGTGCGCTGGTCGCCTCGGAGAGCGGTACGGCACTGGCGCACGGCATCGCCAACGCCCAGGAGCGCGGCATCACGTTCATCGACCCGGGCACCGAGGTCTACGAGGGAATGATCGTCGGCCAGAATCCCCGGCAAGACGACCTGACGGTGAACATCTGCCGCGCGAAGAAGCTGACCAACATGCGCGCCAGCACGTCGGACATCACCGTGAAGCTGACCCCGCCGACCCTCCTCAGCCTGGAGCAGTCGCTGGACTTCCTGGAAGACGACGAGCTGCTGGAGGTGACGCCGAAGGCGCTGCGCCTGCGCAAGCGTTTCCTCTCCTCGGACGAGCGAGCGAAGGTGAAGAAGCGCGCGAAGATGGCCGAGGCCGCGAGCTAGCGACCGGGGCCACAACCGAACGCAAAGCAAGAGGTGAGGAAGCATTACGCTTCCTCACCTCTTGCTTTGCGTATGCGATTCACCGTAACGAACGGACTTGGGCCCGCACTGGATATCGACGCTTGTGGCACCTGCGGTACCGCTGCGCGCCGATGCCTGGGCCACCATGGGGTCGAGGCTACCTTCCTCTCCGTAGCCCCGGACCTCGTGTCCGGGGAAGACAGCGCCGATGCGCGTTTGACCTCAGGCAAACATTGTTACCTGTAGCCCTGGGCCCAGGGTCGCGCGTGAGCGCGGCCCGCCGTGCCCGGGGAGTGCCGGGTGAGGAACGCATCGCCCGGATTCACGTCGGACCCTACGGGGGCTAGGCGTCCGCCGATTCCGAGGCGCCCTCCTCAACGACGTCGGCGATACTCTCGACCTGCTGCCGGATCGCGCCGGAGAGGCCACCGAGGACGGTGAGCAGGCAGGGCACCTGCTCCGGGACGATCGAGAAGACTCCGCGTTGGGCTTGCTCGATGAGCCCCGTTCCTTGCAGCACGTTGAGATGGTGATAGGCGGCGCCGGTCGTGCCGAGTGCAAGCCTCTGCACCATCTCGCTCGCTGTCGCCGGGCACCGCAGCAGCATAAGGATGATCCCCAATCGCTGCTTGTGACCGACCGCCGCGAGCACCTTCGCCGCGTCCTCAACCGCTAGTGCCAGCGTCTGCTCGACCGGATAGTCCTCCAGTGACCACTGGTGCGCAATGCGTCCACCCGTGCCGTCCGGCATTTCGTAATACCCGAGGACGCGCAGCGTGCCGGCACTCCCGTCGGCCGGAGGCTCGGGCACATCACCCATGTTTGCGCGCGGGGAGGCGGACTGCTGCTCGGCGGCGCTGACTGCTTGCTGCGTCATCACCTCCTCGCGGAACGCCCAGAACGCCTCGACCAGCTCGCGAACGTCGCCTTTGACGGTGTCGATGGACTTCTGGAGCTTCTTGTTCGGCATGGCGGGGCCTTTCCAGGGGAAGGTCACGGGATTACGTCATTGCTGATATCCAGCATACAGGAGATTCAGCACTCTCACGCCTGTTGACGTCCCGTCGTCCGATCCCGGCGCCCGTCGGCGCGTCGGAGGCGATTGCGCACGCCAGTGAAGCCCATTGCGTGTTGCATCTCGCGCAGTGTCGCGATCGCCTCATCCCGGGCGCGCTCGGAGCCTTCAAGGATCAGCGTGTCGACGTAGCCGGGCTCCGAAAAGTGGGTACGCCGCTCCCGCATCGGCGAGAGGACACGCTCCAACACGTCGACGAGGTAGGTCTTCACTTCCACATCCGCGACGGTGCCGGTCCGATAACGGTCCTTCAGCTCCGCGATCGTCGCACCGTCGGATCCGAAGGCATCGAGATAGGCGAATACCGGGTTGCCCTCCACGCGACCGGGTATATCCGCGCGGATACGGTTCGGGTCGGTATACATCCGCATCACCTTCCGGTGCACCTCCTCCGGCGTGTCGGAGAGGTTGATGGTGTTGCCGACGCTCTTGCTCATCTTTGCCGCGCCATCCGTCCCGACGAGGGTCGGTGTCTCGCTGGTGACGATCTCTGGCACCGGAAAAACGTCGCCGTAGCGGCTGTTAAAACGGCGCGCGATCTCGCGGGAGATCTCGACGAATGCGAAGTTGTCCTTACCGACCGGCACGGCATGGGAGCGGACGCACAGGATATCGGCCGTCTGGAGGACGGGATAGCCAAGGAGCGCGAAGGACATTTCGAGGTTCGCGTCCCGCGCCATCTCCTTCAGGGCCGGCAGGCGTTCCAGGCGCGAGACGGTGACCAGGCTCTGGAGAAGTCCAGAGATCTGGTGGATCTCCGGGACGAGCGACTGAAGGTAGAACGTCACTGAGTCCGGCTCGATGCCAGCCGAGAGGGCGTCGAGGATGAGGGTCCGGGCGTTCGCGTCGACACGGGCGATGTCCTCGGGCGCGCTTTTCGTGGTGAGCATATGGAGGTCGGCGATGATGAAGAAGCAGTCGTACTGATGTTGCAGGCGCACGCGGTTGCGCAGCGAGCCGACGAGGTGGCCGAGATGCAGCGGTCCGGTCGGTCGGTCGCCGGTGAGCAGGCGTGGGCGCGGTGAGGCAGAGGATGACATGGGACGGTCCTTCCTGAGGAATATCGGCACGAGGGAGTGCACAGCCGCCGGGCTTGCACAGCTGCTCGATGGCCCGGCCGGGATTAGCTGACGGCGCGCGGGGCGCGCCACGGCATCCAGGAACGGGTCAGGAAGGAGGAGACGAGGAGCAAAGGGCAGGGGGACGCTGCTGGACGGCAGGTCCGCGCGATCTCCGAATGATGGATTGTGCGTATGTTGCGCATATCCATAGCGTCTCCATGGTCCCCTGTGGCGAGGCCTGGACCGATTGTGCCGGATATCGAAGCGAAAAGACAATTCCTGTCCTGAACTGGCGGGGTTCCTGCGATACGAGTTGCATGGAAAGTGAGGGTTTCATGACGACACCAAAGCAGGTCGACGTGCTGATCATTGGGGCAGGGCAAGCGGGTGGACCGCTAGCGACGGCGTTTGCCGGGGCCGGCAAGCAGGTCGTGCTGGTCGAGCGCGAGCATATCGGTGGCACATGCGTGAACGTCGGCTGTACGCCGACGAAAACGATGATCGCCAGCGGTCGCACCGCCTACATGGCACGGCGTGCTGGCGACTACGGCGTTCACACAGGCGACGTCTCCGTCGATATGAAGGCCGTTCGCCAGCGCAAGCGCGACATCGTCGAACAATGGCGGTCCGGCAGCGAGAAACGCCTGCTCGGGAAGGAGAACCCGCGGACGATCTTTGGGGACGCTCGCTTCACGGGTCCGAAGGACGTGCACGTCGCGCTGAACGACGGTGGGGAGGAGCGTTTCACGGCGGAGACGATCGTCATCGACGCCGGGGAGCGGCCCGCGACACTCGACCTTCCCGGATCGGACGAGGTTGAGCTGCTGAACTCGACCACCGTGATGGAGCTCGGCGAGGTTCCGGATCATCTGGTGCTGATCGGCGGCGGGTACATCGGGGTCGAGTTCGGGCAGCTGTTCCGGCGGCTGGGGGCGGAGGTGACGATCGTCCAGCACGGTGCCCAGTTGCTTTCACGCGAGGACGCGGACGTCGCCCGGGCCGTGCAGGAGATCCTCGAGGACGATGGCATCACGGTGCTGCTGAAGGCGAGCGCCACGGCCGTCCGCAAAGCAGCGAAGGGTGTTGTGCTGGACGTCGAGGTCGACGGGGAGGTGCGTACCATCGATGCGTCGAATGTGGCGATCGTGGCCGGACGCGCGCCGAACACGGATTCGCTGACCCTCGACGCGGCCGGCATCGAGACCGACGACTCGGGGCACATCCCGACGGATCACCGGCTGGAGACGAACGTCCCGGGGGTCTACGCCGTCGGCGATATCCGACCCGGCCCGAAGTTCACCCACATCTCCTATGACGACTACCGGGTGCTGAAAGCCATCCTGATCGACGGGGAGGACCGCACGATCGAGGGTCGACCGGTGCCCTACACGGTGTTCATGGACCCACAGCTCGGCCGGATCGGGATGACGGAGTCACAGGCGCGCAAGGCTGGCAAGGCGATCCGCGTCGCGCAGATGCCGATGAGCTCGGTGGCGCGTGCCGCGGAAACCGGCGAGACGCGCGGCATGATGAAGGCGGTCGTCGACGCGGAGACGGACCAGATCCTCGGCGCGGCGATTCTCGGTATGGAGGGTGGCGAGATCGCGTCGATGCTCCAGATCGCGATGATGGGCAAGGTGCCCTATACCGCGCTGCGTGACGGCATCTTTCCGCATCCCGGGCTCGCGGAGTCACTAAACAATCTCTTCGCGTCCTTCCAAGACGAGTAGGGCAGGTGGGCGAGGGGAGGCTGTGTCTCCTACCATGGGAGCGTTTGAGCCGCTTCTTCCCAAGGACACCGCCTTCGTGCCCCACCCCTCCGACACCTATACCGATCGCATCGCGGCCTACACCGGGCAGCATGATGCGCTGCAGCGGCGCTGGAGCCTGCTCGGCAACCTGCGCCTGGCATTGATCGTCGTCGCCGGATTGGCCGCGTGGCAGTGGTGGGGCGACCGTGCATCTGCCTGGGGCTGGGCGATCGTTATCGCGATTGGCGTTTACGTCGTCCTGGTACCGGTCCAGCGCGGGGTTCGTGCGCGGCGAGACCTCGCCTCGCGGATGGTGAGCGTCAACCAATGGGCGCTCGCCCGGCTGGAGCAGCGATGGGACGACGTGCCCCTTCCACCGGATGCCGGCGTGGGGCGCGAGCATCCGTACGCCTGGGACCTGAACATCCTCGGGCGCGCATCTGTCGAGCAGCGGATTGGCACACCGGTCACGCGACACGGCTGGGATGCGCTGCACGCGTCCTTGCTGGAGGATCGGCACCTTGCCGATCTTGCCGCGCGCCAGACGGCGGTCGATGAGCTGGCCGGCAACGTCGAGCTGCGGCAGCAGGTGGAGGCTGCGGGCCTGCGGACGGATGAGGAACTGCCCGAGCCCGAGGTGCTCGTGCGATGGGCGGGCGACGAGCCGTGGCTTCGGCGGCGTCCGTGGCTGCGCGCGCTGGCCTGGATCGGTCCGTTCTCGCTGCTCGTGCTGGGCGTGCTGTGGGGGCTCGGTGTCCTCCCTGCGATCTGGATGGTCGCCCCAATCGTGCTCAACACGGTCGTCTTCACGCTGTTCGGCGGACCTGCCGCGTCGCGCGTGCAAGGCATCGTGCCGTTGCGCGACGCCATTGCGGGGTATCGCGACATTTTCGGGACGATCGCCTCCGCGAAGCCAGCTTCTCCGCTGCTGGTGCAGATCGACCGCACACTGGGAGGAGAGGCCGACGGTGCGATGGCCCGGACCGCCGTGCTGAGCCGCCTCGTCTCGCTCGCTCTGCCGCCCGGCGCGATGCTCTACTTCCCGCTCCAGATGACGCTGATGTGGGATGTGCACGTGCTCGAGTTGCTGGAGGCGTGGCAGGCGCGCTCCGGCGGCAAGGTGCGCGGGTGGCTGGAAGCAGCCGGGACATGGGAGGCGTTCGCCGCGCTCGCGGTGCTGCGGCACGATCATCCGGCGTGGGCCTTTCCCACGGTCGACGAGGCGGAGGCATCGTTCACCGCGACGGCGCTGGCCCACCCGCTGCTGCCGGGCGGCGAGGCGGTGCCGAACGACGTCCATGTTGGACCCGTTGGTCACTTCCTGTTCGTGACCGGCTCGAACATGTCCGGCAAGAGCACGCTGTTGCGGGCCATCGGTGCCAACGCCGTGCTCGCACAGGCCGGGGCGCCGGTGGCCGCGAGCGCGCTCTCGATGCCGCCGCTGCGGATCAGCAGCCTGATGCGCGTCGAGGATTCGCTGGAGCGCGGCGTCTCCTTCTTCATGGCGGAGCTGGAGCGGCTGAAGGCGGTTGTCGACCGCGTGCGCGACGGGTCGCCGCGTACCTCGCTCTACCTGCTTGACGAGATCCTGCAGGGGACGAACACCGCCGAGCGACAAATCGCCTCGCGCCAGGTGCTGCGGTCATTGACGCGCGCGAATGCCATCGGGGCCATCTCCAGCCACGATCTGGAGCTGATCGAGGGCACCGAGCTGGACGGGACCGCGGTGCCGGTCCACTTCGCGGAGGTCTTTACGCGTGATGGCGACACGCCGCGCATGACGTTCGACTACCGGCTGCGACCGGGGATCGCGACGTCGTCGAACGCGCTGGCGCTGATGGAGATGCTGGGATTCCACCTCGACGAGATCGGGGAGGTCGAACCGGTCAAGGACCGGTAATGCTTAAGTGACAACGGCCGGGGTGGTGTGCCCCGGCCGTTTCGCGTTGCTCCGTGATCCAAACCCTGTCGCGCTAGATGACCGGGTCGAAGAACTGCTTGTCGAAGCTGCCCGTAAGGGCCATCACCGCCAGGACGACGAGCGCGCTGACGGTCACCAGGCCGAGGGCGGCGACCAACAGCACGATGCGGGCGAACCCTTGCCCGCCGAGGCGCTGGTCATCTTCCTCCCGGTAGTCGGGACCGGTGGCGTAGCCGAGGAACGTCAACAGAAAGAGCAGCCGCAGCAACATACCTTGCTCCTGGTCAGTAAACGGTGGCGACGGGTTCTCGCCGTTCGTGCACGGTCAGCGGTTCGATGCACGAATCAGAGATGCATCGGGATGATACCTGCCACTGTACGCAATTTCAGCGCGGCGGTCTAGCATGATGCGGGAGGCGATGCCGGGGTTGGCCCTACAGCGCCGAGGCGATCAGCCGCTCGAGGATGATGACGAGGAAGATCGTAACCATAATCGAGAGGTCGAGCCCGGCGATCGGCGGGATGACCTGGCGGATCGGCGCGATGACCGGCTCGGTGACATCGTAAATGATGCGCCCGATCGACGACGAGAAGGTCGGGTCGAACCATGACATGATGGCGCGCCCGAAGAGCACGAACGAGTAGATGTTCAGGATGGTCAGCAGCAGTGACTGGATATCCACACGATGTCCTTCGGTCGGGTGCGAATGGCCGGGGATCCGCTACGGCGGATGAGCGGTCAGGAGCAAGTATAGAGGGGGCACTGCGTTTGGTGCCCCTCTCTACGCCCCGACGTGACGGAGATTACAACGCCATCCATCCGCCATCCGCAGTCAGGAGGGCTCCGTTGATGAAGCGCGACTCATCCGACGCGAAGAAGAGTGCCGCCCGGGCGATGTCCTCTGATTCCAGGTAGAGCGGGCACAGGGAGCCAAACTCCATTTGCCGCGCCATTCCGACCGGATCGAGCTTCTCCTGCGGCATCGTTTCCTGGATGTTGGTGTTGGTGCCGCCAGGGAGGACAGCGTTGCAGCGGATGCCGCGCTTGGCGTACATCCAGGCGACGTTCTTTGTGAGTCCCATGAGCGCGTGCTTGGATGTGGTGTAGGCGACACCGGCCGCGCCGCCGCTGAGGCTTGCCGTCGAGCCGATGTTGACGATGGAGCCGTGGCCGGCCTCGAGCATAATCTGCACGGCCCGGCGGCTGGTGTACATCGGCCCGTAAAGGTTCACCTTCAGGACCTTCTCCCAGATATCATCCGTCACCGTGTCCACGCCGGCCATGTAATCCATGATCCCGGCGTTGTTGACGAGGACGTCGATCTTGCCGTAGGTGTCGACCGCGAGGTTCACAAGCGCCTCGGCGGACGCCTTGTCGGAGATGTCACCCTGCTGGCCGGTGATCTTTGCGCCCGTCGCCGCGATCTCCTTCACCGCGCTATCGAGCCGGGCGGCGTTCCAGTCGCCGGCGATCACCGATGCCCCTTCGGCGGTGAAGAGCTTCGCCATTGCCAGACCCATGCCCGACGCGGCACCGGTCACAACGACGACCTTGTCCTGAAGTCTCATCATCGAGCTCCTTTCGCGAACGCTTCGCGATCCGTGCGTTCCTCGCCGATGAGGAACTCATTTGTATGCAGTATACCGCTTCAGTCGTCGCCTCGCAGGCAGGGGATGACGTCCGTCGCGATGCGCTCGACGAGGGGGAACGCCTCCGGCTCGGGCGGCTGGAAGATGAACTCCTCGATGCCGGCCTCGCGAAAACGCCCGACGAAATCGGTGAAAGCGTCCACAGAGTCCCAGGGCTGTTCGTCGACCATGTGCGCGATGACATAGAGCAGCGAGCGCTCGATCTCCGCCGGATCGCGGTCGATTCGGGCGCAGGCGTCGTCCAGCATCGCGTTACGCTCGCGCACCTCGTCGACCGTGCCGCGTGTGTTCCAGGTGTCCGCGTAGTGGGCGGCGAGGCCGATCGTGCGCTTCTTGTGCGCCCCGAGCACGAACGGGATGCGCGGCTGCTGCACGGGCGCGGGGCGGTTTGGCGCGTCATGCATGGCGTAATAGGCGCCTTCGACGGTCGTGCGGTCGTTGCGGAGGTAACGATCGAGCATGTCGAGCGCCTCCTCGTAGCGGTCGACCAGCTCGTGCGTCTCCGGGAACTCCAGACCGAACATGTCGTGTTCAGGCACATACCATCCGGCGCCGAGCCCGAGTTCCAGGCGGCCGTTGGAGATATGGTCCAGTGTCACGGCCTCCTTGGCGAGCAGGGAGGGATGCCGGAACGTGTTGCTACTGACGAGGACGCCGATGCGTGGCCGCTCCACGACGACGGCGAGGGCGCTGAGCAGTGTCCACGCCTCGAAGTAGGGGCTGTCCGGGTGCGCCGTGCGGACGAAGTGGTCGGTGAGCCAAAGGCTGTCGAAGCCGAGGTCCTCGAACCAGCGCCAGCGGGTACGCGTTTCCTCCCAGGTCCAGTACTGGATCGTTTGGATGCCGAACGACAACGGGCGTGATGCGGCCATACGGCGACCTTCTCCCAACCACTTCTTTCTGGCCAAAAACGTATGGGGCATTGTCGCCGTAGTTGGTGAGAAGGGCAATCAGCGGAACGCAAAAAGAGGGGATGCGCAGCGAGCGCATCCCCCGGGGACGTCGTGATTGGGAGGGGAGACTGTCACCAGTTTGGTGTGCCATCGCGTGAGTCGACGCCATGGGTGTAGGCCAGGATACCGACGATGCCGAGGATGAGGATGAAAAGCAGGAGTTCCATAGTGTGATCTGATCCTGTGCCGCACTGGGCAGGGTTCGCTACGAGTCGTCGATCATGTCGTCGTCATCCAGGCAACTCCTTGTCGTTCGCGGCCGGGCGTATCCCGCCGTGCTGGCCTTGTGCCTGTCTCCACAGTACGGATGAACGCGGCCAATGCGGGTCCGCATTCCTGCCATGTGCTCCTTGCCGGGCGGTCCAAAACACTGGACACTGGAGTGAACAGATGCCGACAACGCCGTCGACGCGAAGCGGAGGTCCGCGCCCGAACCCGGGAGCGGGGTGCCCCGGCGCGTGGTGGCGTTTTTCGTATTCTCAGGAATTTCCAGTAGACCGAGGAGACAATGATGGCGACAGAGGTGAAGGGCGAGCACGCGGCCGGCGAGAACGTCGACCTGCGCTCCAACAGCAAGACGCTCTACGACGGCAAGGATCGCGCCGGTGCCCGCGCGATGATGAAGGCGATCGGCTTCGGCGACGACGACCTGCGCAAGCCGATCATCGGTATCGCCAACACCTGGATCGAAACGATGCCCTGCAACTTCGGCCTGCGCAAGCTCGCCGAGGAGGTCAAGAAGGGCGTCCGCGAAGCCGGCGGTACGCCGATGGAGTTCAACACCGTCGCGATCTCCGACGGCGTGACGATGGGCACCGAGGGTATGAAGACCTCGCTGACCTCGCGCGAGGTCATCGCCGACTCGGTCGAGCTTGTCGGCCGTGGCCACATGTTCGACGGCATCATCGCCCTCGGTGCCTGCGACAAGACGCTGCCGGGGCTCTCGATGGCGCTCGCGCGGCTCAATGTGCCGGGGTTCGTGCTCTACGGCGGCACGATCATGCCTGGGTACTGGCGCGGCCAGGAAGTCACCGTCCAGACCGTCTACGAGGCGATCGGCGCGAACGCGGCCGGGAAGATGAGCGACGAGGACCTGCTGGACCTCGAGAACCACGCGTGCCCGGGCGCGGGCGCCTGTGGCGGCCAGTTCACGGCGAACACGATGGCGATGGCGATGGAGTTCATCGGTATGTCGCCGCTCGGCTCCGCGTCGCCGCCGGCAATTGACCCGCGCAAGGACGAGGTCGGGCGCAAGGCCGGCCAGATCATCATGGACATGCTGCGTCGGAACCAGCGGCCGAAGGACATCCTGACCCGAAAGGCGTTCGAGAACGCGATCGCCGGCGTGGCGGCCAGCGGCGGCTCCACCAATGCCGTGCTGCATCTGTTGGCGCTCGCGCGCGAGGCGGGCGTCGAACTCTCGATCGACGACTTCGACGCGATCTCCCGCAAGACGCCACTGATCGGCAACCTGATGCCGAGCGGCCAGTACGCGGCGGCCGATCTCGACGCGGCCGGCGGCATCCAGCTTGTCTGCCAACGCCTGATCGAGGGCGGGTATATCGACGGCTCGCAGATGACCCCGACCGGCAAGTCGCTCGCCGAGGAATCCGGCAGCGCGCGCGAGACACCCGGCCAGGATGTCGTGCGGCCGCTCGACAACCCGATCAAGAGCTCGGGCGGGATCCACATCATGAAGGGCAATCTCGCCCCGGATGGCGCGGTGGTGAAGCTCTTCGGGTACGAGCCGCAGAAGCTCTCCGGTCCGGCCCGCGTCTTCGACTCGGCGGACGACGCGCGCGAGGCGGTTCTGCACAACCAGATCGTTGAGGGCGATATCGTCGTCATTCGCTACGAGGGCCCGAAGGGCGGCCCCGGCATGCAGGAGATGCTCGGCATCACCGCGGCGCTCGTCGGGCAAGGACTCGGCGGCTCGGTGGCGTTGATGACGGACGGCCGCTTCAGCGGCGCGACGCGCGGCCTGATGATCGGTCATGTTGCGCCGGAGGCGTTTGTCGGTGGCCCGATCGCGGCGATTCGCGAGGGTGACACGATCTCGATCAACGTCGAGAAGCGCGAGCTGAACCTGATGATCCCGGAGGAGGAGCTGCGGGCGCGCCTGGAGGCGTGGACGCAACCGGAGCCGCGCTACAAGCAGGGCGTGCTGGCGAAGTACGCGCACCTCGTGCAGCAGGCGTCCGAAGGCGCGGTGACCCTGCTCAAGTAACGCGACAACCGAACAAGCAGAGGAAGGACGGCGGGTCATCATGGCCCGCCGTTCGCTGTTTTGTCACCGACGTGTTTGGGGATCGCCCGTGGGTAAGCATCCGGCCTAACGCCGCCCCGATATCGACGCTTGCGGCACCTGATGGTGCCCCTCCGCGCCGATTCCTCGGCCACCACGGGGCCGAGGCTACCGATCCATTCCCCACGGTTGCCGACCACTGCGGGTCGGCGCTAACAAGGTACCGGTAGCCCTGGGCCGGAGAAGCGCCATAGCGCTTCGGAGTGCCCCGGGGAATGTCAGCCGATGCGCATGTCGCCTTGCGCCTAGTCCATCGCCATCACGATGGACAGGATGAGCAGCAGCAGGAGGGCGATCGCCAGTCCCATGAGGAACAGGGAGATGTGGCCGTCCTGGTCGTTGACGTGGTCGGGGATGTCGTCGATGGAAGTCCCATGTTCGTGGTTCATCGCTGTCCTCTCAGGATGGCATGCCGCCGAGTGCAGGGTAGACGAGCGACTCCCAATCCGCGTGGAAGGCCGCCCGGTACCGCTCGTCGGTCACGATGCGTATCATGCGCCGGTGCTCTTCATACCGCTTGAAATCGGCATCACCGAGGCCGACGACGTCTTGCCAGTGCATCAGTGGCTCCAGCCCAACTGGTGGCTGGTCGAAATGGACCCAGACGTCCGTCTTCCATTTCTCCGGCTTCGGGATATCGATCAAGACCGCCGTGCTGTCGACCGGTTCGCCCAGCCGCTCGGAGAGCGCCTTTGCAAGGCGGATCTCGACGTCGCGGCGCGCCAGCGCGTCATACCAGAGCTCGCCGAGGCGTTGGTACAGGATCTCCGCCCGGGCGCTGATCTCCAGGGCGCGCTTGTGGATGCGGCGGGCGGCGAGCGCGTTGGCCAGGCGCCGTGTTCCGGCCGGCATGTCGTCTCCCTGCATGAACGCCAGCAGCGATGCGTCGTCGTGGCCGGTGAGGTCCTCTGGCGAGATGACGCCGGCGACGAGCGCCTCCTGCACCGCGCGCAGCAGCATCACCATGCATGCGCGGTTGGTGTGGTGCCAATAGACGTTGTCGAACATCTCTTGCCGCGCGTTGATCAGCGAGTGAAGGGGGCTGATGCCTTTGCCGCGGATGCCGATCCGCTGCTCGCCGGTGCCGTCGATCGTGATGATCGTCAGCGCGTCGATCAGGCGGGCGGTGTCGACGCCGCCGTAGGGCACGTTGCAGGCCCGGGCGTCGCGCGGGAGATAGTCCAGCTTGTCCATGTCGAGCGTCCCCGAGAGCAGGCCGCGCAGCACGCACTGACCCTCCGTTAGCCGCTCGATGTCGCCGTGGATCATCGCCGCGACGTGGCCCGGGTCGATATCCCAGTCTCGCCGGAGGATCGCGGCGATCTCACCGGACGCGATCAGTTCCCGGCCGACCTCTTCGTGCGAAAGGATCGGCGGGCCGATCTCTTCGATGGCGTGTGAGTAGGGGTAGTGTCCGATGTCGTGCAGCAACGCGGCGGCGATCACCGTCCGGGCGTCAGCGTCGGTGATGAACGCGCCCTCCGGGATGCGCCGCAGGTGATTCACGGCCAGCCTCGTGACGTGCATGACGCCGAGGGAGTGCTCGTAGCGAGTGTGCTTGGCCCCGGGCCAGACCCGCGAGACGAAGCCAAGCTGCTGGATGTGGTCGAGGCGCAGGAAGGGGCCGCTGCTGATCACGGCGAGAGCGGGCCCCGTCATCGGGATCCGGTCATACAGCGAGTCCCGGATCACCGTCGGGGTGTCGCTCCAGTCGGTCGGGAGGGCCTGATGAGGCATGCGTCGTCTCTCGTCTCCATGGCGATCGAGGGGCCACTGGCTCCTGTTGGTCGCGCCAAACATCCGGCCGTTCCCCGGGTTTCGCGGTATTCTGTCATCATACGGACCACGCGGAAACCGCTTCGCCGCATTCGCCTCCAGGAGCCTCACACCCATGCCGATCGATACCAGCAACCCGCTTGCGACCCGGGCTGTTGAGATCCTCCGGACGAACGATACCGGGACATCCACGAAGCCCGCGCCGTCCCTCTACCCGCACCTGTGGAGCTGGGATTCGGCGTTCATCGCCATCGGGATCGCCCAATATTCGGTCGAGCGAGCGGTCGAGGAGATGCGCGCGGTCCTGCGCGGGCAATGGCGCAACGGGATGATCCCGCAGATCCAGTTTAACCCGGACGTCGCGGCCGATGCGTACTTCCCGGATGCCGCCCGGTGGGATGTTCATGGCGTCTCGACCGATGCCCCGGCCGGGGTGGCGACGAGCGGCATTATCCAGCCGCCGGTGCACGCGATCGCCGTCCGCGCGATCTGCGATCTGGCGGACCGCCCGCGCGCGGCGGAGATCGCCCGCGAGTTCTTCGCACCGCTGCGTGAGTGGCACCGCTACCTGATGTCGGCACGCGACCCGGAGGTCTCCGGCCTCGTCACGATCGTTCATCCGTGGGAGAGCGGGATGGACAACTCGCCCCGCTGGGATGCCGCCCTGGCGCGCATCGACGTGCCGGAGGGGGAGCTGCCGCCGTTCACGCGGCGTGATCTGGACCATGTCGCCGACCCGGCGCAGCGCCCGACGGATACGGACTACACGCGCTTCATGTGGATCGTGGAGGCCCTCAAGCGCGGCGGCTATCGCGTCGATCGCATCTATGATGACCTGCCATTCCGCGTGAAGGACGTCTTCATGTCCGCGATCCTCGTCGCGGCAAATGAGTCGCTGATCGAGATCGCGAACCTCGCCGAGGCCGACCTCGACGAGCTCGACCTGATCGAGTCGTGGATCAATCGGGGCCGAATCGGTCTCGCCGACCAGTGGAACGTAGAGCGCGACATGTGCTGCGATCTGGACCTTGTCGACAACACGAGCATCCCGATCAGGACCATCGCGGCGTTTGCTCCCGTTATCGCCGGACAGGTGACGCAGGCCCGTCGCGAGGCGTTGGTATCGCTGTGGCGATCCGAAGCATTCATTGGGCATCCGGAGCTGCGATGGCCCGTGCCGCCGAGCACGAGCCCGCTGGAGCCAGCCTTCCACCCGACGCGATACTGGCGTGGGCCGGTCTGGCCCGTGATGAACTGGTTGCTGTGGTGGGCGTGGCGGCGGAACGGCGAATTCGAGATCGCGGACGGGCTTCGCGAGGCAGGTTTGGCTCAGGTGCGCGAGGCCGGGTTTGCCGAATATGTCCATCCATTCACCGGCGAGGGGCTCGGCTCCGATGCGCAGTCCTGGACGGCGGCGGCGGTGCTGGACTGGCTCGCCGAGGGTTGATTCGGCACCTCTATTGCGTAGGTCATCTCCAAACGGGAGCGGTGCCGGGCGGAACCGGCGAGTCGATCACCTGAACCCGCGGGAGCACGCGGGGGACACATGGAGCACGATAGATGAACATCACCCGACGCGCCGTCCTGACCGTAGCCGACCAGCCCAAGGTCAAGGATCTGTTCCAGACAAACCCGCAAGCGCGCAAGCTTGTCGAGCGCTTCATCGCTGGCGAGTCGCTCGAGAACGCCATGGCTGTCGGGAGGCGACTCGCGCAGGACGGCATCACCACCACGATGGATCAGCTTGGCGAGAACGTGAACTCCGTCGAGGCCGCGTCGGCCGCAGTGGTGGGGTACGTCGACACGCTGAAGCAACTCCGCGCGAACGACCTTGCGCCCAACATCTCCGTCAAGCTCACCATGCTGGGTATGGATCTCGGTGACGGGGTGGCGAAGGAGAACATGGTCCGCATCCTCGACGCCGCGCGGGAGGCCGATGGCTTCGTCCGGATCGATATGGAAGGCTCCGACTACACCGAGCGCACCATGCGGATGTTCACAGAGCTGCACGGCACCTACGGGGACCACGTCGGCATCGTACTCCAGACCTACCTGCACCGCACCGCGCAGGATGTGATCGACATGATCGAGCGTGGGGCGCGGGTGCGGCTCGTGAAGGGCGCCTACGCGGAGCCCGAAACGGTCGCGATCCAGTCGAAGAAAGAAGCCGACGAGAACTTCCGCATGCTGATGCGTCACCTGCTGGACAAAGGTAACTACCCCGCGATCGCAACGCACGACCCGAAGATGATCGAGGACGCGATCGACTACGCGCGCCGCAACACGATTCCCCCCGATCGCTACGAGTTCCAGATGCTCTACGGCGTCCGCACACAGGAGCAGCACCGGCTGAAGAAGGCCGGGTATAACATGCGCGTCTACGTCCCGTTCGGGACAGAGTGGTACGCGTACTACACGCGCCGGATCGCCGAGAAGCCGACAAACGCGCTGTTCGTGCTGCGTCAGCTGATCGACCGCTAGACCCGGAACGACGGCGAGTTTTCCGGCGACGGGGGAGCCCAGTGGGCTGCCCCGTCTTGCTGTGCCTGCCCGGCTGTGCCTGGCATCGTGGCACAATACAGGGGCGGCATGTCGATGCCGCGTCCCGCAAGCGATGACGAGGAGGCGATGGGGCGATGACCGAGCGGCATGAACCGGAGACGTCGGATCAGATGGAACCGGCCGCGGAGGAGAACCATCCCGCTGTGCAGGACGCCGATGCCTTTCGCACCGGGTTCTCGCTCGAGGCCGGAGACGACAACGAACAACCGTCGCCGGAGCTGAAGCGCTTCTGGGAAGCGGTGAAGCACCTCCCGGCAGACGCGAAGCTGGCTACTGCCATCTTGCGCGACCCGGACGTTCCAGGCTCGTCCAAGGCCCTGCTCGGGCTTGGTGGTGGCTATGCGCTGTCGCCGATCGACCTGATTCCGGGCATCATCCCGGTCGTGGGTCAGATGGACGACGTCTATGCGGTCCTCACCGCCCTGCAACAAAGCCTCAAGCGCATGCCGGATACCGTTGCCCAGAAACATCTCGACGCCACCGGTGTCACCCGAGAGCAGATCGACGACGATCTCGCCGCGGTGCGTGACCTCGCCCGGATGGCCGTTGTCAAAACCATGAAATTCGGAGGAAAAGCGCTTGGACGACTCAGCCGGGCAGCGGTCAACGTTGCCAATAACCAACTCGAACGCCGAAACACCCGGCGGGGAACGTCAGCGAGCGAATAGGCCGCGGCGACGCGGTAAGCGACGTCGTGGCGGTGGTGGCGGCCAAGAAAACACGCCGCAGCAGGAGACCCGCGAGGAAACCCGCGAGCAACCAGAGCAGCAGGCGGCCGCGGAAATCGCTCCGCAGGAACGGACCCGCCCGCGTGACACCGCTCCGCGTCAGCGTGACAACCATAACGATCGTGGCGGGCGACGGCGTTCGTCGCGACGGCCACGACCGCTCGATATGGGATCGGGGGAGGTGCTGCGTGATGCGGCGCCGAAGACCGCGCAGGTCCAGCCGATGCGCAAGCGCGCGATCGACCCGAACGACACCTCGGAGCCGCAGTTCGGTTGCCCGATGCTGACGCGTACCCGCCTCGCAATTCCGTTCCGGGGGAACCAGCAAGTGCCGCGGTGCTCGGTTGGGTGGGCGGTGCACGATGAGGATGAGGTGCTGTTCTGCATGAACACGCCCTCGCGGAACCTCTGCTGGAAGGAGAACCCGGAGCAGCTGGAGGCCCTGATCGAGAAGCTGCGGCCGCAGATCGAGGCCGAGCTCCAATCCGGCGGATCCGCGGCGGATTAGCGCCGCGAGTGCTCGTACCGTCGGACCTGGTGTCTGGCGCGCCGCAGACCAGCTGCGAGAGTACGAGCGCGAGACTTTTGACGCGATTCGGCGATTTGCCAGCAGGTTGCCGACATGAAAAGCCGGGTGACGGATCGATCCGTCACCCGGCGTCCTGTTTCTCGTGATGAGGTGGACAGCTTACCCGAGGATGTAGGCACCCTTCTTCGGGGCCTGGGTGGTCTTGCCGCTGTACGGGTTATCGTCCCGCTGGGGCGCGTTCTCGCGGATGAACTGCTCGACGCCGGCCGGGGTGTGGGCGCGAAGATCCAGCACGGGATACTTCAGCTCGTCGGGCAGGTAGAGGAACATCGTGAAGGCGATCGGCTCCGTGCGCTCCATCTCGACCCACCAGTCGTAGAGGTCCTGCAGCCAGCCGAAACCCTGCGCGCGGATGCGCCAGAGGGCGATGCCGGCGCCACGCTCATAGGCAAGCGCCTCGCCGAAGTAGACCTGCGCGTCACCATACTTCTCGATGATGGCCTTGACGTCGTCGAAGTGCCGTGGCGAGCCCTTCAGCGTGAACTGGTAGCCGGAGATGAAATGCTTCGGCTTGACTTCGAGGTCCTTCTTGTTGTGCTTGGCCTTGTGGTTCCACGGCAGCAGCGGCATCTCGGGTGTTCCTCCAGCATCCCTGCGTGACGGTCTCTCCTGTCCGGCCTGGCGCCGGACACGTCTCGCCCCATTGTACCCCGCGCGGATAATGCGGGATGCGTACACCCGGCCCTCGCAGCTGCGACCGGGTGTACGGGTGCCTTCTAGACCGCCTTGAAGACGCAGACGGCGTTCTGGCCGCCGAAGCCGAAGCCGTTGGCGAGCGCGACGTTGATCTCGGTCTTCTTCGCGACGTTCGGCGTGTAGTCGAGATCGCACTGCGGGTCCGGCGTTTCGAGGTTGATCGTCGGCGGCACCATGTTGTCGCGGATGGCCATGATGCACATCAGCGACGAGATCGCGCCGGCCGCGCCAAGAAGATGCCCGATCATCGATTTGTTCGCCGAGATGGAGAGGTTGTAGGCGTGGTCGCCGAAGACCTTCTTGATCGAGTTCGTCTCCGCGATATCGCCGATCGTGGTCGCGGTGGCGTGAGCGGCGATCATGTCGACGTCCGTCGGCTGGATCTCCGCGCGCTCGAGCGCCCGCGACATTGCCTTGATAGCACCACGCCCTTGCGGATCCGGCGCGGTGATGTGGAATGCGTCGGAGGTGTACGCACCGCCGGATACTTCGCAGATGACATGCGCGCCACGGCGGGCGGCATGCTCCTCCGATTCGAGGATGGCCACGCCCGCGCCCTCAGAGAAGACGAAGCCGCTGCGCTCGAGATCGAACGGGCGGCTGGCCTTCCACGGCTCCTCGTTGTTGCGGGAGAGCGCACCCATGTTCGAGAGACTGGCGATCGCGGACGGTGTCAGGCCGCCCTCGGTGCCACCGGTGATGACGACGTCGACCTCGCCGCGCTCGATCATATGGACGGCGTCGACAAACGCCTGGACGCCGGCCGCGCAGGCGGCGACGGAGGTCACCGTCGGGCCGTGGACCCCGAACTGCATGGCCACCTGGCAACTGGCCATGTTCGGCGCGAAGAGGGGGATCAGGAACGGGCTGACCCGCTTGGCGCCCTTCTCCGCGAGGGTGTGGACCTCGTTCTCGATCGTCGGGATGCCACCGCCGCCGGTGTTGACCATGATGCCAACGCGGTCAGTGTTCTCCTCGGTGATCTGGAAATTGGCCTGCTCCAGCGCCTCGCGCGCGGCAGCCACGGCAAACTGGGAGAAGCGGTCCATGCGGCGGGCGGCCTTGAAGTCCATGAACTCCTTGGCCACGAAGTCCGGGACCTCGCCGGCGATGGTGACGTCGAGTCCGGTCGGGTCGAACCCCTGAATCGTGCGGATGCCGGAACGACCCTCGGTCAGCCCCGACCAGAGCGCGTCGCGGCCGATCCCCAGCGGGCTGACCGCGCCCACACCGGTCACTACAACTCGTGTCACCAAACGCTTCCTTTCAAGAACGACAATGGCCCCGGGGCCTGGTCCGTGTACTGCACGCGTTCCGGGCGTGCCCTTGCGAGCGCCACGTGATCCCGAACGTTCGCGTCTAGCCTGTCATTCTAGCCGCATGGCCGGCAAATGCCTATGCGCCCGTCAGCCCGAGGTCCTTCAGCGACAGGGTCGTGACGCCCCGATCGATGCGCTTGTTCAGTCCGGCGAGGACGTTGCCCGGGCCGATCTCGACGAATGTCGTGATGCCGGCGTCGATCATCGTGCGTACCGACTGCGTCCAGTTCACGCCGCGCACGACGTGGTGGCGGAGCTCCTCGCGGATCTCCTCGGCGGTGTTCAGGCGCTGGCCGCCCGCGTTGCCGATCACCGGCATAACCGGCTGATTGAAGACGACATCGTCGAAGAGCTCATTCAGCGTCTCCGCCGCCGGCTGCATCAGCGCCGAGTGCGAGGCGATCGTGATCGGAAGCTGGGCGACACGGCGCGCGCCGGCATCTTTGGCGAGCGGGATGAAGCGCTCCATCGACCCGACCGCACCGGAGACGACGATCTGCCCCGGGCAGTTGAGGTTGGCGACCGTGAGTACATCACCCTGCGACGCCTCGTCGACCAGCTGCGCGACGCGCTCGTCGTCCAATCCGAGCACCGCGGCCATCGCGCCCGGAGACGTATGCCCGGCCTCCATCATGGCCCGCCCGCGCGCGCGGACGAGATCCAGCCCCGTCTCGAAGTCGATCACCTCGGCGGCGACCAGCGCGGTGAACTCGCCGAGCGAGTGCCCGGCGACCATCATCGGTGCCAGCACGTAGTCCTCGTCCTCGGCTTGCGCCTGCAGGGTCCGCAGCGCCGCCGCGCTGGCGGTGAAGATAGCGGGTTGGGAGTTGTAGGTGTCGTTGAGCTCGTCCTCGGGGCCCTCGAACATCATCGTCGAGAGGTCGAACCCGAGGCGCGCGTCAGCATGCTCGATCGTTTCACGGGCCGCCTCCGAAGCAGTCGCCAGCTCCTTCGCCATACCGACATACTGGCTTCCCTGCCCGGGGAAGATGAACGCATAGGTCGTCCCAAGGGTCTCGTTCAGGCTCATGGCATCCTCATCAGGTGATCGGCGACTGACCGCGGCACACATCGCGGCTACTGTAGCAAACGTGCATTACGGCGTCAGGCGCGGTGCGGTCGGTTCGCGAGCAAGCCGGCGACGCGCTCGCGCAGGGCGATGCTGACAACCAGGACGCCGGCACCGAATACCGCCGCGGCGACTTCCCAACCGGAGATCCAGAGCCCAACCGCACCGAGCGCGTAGAAGCCGTATTCGATGACGAGGCGCACCTGGCCCGGCACGGCAACAACCGGGTCGCCGCCCGATGGCACGAAGCCGCGCGTGCGGAACATCGTCCAGAGCGCGCTGGCGGCAAGAACGAACCCGGCGGCCAGTATCACCTTCAGGAGCGTGCCGGAGCCGAGGTGCCACCCCAGCCGGCCAATGCCGACCAATCCAACGATCTCCAGCAGGAACATTCCGGCTTCGCCGGTCGAGACGGCCGGACGCTCCGGGTCAGCCATTCGCCTCGTCCCACCGCTTCAGGACCAGCACGGCATTCTGCCCGCCAAGCCCGAAGGAGTGCTTTGTCATCACGTCGATGTCGGCCGCCTGGGCCCCTGTCACGACGTTCAGGCCCACCTCCGGGTCCGGAGACGTGTGGTTGCGGGTCGGTGGCAGCATGCCCTCGTGCATGGTGAGCACGGCCATGACGGTCTCCATCGCGCCGGCGGCGGCCATGGCGTGGCCAAACGCGCCCTTGATCGACGTCACCGGGATCCGCGAGCCACGCTCGTCTCCAAGCACCGCCTTGATCGCCTTGGACTCCGCGAGGTCGCCCGCCGGGGTCGACGCGGCGTGAGCATTGACATGGTCGACGTCGTCCGGCGACAGTCCAGCGTCGTTCAACGCATCGCGAATCGCCTTTGCCGCGCCCTTGCCTTCAGGCTGTGGAGCGATCGGGTGGTAGGCGTCGTTCGAGGTCGCGTAGCCGGCGATCTCGCAATAGATCTTCGCGCCGCGCGCCTTCGCGTGCTCCAGCTCTTCCAGCACGAGCATGCCGGCGCCCTCGCCGAGGATGAATCCGGCGCGGTCGCTGTTGAACGGGCGACTGGCATGGCCGGGGTTGTCGTTGGAGTCGGTGCAGAGGGCACGCATCGCCTCGAAACCCAGCTCGAAGAGCGGGTGCTGCGTCGACTCCATCGCCCCGGCGATCATCATCGGCGCCCGGCCGAACTTGACGGCGTGGAAGCCATCGCCGATCGCCTGGGAGCCGGTCGCGCAGGCGGTGACGACCGTCTCGCTCGGACCCATCATGCCGAAATGGTGCTGAATGGTGTACGAGCCCATGTTGTGCGGAAAGGTGACATGCAGGTGCGGCGGAACGCGTGGCGCGCCGTCGCGCTCGACATACTGCTGGTGGACCGGAAGTACGTCATCGTACGTGCCACCGATGCAGTTCCCGATCGCCGTGCCGGCGTCCGAGAGGTCGATGGTCGGGGCGAGGTCATCGTTCAGCAGCCCGGCATCCAGCATCGCTTCGCCGGCCGCCTCCATCGCCATACGGGCGTAGCGGGAGGTGTTGCGCAGTTCCTTGCCCTGAAGGAAGCGCTGCGGAATCGTCTCGTCATCCACATCCGCGCGCAACAGGCACTTGTGCTTCGCCGGATCGAGGTTCGCTGCCCGGCGGATGCCGGTTTCGCCGGCGAGCACCTTCTGCCAGCTCTCAGGGGCATTCGGGGCGAGCGGGGTGACAGCCCCGATACCTGTGACGACCACCCGGCGCGGGGTGAATGACGTGGGCACGACTGGGTCCTTTCCTTTCGGGAACATCCGGCCGGGTCGATGGCGTTTGGACGCGGAAGAACGCGGTGGTTCAGATGGCGATCAACCCGGATTTTGCCCAATCATAAGCCAAATGCGTACCGTCATGACGCGGCCCGACCCTCGCGTCGGGGCCCGTCTTCCTCGCGGACCGAGCGCACCGCGCCGGTGAGCCAGAGCAGGGCCGGCGCGCCGATGCCGACGACCAGTCCGGCCGCCGCCAGCGTGTGCGGCGCGCCCAGAAGCGGCGTAACGAGCCCCATAGCGTAGTAGGCGATGGCGCTGGCGAGGGCGACGATCGCGCCCCAGGCGGCGTAGACCCGCCCGCGCAACCGCTCAGGCACAGCCTCGGCGAGATAGGCCTGGAAGGAGATCACCGCCATCGCGTCGAGGAAGCCGAAGCAGAACCAGGCGCCGTAGATGACCGGCATCGGCGGACTGGTGAAGGCGGCGATGAGGAAGAACGGGCCCAGATAGCCCATGGCCATCATCAGTGGCCGGCCGAGACGTCGTTCGATGCGATGCGCCACGAACGCCCCGAGCACCGCGCCGGCGGCGAGACTGGTCGTCATCAGCGCGAAAGCCGCGTCCGCCCGGTCGCCGAGATCGAGCGTCTCCTGCGTGTAGACGATGCCGGCGACGGTCATCGCGCCCATGACGAGCTGGAAGAGCGACTCGGAGGCCGTCACGCCGCGCACGACGACGATCTCGCGGATCGCGCGCAAGCCGCCCCACATCTCGCGCTTCGCCGCGGCGAGTACGCTCTCGCCCTCGGGAGCCTCGTCCTGCTCCATGCGCGGGATGACGAGGTTTTGCAGCGCCACGATGGAGGCGAGGAAGAACAGCGCCTGGACCCAGAAGACTGGCGCCGGGCCGAGCAGCGAGATGACCGCGGCGCCAGCGGCCGGAACGGCGATGCGGATGATGCCGTTGGAGACCTGGATCAGTGACAGGGCGGCGACGAGCCGATGCGGACCGGCGACGGACGGCACGGCGGCCAGCTCGGCCGGGCGGCCGGTGGCGTTGCCCGCCGCGATCAGGACGGCGAGGATCGCGAGCTGCCAGATCGAGGTCGCGAATGGGACCAGCGCGACGACGGCCATGCGCGCGACGTTCGCCCAGATGATCAGCCGGCGGCGGTCGAGCCGGTCGGCGAGGAGGCCAGTGATCGGGGCGAGGAGGACGCGCGGCAGGATCAACACGAGCGACATGAAACCGACCATTTGCGCAGACGCGGTCAGCTCGTAGACGAGCAGGGGCATGGCGATCTGGGCCAGTGCCTCCCCGGCGCTGGTGAAGAGCTGGGTGATCCAGAGGCGTCGAAGATTTGGCTCGGCGAGGAGGCGCTGGAAGCGGGCCTCGCGCTCCGGGGGCGTGGTGGTCTCGGCGGTGTGCACGGAAGCGGCTGCTTTCGCGCCCGCTCGAACCGGGAAGGGCGCGTTGTCCGGATGGGTGGTCGGTGAACGGGGTGGCGTCGTGGTCTCGACGCACGATCATACCCGGATATGCGGCTGTTCGCACCAGCCCGGTGCCCTTATTGCGGCGAGTGGTGCGACCAGAGGGATGTGAACAGTGCTCCCAATCCACACCTGACGTCATCCCGAGCCGCGACACGAGCGGAGCGAGGGGCGCGTGTCGAGGGATCCTTGGCATTGGCCAGGTGCATGTCGGGCAGGAGCAATGATCCCGCCACGCGCGGACCGCGTAGCGGGACGCTCCGTCGGGATGACGGACTGATGTGGTGGCTGCAGCACACGCCAATGTAGACGCTTCACCGAGCGGGCCCGCCGTGGATGATAGACTGTGCGGAAGATTCCCTGCCGCGCGATGGCCGCGGCCGGCGACGGGCTTCCCCACCGAGTGCAATGGAGCGGTACTGGCAAACTCATGACCCGACTCCTGTTTGCGCTTGTACTGTTCCCGGTCGTGTTCGCCCAGGCGACCTTCCTCCCGCGCTTGAACCCGTACCCCGTCACGCCGGACCTGGCGCTGGTCATCCTCTTCTTCTGGATGACGCGGCGCAGCCTGCGTGAGTCGCTGGCGTGGGTTTTCGTGGTCGGTGTGGTGATCGACGTGCTGGCGATGGACCCACTCGGCCTCCACGCGCTGGCGATGCTGCCGCTGGCGGCATTGGCGCTCCCGATGAAGGTGCGTCCGTGGCAGTTCCACATCTTCAGCGCGATGGCCCTTGTGTTGCTGGGATCGATCGTGCACGGCACGGTGCTGTCCGTCCTGCGCGGGCATGGGATTACACTGGACATTGGCATCCAGGCGGTCCTGCAGACCGCGTTGGTGCCGTTCGTCTACATCGCGTTCCGGATCGTCGCCCGCCGCTGACGCCGCACCAACGCTCCCCGCGCGGGCCGACGACGATACAGACCGATCTGCCACTCGCTGCTCTGGCGAACCGCACGCGCGCCGACCCGATATCATCCCGGACGGTCGCATAGAGGCATTCTGATGGCAAAAAAACGTAAGCGCATGCAATATGATCCGCCTGGCCAGCGGAAGCGCAACCGGCGCTCCAACCGGCATCTGCGGGCGGACCAGATCACCCTGACGCGACGCACCTTGCTGATGAAGACCGGGGTGATCGGCGTGTTCTCGGCGATGGCGGCCAAGCTCGGCATCATGCAGCTGCAGAATGGCGACCGCTACAAGAAGCAGGCACAGGAGAACGTTATCCGGCAGGTGAACCTGCCCGCCGCCCGGGGGATGATCCTGGACCGCGCCGGACGCCGCCTCGCCCAGAACCGCCGCTCGTGGGAGCTGCGCGTGATCCCCGCCGAGCTACCGGACGAGGACATCCAGCCGGCCGAGCGCCAGCGCGTGATCGACACGCTCGTCTCCGCGCTCCAGATCGGCGACACGCTGGTCATCCGCCGCTCCGCGTTGCGGCAGGGATCAGAGGACACGATCTTCAGCCGCGTGGCGTACATGCTTGGCTATGAGGGCGAGGATGCGGCGGTCCTGATCGATCGCTGGAAAAAGCAGATCAAGAACGAGATCTATCTCAACGTCACGCCGCAGGCCGGCCTCTCGATCGACGACGCGGCCCGCTTCCGCGCGGCCTGGGCCGAGCTGCCGGGCGTGATGGTGATGAACCGGCTGGAGTGGCTGATCCGCAACACGTGGGAGCCGCGCCTGCCGGTGATCGTGGCGCAGGACGTCCCGCGCGATGTCGCCCTGAAGCTCGAAGCGAACAGGATGTACCTGCCGGGCGTCGAGCTCGACGATTCGGCGCTGGTGCGCGAGTACGTCGGCGGTGAGATCATGTCGCACGTCATCGGCTACGTGCGCCCGATCGACGCGGCGATGATCGACGACCCGCGCTGGAAGGGCCCGAACGGCGAGCAGATCTACGAGCAGACCGACGTCATCGGCCAGGAGGGCATCGAGCTCGCCATGGAGCGCGATCTCCGCGGCAAGCGCGGGCGGCGGAGCGTTGAGCGTGACGCCTCTGGCGTGCAGATGCGCGTGATCCCGGGCAGTACGGAGGAGCCGAAAGCCGGCGAGAACGTGCAGCTGACGATCGATGTCGAGTTCCAGGAGGCAGTCGGCAAGGCCCTGAAGGAGCAGATCGACCGGGCGGCCGACGCCAAGCGGAAGGTCAACGATCAGCGCCAGAAGGACGGCAAGGAGCCGTGGGACGTTCCTCGTGCCGGCTCCGTCGTGGCGTACGACCCGCGCACCGGTGACGTGCTCGCGATGGTCAGCTACCCGTACTACGACAACCAGCTCCTCGCGTCCGGCATCTCCCAGCTCAAGTGGGAGGAGTACACCGCGCGCGATGCTGGCGCGGCGTTCCTGAACCGGGCGACGAGCGAGGCCTACCCGCCGGGCTCGACGTTCAAGATGTACCTCGCGGCCTCCGCGCTCGATCGCGGCACCCTGACGGCAGACCAGACGCACACCTGCCGCGGCGCTATCTTCGTCCCGAACACCTACAACTATGCAGACGGCGTGACGTTTGCCTGCTGGGTCGGTTGGAGCGGGAACCAGCACGGCGAGCTGGACCTCTACGGCGCGATCGAGCAATCGTGTGACGTGTACTTCTACAACACGGCCGAGGAGTTCTATCAGCCGCCCGACGCGTTCGACCCGATCTTCTACTGGGACTACGACTTGCAGGGTGGCGGCATCTACAACGCCGACGACAAGAAAGTCTTCAACGGTCTTGGCATCGGCCCGATCCACGAGGACATGACGAAGAAGTTCTGGTTCGGCCGCTCCACCGGGATCGAGATTAGCGAGGTCGCCGGTCTCGTTCCCAGCGCGGAGTGGAAGCAGGAGGTCATCGGCGAGGGGTGGAGCACGGCGGACACGTTGAACATCTCCATTGGCCAGGGTGACTTCCGCGCCACGCCGCTGCAGATGGCCCTCAACACCGGCATCCTTGCGGCAAAGGGCGCCGTGCGCCAGCCGCACCTCGTGAAGCAGCTCGGCGTACCGGACATGACGCCGGTCGCCTCGCCGGTCTCCGCCGCGACGCCGAATGCCGCATCTACTGATGCGGTGAAAGAATCAAAGGCGGACGCGGACCTCGGCATCGGGCAGGAGTACCTTGACATCATCAAGGACGCCATGCGCCGGGTGGTGCATGGCGAGAATGGCACCGCCCGCCGCAACGGTGACGGCTCGTCGAAGTGGGCGAAGACCAACCCGGAGGGCGAAGAGGAGATCCTCATCGCCGGGAAGACCGGCACGGCCGAGTTCGGCGCCCCGGACGAGGACACCGGCATTCGCGACTCTCATGCCTGGTTCACGTGCTGGGCGCCGCTGGACGACCCGGAGATCGCCGTCGCCGTCGTCATCGAGGCTGGTGGCGAGGGCTCGACCTTCGCCGTGCCGGTCGCGGATGGCGTGCTGCGCGCGTGGTTCGAGCTCACGGGCCGCCGCCCGCGAGGCGTGATGCTCAACAAGGAACCGAAGCCGATCTAGCGGTGGTGGGCGCTTCGCGCCAATTGAACGTGCTTCGCACGGGGATTCTTCGCTGCGCTCAGAATGACGTTTGCTTGGGGGACTGCTTATGACTGCTTCGGTTTCACGCTTGCGCCTGCACCACGTCGGGTACGTGGTGAGCGATCTCGACGCCGCTGCGGCGAACTACGCGCGTCTCGGCTTCACCGAGGGCGAGCGCCACGAGATACCGGAGCAGAAGATCGTCGCGATGACGTTTCATGCCGGCGACGGCTGGCTGGAGCTGATCCAGCCGACTGATCCGGAAGGCCCGATCGCGAAGTACATGTCCAAGCGTGGTGAGGGGACGCATCACGTCGCATTCGAAGTTGACGACATCGTCGCCGAGCTGGCGCGGCTGAAGGACGACGGCGTCCGCTTGATCGACGAGATACCCCGGCGCGGCGCGCACGGCTGGCGCATCGCCTTCATCCATCCCGAAGCCTGCAACGGCGTCCTCACCGAGCTGGTACAGGCTAACTGATGGATCGGGATGGAGAAGACCCATACCCGATCACGACCTGCTTTCGGATTGTCTGGACGGATCCGCCAACAATCAACGATTTCGAGTCGCATGCGGCGCGAGGAGATATCGCTCGCTTCCCGTCCGAGGAGGCGCAACGGCTGGCGACCGGGATCTCCGATTTCAGGACACTGTCCCAGGCCAAACGGACTGCCAGAAAGCGTCCGCCGTGGCTCGGTCGTGGGTACATTGTCCGGCTCGTGATCCCTTACGGAGCGGACGCCCGGATAGAGCGAACGACGAAATCGGCCGGTCACTATACTTTGTGGGCCAACGCCACTAGCATCATGGCATGGGTCGTTGAAATCACTCCGGTGTCGGAACGGGAAGAATTATCCCATGATCTATGAGTTTTGGGACATACGAACCAACAACCTGATCGACGCTTTCGACTCGGAGAAGGAGGCGCTTGCGGCGCTTCTTCAGGTGACGTCCGAGCAGGGCGATCGCGCTGCCGAGTTCCTGATGCTGATCGAGGACGACCCTGACCACGACGAGACGCGCGTTGTTGGTATCGGGTCGGAGTTACTTGATCGCGCCCGGAGTGTTGCCTAGTTCCCGTTTCCCACGTCACCAGGATTCTTATGACCCCTCTTCATGAACGCCTCGATTTCTTCGTCACCACGGACCGCCTGAAGCACACGCTGCGTGCGAACTGGACATACGGTGAGGCGCGCCAGGAGACGGTCGCTGAGCACACGTGGCATACGACGCTGCTCGCGATGCTCCTGCAGGACACTGCCCCCAACGGGACCGACCAATCGCACGTCCGCGATTTGCTTGTCGTCCATGATCTTGTGGAAGTGTTCGCCGGCGACACGGTCCTGTGGGACGACGTGCCGCAGGAGGATGTGAGCGGGCGCGAGCAGGCGGCCGGCGAGCGGCTGATGGCGCTGCTGCCCGAGGAGCAGCGCGTGAGGCTGGACCCGCTCTGGCGCGAGTTCCAGGCGCAGGAGACGGCGGAAGCGCGGTTCGCCCGGGCGATCGACGCGATCCATCCGATGGTGATCAGCTGGTTCCCCGGCGCGCCCGGCCACGCGAACAAGACGCTGACGCCGACCAGGATCCTCACCCGCAAGCGGCCGTTCCTCGAGCCCTTCCCGCCACTGTGGGATTTGGCGCACTGGCTGGTCGGGCAGGCCGTGGCGCAGGAGCTGATCCCCGGCGACGAGTGGGTTCCCGGGACAAACCCCGATCTGTAGTCTCGGACCACCTGTCCGAGACCTGCCGCGAAGCGACAGATGGGCGTCCGTTGTCTGCATCCGCCCGTCCGCCGTCGTTTGCGTACAGCCGCCCCTTGTGGGCGGCTGTACGCACGGTCATCACCAAATCGGACGCCCGAAATCCTCCCATGCCACAATAGGCGCATCGCGGAAGGTCGAACGCGCTTGCGTTGTGCTTGAGGTTGCCCCGTTATGGCAGAGAAACCGCCGATCGTCACCGATTCCGGCATCGAGATCGGGCCCGTTTACGACGCGCCAGACGAGCCGGTGCGGCATCCGGCGCCGGGCGAGTATCCGTTCACGCGCGGGATCCATCCGGAGATGTATCGCTCGCGGCGGTGGACGATGCGCCAGTACGCCGGATTCTCGTCGGCCGAGGATAGTAATCACCGGTACCGCCTGCTGCTCCAACGCGGCACGACCGGCCTGAGCGTCGCCTTCGACCTGCCGACCCAGCTCGGAATGGACTCGGACGACCCGCGCGCGTTTGGCGAGGTTGGGCGCGTCGGCGTCGCGGTCAGCACGCTCGACGACATGCGCATCCTCTTCGACGGTATCGACCAGGAAGCGGTCACGACGTCGATGACGATCAACGCACCAGCGTCGATCCTCCTGCTGATGTACCAGATCGTCGCAGAGGAGCGGGGAGCGAACGCGGCGAAGTTGGGCGGCACCATCCAGAACGACATCCTGAAGGAATACGCCGCGCGCGGGACCTACATCTTCCCGCCGAAGCCGTCGATGCGGCTGGTGACGGATACATTCGCCTACTGCTCGGCGCACTTGCCGACGTGGAACACGATCTCCGTCTCCGGCTATCACATCCGCGAGGCCGGATCGTCGGCAGCACAGGAGATCGCCTTTACGCTGGCGGACGGCATCGCCTACGTGCAGGCGGCGATCGACGTCGGCATGGACGTCGACTCGTTCGCCAAGCGGATCAGCTTCTTCTTCGCCTCGCACTCCAATCTCTTCGAGGAGGCAGCGAAGTTCCGCGCGGCGCGCAGGATGTGGGCGCGGATCATGAAGGAACGTTTCGGGGCGACCGACCCGAAGGCGATGATGATGCGCTTCCATACGCAGACGGGCGGTGTGACGCTGACGGCGCAGCAGCCGCTGAACAACGTCGTGCGTGTGGCCTATCAGGCGCTCTCGGCGGTGCTCGGCGGCACGCAGAGCCTCCACACGAACGGATACGACGAGGCGCTCGCGATCCCGACCGAGGATGCCGCGACGCTCGCGCTGCGCACGCAGCAGATCCTCGCCGAGGAGACGGGTGTCCCGGACACGGTTGATCCGCTCGCCGGGTCGTACTTTGTCGAATCGCTGACCGATCAGCTGGAGGCGAAGGCGCAGGGATGGATCGACGCGATCGACGAGCGCGGCGGCGCGGTCGAGGCGATCGACAGCGGCTTCGTGCAGAACGCGATCGCCGAGAACGCCTATCGACGTGAGATCGCGCGGTCGTCCGGCGATGAGGTTGTTGTCGGCATGAACCGGTATGTCGACGCGGCTGGCGACGAGGCGCCGATGGTGTTGCACAAAATCGACCAGGAGATGCTGCAGCGCCAGATGGCGCGCGTGTCGGCATACAAGGCGGCCCAGGACCGTGCGCGGGTCGACGCTGCCCTTGAATCTGTCCGCGCGGCCGCCAAGGGGACGGACAACCTCTTGCCGGTCATGAAAGATGCGCTCCTGGTCGGGGCAACGCTTGGGCAGGTCGCCAACGCGCTGCGTGACGTCTTCGGGGAGCACCGCCCGGAGGTCTGATCACCCGTGATCCTGGCGCTTCAGGTCTTTCCGCACCCGTCGGAGGGGTAACAGGGCCATCAGGGTCAGGACGCTGGCAAGGCCGTAGACGACCTGATAGGTGCCTTCCGGGAACCACGCATTGAGGGCGTCCACGATCGGACCGTATACGCCGGCGATGGCCCCGGCTCCCGCCGTGGCGATGTTCGCGATACCGAGCGCGGTTGCGGCCTGGCCTTTCGGCAAGTCGTCGTTGAGAAGCGCCCAGTTGACGGCCTGGAAGGCGCCGAACCCGGCGGCGACGAGCATTCCCGCAACGCCAAGGAACCCGAGCGTTGGGGAGACGCCGATGAGCGCGAGGCCAAGTGAGCCCATCAGCACCGTCCCGATGAGCACAGGGAGGCGTCCGGCGATGATGAAGGGGCGTCTCGGGTCGCTGCGCGTCCACGCATCGCTCGCGCGACCGGCCACGGGCTGGACCAGGACGGCAAACCCGACGCCGATGAAGCTGATGAGACCTACGGCGCTGCCCTCGACGCCACTCGTCGTCGTGTCCGCGACGCGCGTGGGGAGCACGAGCGTGTTGATCGCCGTCCACAGCACCATGAGGCCGAAACCGAAGACGTTGATCTTCGTCGCGAACAGGAACGTCCGTGGGTCAAGCCCGTCGCGGATGTGGCGCAGGCGCTTTTGCACATCAGCCGTCATTCCGGCCCCAAAACCGCCATCCCGACTGTCCGGGGAGCGGTGAACCAGGGAAGCCAGGTTTCGTCATACACGGTTCAAGCACGCAACGAATCAGCTCAGCGCCCCCATCGCCAGGCTGGCGTTGATGCCGCCGAAACCGAACGCGTTGGTCATCAGGTGGCGGACCCGCACGTCCCGGCCTCCCGGTGGGATGATGTCGAGGTCGCAGGCGGGATCCACGTTCTGGAGGTTTACCGTGCCGGGCAGGTGTCCTCGCTCCAGCGCCATCGCGCAGATCGCGGTCTCCATGGCGCCGGTCGCGCCAAGCGCGTGGCCGTGTTGCCCCTTGGTGCCGCTCACGGCGATCCTGTCCGCGTGGTCGCCCAGCGCCAGGCGGATAGCCTTGCACTCGGTGGAGTCGTTGAGGGTGGTCGAGGAGCCATGGGCGTTGACGTACTGGATATCCGCCGGCGTGAGGTCGGCGTTCAGCAGCGCCTCGGTCATGGCGCGGGCCGATCGGGTCCCATCCGGGTGCGGCGCGGTCATGTGGTGGGCGTCGCTCGATGTCCCAAAGCCCATGACCTCGGCGTAGATATGGGCGCCACGGGCCGTGGCGTGCTCCAGCGACTCGAGGACGAGGATCGCGCTGCCTTCCGCGATGACGAAGCCGTCGCGGTCCTTGTCAAACGGCCGGCTGGATGTCGTCGGGTCGTCGTTCCGGGTGCTTAGCACGCGGATCATCGTGAAGGCCCCGAAGGTGAGCGGTGACAGCGGCGCCTCGGCCCCACCGGCGAGCATGAGCGGCGTGCGTCCCTCACGGACCAGCTTGGCCGCCTCCCCGATGGCGATCATCCCCGCCGCGCACGAGTTCCCATTGGCGAGTGACGGACCGGTCAGCCCCAGTTCGATGGTGATGTTCGATGACGCGGCGCCGCCGAACACCGAGAGGGCCAGCATCGGGTTCACGGAGCCGGGGCCGTTGGTGATGTAGGCCGTGTGTTGCTCTTCGGCAAAGGCGACACCCGCCAGGGCGGACCCGGTATAGACGCCGGCGCCGCTCGCGGCGGCTTGCTCGGCCGTGATGCCGGCGTCCTCCAGCGCCATCTTCGCGGCGACGAGCGCGAACTGTGAATACCGGTCCATCCGGCGCGCCTGCTTGGAGGTCAGGTGGTCTGCGGGAACGAAGTCGATCTCCGCCGCGACCTGGCTGGAGAACTGGGAGGCGTCGAACCGGGTAATCGTGCGGACGGCGGTCGTCTCGCTGCGCACGCCCTCCCAAAGACCTTCAGCCCCGGTCCCGATCGGGGTGATGGCGCCGATGCCGGTGATAACAACGCGATGGTTCACGAGCGTGGCTCCCCGTTTGGATGGAATCTGGTGTCGCGGTCCTCGACGATGCCCTTGATGGTCGCGAGCGTCTTGCCTGCGATGGCCTCGATGAATTGGGGACCGATGATGTAGTTGGCGATGGGCTTTCCGACAATCGGCCAGGGTGGCGCGAAGTCGTGGTCGATCGTGACGTCGACCGCCTCGTCCCGGACGTTGAAGGTCCAGGCCACGTCCATGCCCTTGGTCACGCCGCCGATGTGGCGGAAGCGAATGACCGGGGTGGGGCCGTCGCGCTCGACCGTTTGGGTGGCTCGCCACTTGACCGGGATGGAGCCGCGCTTCGCGGCCATCTCGACCACCTTGTGGTCGCCTCCACCGTCGAGGAGGGTGACCCATCGGTAATGCGGGAGGATCTCCGGCCAACGCTCCGTGTCAGCGGCGAGCGTCACGATATGGTCGAGCTTTCCCCGCATCTCGACGGTGTTCTCCGTGCGCATGTATGCCCCTTCCGTTATGTGCGGTAGTGTGTTGGAGCTACGGACGCAACATCCGCGCCAGGAAGATGGGCGAGAGCGCTTTCGTCGCCGGCTGGAAGCTGCCCAGCACGCCGCTCATGGTCAGGCCCAGCTCTTCGCGGCGGGCAAGCCGGGGTGTGACGTAGTTCATGGCCGGTGGGGTGTTGATGAACCCCTGGACGATCCAGCTCACCGTGCGTTTGGCCGCGAAGGTACGACGGCGCGCGATGCGGTAGGCATCCAACGCCGATCCCGACGTGTCGCCGGCCCTCAGCGCGGCGCTGATGATCGGGACAGCGATGGCCGCGCCTCGCAACGCCTCGTACACGCCTTCCCCGGCGAACGGGTCCAGAAAGGAGGCGGCGTCCCCGACCAGAAGGAACCCGTCTCCGACAACCCGGCGGCTGCGCGCGCCCATCGAGCCGACGCCGCGGATCCCACCCACGCGCTCCGCGTTCTCCAGCTTGCGAGCCATCTCCGGCATGCGCTGAAGCGCCTCGGCGAAGAACGTATCGACCGAGCCAGGACGGGCCGCGACATCGTCCGTCTTCGCGACGATGGTGACGTTGGTCAGCCCGTCCTCGATGATCGCGAGCCCGGCGTACACACCGCTGGCGATGTGCATCTCGCCGAACTGATCCAAACCAGTGACTCCCCGGTATTTGGTCGCGAGACCGGTCTTGCGCGGCCAGCGCAACGGGTGCAGTAGTCCGAGCTGGCGGGCGACGATCGAGTTCCGCCCGTCCGCGCCGATCACGAGTCGGGCGGTCAGCGTGTCGCGGCTGCCGTTGATGGACGCCTCGACGCCGGTGACCGTGCCATCCCGCCGGACGATGTCCCGGACATGTGCTCGCTCGTGGACCGCGACCCCGGCGGCCCGGGCACGCTCCAGCAGGAGGTTGTCGAGGTGGATGCGCGACAGCCCGAGGGCCGCCTGGCCGGGTTCCGCTTCGGCGTAGTTCGCGGTAAAGCGGCTGCCGTTTGGGGCATGGACGATCATGCCGCCCATCGGCCGCGCTCCGAGGGCGAGGGCCTCGTTCATCAGGCCCATCTCATCCAGCATCCTGGCGCCAGCCGGGTTGATGTAGTCGGAGCAGGCCTTGTGGCGAGGGAACGAGGCCTTGTCGAGGAGGATCACGGCATGCCCGGCGTCGGCGAGCCCCGCCGCGACGGTGCTCCCGGCCGGGCCACCCCCGACCACGATCACGTCAGCATCGGTCATCTTTCGCCTCGTTTCAGGGCCGCCATCCGGAACCACGGGTGCAGGGAGACCTCCGCGCCGTCGATCTCCGCCTGCCGGAGCAAGGCTCGGAGCTCCTCTGGTGTAAACGCGCGCCTGACGGAAAGCGGCGCGTCGTTCCGGGTCAGGCGGTTTCGGGTCGTGAGCCGGGAGGCGATCCAGGCGGCGGCGTAGCCGAGCCCGCTGCGACGCAGGTCGTTGAGGATAAAGCCGTGCCGGGCGAGGCGGTCCATCTCCCGGAGGATCATGACTGCTTCCTCGGCCGGGAAGTGGTGTAGGGAGAGCGAGCACAGCACGATGTCAAACGAGTTGTCCGGGAGGGGAACGGAGCGGGCGTCGTGGCGGGTGACAGAGATCGAGGGGTGATTCCCGACCTCGTGTCGTGCCAGCGTGAGGACATCTTCCATGTAGTCGCTGGCCGTGATCTGGACCGGGATGCCGCGTCGCTTCGCCCAGTCAGCGACTGCCAACGGGATATCGGCCGACCCGGTCGCGAGATCGAGGATCGATACCGGTCGGTCAGACGGCACGTCCTGGATCAACTGCGGAAGTAGGCGCAGGATGATCGATCGGCCTCCCAGGAACGCGTTCACCCGCCGGATATCCCGGAAGTTCTCGGCGAGCTCTCCCGGATCGTGCCGTTGCTCGTCGAGGATCTCCATCTCCTCGCTCCGGGGGATTTGCCAGGGCGGGTACGACAACGTTTCCGTGAGCACACTCCCGATCGAACGTCCCACATCCTGCTCCTTGTATGCGCGCACGCAATGATCTGCCCTAGACCGCGGTTCTGCGCTTCCGTCGCACATTCTGCACCCCCGAGCCCGGGTCCGATACGTGCGCCATACCTCGCGTGAGAGGCGTTCCGGTCTCGGGATGTTCCCGCGTGAAGGTGTATCCGCCGGCGTAGTCCCGAATCACGCCGTCGTCGATCGCCAACGTGCGCGTGCAGACGGTATCCAGGAAGCGGCGGTCGTGCGAGATCGTCACGATCGTGCCGGGGAACTTGTGGAGAGCGGCCTCCATGATCTCGACCGAGGCGAGATCGAGGTTGTTTGTCGGCTCGTCGAGCATCAACAGGTTCGCCCCGCGCGCCATGATGATGGCCAGCTGGAGACGTGCCTGCTCGCCGCCGCTGAGCGCCCCGATCCGGTTCATGGTGTCGTCCCGATCGAAGAGCATCCCGACGAGGAACGACAACGCCTGCTGCTCCGTGAACGGCCGTTCGCGGCGAACCGCCTCGATCGGTGTCATGGCCGGGTCGAGCGTCTCGTGGAGCTGCGCGTAGTAGCCTACCCTGATGCCTGCGCCCAGCCGGATGGTGCCCGACGTAGGGGCTTCCTCGCCGAGCAGCATCCGGAGCAGGGTCGTCTTTCCGGCGCCGTTCGGGCCGGTGAGTCCAACGCGTTCGCCGTGGCGCACGAGGAGGTCGAACGGCCGGAGCACCATCTTTCCCGCGTACCGCTTCGAGATGTTCTCCGCGACGATCACGTCCGTCCCTCCGCGCTCGATGTCGAACGACAGAGTGATGCGCCGTTTGGAGAGGACGGGTTTGGGTTCGGCGTCGAGCCGCGCGCGTTCCTCGTCCCGTTTCCGCCTCTGGTTTTCAGCGCGGCTGGCGAACTTCGGGTTCTGGCGCGCCCACTGGGTGAGCTCTTCGGCGCTTGCTTTGAGCTTGAGCCACTCGCGCTCGCGGAGCTCCCGCAGTTCGAGCTCCCGTTCCAGACGCGCCTCTTTCTGCTCCAGGTAGGCGGAATAGTTGCCGGGGTATTGCCGGATCTTGCCGTGCTCCAGCTCGTGGATGGAGGTCGCGACCCGGTCGATCATGTGCCGGTCGTGGGAGATCATGCAGACAGCACCCCTGAAGCGGGTCGTGAGCCACGTCTCGAGCCATGCCCGGGCGGCCATGTCGAAGTGGTTGTCCGGTTCGTCGAGCAGAAGCAGCTCGGGCTCGTCCAGCAGGAACCGCGACACGTCGACGAGCTTGCGCTCGCCGCCCGAGAGGTCGCCGATGCGCTGGTCCCAGCGTTGCCGCGGGAATTCCAGGCCGCCTAGCACCTCAGCCAGCCGCGCCTTGTGGTCGACTCCGCGCATGGTGTCGAGTCGCTCGAGGAGCACCGTGTAGCGGTCGAGGGTTCGCGCCATCGTGGCGTCGTCGAGGGCGGCGTGGAGCTGGTCCTCGATCTCCATCAGGGCGTACTCGATCGCTTCCGGGTTGCCCGCCGCGAGCTCGATTACCTCCTTGCACCGTCTTCTCCCGGTCGAGATCGGATTCCTGATGCAGGTGTCCGATGCGCAACCCGCGACGTTGGGTGATGTCGCCGGTGTTGGGGAGGATCTCTTTCGTTAGCAGTCGGAACAGCGTGCTCTTGCCGCTGCCGTTGTCGCCGATCAGGGCGATCCGGTCGCCTTCCTGGATCACGAACGACAGGTCGTCGAAGATCTGGTTTCCGCCGTGCGCATAGCCGATGCTCGCGGCCTGGATCAGGATCGCCATGGGTTCTGTGCCTTTCGTCGATGTATCCGGGTAGCGGGGCAACAAAAAGCCCCTTGATGGAGGTCATCAAGGGGAGAACAGGTGAGACGGCTGGTTTGGGTCAGGCTACGTCTCCGCCGCAAAAAGGGCGCACTTCTCCCATGTCGGTGCGGAGATTGGCGATGTGGCGATGGTGGCCTTGAGGTAGATCTTCACCGTTGCCCGTCCTGCGTCGAAAGGTTGCTGGGAGCCAGCATAGGGGCGCCGGTGGATTTCGTCAACCGGGGAGGGCCGAGCGCTCGGCCCTCCCCGGCTACGGCGTTACATGCAGTTCGCTTAGCTTGCCGGGGTAGCCTGCGGGCTCGCCGCCGGACTGGCGCTGGTCGGAACGACGGTATTGGACACCGGCTCGGCCGAGCGGAAGATGATGCCGCAGGCCTCGCGGCTGCCGCTGTCGCCGGACGGATCGGTCGCCATGTCGTCCTCGCCCGAATGGATGACCAGCGCGGAGCCAGTCGGTCCGGCAAGGCTGTTGTCCGCCGCCGGATCGAGCGTGACCTTGTCGGTCGTGATCTCGAAGTCGATCGTGCCATCGTCGGCCACCTCCAGGTTCCCGAGATCGCCGGCATGGCTGCCCTCGTCATCCGGTGCGCCGTGGCTTGCGCCAGTCGGGTTGAAGTGCCCGCCGGCGGACGCGTACGGGGTGGCGCCCGAGGCGTCGCACGAGCCGACCTCATGGATATGAATGCCGTGGGTGCCCGGCTCGAGTCCGCTGTCCGACGAGTTGGTGACGGTGATGGTGACGCCGTCCGCGCCTTCCTCGATCTCGGCGTACGCGGCGATCTTGCCGTCCGGGTTGGAAAGCGGGAAGCGGTTCAGATCACCACGCCCCCGGTCGGGGTCGCGATGCGGCCGGTGACTGGCGGCGGGCGTGGCGTCCTGCGCCAGTGGCGGATCCGCCCGCAAGGGCGAAGCGTCGAGGCCATGATCCCGGAGAGCAAGATTCTACGGAGGTTCATACCGCGTCCTTTCTGCTCGTGTGGCCGATGGGCGCCGTGCTCGCCACGTCTTCGGTGGAGCTCAGGTATTTGGATGATCCGGGGCCGGCGCGTTCCACGATGACATGGCGCTCGCGTCCGGCAATGTCGTGAATCACCAGTGTATGCGCATCGGGAACGGTGTCCATCAGCAACGCGCGGGTCGCGGCCGCTTGCGACGGATCGATCTCGAAACCCGCCGCGCCGCCCGGCCGCAGGATACGCGGGAGGTCAGCGACTGTCGCGCGGACGAGATCGAGCCCGTCATCACCGCCGAGCAGCGCCAGCGACGGTTCGGCGTCCAGGTCAGGGTTCTCCGGCCATCTGCGCCGGGGTGAGGTAGGGCAGGTTGGCGAGCACGAGATCGACCGGCTCGGTCAGCGGCTCGGTCAGCGACCCCCGGCGGAACGTCAGCCGCGTGCGCTGGGCCGGTGTGAGGAGCGCATCCGCGTTCTTCTCGGCGATACGGAGCGCGTCTGGGGATACGTCGATGGCGATGATCTCGCCGCCGAACGATGCCGGAAGATGGGCGGCGAGGGAGATGGCGATCGCGCCAGAGCCGGTGCCGATATCCGCCGACGCATGCATGAGGGCGGTCGGCCAACCAGCCCAGTGCCCACTCGACAAGCGGCTCGGTGTCCGGCCGAGGGATCAGCACGTCCGGCGTGGCGTGGAAATCGAGCCCCATGAACTCCCGCGTGCCGGTCAGGTAGGCGACCGGCTCACCCGGCGAGGCGGCGCTCGACGAGGCGGTCGTAGCTCCCTTCGAGATGACGCGGCATAGGATCCGGCAGCATGACGAAGAGCCGCGTGCGGTCGACGCCGAGCACATGGCGCAGCAGCACCTCCGCGTCGAGGCGTGGGGTGTCGATGCCGGCGTCGGCCAGCCGTGGCGGTCGCGGCCATCAGGGCATGCTGGATGGTGGTCGTGTCGATCGCGAGGCTTCCTTTCGCGTCCGGGGCGTCTGTTGACGCGTCCGGGCCCGGCCCGTACTGTTCCCGGGAAGCATACACACGAGCTGGCCTGCCCGGAACACGGGCGAAGACGGGAGACGTGCGCGATGACGGTAACCCTTCGGGTGCTGCTGGTCGGCGGGCCGATGTACGACCCGCTCTATGCGCGCCTGGCGGAGTTCGAGGCGCGGGAAGGCGTCCGCGTGGATGTCGCCGCGACGCTGCCACACCCGGCGCTGAATGACCGCGTGGCGCAGGAGTTCGGCTCGGGCGCGGCGCGGTACGACCTGATCTCCACGCACATCAAGTACGCCCCAAGCCAGATGCAGTGGTTGACGCCACTCGATGACGACCTGGCGGCGGACGAGCTCGCTCCGTTCTCGGATCGGACGCTGGAGCTGGCCCGGATTGATGGCGCGCTCTATAGCCTGCCGCGCAATCTCGACGTCAAGTTGCTCCACTACCGGACGGACTCCTGGACGGCCCTCCCGCATCGTGGGAGGACTTGCTCGAAACGGCGGCCCGCTTGCGTTCCGACGGGTTCTACGGGTTTACGTATCCCGGGAAGGAGTCCGGTCTCTTTGGCCACTTCTTCGAATTGCACGCGATGGCCGGTGGCACCCTGTTCCCTGTGCCCGGCTCGCCGGAACCGCAGCTCGACGACGATGCGGGTCGATGGGCGTTGACACTCCTGAAGGACCTCTATGATCGCGCCGCGCCGCGCGAGACGCCGGACTGGCACTACGACGAGGTCGCCGCCTGCTTCCGCGACGGGCATGCCGCCATGTCGAGCGACTGGCCCGGCAGCTTCTATACCTACGAGGATCCGGAGTCGAGCGCGGTCGGCGGGCCGTTACGATCTCGCGCTGTACCCGGAGGGGCCGGCGGGGCTGCACATCTACTCCGGCTCACACACGTTCGCGATCCCGACGACGGTGACGGACCGTCCTGCGGCCCTCGCCCTGCTGCGGTTCCTTACCTCGCGCGAGTCGCAGGCGCTGGAGGCACGGCTCGGGACCCTGCCGGCGAGGACCGATGCGCTGCAGGACGCGCGCAGCGAGGCGCCTGATGGGTCCCTGGCGCAACGGCGGTGGGACCTGCTGGAGCAGGCCGTCGATGCCGCGCTATTGCCGCCCCGGCATCCGCACTATGCGGCGGTCGAGGACGCGATCTGGAGCGGCGTCCGCGAGGCGTTGGTCGGGTCCGTGAGTGTTGACGAGGCTCTGCGGCGGACGCAGGAACAGGCGACGCGCGCCGCACATGGAGAGGACATCGGGTGATGACAGCAGGACGTTTGGACGGCAAGCGGGCGATTGTGACGGGTGCCGGTGCGGGTATCGGGCGAGCCATCGCGACTCGTTTCGCCAGCGAGGGCGCGCGCGTGATCATTGCCGACATCGACCTGGCGAGCGCCGAGATGGTCGCCGGCGAGCTGGGCGACGCCGCGATCGCGCACCGCGTTGACGTGCGCCGCGCCGATGAGATGGAGGCGCTCGTCCAGCGCGCGGTCGAGGCCTGGGGAGGGCTTGACGTCTTCGTGAACAACGCCGGCATCGGCGTCGCGGCCACCACGCCGGACACCCCCGAGGATGATTGGGATCGGGTGCTGGACGTCTGCCTGAAGGGAACGTTCCTCGGGATGAAGTACGCCATCCCGGCCATCCGCGATTCCGGTGGCGGCTCGATCACGAACATCTCGTCGATCGCGGCGATGGTCGGGATCCGCGATCGCGCCGCCTACAGCGCGGCCAAGGGTGGCGTGCTGGCCTTGACCCGCGCGGCGGCAATGGACCACATCGAGGAGGGCGTGCGCGTCAACTGCATCGTCCCCGGGACGGTCGATACGCCGTGGGTGCAGCGCATAACCGAGGGCTACGACGACCCGGAGGCCGCCCGCGTTGCCATGAAAGCTCGCCAGCCGCACGGCCGGCTCGTCAGCCCGGACGAGATCGCGGCGATGGCCGTCTACCTGTCATCGGAGGACGCAGGGTCGATTGTCGGCGCGGCGATGGTCGTCGATGGCGGCATGACCGCGAGGTAACATGACGCTCGCTTGCCAGGCACCTACGTAGCGTACGGTCGGCGCACCTGGCCGTGCAGCTGCGAGGGCCGACTGTACGCGGGTGAGCATCTTTCCGGGAGGAGACGCGAATGCCGATCACCATCACCGCCGTCGACGCACGCGATATCCGTTTCCCCACGTCGCGGAGCCTCGACGGCTCCGACGCGATGAACGAGGCGCCGGACTACTCGGCGGCCTACGTCATCCTGCGCACCGACGCCGGGCTGGAGGGCCACGGCCTGACCTTCACGATCGGGCGCGGAAACGAGCTATGCGTGGCGGCGATCGAGGCGCTGGCGCCGCTGGTGCTGGGGCAGACGCTCGAGTCGTTCACGGCCGACATGGGCGCGTTCTGGCATCGAATCACCGGCGACAGCCAGCTGCGCTGGCTCGGGCCGGAGAAGGGCGTCATCCACCTCGCGACGGCGGCGATCGTCAATGCGGTGTGGGACCTCTGGGCGAAGGCGGAGGGCAAGCCGGTCTGGAAACTGCTGGCGGACATGACCCCGCAGGAGGTCGTGCGCTGCATCGACTTCCGGTACATCACCGACGCGCTGACGCCGGACGAGGCGCTGGAGATCCTCCGGCGCAACGAGCCGACGAAGGCCGCCCGCGAAGCGGAGATGCTGCGCGACGGCTTCCCGGCGTACACGACGAGCGCGGGATGGCTCGGCTACAGCGACGAAAAGATCCGCCGGCTCCTGCGCGAGGGCGTGGCGGCTGGCTGGACGCACTTCAAGCAAAAGGTCGGTGGCGACATCGAGGACGACATGCGTCGGGCGGGGATCATCCGGGAGGAGATCGGTCCGGACCGCGTGCTGATGATGGACGCCAACCAGGTCTGGGATGTCGACGAGGCGATCGCGAACATGGCGCGCCTGAAGGCGTTCGACCCGTGGTGGATCGAGGAGCCGACCAGCCCGGACGACATCCTTGGGCACGCGCGGATCGCCCGGGCCGTTGCCCCGATCGGTGTCGCGACCGGCGAGCATTGCCAGAACCGGGTGATGTTCAAGCAGTTGTTACAGGCGGAGGCGATCAGCTTCTGCCAGATCGACGCCGCGCGGCTTGGCGGGGTGAACGAGGTGCTCGCGGTGCTGCTGATGGCGGCGAAGTTCGGCGTGCCGGTGTGCCCGCATGCCGGCGGCGTGGGGCTCTGCGAGTATGTGCAGCACCTGTCGATCTTCGACTACATCGCGGTCGCGGCGTCGCTGGAGAACCGGGTGCTGGAATACGTCGATCACCTGCACGAGCACTTCATCGACCCGGTGCGGATCGTCAACGGCCGGTACATGCCGCCGGAGCGCCCTGGCTACTCGATCGAGATGCACGCCGCGTCGCTGGAGGACTACGCATTCCCGCATGGCAAGGCGTGGGTTGGTTGAGATCCGTACAGCCGGCCCTTGTGGCGGCTCCTCGACACAAGCCGGCCACAAGGGCCGGCTGTACGGGAGAACGACGACGGGCGACCGCATTGGCCGCCCGTCCGTCACCCTGTTTTTCTAAGTAGACTACGCCGCGGTCTCGCCCACACCGGCGTCGGAGAGGCGCTCGGCCTCGTCGGCGGCGCGTAGGTCGTCGATCAGCGGATCGAGCGCGCCGTTCATCACGCCCGGGATGTTGCTGATGCTCTTGCCGATGCGGTGATCCGTGATGCGGTCCTGCGGGTAGTTGTAGGTCCGGATCTTCTCGCTGCGCTCGCTGGAGCCGATCTGCGAGCGGCGGGCGTCGCCACGCTCCTCGGCGAGACGCGCCTGTTCCTGGTCGTACAGGCGCGAGCGGAGCACGCTCATCGCCTTGACCTTGTTCTTCAGCTGGCTCTTCTCGTCCTGCATCGAGACGACGAGGCCGGATGGCATGTGCGTGATGCGGACGGCCGAGTCCGTGGTGTTCACACTCTGGCCGCCATTGCCGCTCGAGCGGAAGACGTCGATGCGGAGGTCGTTGTCGTTGATCTGGATATCGACCTCTTCGGCCTCCGGCAGGACGGCGACGCTGGCGGTCGACGTATGGATGCGGCCCTGCGATTCGGTGGCCGGCACCCGCTGCACGCGATGCACGCCGGACTCGTAGCGCAGGTAGCTGTACGCGCCCTGGCCCTTCACCTCGAAGATAACCTCGCGGAAGCCGCCGCCGTCGGTCGGCGTGGACGACATCACGTCCACCTTCCACCTCATCTTGTCGGCGTAGCGGGTGTACATGCGGTAGAGGTCGGCCGCGAACAGGGCCGCCTCGTCGCCGCCGGTGCCGGCGCGAATCTCGACGATGACATTTTTCTCGTCGTTCGGGTCCTTCGGCACGAGTAGCCGGCGGATCGTCGCCTCCAGCTCCTCGCGACGAGAGCGGAGGGCGCGAAGCTCTTCCTTCGCCAGCTCCGCCATCTCGGGGTCACTGTCGTCGGCCATGACGCGCGCTTCAGCCATCTCGTCGTCGATTGACTTGTATTCAGTCCATGCGGAGACGAGCGGATCCATATCGGCGCGCTCGCGGCCGTACTCCATGAGCTTGTCGGCGTCGGTTGCTACGGCGGGGTCGGCCATCAGGTGATCGAGCTCGTTCAGCCGTCGCTGGAGCTCGTCGAGGGTGGTGCTGAATGATTGCATGGTTGCAGCCATGGCGGGGTACTCCGGGATGCGATGATGGTCGGGTAATGTGGAGCGGGTGCCACGAAAAGGGGAGCAACGCAATAGTTCGGCGTCCTCGTGGTCCCACCGAACAAGTATAAACGCTCGGGCGAATTCCCCGCTGTCATGGGGGTGGCGGCTTTCGCCAGGAGCACTGGAGCCTACGCGTGACCTACCGCAAGCCGGGGCAACAGATAGATGTCGCGTTCATGCTCGTGGATGAGCCGTTCCTGGTCATGCCGGTCACGGTGGTCTCCGATGGGCCGGACCGGATTATGCACTTCCTCGCAAACGGTACGCGCTATCTCCGGCGCGTGGCGGTGGACGGGTCTCCGCCTCCGCGCGTTATACCGGCAGGCGACATCGGGACGGTCGAGACGCGGATGACGGTCGCCACCTGGCGAGGGAGTCATCGCCTTGTCGTGACGCGCCCGGGGCAGCCGTACGCCGTCTTCCTCAAGTGGACGCCGCAGTGGATATTCCGGGAGTGGTACGTGAACCTGCAGGAGCCACTGCGCCGGACGGAGCGCGGGTTTGAGACACGCGACCAGTTCCTCGATATCCAGGTCGCGCCAGACCGGTCGTGGCGCTGGAAAGATGAAGATGAGCTGGAGCTCGCCGTCGAGCTGGGCCGCCTGACGCGCGATCAGGCGGATGCCATCCGGGAGGAAGGGGAGCGCGTCATCCCGGCCATCGAGGCGGGGATCTTTCCGTTTGACGAAAGTCTCATCGACTGGCGCCCGGAACCGGAATGGCCGATTCCACGTCTTCTCGCCGGTGAGGAGTAACGCCGTTCCCGGTTGACTTTTCGCTCCGCGGTCGCCAACATGGGCGACGGGTCCAGCATCACCGCACGTATCCCATCACGAAGGAGCACCGGCATGCAGCAGACGACAACCATCCCTATGACCAGCCGTGTTGTCGTCGAAAGAACCCTCCTGCATGTCGAGTACGCTCAATCTCGGGATCCTGGCGCATGTTGACGCCGGCAAGACCAGCCTGACCGAACGCATCCTCTTCCACGCCGGGGTTATCCCCGCCGTCGGCGAGGTGGATCGCGGTACCACCCAAACTGACACGCTGACGCTGGAGCGCCAGCGCGGCATCACCATCCAGTCCGCCGTTGTCTCGTTCCGCGTCGGCGACCTCACCTGCAACCTGATCGATACCCCAGGCCACCCGGACTTTATCGCCGAAGTCGAGCGGGCCCTCGGCGTACTGGACGCCGTCGTGCTCGTCGTCTCGGCGGTAGAGGGTGTCCAGCCGCAGACGCGACGCCTCTCCCGCGCGATCGATCGGCTCGGGTTGCCGTGCCTCATTTTCATCAACAAGATCGACCGGGCCGGCGCACGTGGTGCCGCGCTGGTCGAGGAGATCGAACGCGAGCTGCGGCGGGATGTTGTCGTGCTCTCGGAGGTCGTCGCGCTCGGGACATGCGATACGGAAAGCATTCCCCGTTCACTGGGCGATGACAACGTCCGGGAGGAGGTCGCGGACATCCTCTGTCGGCATGACGAGGCGTTACTCGAGCGCTACGTGGAGCGGGACGGCGCACTGACGGAGGACGACATCGCCGAATCGTTCTGGCGACACGTTGCGCTGTGCAGCGTCACGCCGGTCCTCTTCGGCTCGGCGATGACCGGCGCCGGACTGGACGGGCTCTTCGGCGTGCTGCCGCATCTCGCGCCGAGGGAGGCCACGAACCACCCTGCTGTTCCGCTCTCCGTTGAGGTCTTCAAGGTCCAGCGGATGCCGAACGGGGAGCGCGTTGTCATCTGCCGCATCTGGGCCGGCGAGCTGTGCGTCCGCGGCGTCGTGCCGATTGTTCGTCCCGGTTGTGACGCCTTGCCGCCGGCGAAAATCACCGGGCTGGGTCTCTTCCGAGACGGACATGTCGATCAGGTGCAGCAGGCTGTCGCCGGCGACATTGTGCGCCTTCATGGGCTGGCCGACGCGCGGATCGGTGACTGGCTTGGCACGGCGCTGCACGACCGGGTGCAGGCGTTCGAACCGCCGGTCTTCGAATACCGTGTCGAGCCGGCGGATCCCGCTCGCCGATTTGCCCTGAACGCCGCGCTCGCCGACCTTGCCGATGGCGATCCCCTGATCGGCCTGCGGCGTGATCCGCAGACCGGCGACGCCTACATCCGCCTCTACGGCGAAGTGCAGCGCGAGGTCGTCGAGGCGACGCTGCGTGACGAGTATGGGCTCGCCGTGACGTTCGGCGAGCGAAGCGTGCTCCATGTCGAGCGCCTGCTCGGCGACGGACGCGCCGCCGAGATTTTTCCGGAGACGAAACCGCCGTTCTACGCGACGGTCGGATTTCACATCGCACCGAAGCGCGGGGAGCGGCCCACGTGGCGGTTCACACCGGGCAAGGCGAAGCAGGGGTTCTTCGACGCGGCGGAGGAGGGCGGCCGGGCCGTGCTGCAGCAAGGTCTCCACGGCTGGCCGGTGATCGACTGGGACGTCGAGGTCACGGACCTCATCTACCTGGTGTCGTCGGTGCCGGTCGACTACCGGAACCTCGCGATGCTGGTGATGGCGGATGCGATACGCGCGGCCGGGACGGTCGTCTGCGAGCCGGTCAACGAGGTCGCGATCCACACGCCACCGGAATCGGTCGGCGCGGTGATGCACGCCATCACGACGCACCGTGGGACGATCGGGGAGACCGCTATCGCCGACGAGCGAGCCGTGGTGCGGGGGCTCGTTCCGGCCGCAGAGCTGGACGACCTGGTGAAGACGTTGCCAGGCCTGACGAACGGCCGCGCGGACATCGACGCTCACTTCCACGACTACGTGCCCGTCTCCGGCGACCCACCGGTCCGCGCGCGGACGGATCTGAATCCGTTCGATCGCACGGAGTTTATGTCGCGGCTGCGTGGCCGGTTCTGATGGCGGTGGGACTGCATTCGGAGCTTCACATGTACACCTGCTCGACCGTCATTCCGAGACGCAGCCGAAGAATTCCCCGGCGGGGCCGATCGACCGCAGGTCGATACCTTGGCGCGGCATCATGCATGGGATGAAAATGGAAGCCGCTTCCCGCCATTGGACGTGCTTCGCACAGGGATTCTCCGGGCGACTCCGAAGGAGTCGGAGCGAAGCGGCCCCTTACATTCGTTCAGAGTGACGGAACCGTACGACGCCACCTCCCGCCACAGACAAGCTGCGGCGGTACGAAGGAGATGAATGCTTGACACCGAAAATGCACGACAACGAAATCATCACGGACGAGGCGCTGGTGCGGCGGTTGGTGGCGGCGCAGTTCCCGCAGTGGGCCGGAATGCCGGTGCGGCGCCTGACGACGCACGGGACGGACAACGCGATGTACCGACTCGGCGACGAGATGGTCGTGCGGATGCCGAAGATCGACTGGGCGGTGGCGGGTATCGCGAAAGAGCAGGAATGGCTGCCGCGCCTTGCGCCGTACCTGCCGGTGCCAATGCCCGAGCCGCTGGCAAAGGGCGAGCCGGTCGACGAGTACCCGTACCCATGGTCCGTGACGACGTGGCTTCGCGGGCGAAATCCAGTCGTCGGCGCGATCGCCGATCCTCATCGGCTTGCACGCGAGATCGCCCGCTTCATCCGCGCGATGCAGGCGGTCGACCTGCCGGACGGTCTACCAACGGGCAGGTCGTTGCGCGGGCGGGATGCGCAGGTGCGCTCGGATATCGCGGCGCTGGTCGACGAGATCGACGCGGAGGCCGTGACGGCGATCTGGGAGGAGGCGCTGACCTTGCCGGAGCATGAGGGCGCCCCGGTCTGGGTGCATGCCGACATCGCACCCGGAAACCTGCTGGTCGATGTCGATCGACTGATCGGGGTCATCGACTTCACCGGCGTCGGTGTCGGCGATCCGTCGATCGACATGCAGGTCGCCTGGAACCTCCTGCCATCGGACGCGCGGCCGACGCTGCGCGAGGCGCTGGAGGTGGACGAGACGACGTGGCTGCGAGCCCGGGCGAGGGCGCTCGCGCAGGCGCTGGTGCAGCTGCCATATTACCGGGACACGAACATCCCGCTCGCGACAAACGCGCGCCATGTGATCCGGGAGGTGTTGACGGAGGCCGGGTTCGCGGGATGATGACCGCAGTACCGGCAAACGCACGCAACACATAGGGAGCAGTACATGAAACGCCTTGGGGTGATCGGGCTCGGCAGCCGCATTCGCTGGATGCTCAAGGAGATCGACAAGTTCGGGACCGGCGCGAAGGTTGTCGCCGCCATCGACCCGGCGGAGGAGCAGATCCGCGCCCGGCACCCGGATGTGGTCGAGGGGGTGACCTTCTACGACGACGTGGACGCGATGCTGGACGAGGCGAGCCTCGATGGCGTCCTGATCGGCACCCAGTGCATCTACCACACACCGTACGCGATGAAGGTGCTGCAGCGGAACCTGCCGCTTTTCCTCGAGAAGCCGGTCGCCATCGACGAAGGTCAGCTCGCCGAGCTGCAGGCCGCGATGGAAGCATCCGAGAGCGAGGTGGTTGTCTCCTTCCCGCTCCGCCTCTCCCGGCTCGCGCGGATGGCGAAGGAGATCGTCGACAGCGGCGTGATCGGCACGGTCGAGCACGTCCAGGCGATCAACAACGTTCCTTTCTACGGCTCGAACTACTACCACGGCTGGATGCGCAACGAGGAGCTGACCGGTGGCCTTTGGCTGCAGAAGGCGACGCACGACCTCGACTACCTGACGTACCTCGTGGGCCAGGCGCCGGAGCGGATCGTCGCCGTCGAGAGCAAGACCGTGTTCACCGGTGACATGCCGGCCGGGCTGTACTGCCTCGAATGCCCGATCCAGGATACCTGCCCGGAGAGCCAGAAGAACCTCTTCTACATGCAGGGCATCCTCGATGACATGAAGGACGCCGAGGACTGGTGGGACGGGCGCTGGCAGTGCAGCTTCGCCGTCGACACCGGCAATCACGACGCGGCGACGGCGATCCTGCAGTACGAGAGCGGGATGCATCTGGTCTACACGCAGAACTTTTACGCCCGGCGTGGGGCGGCGAAACGCGGCGCGACCCTGATCGGCTACAAGGGCACGGTCAGCTTCGACTGGTACACCGACGAGGTGGTGGTCCACCACCACCACACGGCGCGCGTCGAGCGGCACCGGTTGGAGGAGATGGGCGCCGGGCACCACGGCGGCGACCGCGAACTGGCGCACGACTTCCTCGCGATCCTGAACAAGACCGGGCCCAGCCGCGCGACGTTGGCGGACGGCATCCTCAGCGCGCAGCTCTGCCTGATGGCCAAGCGCAGCTGCGAGACGAACGGGTTTGTGCCGTTCAGGCCGCTATCGGAGAACCAATTCGAACGTGTTGTGCTGAATCGCGTATGATGACCGAAACACCGGTACAGGACCTCTCGTTATGAACTGACGAAGGCCCGATTTCCTGTGTCATCCCAATCGAGGTACCCACCGCACCACGGGTCTGACCCGGGTACCCCAGCACGAAGGTGAGCACCACGTTGACGATCTGGATCAAGAAGGGCGGCCGTGACCGCCGTCCTGGCATGCCCATGGGGCGACGTCAGTTCCTCCAGGGTACGGCTGCCGCCGCGGCGAGCGCGACTGCTGGCGGCCTGCTCCTCCCGCATGGCGCCGGCGCCCAGGAGAGCAGCCTGGACATGCCGCCGTCGCAGAACCTCTCGACGCCCGCGGCCCCGCGAGGCATGCGCGGGGACGAGGGGCTGCTTCCTGACCATCGCCTGCTGATGTACTACGGCTTCCCGGAAGAGAACCGCATGGGCATCCTCGGCGAGTTCCAACCGGAGGAGCTGCTGCCGCAGCTGCAGGCGCAGATGGCCGAGTACGAGGCCGTGGCCAACGATCGGCCGTGGAAGGCCGGGTTCGAGCTGATTGCCTCGGTTGCCCAGCGCGAGCCGGGTGTCGACGGCATGTACGTCGCCGATACAAGCGGCGAGTGGTTGGACAAGTACACCCAGTTTACCGAGCAGAACAACATGTTCCTGCTGCTCGACGTCCAGATGGGCCTGAAGTCCCCGAAGGAGGATTACGCGGGCCTGGAGCGCTGGCTCCGCTACGACCACGTCCATCTCGCGATCGACCCGGAGTTCCACGTCCAGCCAGGTGAGACGCCGGGGATCGAGCTCGGATCCATTGACGCGTCGGAGGTGACCGAGGCCCAGCAGTGGCTGGTCGACCTCGCCAACAAATACGGCACGTCGCGCAAGATGCTGCTGATCCACCAGTTCCACTGGTACTCGATCTCGAACAAGGAGCAGCTCAAGCCGATGCCTGGTGTTGACCTGGTCCTGAACATGGACGGGTGGGGTCCGCCGTCGATGAAGCTCGATACGTGGAGCGTCGTCATCCAGGAGCAGCCGATCGAGTTCAACGGCATCAAGCTGTTCTACCGGCAGGACGAGCCGCTGATGACCCCGGCCGAGGTCATGGCTCTGGAGCCCACCCCGGACGTCATCAACTACCAGTAGACCAGTCGTTCAGCAGAGAACGTGACAGTGCCCCGGTGGAGAAATCCATCGGGGCACTGCTGTTTGCGTCGGCAACGTCCGCCAGGCCCTTGAGTGGTGCATTATAATGCGCTTAATACATCGACCGTGAAATGGAATGGCTGCTTCGAACCACGTGGCGGAGGATGTGAGTGCACAAGAGTGCCCCAAGGGATGATCAGGCCGCCGCGCTGGCGATCGCGATCGGGCAGCGGGTGCGGCAGGAGCGGCAGTCGCAGGGCTGGACGCTCGACCGACTCGCCGAGGTGGCCGGGGTCAGCCGGCGCATGTTGATCAATGTGGAGCAGGGGGCGGCGAACCCGAGCGTCGGCACCCTCCTGCGGATTAGCGACGCGCTGGGCGTTGGATTGCCGTCGCTGGTCGCGCTGCCCGAGACGAATCCGGTAAAGGTCACGCGCCATGACGAGGGCGCGGTCCTCTGGCGCGGGCCGGAGGGCGGTCGCGGTGTGCTGGTCGCCGGCACCGAGCCGCCGAACGTGATCGAGCTGTGGGATTGGACACTGGAGCCGGGCGACCGGCACGCCAGCGAGGATCACTCGCCCGGCACGTGGGAGCTGCTGCAGGTGCTGGACGGCGCGGTCACGGTTACGGTCGGGGAGGAGGCAGTGAACCTCCAGATCGGGGATGCCATGTCGTTTCCCGGCGACGTGAACCATGCCTACGCGAACGAGGGAGAACACCCGGTCCGTTTCATCCTTTGCGTTTACGAGCCGGGCGTCGGATCAGGAAGGGGATCATGACCGGAGCCGGGCGATCGCCCGCGGCCATCCCGCCGTGGGGCATGGCGATCGTCGCGATGCTATCCGTCCAGGTCGGGTCCGCGCTCTCGGTGGATCTCATCGGAGAGGTCGGCCCCGCCGGGACCGCCTGGCTCCGCCTGACGATGGGTGCCTTCCTCTTCATCCTCATATCGCGGCCACCGCTCCGCTCGATCAGGCGAAGCGACGTGCCGCCGTTGCTGTTACTCGGCATCACCAGCGGCCTGATGACGATCGCGTTCCTCGCCGCTATCGAACGGATCCCGCTCGGGACGGCGGTCGCGATCGACTTCCTCGGGCCGCTCACAGTCGCCGCCGTTCGCAGCCAGAGCGCCAGGGCGCTGGCTTGGCCCGCCATGGCGCTGGCCGGTGTGGTATTGCTCACGGAGCCCTGGCATGGTGATGTCAACCTTGCGGGCATCGGCTTCGCCGCCCTCGCGGCGACCGGCTGGGGCACCTACATCGTGATGACGCAGCGCATCGGCGACCGGTTCTCCGGGCTCGGCGCGCTGTCTATCACGGTGTCTATTGCCGCCTTGACGGCCGCTGTGATCGGCGTGCCCCAGGCGGCAGGGCACATCACGCCGCAGATCCTGCTCGCCGCGCTGGGGCTGGCGGTGCTGCTTCCCGTGCTGCCGTGGGCGTTGGAGATGGCCGCTTTACGCCGCATGACCCCGAACGCGTTCGGCACGCTGATGGCGCTGGAGCCCGCCTTCGGGGTGCTGATCGGGCTCATCGTGCTGCGGCAGGATCTCTCGCCTTTACAGGTCGTCGGTATCACGCTGGTCGTGCTGGCCGGGGCCGCCGCGCAGTACGGCGGTCGTCGCCAGCCGATCGAGGGCGTCGAGACCCTCGTCGCGGCGGAGTGAGGCGCATCCGTACAGCCGGCCCTCGTCAACTGCGACCGGTGGCCGGCTGTACGCGTGGTTATTCCGCCAGCTGTGTTAGCGGGTAGCTCTGGATGACCTCGTAGCGCGCGCCCTCGTGCGAGAGGTGGCTGCGGACGAGCTGGACCTCGCGGATCGGGAAGGGGACGGGCTTGTCGTGGGTGACGACGCCCTGCTCGGCCAGCTCGTCGAACCGTGCCCGGATCTTCTGCGGCAAATCGCGCACGCGCACGTTGTTCGTGTCGCGCAGGCGGCCGAGGGTGATGTGCGGGTGGAAGGGTTTCTCGTCGAGCTCGAAATCGAAGGTTTCCAGCACCCGCCCAATGTCGTCACGGAGCGTTTCCAGCCGGTGGGTGGGGCCCCAGAGGCCAAGCCAGAGCACGCGGGGCCGCTTCATCGCCGGGAACGCGCCGAGGTCGGCGGTGCGGAGGTCGAACGCCTCGTGCCGCTCGATGACCTCGCGAAGGGAGATGCGGAGCAGTTCGGCGTTCTCTGGCGGCGTGTCCCCGAGGAAGTGGAGGGTCAGGTGCCCGTTGTCGGCGTCGACCCAACGCATCGGCCAGCCCTCGCCATTCAGCGTCTCCAGGATCTCCCCGACGAATTCGCGAAGGGCATCCGGGAGCGGCACGGCGATGAACAACCGCCAGGGCGTGTTCTCGTCCTCTTCGGGCGGGCGCTCCTTGGTGAACTTCTGGCGACGTTGCTTCGGGGTGCGTCGCTGCGGTGCAGTGGGGTCGTTCCGTTCCATGGCGGCAGTATACGCCAGCGTTCGCGTATCGTTAGGGGTGTGGTATGGCGCTTCGCGCCATGGGCGGCGAGCCTGCGGCCGACCGCCCCTACGGTAGAAGGTGTGGGCGAACGAGTAGAGGTGGTGGATGGCGAAGACGGTGGCATTCCTGGGGCCGAGAGGGACGAACAGCGAGGAGGCGGCGCTGCAGTTCGGCGGAGATGATGCTGACCTGAAAGAGTTCAGCAACTTCGCGGCGATTCTCTCCGCGGTGGAGACCGGGTTGGCCGAATACGGCGTGATCCCGGTTGAGAACTCGATCGAGGGGCCGGTCAGCACGGCGCTGGACCTGCTGATCCACGAGACGTCGCTGAAGCTCTTCGCGGAGGTCGTGGTGCCGATCCGGCATGTGCTCGTTGGAGCCGAGGGCGCGCGGCTGGAGGATATCCGGACGGTGCTCTCGCACCCGCAGGCGCTCGCCCAGAGCGGCAAGTTCCTCTCCCGCTTCCTGCCGCAGGCCGAGCCGGTGGCGTGGATGTCGACCGGTGGCGCGGTGCAGGAGGTCGCGAAGGGCGTTGACCCGACGCGCGGGGCGATCGGCCCGGCGCGGGCGCAGGAACTCTATGGCGGCACGGTGCTGGCGCGGGATATCCAGGACTCGCGCAGCAACATGACGCGCTTCATGGTCATGGCTCATGATGACGCGGAGCCGACCGGCGACGACAAGACCTTCCTCGCGTTCAAGACGCACAAGGACAAGCCCGGCAGCCTGCACGAGGCGCTCGCGCCGTTCGCGCAGGCAGGCCTGAACCTGACAAACATCATCACCCGGCCGACGAAGGGCTGGCTCGGTGAGTACGTGTTCTTGCTGGACTTCAACGGTCACCGCAAGGACCCGGCGGTCGCCGCCGTGCTGGAGGAGGCGCGGGGCATCGTCGAGGAGTTGAAGGTGATCGGGTCGTGCCCTCGCTTCCCGATCGAGCGCTTTCGGGAGCTGGTCGAGCCGGGGCGCGATTCGTAGGCGCACCAGATTATTAACCCCGGGGCACCGAGAGAGTGCCACTGCGGCTCGATTGGGCGGACAGAAGACTCCGCCCCTACCAGAGAACACCGTCATTCTTGCCAAGGAAACGACATGACACTGCGTATCGAACAATCGCTGATCACCGCGCCGATCTGGATCCCGATCCGGGAAGGGTGGGTCGAGTCGGATGTCGAGGTCGACATCCGCGACGGTCTGAAGCAGGAAGACATTGGGCCGGGCGACGTCGCCCTCGTGCCTGGGCCGGTCGCGGCCGGGCTCGGCACGACGCACTTCATTGACCCGTCGATCGCGGTCGTCGTCGAGAAGGTGAGCCCGATCGTGATGCGCACGCCGGTGCGGCCGGACGGCGTTGAGGAGACCCCGATCCTGATGCTGGACACCGGCATCACGGCCGAGGTGCTGCTGCGGGCCTTGCTGCGGCCGTACTTCGGGATCACGGCGTCAACGTTCGTGACCGGCGCGGACGATCCAGCCGCGGCGGATGCGCAGGTCGTCGTGGTCGACGGGTTACTGGGGCTGATGCCTCCCGAGGGCGGATTCGAGGAGGACCTCGCGAAGGCGTGGTTTGTCCTGACCGGCGCATCGGTCGTCCACGCGGTGACGGTGGTCGGCGTCGAGGCGGAGGCCCGTGGCGCGGGTGCCGAGCTGGACCTGCTTCGCACGGCGGCCGCGATTGGGCGCGAGCGCCGGCGTGACGTACGCGGGATGATCGTCGGCGAGGAGGAGATCGACCGCGACAAGCTCGTGGCGATCACCAACGGCATGCGCTTCGAGATCACGCCGGACGACCGCCAATCGCTGCGCAACCTGCTCGCGCGCGGCACGTGGGGCACCACGTACAACCGGCAGCTCCCCGCGTTCCGCGACGAAGTCGAGGCGGCGGAGTCGTAGGGGCAACAATGCCTCTGCGTACAACCGGCCACAAGGGCCGGTTGTACGCAGGACCTCCGATACGCGAAGCCCTTACCGCTCGATCCGTCCCGTCTCGATCTGGTAGTCCAGTTCGGAGCCGATCCAGGTCGAACCGTCGGCATAGTGCTCCTTTTTCCAGATCGGTACGATTTCCTTGATGCGGCTGATTGCGAACATTGACGCGTGGTAGGCATCCTCACGATGTGCGGAGGCTGTCGCGATCACGACACTGGTCTCGCCCGGCACCAGGTAGCCGAAGCGATGCGCGATCGCAATGCGGACGCCCGGCCACTGCTCCACCGCTTCGGCACCGACCCGCGCGAGCATCTTCTCGGCCGCCGATGGGTACGCCTCGTAATCCAGCGCTGTCACCTGTTGGCCGCGCGCGTTGTCGCGCACCGTCCCGGCGAAGGTGACGATTGCTCCGGCGTCAGGTCCGGCGACGAGCGACTCGACCGCGCGCGGTTTCAGCTCATCCTCGGTGACCGTGAACAGCTTCGCGTCATCGCCACCGCTGACCGGCGGGATGAGGGCGACGTCATCGCCATCCTTCAGGGTCTGGTCCGACTCGGCGTAGTCCTCGTTCACCATCACCATGACCGAGCGCTGGAGCCCGGCGAGGCGCGGCGCGTCTTTGGTCGCGAGAGCGAAGACATCTCCGGCGGTCGTGCCCTCGGGCACCTCGATGGTCTCGACGTCTTTGCGAAGATGCTCGCGCATGATGGCGAAATAGCGGACGGTGATCTGCATGAGAGGTGCTCCCGGATAAACGGAACGAAAAGAGCCACCCGCGATTATCGCGGATGGCTCCTTCGTGCGGCGAATCGAGTGCCGGATCAGTGCAGCATCGAGTGCAGCTGCTCCATCAAGAGGCCGGCGAAGCGGTTGTTCGACTCCTCGATCTGATTGAAGAGCTGCGCCACCTGGCTGTTTCCGGCTTCCTCCGCGTCCTGCGCGTAGCGGCGGAGGACTTCCTCGGCCTGCAGCAGGTTGCTGAGGGTCGTGATCACGTTGTACTCGACATCGCTGGCGGCAAAGCGCCCGTTGTTGTCGCTCATGTGGTGACCTCCTTTGGTACGTCGATACGTCAAAATCGTATGAGGTTGTACCAGGCTCCACGCATGTGCGATGCCACGGACCGGCAGGTCCCTTACAGGTAGCGGTCGAACCAGCCCAGCGTCCGCTCGAGGCGCTCGACGCGGTGCTTCGGCTTGCCGTTGCGGCCGAGGCCGTGGCTCTCATCCGGGAAGCGGATGAACTCGGTCGGCACGTCGAGCTTTTTCAACGCCACGTACCACTGCTCGGCCTGCTCCATCGGGCAGCGGTGGTCGTTCTCGCTGTGGACGATGAGGCAGGGCGTGGTGACGTTGCCGACGTACTTCAGCGGCGACATGTCCCAATACAGGTCCGTGTTCTTCCCACGGTGTTCCCATATCGGGGTAGAGGCTGACGAGCGCGATGTCGTCCGTCCCGAACATCGACGTCATATTGCAGATCGAGCGGTCGGTTACGGCGGCCTTGAAGCGGTCGCTGTGGCCGAGCAGCCAGTTCGTGCTGAACCCGCCGTAGGAGCCGCCGGTCACGCCGAGACGCTCCGGATCCAGCCCGCCCAGCGACAGGACGTGCTCGACCGCGGCCATGAAGTCCGGCATGTCCGCCGTGCCCCAGGCACCCTGCACCTCGCGCGCGAAGGCGTCGCTGCGGCCGGTGCTGCCGCGCGGGTTGATGAAGACGAGCGCGTTGCCCTTGGCGACGAACATCTGGAGCTCGTGGAAGAACGCGGCGCTGAACTGTGCGGCCGGCCCCCCGTGGATATTCAGGATCAGCGGCACCCGGTCCAGGCTTTGTGCCGTGTTGCCCTGCGGGCGGATCAGCCAGCCCTGGATCATGTCGCCATTCGACTCGACCCAGAACTCCTCCGGAGCCTGCACGGCGACACCGTCGAGCCAGGCATCGTTGAACGAGGTCAGCTTCGTCTCGCCGTCCTTCGCCACGCGGTGCAGCTCCATTGGCGTGGTCGGATCGGCAACGGCGATGACGAGCTCGTCGCCACCGGCCAGGTGCGCGAACGCCTTGATGTGCCGGCCGGGGGCGGTGAGCAGGCGTGGCTTCTTGCCATCGAGCCGGAAGCGGACGACGACCGTGCTGCCACGGTCGGAGACGAGCGAGTCGATCGCGGTCCCATCCGGTAACCAGCGATAGCTGACGCCCGTCGCGCCGGTCGGGCCGCTCATCGACGAGTCGCCGATCGTGCGGTCGATTTCATCGCCGAGCTGCTTTGGCTGGGCCTTTTTGCCGCTCGTCTTGATCACGTAGAGCTTCGCGTTGACCCCGTTGGCGGCGACGTCGGCATCTCCGGCGATGGCGATCCGCTCGCCATCCGGCGACCACGCCGGGGCGCGCCAGGAGCCCTTGCCGTCGGTCAGTTTGCGCAGTTCTTTGGAGGCGACGTCCATGACCCAGAGGTCGTTGGTGCGGCTCTTGTCCCAGCCCTCGTCGCGGTTCGCCACGAAGGCGATCTTTGTGCCGTCCGGCGACCAGGCGGGGGAAAGGTGGTTGAAGTGCCCCTCGGTGAGCTGGGCTGGTTCGTCGTCCTTGCCGGAGATGGACGTCAGGAAGATTTGCGCAACCTTGTCCTCGAGAAATCCCTTGCCGTCGAACTTGTAGCGCGCCGAGGTGATGACCTTGACGTCACTCTTCTCCTCGTCGTCCTTCTTTTCCTCTTCCGCGTCCTTCTGCCCGAGCTCGCGCACGAAGGCGAGGCGGTCGCTATCCGGCGCCCAGTCGAAGTCGGCGACACCGACCTTGCCGCTTGTAACCTGCTGCGCCTCGCCGACGTCAACCGGGAGGACGAAGATCTGGGGCTTCTTGTCGATGCGATTCGAGAGGAACGCGACCTTCGTGCCGTCCGGCGACCATGCTGGAGCCGTATCCGACCACTGGCCGGAAGTCAGCTTTCGCGGCTCGCCTCCGTCCAGGGGGATGTCCCAGAGCGCTGAGCGGTACTCGTGCTTCTCGCGGTCGACCGTGAGGACCTCCGCAACGAGGCGCGTGCCGTCCGGGGAGACCTGTGGCTCGCCCACCAGCTGGAGGTTGTACAGATCGTCGATCTGCATCGCGCGACCGACACGCTCCACGACGTCCGGCGCGTGCTTCGCCGTCGCGGTGACCTTCCAGGCGGGTTCGAGCGTGGAGATGTCGAGGTTGGCCGAGGGCTGCCTGGATTTCTTCTCTTTGGATTTCTTCGCCATGTTCGGTTCTGTCTCCATCTAAAACGTGCGGCGCGGCTCAGGATGCGGCGTAGGGCGCGCCGAGCATCATCGCGTCGACAGTCTCACCCGCCGTCCATGCCTGCTCGCGTGGCGGGATGATCAGGAACGCGTTTGCCCCGAGAAATGATGCCAGCCGGGACGAACGCTGTACACCGGTGCCGCGTCCGACGAGCCGTCCGTCCGCCCCAACGGAGACGACCGCGCGCTGGTACTCGATGCGGTCGGACGGCTGGGCGTCCTCCTGCAGGATCACCGGCACCGTTGGTCGTTGGATCTGGCGATCGCCGACCATCTGCCGGATCGCGGGCCGGATGAACAGCTCGAAGGTGACCAGCGACGAGACCGGGTTGCCGGGGAGACCAAATACCATCGTCTCGCCCTTTGTGGCGAAGTTAAGTGGCTTGCCGGGCTTCATGAACAGGCGTCGGAAGTGGAGGTCGACATCGCCGGACTCGAAGAGGATCGCCTTGATGTAGTCCTTCTCGCCCATGGAGACGCCCCCGGAGGTCAGGATGATGTCGTCCGCCTCGATGCGCTCCGCGATGAGGCGCTCGAGGGCGACGCGGTCGTCCGGAGCCTTGCCGATCCAGCTGATCTCGACCGGCTCGTCCCGCAGGGCGGCGGCGAGGGCAAAGCGGTTGGCGTCGCGGATCTGCCCGGGGCCGATCGGCTCGTGCGGATCCTTCAGCTCGTCGCCGGTGGAGATGATGCTGATCCTCGGCTTGCGCGCGACGGGCACCGGCGTCACGCCCATGCTCGCCAGGAGGCCGACCTCTGCGAATCCAAGGCGAGTGCCGGCGGCGAGGACCAGCTCGCCGGCCTGGATGTCGCTGCCGATCGGGCGGATATTCTCGCCAGGGGAGACATCGCGACGGATGACAACGTGATCCGCCTGGTCCGGCTGGAGCTCCGTGTCCTCGACCGGTACGACGGCGTCTGCGCCGTGGGGCAGTGGCGCTCCGGTCATGATCCGCACGGTGTAGCCCTCGGTGACCTCGGCGTCGATGACGTCGCCGGCATTTTGGGTGCCGAGGATCTCTCGCCACGGAGAAACGTCGTCGGCGAGCACCGCGAAGCCGTCCATGGTCGACGCTGGCCACTGGGGATGGTCATGCCGGGCGACGACATCCTCGGCGAGGATCCTGCCGTCGGCATGGGCGATATCGACCGTTTCGGCGGATAATCGGGGGACATATCGCGCGATGATGGCGCTGGCCTCGGCGGGAGGAAGCATTCTGTCGATATCTGGGCGGGTGTCGCCCGGTGTGTGGTTCATGCGCGCCTCACTGGGGAATCGGGCGGGGCAGACGCGCCTCGCCGGCGGAAGGATCGTCCTGGCGGGCATGCTACCATGAGCGCTCCACGATACCCGGCCAGGCGCCTTCGTATAAGGAACACCATGATCCGGGATGAACGGATGCTGACGCTCTGGAAGATCGGATGGCCCGCCGCAACGGTCGCGTTGCTGGTGGCGCTGGAGTATGTCCGCCGATCGCTCTTGCCCGGCATCTTCGACGGTATCGGCGGGATGATCGTCCTCGTGGCGCTCTGGGCGGCGGTCCTCGCGGCTGGCGCGCATCTCATCATGGGGGCGATGGCGCGCTCGAACCGGCTGCTGCTCCGCCAGAACCGGGAGTTGCTGGCTCTGCACGATGCCAGCCTGGAGATCGAATCGGAGGTTGACCTCGACGTCCTGCTGCGGCGGATCGTCCAGGAGTCGCGCGGGGTGCTCGGGGCGCGGTATGGCGGCCTGACATACTTTCGGACCGATGGTGAGATCGCGAACTTCATCACCCTCGGCTGGGAGCATCCGGAGGGCGAGGTGCCCGACCCCAAGGGCCACGGCGTGATCGGCGCGGTGACGCGGACGGGCGGTGTCCTGCACCTGCAGAACCCGAGCGAGCATCCCGAGTCCGTCGGCTACCCGGAAGGGCACCCGGACATGCGGCCGCTGCTCGCGGTGCCAATCCTGTCCAAGGAAAGCGTGCTCGGGAACCTCTACCTTGCCAACGACGGCGGGCAGAAGTTCGATGCCGGGAGTGAGGAAACGCTCGAGCGGTTCGCGGCGCTGGCGGCGGTCGCCATCGAGAACGCTCACCTTCACCAGCAGGTGCGGGTGTTAGCGATCACCGAGGAACGTGCCCGTATTGCGCGGGAGATGCACGACTCCCTGGCGCAGGTGCTGGGCTACGTCAACACGAAGGTGCAGGCGACGAGCGTGCTCCTGGACAATGGGCGGGTCGACGACGCGATACGCAACCTCGACCAGATGGGATCGGCCGCGCGCTCGGCTTATGCCGACGTGCGTGAGGGTATCCTGAGCCTGCGTACCTCGCTGCAGGAGGATCGCGGGTTGGTTGATACGCTGCGCGACTACCTGAACCTCTGGGAAGAGCAAAGCGGCGTGCATGCTGATCTGGAAGCAGACGGCATCCCGCCAAACGCGCTCTCCGACCTGGCCGAAGTTCAGTTGCTGCGCATCGTCCAGGAAGCGCTCTCCAACGTACGGAAGCACGCGAAGGCGTCCCGGGTGGAGATAAGCCTTCGCGTCAGGGATGGCCAGCTGGTCACATCCGTGGTCGATGACGGTCAGGGAATCGCGGCGACGACACGCCCGACGTTCGGTGTGCCACAATTCGGTATGAGCACGATGCGTGAGCGCGCGGAAGCGCTCGGCGGGACTATTAACATTAAGTCGGAGCCGGATCAGGGAACGACGGTTGTCGTTCGCTTACCGGCCGGCATGAGCAACAACGGCGGAGCGCAAATGTGAAAGTAATCATCGCTGACGATCACGCACTGTTCCGGGACGGCCTGCACAGCCTGCTCGAAGCCCACGGCACCGACGTGCTGGCGGAGGCGAGAAATGGCCAGGAGGCGGTCGAGCTGGCGCGGCTGCACCACCCGGATATCGTGCTGATGGATCTGGACATGCCGGTGATGAACGGGCTGGACGCGACGCGCCTGATCTCCGCCGAGCTGCCGGAGGTGCGCGTGGTCGTGCTGACGGCGTCGGAGGACGATGCTGACCTGTTCGAGGCGGTGAAATCGGGCGCGCGCGGCTACCTCCCGAAGAACCTGGAGGCGCGAGAGCTCTTCACGTTCCTCGACGGCGTGCTGAAGGACGAGCCGGCGCTGACCCCGAACCTCGCCCGAAAGGTGCTTGGGGAGTTTGCCAAGGGCCCGGTCCCGGAGCCGGAAGATCAGGCGGCGTCGGCCCTGACCGACCGCGAGCGCGATGTGCTCGAGCTCCTGGTGCAAGGGGTGACATCGAACCGGGATCTGGCGGAGCGGCTGTACGTCAGTGAGAATACGGTGAAGTACCACCTGCGGAATATCCTCTACAAGTTGCACCTGAAGAACCGGGCGCAGGTCGTCGCCTACGCGATGCGCCATGGGCTGGTGGATCCCCGCCGGGGCTCATAGGGAACCGCCCGTCGGGTTTTCCCCGGCGGCGGAACGCGCCAATCCACCCCATGGGGTAGGCGGTTTTTGCGGTCATTGCTCGTGGAAACCGGGCATACTTCTGAGTCGATGCAGCTTGTAACGTTGCGTAAGCGCGGCCGCATGGCTGATGGAAGGACCAGGGATGAGTGATCAGGAGAACGGCGTTTCGCGCCGGAGATTCGCCGGGCTGGCGGGCCTTGCAGGCGCTGGCGCGTTCGGCGCGGCGCTGACGCCTTGGGCGGCGCGCGAGATGGACGCCCGGGCGATGGGACTGACGAGCCAGGAGCTGAGCGCCGACGAGATGGACGCCTTCCATGAGGCGGGTGTCTCCTCGTTCCCGGCGGAGACCAAGGGCAAAGGCAACCAGCCTCTCGACTACGAGATGGACGGCGACGTGAAGGTCTACCGTCTCACGTGTGACGTCGTCGCGGATTGGGAGTTCGATGTCGGAAAGACGGTCGAGGCGTGGACCTACAACGGCGTCGTGCCAGGGCCGGAGATCCGCGTCACCGAGGGCGACAAGATCCGCGTCCATGTCACGAACAACCTGCCGGAGTCGACCTCGATCCACTGGCACGGCCTGATCCTCCCGAACGACCAGGACGGTGTGCCGTTCCTGACGCAGCCACCGATCAAGCCGGGCGCGGAGTACACGTACGAGTTCACGGCGCAGGAAGGCAACGCCGGGACGCATATGTACCACTCCCACCACAACTCGGCGAAGCAGGTCACCATGGGCCTCCTCGGCGCGTTCATCATCGAGCCGAAGGACCCTTCGACCCGGCCAGCGTTCGACCGTGAGTACTCGATCATCCTCAATGACGGTCCGATCGGCGGGTACTCCATCAATGGCAAGGGCTTCCCGGCGACTGAGCCGCTGGTCGCCAAGAAGGGTGAGCGCATCCTCGTCCGCTACTTCAACGAGGGCCTGATGATTCACCCGATGCACCTGCACGGCATGCCGCAGCTGGTCATCGCCCAGGACGGCTGGCTCCTGCCCCAGCCGTATCACTGCGACACCCTGAACATCGCCCCAGGCCAGCGCTTCGAGGTCCTGGTCGACTGCACCGAGGTTGGCCTGTGGGCCTTCCACTGCCATATCCTCTCGCACGCCGAGGGCGATCACGGCATGTTCGGTATGGTCACGGTGCTGATCGTCGAGGAATAGAACACGGCAGCAAACGCTGTGACGATGCGCCGCACCGGGACGTTCCGGGAGCGGCGCTGTCGTTTCCACCGCGAAACCACCCTTTTCGGGGTGGGTCGACCCCGGCGGGTCCGGTACCATTTCTCCATCGGTGGCGCGCCGGCGCGGTTCGCGCGCCCGGACCCCAGGAGAGTTGGACGATGCAGACACCCCAGCCCACGACGATTCGGGTCTTTCTTTCGGCAGCTAGCCCCGAGCTCTATGACGCCGCTGAGACCTTTGTGCGTGAGTTGACCCGCGCAAATGTCGAAACTACGCGGATCCCCTACGACCAGTTCTCGACTATCGGCGATGCGGCGAGTGACGCGAACGCCGACCTGATCCTGCTCGCGATCACATCCGACGAAGATGGGCATATCGACCCCGAGACGGCCTTCGCGCGCTTCTCGCTCGATTCCGATATCCCGGTCATGGTGGTGCGGCACAGCGCCGGTACCGAGGTCGGGTTCGGGAAATCGTCGCGGATCGTGGTCCCGCTCGATGGCTCGTCCACGGCGGCCCAGGCGCTGCCGCTGGCGACCCGCATGGCGGCCCTCACCGGCCTGCCCGTGCAGTTCGTGATGGTGATCGACCCCTCGCGGGTGATCCCGGCGGCGTATGCCTACGACCCGGAAGCGTGGGGCGTGATCAGCGATCTGCGGCAGACCGCGCATTGGGCGTTGGGCCAGGCCGAGGGCGATCTGCGCGGCAAGGGAATCGAGGTCGAATCGGACTTGCTCTTTGGGCCGGTGAACGCCTGCTTGCGAGAGGTCGTCGGGGAAGGTGACCTCGTTGTGATGACCACGCATGGCAGTGGGCGCGCCACGCGCCGGAGAGTCGGCAGTGTCGCGCGACGCATTCTCGCATCGACGCGTCAGCCGATCGTGATCAAACGCGCGACGGTCCAGGGAGATATCGTCGTGGAGGGCTACGAGGCGTGCTCGTGGGTTGAGCCGCTGAGCCGTCGCGCCGGCGCGTAAGGGAAGAGGAGCGGGGAGTCTCTTGGATCGGTTCACCATCGTCATGGTTAAGTCGTCGCTCGTCTGGATGCTCGCGGGGTTTGTTATCGGTGGCCTGATGCTGGTCGATCGCGTTGTCCCGGGCGACTGGCGCGCATGGTTGCTGCCGACGCACGGGCACATGCTGTTCGTCGGCTGGTTTGTGCAGTTCGCGATCGGCATCGCTTACTGGTTGCTGCCCCGGAAGCGCCGGCCGGAACTTCCGGTGGGATACCGGGAGACGCCCGCGTTTATTGGTTGGGCCATGCTCAACGTCGGGCTGGCGCTGCGTGTCGTCGGCGAGCCGATGGAGCGGGTCGGGGACGCTGGCGCGTTGTCGATGACGATCCTGGCATTCTCGGCCGTCCTGCAGGTCGGCGCGATCATCGTGTTCATCCTCCAGCTCTGGCCGCGCGTCTATGGCAAGGGCAAGTTGGGTACGCCACCGGGCGCCGCCGCGGCGAGGAAATAGGGAGAAACGCTCCATGCAACGGGTCCTGATCGCGATCTGCCTGGTGCTCGCGCCGATCGCCATCGCAGCCGCGATGATCGCCACCGGGCTTAGCGCCGAGCATCCGGCCTGGTGGTCGGCGGCGGTGCAGCTTGCGGTGCTCGGCGGCGTCACGGTGATGATCTACGGTATCAACCTCCACTCGGTTCCGGAGCACTCCGGGCGGATGTGGCGCTCGCTGCCGCTTGTTGGTGCCCAGATCGGTGCCGGGGTGCTGGGCGGGTGGCTCGCGTTCGTCGGTCGGGGAACAGGGGAGCAGGGTCTCGAGCGCGCCGGGCACCTGTTGGCTACCGTCGGCGGTGTGCTGTTCATGACGAACCTGGCCTTGCTGTTCCGCCAGCCGGGGCCGCCGCGCCCACCGAAAGTGCCGAAAGACCAGCGTAGCGTGCAGCAGCGGGTCGACCGTCTGGCGATCCCGTTCACCGTCATGTCCGGCCTGGTCGTTGTCGCGGGGACGGCCCTGGGACTGCTCCTGACCTTCTGGCGGCCCGGTGTCGGCCGTTGGGACCTCGTCTGGGCCCACACGATGCTGCTCGGCTTCTTCTTCGCGATGGCCTCCGGCACGTCGTACCACATGCTCTCGCGCTGGACCGGACGCCCCTGGCGCTCGATCCGGCTGGTGCAGGTGCACCTGTATGCCTATCTGGCGAGCTTCCCACTGATGCTCATCGCGCTGGCGCGGGACATCGATTGGCTCTTTATGATCGCCGGGCCGCTGATGGCGGTGGCGATGCTCGCGTGGGCGGCGAACGTCGTGCCGATGGCGGTCTCGCTGGAGGGCGCGGTACGGGCCGGCATCCTGTTGGCGCTGCTTTTCCTGACCGTGGGTGTCAGCTTCGGGGTGATGTTCGCGCTCGATCCCGCAACCGGTCCGCGCTTGCGCGGAACGCACGTCATCGCCAATCTCTACGGCTTCGCCGGGCTGCTGATCTCCGGATTCGGCTACGCGTTCCTGCCGCGAATCTCGGGAGCGCGGTCATTGCGCTGGCCGGCGCTGGCGTCGGTGCAGCTCGCCGTACTGGCGACGGGTGTTGCGATCGGGATGGTCGCGATGGGCATGCGGATGTATGGGGAGGCAGGGAGCGAGCCGGTGTTCGTCGGGAACGTTATCGCCGCCGTGGGGATGGCGCTGTTCGCGGTCCAGGCGGCTGGTACCTTCTTCCGGGGATGGGAGCTTGCCTCGCCGGTGGTCATGCCTGCCGGAAGGCCGCGCCCGAGGAGCGGAGTTACGGGCTAAACCTCAGACGGCAGGCCGGTCAATCATTCCCGGCGATGGTGCGGGCGTCGTGTCGTTGATCCCGTTCGCTCCGTTGAGGTAACGCCAGAGCCGCCGAACCGGCGTGTCCGCATAGCGACGCGTGAATGTGTCGCGGACCCAGGTCGTGTACATCGACAACGGGGTGCCTGAGCCAGATGCAAGGAAGGCGCTGATCGCTTCGGCGGCGCGGATCCCACTCTCCATCGCCGGGGCGATGCCTTCCCCGGTCAGCGGGTCAACCAGGCCCGCCGCGTCGCCACAGCTGACCAGACCGCCGTCGTGATGCCATCGCGTGCCCTGACCGCTCCACATCGGCCCCGCACCCGCCCGCAGTGGACCGCGATCGACCGCCTGCCAGCGGTCCAGATAGGTGACGGTCCTGTCGCGAAGGTTCGCCGGCGCGCGCATCGTGGCGCAGACGCCGATGTTGACCTGCCCACCGCCCAGCGGGAAGAGCCACCCATACCCTGGAATACCCATGGGCGTGAACTGGAACATCGGTGCCCGTACGCTCTCGACGCGAGCGTAGACGGAGATGGATGCACCGGTGATCGGGTTGCCCGAGATGCCGTACCTTCGGCTGAAGGCGTTGGCCGCACCCGAGGCGATGATCACCGTGGCAAACTCTTCGGTTGCGCTGGCACCGTCGTCGATCCTGAATCCGACCTGCCATCCCGTCACCGTTCGATGGATGCTGGTCACGGATGTGCCGTAGCGGAGATCGCACACCCGGCCTGCCTTATCTCGCAGCATCTGGTCGATTGCGCCGCGCGGAGCGATCCAGCCTCTCCGGCCATCCAGCCCGAGCGTCCAGATGCGTCGTGAGCTGTCCCACAGCTCGATCTCCTCGAACACCCGCGCGGACGCGTTCCCCTTGAAGGGATCGGTGGTTCCAAGGTGGTCCATCAACTCCACTGCGTCCGGGAGATACGCGTCACCGCATGGCTTGTCCTTGCCCGGTTGCCCGCGCTCGAGAACAACCGTGGGAATACCGCTGCGCGCCAGGGTGATCGCCGCCGCGCATCCCGCCGGCCCTGCGCCGACGATGGCGACGGTTGGGGGAGGTGTCATCGCAGGCCGTCCATCAGGCATGCCTCGGCCACGTCAGCCAACACCGGGAGGACGTGCCGCTCATCAATTCCTGCCTCCCTGAGCGCCTCCCTCACGGCGATGAGCCGCAATGTCCCTACAAAGGGCAACCGGCCAGCAATGAGGGGGTGGGTGAGGCCATCCGCCAGCGATCGTCGAATGTCAGGCTCTGGCCGGGCGTTGTTGTCCAGCAGCGAGACCATCGTGAGGATCTCGAAAAGCGGCATGCTCCAACGATCGGCCTTGAGGTCGTCCGCGAGATCCACGATGTCGTCGATCCATCCGCCAAACGCGCCGATCGAGCGAGCCAGCCGCTCGAAGGCGCCGGGGTCGATGCCCTCCGGCCACCCGTGAACCACGGCCGGGATCAACGCCCCGGCCCAGATACAGGATGTGGACTTGCCGAGAACCCGCTCGCGTTGCTCGTGCAACTCCGTCGGGGCATCCGTGATCCGGCAGCTGACACTCATGAGCTCGGTCCTGTACGCGGCATCTGTCGCGCGTGTGAATTCCTCCCGGGCGCGTGGATCGTTCCAGCCGGGCATCTGCCGTGCCCGTATCACGGCCCTGTATCCGGACCAGGCCAGGGCGTCCGCGACAGGGTGATTCCCCTGCGGTGGCCCGTCGCTCTCACGGCCCAGGCGCATCAGGCTGTCCAGCCATCCACTGATCGGCCGCAGGTGTTCGGGTGCCTCGTCGAGCAGGCCGTCCAGCATGATGGTGAACAGCCCGATCATCAGCGCCAGTTCCGCCACCTCGCGGGTTTCGACCCCGAACAGCGCCTTCTCCAGCGCGTTCGCGCGCATCATGGACAGCACCGGGCCGTCCGGGATCATCTGCAGGAAGGCGAACTGCGGGTTTTGTTCGGCGAGGACCATCAGCCGGGTCATGAGTCCCTGTAGGGATGGCTGGCCGTCGACGAGGTCGTTGACGATCGACAAGCCGGACGTCATGGCCGTAGACATCCGGCTGTCGTGATGATCAAAGGCGTCCGGCGTCTCGCGCCTCAACGCATCGAGTTGTCGAACCCGAAGGTCGCTGACGGCAACGCTGAGTGTGTCGATCATCGGGATCCGCCTTTGCCATGCCCGATGGGCGACCGGTGTGGTCGCCCATCGGGCTTGCACACCTAGTGCGTCGACGTCTTGTTATGGACCAGGTAGCCGTTCGCGAAGTAGGTGTGGTCCTGGTCGAGCAGCAGGTTGTAGAGCCGTGTGGCCGGGTCGGCGTAATGGGGAACGATGCTGACCAGTCGCTCCGTCGTGAGCTCGATCTCCGCCGATTCGGCTGAACCTGTGGCCATGGCGGGGACTCGCGCCGCCGCCAGCCTGTAGAGCGCGTCGCCTACCAGGAGCGTCTCGACCGGCAGGGAGGGGTTCTCAACCGCCGTCGCCGCGGGGTTGATTGCGGCCCAGCCACGCCCGGTCATGAGCGGATGCTCATGGGTGATAAACGGGATGTCGTCGTTGAAGGCGTAGAGCTGGCGGTCACCAAGGTAGGGCATGTCGATCGCTTCAACACGATTGGGCGTTCCGTCCTGCCCCAGAACATCATCACCTATGGTCACGAGCGCGATGGGCTTACGCGAGCCATCCGCCATGGTCACCACCGTGTCTTCGGTGAAGCACGTGGCCGGGGCCGGGGCCGGTGGCAGCTCGACGACCTTCCAGTATCCGTAGCCGACGCCTGGGAAGAAGGCGATATCGCTTTCAACGAGGTTAACGGTCACGGGATTGAACCCGCCCGCGCTGCAGGTGATGCTGATGCCCTCGTAGCCGGTTGCGGCCCCGTCTCGCAGGTTATTCCAGATCCCACTGCCGTCTGTGGAGTAGCAGGTAAGCGTCCCGGTGATGCATGCGTTGGCGAACGCGAGTGTCGCGTGCGTATTGGCGTTTCGGATCACGCCTCCCATGAGCGCCATGATGGACTCCTTTTCCAGTCGCCTGATCGACGATGCTACTTCTCTTGACCTGTCATGCCCGGTGAGAGGTCTGCCGGTCTCATGCCCGGGATGATGGCGCTGGCGGCGACGTTGTTCGTCTGCATCAGCCCGAGGTTCGAGCCGATGGCTGACGACTTGCGCAACCGGCGGCGGATGCCATCCGGTGATTCGAGATCAACCCCCAGGGCTGGCGGGGTCATGCGGATGAGATGTCCAAGCCGCTCCACGAGCCCCTTCACGTCGTCGATGGGGAAGGCAATGGATGGAATATGTGCTGCCATGCTATCCACCGTGAAGGTGGCATTCCTGAATCTCAGCTCCTTGCCCTCGGTCTCCTTCATCAGGTGGTCCATCGACCGGATCGGCAGGAAACCGGCCAACTGCTCCGCGAGCTGCAGGATGTCACGAGCATCGTCGACCTCGTCGATGACGAGCCGCATCAGCTCCTCTGTGGAAACATCTGGTCGTGCCACGGTTTCGCTCCTCTCGATGCGCTCATGGGGACGTCCATGGGCCGCGTCATTCGATCACGACGGCAATGGCGTAACCGCCTGCCGTCCAGGGGCCCGCATGGTGAAAGAGATGGGTGATGAAGATGTCGCCGCGCTCGGCGTTGGTAGGAACGTCGATCTGAACGTCGATCATCCGGAACGAGAGCGCGTCGAGGCTGAACCGCTCTATGACGGTGCCTTTCGGCTCTCCGCCCCGGCCTTTACGGAAGGCATCCAGTGAGGCGAATAGGTTGCCCGCGAAGACGCCGGCGCGTTCGGCGTCGATCGTGCCACGTCGATCTGTCAGCGAGGTCATGACCGTCATGCCGGTGGTGTCGGCGGCCCGGAAGTACGTTGGTGATTCGGTGGAGGCCCGCCGTTCAAGCCGCGCTCCCCGCTGTGCGAGACGATGCGCCGGGTTCCCAACCATGTACCGGTCGGTGAGCCCGAACGATGGCTTCGTTCCCTGTGTCGCGAACCCGGCCGCCATGGCGCCGAGCTCGTGCAACGGGATCTGCCGCGCTTCCTTGGTCATCGTCAGCCGCTCGAACACGGCGGTGACCAGGACCGGCATCTCGATCGGGAAGACGTTTGTGACCTGGAGCGTGTACAGGAGCTTCATGCCGGCCTTGCCCGCAACGACGTTGAGATTTCGCTGGCCAACATGCCGGTCCAGCGTTGGCTGGAATGGATAGAGGATCGGGTCGGAGATCCAGCAGGAGCAGTTGACCATGGCGCATTCATGGCCGTTGTTGACCATGACGGGTATCCACGGCGTGGTGCAGGCGACATCGACCGATCCCAGCGACGGGACTTCAACCCACTCCGTTCCGACGTGGTTCATGTTCGCCGGGCCGAGACCCAGCGCCGGGTTCGCCCAGTAGAAGTCAACCTGGACCGGGGCGGCCTGGAACGCGCCAAGGTTGAAGACCCGGGCATGCAGGGTGTTCGGCTCGCCCGCCACGGCATTCCCATAGGGATCGCTGGACTCGACCCATACGTCGGGCGACGCCCAGTAGGCCGTTCCGGCCGGGATGGGACGGGCCCCGAGGTCGGTCGGCCCGTACCGGATGAGGAGGAACGGCGTGACCGGCGGCGGTTCACCGTGCTCCCCGAAACCATCCTGGTCATCCTTCTCACCATCGAGCCACGCCTCGTACCGTTTCTTCCATTCTTCGATGCGTCGCTCGCGCTCGCGGTCCTGCTCGTCCACGGCCTCGCGCACATCACGTGCGCCGTTTTCGCGGTGATGTACCTTGGGCCGGTCGTTCGTCCTGTCCTTCTTGACCATTGACGGGCTCCTTGTCGTCGGTGGGCGTTGGTGACGTCCCGGCTCATGGCTCCGGTTCGACGGCAACCGGGTCGCTGAGGAGGCCGTTCTCGAACGCCCAGGTCAGCCATGCCATGCCCCGGTCGGCATCCAGGTTCCAGTCCGGCAGCGGATCGCCCGCCTTGGCGATCAACGTGATCGCGTTCGCGACGGCATTCGCGAAGGTCACCGGTACGTCGCTTCCGGGCAGCCGTCGCTCGCCTGGGGGCCAGGTGGTCCCTGTCACGACATCGCTATCGGCGGTGAGGGGATTGGCGGAATCGTCATCGATAAAGAACGGTGGGTAGGCCCGGTTCAGGTAGCCGGTCGTCTCGGGCTGCTCGATGCCGGTTGGCGTCTGCACCCAGTCTCCAAGCCCTCCGGACCAGCGCTCTGCCGGGAACCTGCCGTCGAACTCGATGTGGAGCTCGCTCATGAGCTTCTCGGGGCCGAGGATGCGGGACTTCGTCAATCGCTTGCCGGAGTCGTAGGTGTACGGGATGCCGAGCAGGCTGACCGTGGTGCTGTCGAGGGCCAGCTCCGATGGGTAGGGGTGGGAGAACGCGCCGAGCGTCATCAGGTCATGCAGGGCCTTCAGGCCGTTGTAGAGGTACATCTGGAGCCAGTAGAGATCGCAGCGCAGCTTCGCCCAGTTGATCTCCGTCGCCCCATCGATGACCAGCCCCACGCCGATCCCGATGGCGGCCGCGCCAGCGAGTCCGCCGCCGAAGAACAGGCTCGCGGCGCCGAGCAGGGCGAGGATGATGCCGGTCACGATCTCGCCAACGTCCGGGTCGGACTCCGGCTGTGGGATGGCCGGTTGTTCGCCTGAGCCGCTATCGCCCGGGACGTTTGGGTCGACCCACGACGGGGCCCCGCCGCAGTCACCGGGTGGCGCCATCGGCGGGGCCGGGTTGCAGCCGATCACTTCGCCACTGGTCTGGAACCAGAGCTTCATCCACGTCATGATCATCGCCCCGTTAAGGAGCGATGCACCGAACCGGCTGCCGAGCGGGGGCGGGCCGTACGCATCCTGCCAGGCGGTCATCCAGTAGTCGGCGAAGTCGTCGGGAAGCAGCTTCGGGAAGGGCGTGCCTTCCCGGAGGTCCTTCATGATCTCGACAGGATCGATCGATCCGAAGTCGAGCCGCTTTTGAAGTCCCGCGTCGCACAGGGCCGCCCAGTTCTTATACGGAGGCGTGGGCGCATCCCCGCTCATCGATGCGCCAGATGAGTAATAGCCAAACGCCCACGTGTCGACGTAGTTGTTCACCCATCGATAGCGCCACCATTGCTGCCGGTACGACGCGCCGATGGTGGAGTTGACGAATGGGCTGCCGCTCACCGAGCCGGCGAAGGAGCAGAGGTAGCCATAGGCGTATGCGAGAAAACGTGGGTCCCCGGAGGCGCGCGCGCGGGCGGCCAACGCCTGGGCGAACTGGCCTGGCCGCTTCCAGTGCAGGTACTCGCGCGCGGTCCAGGTTTCCGGGATCGGCGTGGGCTGGGTCGTGGCGACATTGACGGCCGGTTTCATGCCTTGGGTGATCCCGGAGCCGATCGCGACCACGCGGGGAACGAGCCCGTCGACGATCACTTTCAGGGACGCCGCCAGCGTCTCGATCTGCGCGACCTCGCCGTTGTCCCGCATGTCCTTCAGGGCCCCAAGATCCTCGTCGTCGACGATGCCGATGATCTTGTTCAGGAAGAATTTGAACTGGCCGATCACAGACAGCGCGCCGGGATCCGTTGCGCTGCCATCCCCGCCAGCAATCGCGAGCACCTGGGCCCAGACCGATGCATACGGACTGTTCCCGAGGGATGGCATCGACGGGTCGATCGGGTCGCCGGGGATGAAATCGGCGAGGGCTGGACCGATCGCTCCCAGATACGCATAGGGGTGATGGTCTTTCATGATCTGCGCGGCGTCTTCCTGCGCGGTGTCGCCGGAGTTCGCCATGCGTTCGATGGTTCGCTCAAGGATGACCATCTGGGTCGCGATTCCAGGCATGAGGTCTCTCCTGTGCAGAATGGGCGCACGAGGCCACGGCGAAGCCACCTACGACTGGCCAGGCTCGCGAGCTTTGGAGGTGAGATAGAGGCGAAGACGTCACGGTTCCGTCTTGCGGAAGAAGGGCGACCCAACTGTGGCAAGGGGGGAGCCACGTGGATGCGGATCGGTGGGGACCCAAGATGCCGGGAAGGGGCTATTCCGGTCAGGTGTCGGACCGCGTATATAGGTGGGGCCCGTTCTTGGTGAATTAGGGTTTCATCCTAGAATCCCGGAGATACAATGTCAATTTCCCACGTATAATGATCCGGGAATCTTGTTTTCCTGGATTGGAATTTGGGCGGCGCGTCTGTGACGTACGGTCGAAATTGACGCAAGACAGTCATAACCCTACACTTCGCACACGCGACGCGATTGGCTTGGGATCGCGCCCCCGGTTCATGACCCCCTTGTCTATGGGTACTCATGGAAATCTCGTCGTCAGGCCACATTGACGACGGAGCGGAGCTCATGACAGCGACAGTCACCGCCGCGGAGCGGATGACGCTCCTCCAGACGATCAATTACTTTCGTGATCCCGAATATCGGGAAGGCGAGAGTGCGCTCGTCGGTGCCCCGCCGCTCTCGTTCGAGCCCGCTGTCCAGGCGGCGTTGCAAGGCCTGAGCGATGCGATTTCGCTCGACCAGCATGCCGGCGATCTCCGTATGATTGCCCGCGCCTTCCTGCTCGCTTATACCTCCCATGACGGGGTTCTCCGGAAATCCGGGGAACCCTATATTGTTCACCCGATCGAGGTCGCCCGCATCCTCGCGACCATGCGCCTCGACGGGGAAACGATCGCGGCCGGCCTGATGCACGACGTCGTCGAGGATACCCAGATTTCGCTGGCGCAGCTCGGCGAAATCTTCAGCAGCCGCGTCGCCCAGCTCGTCGATGGCACCACCAAGCTCGGCCGGATTCCCTGGACGCCAGACACCGACGAGGACCGGCGCGAGAAGGCCATTCGCGAGCGCGAGCAGCAGGCGGAGAGCCTGCGCAAGATGTTCCTCGCGATGGTCGACGACATCGGTGTCGTGCTGATCAAGCTGGCGGACCGTTTGCACAACATGCGGACACTGGATTCCATGCCGCCGCACAAGCAGGTCCGCATCTCGCAACAGACGATGGAGATCTACGCCCCGCTTGCCAACCGCCTTGGTATCTGGCAGGTGAAGTCGGAGTTGGAGGACCTGGCGTTCCGCTATCTCCAGCCATCGGAGTACGCGTCGATCACGGCCGAGCTCGAATCCCGTGGCAAGGATAGCCAGGCGATGCTCGAGAAGATCATCGGCGAGCTGGACGAGCTGCTCGACGGAGCGCAAATCAGGGCCGAGATGTCCGGCCGCAAGAAGCACATCTACTCGATCTACCGGAAGATGAACCGCAAGAGCCGGCCGTTCGAAGAAATCTACGATGTCATCGGGATCCGCATCCTCGTCAATTCCGTCCAGGACTGCTACAGCGTGCTCGGACTGGTCCACAGCAAGTGGCATCCGGTTCCCGGTGAGATCGACGACTACATCGCGACGCCGAAGGAGAGCATGTACCAGAGCCTCCACACGGCGGTGATCGGGCCGGACGCCCACCCGGTCGAGATCCAGATTCGCACCTACGAGATGCACCAGGTCGCCGAGTACGGTATCGCCGCCCACTGGCGATACAAGGAGGGCGGTAAGAGCGACCAGAGACTGGAGGCCAAAATCACCTGGCTCCGCCAGTTGATGGACTGGCGCGACGAGGTCGCCGACGCCGAGGAGTTCGTGGAGTCCCTCAAGTCCGACGTCTTCCAGGACATGGTCTATTGCTTCACGCCGGCCGGGGACATCATCGAGCTGCCGAATGGCGCGACGCCCGTCGACTTCGCCTACCGCATCCACACCCAGGTCGGCCATCACTGTGTCGGAGCGACGGTCAACGGCCAGATGGTGCCGCTGGATTACCGCCTGCAGAACGCGCAGGTCGTCAAGATCAAAACCAGCAACACCGTGAATGGCCCGCGGCGTGACTGGCTGCAGGCGAACACCGGCTACGTCAAGACCGCCTCCGCCCGCGAGAAGATCCGGCAATGGTTCCGCCGCCAGGAGCGGGACGAGAACATCGCGCAGGGGAAGGACGCGCTGGAGCGGGAGCTCCGCCGCCTCGGCCTCGACATGAAGCTCGAGGACGTGCTCCAGAAGTTCCCGCGCTACACGAAGCTCGACGATTTCCTCGCCGGGATCGGCTACGGTGCGGTGACCTCCCAGGCGATCGCCCAAAAGCTGGACGAATCGCCGAAGGACATGTTTCAGGCGAGCTCGGTGATCAAGGCCCCGAGCACCCCGGCCCGCGTCGAGGTGATGGGCGCCGGAAACCTGCTGACGATCCAGGCGAATTGCTGCCGCCCCGTGCCGGGCGATGACATCATCGGCTACACCACCCGCGGTCGCGGGGTCGTCTATCATCGCAAGGACTGCCCAAACATCCTCAATATCTCCGATCCGGAGCGGCTGGTGCCGGTCTCCTGGGGTGGCGAGCTCAACGAGACGCACCCGGTCCCGATCCGGGTCCATGCGCTGGACCGCGTCGGCCTGCTAAAGGATGTCAGCACGCTCCTCTCCGATGAGCGCGTGAATATCCTCTCGATGCTCACCCAGACGCATGACGACCGCAGCGTCACGCTCTTGCTCACCGTCGAGGTGGAGGGAATCGGTCATTTGAGCCGCATCATGCAGCGGATCGAGGCCCTGCGCGACGTGGTCGAAGTCCACCGCGACACCGATACTCCCGCAACGATCCGGCTGATCAAGGGCACCGGATGATCGGCAAGCCCGTGATCGCCATCGGCGAGATCCTCGTCGACCTCATCGCCCCGGCGGGTGAGTCGTTGCTCGAGGCGACCGAGCTGCGCATCCGTGAGGGGGGCGCACCCGCGAACGTCGCGGTCGCCCTCTCCCGGCTTGGTGTCCCGTCCCAGATGCGCGCGGTGGTTGGTGATGACCCGTTCGGGGAGCGACTGGTGAACCGGCTTCGCGCGGAAGGCGTCGACACGTCCGCGATGCGCGTGGCTGACCACCAGCCGACGTCCCTGGCCCTGGCGTGGTCGGATGAACGTGGCGATGGACATTTCCGGCTGCATCGCAATGCGGATCGGCTGCTGTCGCCTGAGGATCTGTCGCGTGCGTCCCTGGAGGGCGCCGAAGCGATCGTCGTCGGCAGTGTCGCGATGTGCGCGGAGCCGTCGCGGGACGCCGTGCTCACCGCGCTGCGCCATGCCACCGAGGCCCATATCCCGGTCGTGGCGGATCTGAACATCCGGCCCGGGCAGGTGCCGATGGACGAGCTGCGGATGAGCGTGGCGGCGATGATCTCCGCCGCGACCGTGGTGAAGCTCAGCGTCGACGATGCGCGGCACCTGTGGGGCGCGACGACGTTCCCCGAGGCAGCGCACGCGCTGGACCGGTTCGCGCCTGATATCGCCGTGATCACGGACGGTGGGCGCGGTGCTGCTCTGCGAGTCGAGGGCGATCTTCACGTGCTGGACGCCTTCCACGTGGACGCCGTGGAGCCGACCGGCGCGGGCGACGCGTTCACCGCGGCCTTCATCTCTCGCCTGATCCCGACCGCATGGACAGACGCTGACGTGACCGACCTCCGGTTCGCGATGGCGGCCGGCGCGCTGGCGACTACCCGTCCGGGCGCGATGGACGGCCTCCCGACGCGTGATGAGGTGGAGGCCTTCCTGCACCATCACGCGTGATAGGCTAACGCTATCGATCTTCACGCCCGGTGTTCCGCCGTTCGGTGGTGATCCCGCGGGCTGTCGCTGTATCCGGGGCCAGGCATGCCGTCACCTTCCGATCCCGTCGCGATCGCGCTCGGGCCGCTCGAGATTCGCTGGTACGCGGTCTTCATCGTTACCGGCATCATCCTCGCCGTGCTGCTCAGCTCGTGGCTGACGCGCAGACGCGGCGAAGACCCGGAGATCATCCTCGACATGGCGACCTGGGTCGTGCTCGGCGCTATCGTCGGCGCACGGCTCTACTACGTCATCCTGCAGTGGGACCGCTTCCTCGATGACCCCATGTGGGCGCTGGATTTCCGCTCGGGTGGATTGACGATCCATGGCGCGATCATCGCCGGGGCGCTCATCGTCTCGCTCTACGCCCGGCGCCTTGGCGACTCGCCGTGGTTCTGGATGGACGTGATCGTTCCGGGTCTCGCGTTGGGGCAGGCGATCGGGCGCTGGGGCAATTGGGCAAACCAGGAGGCGTTCGGGACGCCGTCGACGCTGCCATGGGCCGTCCAGATCAGCCCGGCGCGGCGACCCGAGGGCTATGAGACGTTCGCGACGTTTCATCCGACGTTCCTGTACGAGTCGATCTTCAACCTCGTCTTCGCGCTCGCGCTCTCGTGGCTGGTCGTCAAGGGACCGGGCTTCTCCTGGTTCCGGACGGGGTTCGTGACTGGTGTCTACCTGATTGGTTATGGCCTCGCGCGGCTGCCGCTCGAATCCATCCGGACGGACAGCCTCTATATCGGCCCATGGCCGGCGGCCTACTGGCTGAGCTTCGCCCTGATCGCTGCTGGCGTCACCGTGCTGGTCTGGCGTGGGGCGCTTGGGTCCGCGTCAACCTCGGCATCAATGAACGGGGAGGGGAATCGGGCATGAGCACCATCGCGCGGTTAATCGCCGTGGTCGGGTTGATCGTCGTGGCCGCCGGGACACCACTCGCCGCGTTGGCCACGCAGGATGCCGGGCCAGTGATCGACATCGCGGATATCCCGGTGCCGGTTGACGATCTGCCGGAGGCGGGCTACCAGGTGCTGGCCGGCGGCTACCTCGACCAGGATGCGGCCGCGGCATGGATCGCCGCACCACGCCAGCGCTCCGCTGCAGGGACCTCCGACGACCTCTCTGCCGCGGGCTGGGTTGACGCCTATGTGATGGATCTCGCGTTGCTGCAGGATCGCGCCTATGCCACGAGCGATATCCTGGCGCTGGTCCAGACGAACGTTTTTGTCCTCGCCGACGCGACCGGGGCCGAGAATCTCTTCGATGCGATGCGCGACTTCTCTGGCGCGGATGTCGAGGAAGCCGATCCGGCGATCCGGGATGCGTCGACCGTGCGGCTTGTCAGCCAGAGCGGCGACACGCTGCGCACCGTCTTCCAGCGAGACCGGCTTGTCATTGAGGTGGTATCGCTGGACGTCTACCGCGCGCCGGACGAGGCCGGGCATAGCGCCATCGTGACCCAGACGGTGGACCGCGCGGAGCGGGCACTCGACGCGACGGACGAAGGGATCGCCCCGCGGACGGTGCGGCTGGTCGATGGCGATGATCTCGCCGATTTCCAGAACATCCAGCAGTCCGGCGTCCATCAGGTCTACCGGATTCGGGACGGTCGCGTGCAGCCGGCGGCGGGAGAGGTGCGGGATCAGGATGCCGCCGATCTCGCGGACGGCATTCAGCAGCTCTTCTATGCGAGTGAGGGCCTACGGCTCGGCGGCGGCACCGGCACCGGCTTCATGTCGACATGGATCGGTACTTTTGGCGATGGGGACCAGGCGCTCGCGTTCATGGAGACGCTCGACGCGGAGGGCCCGACGGCGAGGCTGGCAGACCCCTATTTCACGATTGCCGAGGGCGAGCAGGCAACGCCTCAGGGCGTGGCGGGCCTCTATCGCGTGAGTGGCATGCTCGAAAGCCAGCCCTACTCAGGCACCCTCGAAGTTCGTCAGCACGGACCCTATGTCGTCGCGATCGGGTTCCGCACGTTGGGGAGCGCTCTGCCCCCGGTGGACGTGACCTCGCGCGTTATGGACCATCAGCTCGCGTGCCTCGATGCCGCAGCGCCGTGCCCGCCGCTGGAGATAGGCGACTTGCTCGCCGCGCCTTCCGCGACGCCCGTGGCTCCGGCTGGGACCCAGGGACTCGTCGTGAGCCAGGAGTTCGGCTGGTCGGTGCACACCGACACCGGCGACTGGACCGTCACGGAGCAATTTTCGGAGTCCGGTTACGACTTCATTGAGCTGCACTCCGGGCGGAGCCTGGTGACCCTCGAGAGCGTCATCGACCAGCAGGGCGACCCCCAGCAGTGCGTGATCAACGAGCTGGACGCGCTGCGCCAGTTCGAAAGCAGCGCGGTCATCGATCTCGGCAGCGACCTCCCCGACGAGGCCCCGGCCGGGATGGAGCCCGGGCACGCCTGGGCGGTCTATACCGTCGAACCGTTGGCTGATGAGCGGGCGGATCAGGAGTACACGATCCGCATCGACTGCTACACCCTGATCGAGGGTGGCGCGAACCTGATCGTCACACACCGCGCCCCCCGCGACGAGTGGGCGACTGAGCGGGAGAAGGGCAGCTCATTACGCGAGACGATCGCGCTCCCGTCGTCGGTTGTGCCAGCTCGCATTGTGGCCCGGATGGCTCACCCGTGGACTGGTGAATGGCGCCAGGCGGCCTGACCTGCGAATGCGGCGCGACGATCCGGGATGGCGCAAACTGCGAGGCGATCTATTACGAGATCCTCGCCGCTGAGCAGCAGGATTTGACCCTCGCGCGCTGGCACACAGTTGTCGTCTGCGCATACCTCCTGCAGCATCCCTCACACGGGCATTACACATATCTGGACGGCCAGTTCCGGCTGCTCCAGCTCTACCGCGACAAGGGGCTGGTTGCCCTGCTGCGCGTGACGTCGCACCAGCGGGCCAGGAACCGGCACGGCGTTCGCGCGGGGTACGACATGGCGCCACTGGTGCCGTACGCGTCGCTTCCGCGTGTGAGCCCGCCGGTGCGGTTCATGCATGGCTTCGCCGACTTGCATGCTCTCATCGGCGACTTGGGAAAGGACGGGTATCGCGCCTACGAGTGGCGTCTGGACGCGATCGTTGACGCGACCGTGAACGCCTGGATGAGTCGAAATGTCGCGAACGACGGCGAGAAATGGTAAAATAGGTGTCTACGCATGACTGGAGGTGTGATGTGATCAACAAGCATTGGATCGATCGCGCGGCATAAACGCGGATCCCCGCAATCCCCTTTTTCCGTGGCGGGTGTCTCCAGTCCTCGCACGGGACTCTTTGCACAACACACGAACTCCTGTGCGCGGCGAGCATCACGCATCGCCGAAAGGCTACTGTCATAAGCTTCGACATTGAACTTCATACACAATCGACCGCCTCCGAACCGGAGCGGGCGCTTCTGATTGCCGTCGAGACGTCCAACCAGACGTGGAAGATGCAGGACTCCCTCGAGGAGCTCGCCAGCCTCGCTGAAACGGTCGACGTCGAGGTTGTCGGCTCGGTGACCCAGAAGCTGGGTCATCCGCACCCGGCAACCTACGTCGGCAAGGGCAAGCTGGAGGAGGTGAAGAACCTCCGCGAGGAGCTCGACTACAACCTCGTCATGATCGACGGCGAGCTCACCCCGGCACAGCAGCGCAACCTCGAGCAGGCGCTCGAGCTCAAGGTCATCGACCGCACGGCGCTAATCCTCGATGTCTTCGCGCGCCGCGCGCAGACGCATGAGGGCCGCTTGCAGGTCGAGCTGGCCCAGCTGCAATACCGGCTGCCGCGGCTGACCCGCATGTGGACCCACCTTTCCCGTCAGGGTGTCGGTGGTGTCGGCTTGCGTGGACCTGGTGAAACCCAGCTCGAGGCCGACCGCCGGGTCGCCAACCAGCGCATCACCTTCCTGAAGGAGCAGCTGGTGCAGGTGCACCGCCATCGCGAGCTCTACCGCGCGCGCCGTAAGGACACGCCGATCTCGGTCGTGTCGCTCGTCGGCTACACGAATGCGGGTAAGAGCACATTGCTGAACAAGATCACCGGCGCCGGCGTTCTGGCGGAGGACAAGCTCTTCGCGACGTTGGACCCGACGACGCGGCGGATCGAGCTGAATAGTGGGCGGGAGGTGTTGCTGACCGACACGGTGGGCTTCATCAACAACTTGCCCACGCAGCTGATCGCGGCGTTCCGCGCGACGCTGGAGGAGATCGCCGAGGCAACCCTGCTGGTCCATGTCGTGGACGTGACGCACCCGAACGCGCGCGAGCAGGTCGAGACGGTCCATCGCACGCTCGAGGATCTCGGCGTCGATGACCGTCCGATGCTCTACGCGCTGAACAAGATCGACCGGTTGACGGACGAGCAGCGCGCGCAGCTCATGGATCTGGCGCCAGAAGCGCTCGGCGTCGGACCGGACATGGTCGCGATCTCGGCGCAGAAGGGTGTCAACATCGAGGGCCTGCTGACGCTGGTCGAGGAGATGCTGGAGCGCGAGGAGGGGTTCATCGACGTGTCCGTCACGATCCCGTACAACCGCTCGGAGCTCGTCGACCGCTTCCATTCGCAGGGGCACGTCGAGGACCTGACCTTCGACGAGTCCGGCTCGGTCATTCATGGCTCGCTGCCCGACCGGGAACTGGACAGGTTCCGTCCGTTCTTCACGCCTAACGGGCATGAGGACGCGGCGGTCCCGGCCGCCGAGGCGCCGGCGAACACGGTAAACTAGATGCGATCACGCACGATCGCGCGGAGAAGCGGGGATCACAGACGTGGTCCCCGCTTCCGTTTCTGCTGCCGCGTTGCGTGCGTCGTCCCGGATCCCGGTCCATGTGTCCGGTTCGGTTCGCCCGCAGGACCCGGCCACAAGGGCCGGGTGTACGCACAATGCATCACCATTCCCTGAGGATCTGAATGACCGACCGTACCCCGATCAGCTACAAGGACGCCGGCGTCGACATTGACGCGAAGATGCAGGCGATCGACCGCCTGAAGAGGCGCGCGCAATCGACCCTCGGCTCGTCGGCCGGGCCGATCGGGCACTTCGGCGGCACCTGGCGACTGCAGGGACCAGCAGACCAGATCCTCGTCGCGAGTGCGGATGGCGTCGGCACGAAGCTGCGGCTGGCGTTCACCCTCGGTGGTGACGCGCATGCGACGATCGGAGCGGACATCGTCAACCACTGCGTCAACGACATCCTCGCCCTTGGCGCGACGCCACTCTTCTTCCTCGACTACTTCGCGACCGGCAAGCTCGACGCGGATACCGTCGAGGCCGTCGTCGGCGGTATCGCGGACGCCTGCGCGGCGAGCGGCGTCGCCTTGCTCGGCGGCGAAACGGCCGAGATGCCGGACATGTATGCCGAAGGTGAATACGACCTCGCCGGCTTCATTGTCGGCTCCGTTACGGAAGATCGCATCGTCGACGGCTCCTCGATCCGGCCAGGCGATAATCGTGATCGGTCTGCCAAGCACGGGGCTGCACACGAACGGGTACAGCCTCGCCCGCAAGGTGGTCGGCATGACCGGTGACCACGCGCACGATCGCGAGGCGCTCGCCGCACCGCTGGCGGGCACCGACGACACGCTCGGTGACGCATTGATCGCCGGGCACCGGTCCTACCTGCGCGAGGTGATGCCCTTGCTCGACCGCAACCTCGTGCGTGGCATGGCGCATATCACCGGAGGTGGGCTGGTCGACAACCTGCCGCGCACCCTGCCCGAGAACTGCATCGCGGTGCTGGACCCCGAATCGTGGCCGAGTCTCCCGATCTTCGACACGCTGGTCGAGCGCGCGAACCTCTCGCTTGCCGAGCGGTACCGCGTGCTGAACATGGGCGTCGGTTTCGTGCTTGTCGTCCGGCCCGGGGATGCGGAGACGGTCATGGCCGAGCTGCCCGAAGCGGTCGCGATCGGGAAGATCATCGCGCGGCAGACGACCGATGAGTCGGCCGTGCAGGGGCTGTTCAGCTAGGCATGGCCACGATCAACGTCCGCGAGCGCCGCATCGATACGAAGATCGTGTACTACGGCCCGGCCCAGAGCGGGAAGACGACGAACGTCGTCAATGTCCACTCGCGCCTGCCGGAAGGGTTCCGTGGCCCGCTGCGGTCGATCGACACCGAGGACGAGCGCACGCTTTTCTTTGACTTCATGCCGGTGCAGGAGATCGAGGTCGGCGGCTGGTCGATCCGCTTTCACCTCTATACCGTGCCGGGGCAAAGAGACTACGTGCGGACCCGTCGCGCGATTCTTGGTGGGGCGGATGGGGTGGTCTTCGTCGCGGATGCCGCGCCAGAGCAGGCGGGGGCGAACCGGGAAAGCGTCGCGGAGTTGCGGGAGCACCTGGCCCACTATGGACACGACGAGCGCTCGCTGCCGATCGTGCTGCAGGTGAACAAGACCGACCTCGGTGAAGCGCGCGAGGCCGGGGAAGTGAACGAGGACCTCAACGAGGTCGCCTGGCCGATGTTCCCCGCCATGGCGATTCGCGGGGTCGGCGTCGCGGAGACGCTTGGCGCCATCGCGAAGGCCGTCGCACGGACCCTGTAGCGTGGGTGGCGTCCCGCTCATCGTGATCCCTCGTCATTCTTTCGTCACATCTTCCCGTCACAATGGGCGTGGTTCAGTGAGTCCTGACGAGGGGTAAAGACGGAGTTGACAGGCGTGGCGACAATCTCGAATACGGTCATGGAATTCCTGGTTGGCAGGATCGGCCTTCCGCTGATGGGTGCCGAGGTGCTTGAAGTGCGCGGACGCAAGAGCGGCGAGGTGCGGTCGGTGGTGGTCAACCCGCTCGAGTTCGGCGGAGCGACGTACGTGATGTCGGCGCGCGGCGAGAGCAATTGGGTGAAGAACCTCCGGGCGACCGGAGAGGGTCGCCTGCGACGCGGAAGGAAGAACCGGTCGTTCCACGCCGAGGAGCTGACCGACGAGGAGAAGCTCCCGTTCGTGCGGGTCTACCTGCGGAAGTGGGGATGGCAGGTGCGGAGCTTCATGGGCGTCGACAAGAACTCCAGCGACGAGGAGATTCGGGCAATCCTGCCAAAGCATCCGGTGTTCCGCATCGAATCGTGACCATCCATGCCACAAGCGATTGACTTTGGGCGCGAGGTTCCCTAGTATGCGGGTGGTCGCGCACACAGGGGTGTGCGTCGTACGGTTGTCCGAAAGGTGAGCGGCTAGATGCCATTCCTGCAGCTCCACATCCCCAGCTTCCCAAACGCGGGTCTCCCGGGGGAGGAGTGTGCCCTGCTCACAGGTGTGCCTGACTGACCGTCTGCCACAACCGATGAGCACGCACCTCCCTTCGACCGAGATCGGCGAAGGGTTTTTTGTGCCCTGATCTCCGGCATGGGTGCCGGAGCAGAGAGGAGAGCGAGATGATCCACAGCAGCATGGGCCGCGAACGCTAGGTCCGCGTACGCGGGCCACCCGGCTTGGCGACCGCAACGACGTTGGACGATGTCCAGGATACAAAGAGGTATCGAACCGATGACGATAGACCAGATAGCTCGCGCGGAGAACGCGCTGGAGCTGCACGACATTGAAAAGAAGTTCAAGAAGAAGCGCGGCGAGTATGCCTACGCGCTCAAGGGCGTCTCGCTGACCGTCAAGCGCGGCGAGGTCGTCGGCATCCTCGGGCCGAACGGCTCGGGAAAGAGCACGCTGATCCGTGTGATCTCGACGCTGACATTGCCGGACGGCGGCGACGTGAAGGTGTTCGACATCGACGCGGTAAAGCATCCGCGCGAGGTCCAGCGCCACATCAACCGGGTGAGCGTCGAGGCGAGCTTCTTCAAGAAGCTGTCGTCGCTGGAGAACCTGCTCTTCGGGGCGAAGCTCTACGGCGTCAGCGATCGGGAGAGCCGCCCGCGCATCAAGTCGATCCTCGAAAGCATCGGGTTCGACCATGAGCGTGTGAAGGAGCCGATGGAGCACCTGTCGCGTGGCATGCAGCAAAAGATCGCGCTGGCCCGCGCGCTGCTGACCAGCCCGCTGCTGATGCTGCTGGATGAGCCGACGACCGGTCTCGATCCGCGCTCGAAGAAGGACGTGCAGAAGTTGATCCGGGCGATCCGCAAGGATCACGACTCGTCGATCCTGCTCTGCACGCACGACATGGGCGAAGCGGAGGAGCTCTGCGACCGGATCGGCATCCTGCTGAACGGTGAGCTCATCGACCTCGACACCGCCGCTGGGCTGAAGAAGAAGTACGGCACGACCTCACTGGAGGACGTGTTCATGATCGCGACGGGCACTTCGCTGGAGGACGCGGAGTTCGCCGAGGAGCTGAAGGACGAGTCCGTCGCGGACAAGGTGGCATAGATGGACGTTGTACACACGCATGCCAGCAAACCGAACTGGATGCGCGAGGTCATCGCGATCTGGGGATACGCCCAGCGCAACTACTTCCTGACGAAGCGCTACTTCTGGTGGGAGCTGGTCTGGCTCGTCTACTCGACCATGAACGCGCTGACGATCGGCTTCATCGGCGTGAACTTCGGTGGTGAGGACGCCGCCCTCGCGACGACCTTCCTGCTCATCGGCACGCTGCTCTGGAGCTACCTGTCGATGATCTTCGACCTGCTCTCGGAGACGGTGAGCTGGGAGCGCTGGGAAGGGACGATCGAGTACACCTTCATGGCCCCGGCGAGCCGCACATCGCAGCTGCTGGGGATGGGGTTCTACGCCGTCCTGTACGGCATCGTGCGGATGATCGTCATGCTCGGCGCGATCTCGCTGTTCTTCGACCTCTCGCTGGCGAACGCGAACTACGGCGCCGCACTGGCGATCCTCGCGATCTGCTCGGTGTCGCTGGTCGGGTTCGGGATGGTCGCGGCGGTGATGCCGTTGCTGTCTCCGGAGAAGGGCCAGCAGGTCACGGCGATCTTCACGGCGGTGCTGCTGCTGATCAGCGGCATCTACTACAGCACCGATGTGCTGCCGGGCTGGATGCAGCCGCTGGCGATCATCTCGCCGGTCTACTACGCGCTGAACGGGATCCGCGACGCGCTGCTGAACGGCGCGTCATTCGGAAGCCAGTGGGACAATGTCTGGCCGCTGCTGATCATGGGCGTCATCTTCCCGCCGCTCGGGTTGTGGCTGTTCCAGCGTGGTGAGCATTACGCGAAGCGAACCGGCCTGCTGAAGCGCACCGGATAGTCGATAGAGCCGGCAACGGCCCGGGCACCGATGCCTGGGCCGTTGCGCTTCTCAGCGGATGACCAGCGCGTAGCCCAGCCCATCCGGCAGCAGGGAAATCGGGCCGGTTTCGGCCTCGATGACGCGGCATTCGCCACGCCCGATCAGATCCGTGCCGCCGGGCCATGTCAACGCCAGCGGGGTGGCGAGGTCGACGATCACATAGGCCGATTCGGATGCCGGGAGTGTTAGCGGCTGCGTGATCTTCCAGCGCTGAAGCGCGAGCGTCGACGGGGTCTGGTAGTCGGTGCGGCGGTTGTAGCCCTCGAACGTCTCGATGCCGTGGTTCGGCGCGAGCACGCCGTTGAGCGTCGCAGTACGAGTTTCGATGGTGACCAGGAGCATGCCCGCTGCCTGCCGAATGGCTGTCCCGGCCGGGACGCTGATCGTGTCGCCCGGAGCGATCGGGCAGCGCTCTCCATCGGCTTCGATCCAGGCGTCGTCTTCGTTCACCTGCCAGAGGATATGGAATGTCGTGTCACCGACTGGGCACCATGGCTCGGCATCGCCGTTTCCCGTGTCGACGAGGGAAACGATCCACGCCGGAGCGTGGTGCAGGACCACGTGCGCGGCATGAAGGGTATCGAGATCCATGCGGAGCACACCGCGGATAAGGCGGTGCGATGGTGTGCCGGGAAAGACCTCGATACCCGGCCGCCATGGCGCGGTCACGCGTGGTCTCTCCGGAGCGCGGCGACGCGTGTCGCGAAGGGCGACAGCGCGCGGTCGAGATCGTGATACAGCCCATAGGCGGCGTCATACATGCCGGTTGCGCGAGGATGCGTGCTGTCGCCCTTGTTCACCTCCGCATCAGGGATCTTCCCGGTGAGGTTATGCAGCGCCAGCAACCCGGCGCCATAGGCGGTCACCTCGGATTGCGCCACGCTCTCGATGGGTGAGCCCAGCACGTCGGCGAAGAGTTGGCGGATCTCCGGGTGGCGCGCGAGCCCGCCGCCGAGCCGGATTCGTGACGGCGGCGCGTTACCGGTCATTTCGTCCATCATGGCGCGGATGGAAAAGGCGATGCCCTCCAGCAGGGCCCGGCGGATATCGCCGGGGGTCGTGCCTTCGTCTAGCCCGACGATCGCGCCGCGCAGGTCGGGTGTCGCGCGCGTGCCGATCAGGTGAGGGAGGGCGATCAGGCCGGTCGGGCGCTCGCCAATGTCCCCTTCGTTCAGCACTGTGGCCGCCCAGCTTATCGCGTTTCCGGCGTTCATCAGGGTGCCGACGCGCAGGTAGGGCGCGATGTTCCCAATTATCGGCGCGACCGAGGGCCAGGTGTACCAGCGGCCAGCCGGATCAGGCGCCCATGCGCGCGCGGGCCGGATCACCTGCGCCCCGGTGCTGAGCATGACGAGCGCGTCGCTCTCGTGGGTTACGCCGGCCCCGAACGCGCCCACCGGGGCATCGCCGCCCGCGACGATGATCGGCAGTCCGCGCGGCAACCCCAGGCGCCGGGCGAAAGCCGGGCGCAGGCCACCGGCGATCGAGCCGGACGGCATCAGCCGCGGGAGCCACTCCCGCGGGATACCGAGGGCATCGACGATGGACCATGCCCAGTCGCGTGATTCTGGTGCGAACAAGCCGGTCCCGACGGCGTCGCTGGGGTCGGTGACATGTTCGCCAGTGAGTTCGTGGACGAGCGCGTCCTTGGGAAGGTGCACGGAACGGATTCGTTTCCACCGGTCCGGTTCGTGCTCGCGCAGCCACAGGAGCGACGCGCCAAGAAAGCCGGGAGCCATAGGCCCGCCGGCGATCGAGACCGCATCCGGGCCGCTCGCGTGCCGTATCGCCGGGAGGAGGTCGGCGGCCCTGTCGTCATGCCAGGGGATGCCCTCACACCACGCACCGTCCTCGTCGCGCGTCATCAGCCCATGCATCTGGCCGGTAAGAGCGATGCCGGCGATCTCGCGCTGGTCGTTGTGCGCGGAGAGGTTGCCCTCCAGCGCGGTGATCCAGGCGGATACGTCCAGCGTGTCTTGCCGCACGCGATCGACAGAGAGCACGCGCCCCTCCTCGTCGAGCCGCATGAGCTTAAGGGCTGAGGTGCCAAGGTCGAGGGCGAGGATACGCATCAGGTGATGCTCGTCAGCCAGCAGACGGCAAGGAAGGCGAAGGCGAGGTCGGAGATCGCCGCCGATGTGCGTCCCGGTTGCGTCGGTGACAGCCGGGAGCCAGCTTCGAGCGCTACGGCGAGCGCCATCGTGACGCCGCCGAGCGCGAGCCAACCATCGTCTGATTCACCGACGAGTCCGGCCACGATCACGAGGATGCCGCCGAGCAGCATGCCCATCCAGGCGCCATAGCGGTGCCCGCGCTCCGAAAGGACGCGGTCCTCGGCCGGCGGCGGGGCATACGCCTCACGGATATGCTGGCCGGTCAAAAACGCGAGCGCGGCAATTGGCGCGAGGACCAGCAGCCCGGGATCCCAGCTATCGAGCGCCGTCCAGATCCACCACGGGATCAGCGTGACGACGGTCGCATTCAGGAGCCAGGGGAACTCGCCAGGGCGAAGGGAGCGGGCTTGGCGCAGGACCGCGATGATGGCGGCGGCGAGGAGGGCAGTTGACCAAAAGCTGAAGAAGAGGTTGGCGAGGAGGGCGACGACGGCGAACGTCACGGCGGCGGTGCGCCGGTGCTGCCGATCGGCCGGGTGGAGGCGCCTGACGTTGCTGGCGACCCAGGAGATGATCGAGAGCATGGCGAGCGCGCCGATCCCGAGCAGGCCGATCCAGCGTCCGGGACCCGGTGTGGCATCTGGCGCGATCTCGATCGAGATCATCGTCATCAGGAGGGCGGTGAGCGCCGTCGTCTGGACCGTACGGTCCGCAAGGACCCGCAGGGAGGCGATGACCTGTTGCCAGACGAGGACCGGGGTGTTGGGTTCGTTCACCAGGCGCTATCCGCTGTTCGCTCCGCACGCGTCGCGAGGCCACCACCGCCTCGCGTGTCTCTCCGGACTGTATCAGATACCGGCGGCCTCGTCGGAGGCGGTGGTCTCTGCCCGTGGCACGCTGGGAACTGAGGTGAGAGACGCATTGGGCATGGGCGCGGACGGTTCCGGCGCGAAATCATCATCGACCAGCGTCCAGGCGCCGGCCGGGCTGACGATCCACGTCGCCGAGGCGCCATGCTGGCGGGTGATATCGGCGGCAAGCCCGGCCCGGCCAGCCGCGTGGACGACGAGGGCCGCATCGGCTCCGTCGATGCGCGCCGGCATCTGCGCGGTCGGGATACCGCTGCGCGTGAGCTGGCGCTGGATCGAGGTGCGGCGAGGGCGCAGGACATAGGCGTTATGGCCGAGGCCGGCGCCGTGGATGTGGGTCAGGATGGTGGGAAGTGTCTCGTCCGAGCCGAGGGCGATGACGACGTTGGCATGCATGGGTGCGGGGTCCAGGGGTTGGCTTGGGACGGTGTGACAGCGGGTCACGACAGCGAGTGTAGCACGGATGTTCAGGGGCACGGATCGCCCGATTCGTGCCCGTTGCCGACCACTCCGGGCCGGCGCGATCGGGACGCGACTCGATATCTCCCTACAACCCCATGAGGATGCGGGCGAGGGTGAAGTAGATGATCAGGCCGGTGCCGTCGACGAAGCTGCTGATGAACGGTGCGGAGACGACAGCGGGATCGACCCGCAGGCGCTGGAGGACGATCGGGATGGTCGCGCCGACCGTTGCCGCCCAGGTCGTGAGGGCGAGGATCGTAAGGCCGACGGTGAGGGCCAGGCTGGTGTCTCCGTGACCGGTGAGCAGCGCTCGACCATACATCAGCAGGCCGAGCACCAGGCCGAGCGAAAGACCGGTGAGGGCTTCCTTCCGTACGATGCGGAGAATGTGTCGCGGCTGCGCCTCGCCGACCGCCATCGCGCGGATGACGGTCGAAACCGTCTGCGAGCCGACGTTGCCGCCGGTGCCGATCAGGATTGGGATAAACACGGCGAGCAGAACAACTTCCTGGAGGATATTCGCGTAGTGCTCCTGGATGAAGACCGTGACGAATTGCGCGAGGAAGAGCACGAGCAGCCACACGATGCGCTTGCGGAACAGGGTGAACGGGGTGGCGCGCATGTACGACCCGACCAGCGGGGACGAACCACCCAGCCGCTCGATGTCCTCCGTGGCCTCCTCTTCGAGGATCTCATCGATGTCGTCGTGGGTGATGACACCGACAAGGCGTCCGTCGTGATCCACAACCGGGATCGCGAGGAGGTCGCGCTCGCTCACGATGCGGGCCGCCAGCTCCTGGTCGTCGTCGACGCGCACGGACCAGGTGTCCGGGGCGACCAGCTCGCCAACCGGGGTGTCCGGCGGGCTGAGCACGAGCCTGTGCAGCGAGAGCGCGCCGATCAGCCGCTCATCACGGTCGACAACGTAGACGTAGTCCAGATGCTCCGTCTCCGCGGCGACCTGTCGCAGAGCGGTGATCGTCTCGTCGGCGCGAACCTCGGGATAGACCGCGACGAATTCCGGCGTCATCATGCCGCCGGCCGTGTCCGGGCCGTACGCCATCAGCTCCTGGATCTCGGCGGCGTCGCCGGGGTCCATCTGGACAAGGATCGTGTCCGCCGCTTCGGGATCGGCTGCGGTGACCTCGGTGAAGATGTCGGCCGCGTCGTCGGGATCGATCTGCTCGAGGACGTCGGCGGCCTGCTCGGCGGACATCCGGATCAGGATGCCGGCGGCGTCCCGGTCATCCAGCCGGGCGAGGAGGACGGCGAGCGTCTCGTCGCCCAGCACGGCAAATAGTCGGCCCAGCTCACGACCGCTCAGGTCCTCCAGGAGCTCGAGCGCGTCATCGTCGAGCATCCGCGTGGCCAGGGCGCGGGCAAGGTCGGCATCGCGTGCGGCGATCGCCGCGCGAATGTCGTCGAGCAATTTTGCCGTGGTCTCCCCCCCGTCAATGGGGGCGGATTCGAGGTCAAGCGGCAACGTCGCCTCCTGGGAGTGCACAGCCCGACGCGCCCGCGCGGTGCTTCACGAGAGAAGCGCGGAGAGGGACAGCGACCCCGCCGTGGAATCGGCGGGGCGCTCGTCAGGACTCGTTCGGGAAGCGGGTGCCTAGCGGCAGCGGCGGATCAGGCGACCGCGGACCAGCCGGCCGAGGCCGAGCAGCGCGGTCGTGTTCTTCGTCGTCACATGCTGCGCCGGTGCCTGGGTCTGGCGTGCCGGGCTCACGAGGACACGGCGAATGATCGCCTCCTCATGGGCGGCATCGCGATCGATGTAGATGCGGCGTGTGGTGGTGCTCGTCATATTCACGGCCTCTCTCGCCATGGCTCACGCCGGTTACGGGACGCTTGGGCCCGGAAGGGTGAGACGATTGGCGTATGGTCCCGGCGCTGAGCCGGGCGGCCGTGAATGGGCGCTGACCGGTCAGATCCGGGGTTGTATCGGACTGCAACTCGGACTGTCAGCGTCCAAAAGAGCTCCTTTAGTGGAACCAAGGCGGGGAGCAAACTCGACCCGCGCACAACGCGACGAACCCGGTAGGGCCTGTCACTGGTCCTATGGTACGGACCGGGGCAGCCTGTGTCAAGAACTGCGTACGGTATACATGTTCCGGGCCGCTTTTGCGGTGCCTGATAGCGCGATACGATGACCGGGACGATACCCGACGCATCACGATCGAGGACACCAGATGACCGCCTATGCCCACCACCCCTGGACCGACGAGCCGCGCTTCCCATACGCGGCGCTGCATGCCTTCGTGACGCGCCTTCTGGCGGCCGCGGGGTACTCGGAGGAGGACGCGGCGTCGGCGGCAACCTCCATCCTGATCGCTGACCTTCGCGGGATCGAGACGCATGGCGTGCAGCGCGTGAGCTTCTATCTAGCTGGTATCGGGAACGGGAGCATCGACGTCAATGCCCGGATGACCGTGGTCCAGGAACGCGCGTCGACCATCGCCTTCGACGGGAATCGCGGTCTCGGTCTGCTGAACGCGCGCCGTGCGATGGAGCGCTGTATCGAGAAGGCCGAGGAGACCGGTATTTGCCTCGCAACCGTTCGCAACAGCAGCCACTTCGGCATCGCCGGCATGTACCCGCTCATGGCGGCCGAGCGCGGGATGTGCGGCATGGCGATGACCAACACCTCGCCGATCGTGGTGCCGATGTTCGGGAAGGAGCCAGTCCTCGGGACGAACCCGATCGCCTTCGCTGCGCCCACCGGCGGTGACCCGTTCTGCCTCGATATGTCGACGTCGACGGTCGCGCTCGGGAAGATCGAGGTCGCGCGGCGGCTTGGCATCCCGATCCCCGAGGGGTGGAGTGTGGACGCCGACGGCCGGGCGACAACCGACCCGTTCGCACACCGTGGACTCACGCCGCTTGGTGGCTCGCGCGCGACATCCGGCCACAAGGGCTACGGGCTTGGCCTGATGGTCGAGATCTTCTGCGGCCAGCTCGCCGGAAACCCCTGGAGCAAGCACGTCGGGCGGACCCACGGCACAGGCGACGCCGGGGTTAACGGCCACATGCTGATGGCGTGGCGGGTCGACGCTTTCCGCGATCCGGACGAGTTCCGGCGCGAGATGGACGACATGATCGCCGAGCTACGGGCGATGGACGTGACCGAAGACTATGCCGGCGAGACGGTGCTGGTGCCGGGCGACCCGGAGGTGGCTTCCGAGCTGGAAAACCGTAGCCTCGGCATCCCGGTGCGGCATGCGGTGCTGGCGGAATTGAACGCGGAAGCCGCGCGGCTGGGCGTGGAGCCGTTGACTACGTAAGGGCTGACCGATCGCCACTGCCGCTCCTGGATGATCGGGACGGCGAGTTTCTAGAGGTCCCAATGACCCCGATGAGCGGCGATGGCGGCGTCGATCGCCGCCCGGGCGTCGCCGCTGATCCCGCGTGATGGCGGCATCGACTCGGCGCGCGGCCCGTATGGCTCGCCAACCGGTTGGATGCCACTCATCCCCTCGCAGAGCCCCTCGGCGATTGCGGCCGAGCAATAGGGTGCGTACCAGTCGCTGTAGCCGCCTTCCTGTGCCACGACCAGCCGTCCCTCGCAGGTCTCCCCCGCGAGCTCTCGCATCATGCGCGTCATCGCCCGATAGGCTGCGGTCGTCAGTGACATCCGCCCGAGCGGATCCTGCACGCTCGCATCTTGACCGGCGGAGACGAGGATCAGGTCGGGCCCGAACTGGCGGATTACGGGGAGGACGATGCGCTCCATGACGTCGAGCCAGGCGCGGTTGCCAGCGCCGGCCGGAAGCGGGATGTTCACCGTCGTACCTGCGCCGTCTCCCTCGCCGATATCCTCCAGCTTGCCCCATCCGACCGGGAAGAGGTCTTCCTGATGGATTGAGATGAAGAGCACGTTCGGGTCGTTGTAGAAGGCATCCTGCGTGCCGTTCCCATGGTGGACGTCCCAATCCAGGATCGCAACGCGCTTCAGGTTGTGAACATGCTGGGCATGGCGCGCGGCGAGGGCGACGTTGCTGTAGATGCAGAAACCCATGCCCTTATCGGCCATGGCATGGTGTCCCGGTGGGCGCACAAGCGCGTAGGCATGGTGCACCTCATTGCGGGCTACGGCGTCGACCGCCGCGACGACGCCTCCGACGGCCAGCCGGGCGATCTCGTCGCCACCCCTGGCGATCATGCCGCCGAGCCCGGTATCCCCGCCCGTTCGCGACACTTCGCCGACGCGCGCAATGTATTCCGGCGTGTGGTAACCCAGCAGGATCTGGTCATCGGCCGCGAAGGTGTGCAGGAGCTGCATCGCGTCGGTGTAGCCCAGCAGGTCGAGCAGGCGCTTGGTGCGCTTGACCACGAGCGGGTTGGACATATGCGGCACCGATTCCTCGAACGGGAACGGCTCGCGGTACAGGATCCTGTAGTCGCCGGGATCGTGGAGGAGGGAGCGCGGGTCGTAGACGAGGCCGACGCGACGTTCTCTGCGGTGGATCATGACGTCTCCGAATGTGCCGATGCTGCCCACAAGCGATGGGAAGCAGTATCGCACGGAGTCTGCGCGGGTGGGACGGGTACAGCAACGGGGAAGCGCCCATCCGCGCTCCCCCGTTTGCCGGTTCTATCTGTTGTCGTGCTGGTCTACCAGGAGACGCCGAGCGCCATCCCGTCCATCACCTGCCACATCGCGTTGAACGTCGCCCAGTCGTAGGAGACGAGGCTGCCGTGGGCCGGGTCGGAAAGGTACACGCCCCAGTCGTCGTAACCGTAGACGGTCATGACGTGCATGCCCGGCGTGAGCTGGTAGCGCGTGCCATCGGCGGTGTAGGCGTCGAAGCTCGTTTCGCCCTTCATGCCAAGCCAGACGAGCGTTGGCTGACCGGCGTCGATCGATGCCATCAGGTCCTCCGGTCCGCCGTAGAAGACCTGGCCCTGGAAGCCGCGAGCGTTCAGACCCGGGACGAGGGCGTCAGCGTAGACACCATAGTCGTCGGTGTTCCCCCACCAGCCGGTGATGTCGCCGCGGTAGCCCCAATGCGGGTTCTCGGACCAGCCGGTAAGCTGCTCCATGTCGTACTCGTCGACCCACCCGCCGAGCATCCCGGTCGCGATCGCGACCGCCGCGTACTCGCAGCTAAGGTTGCGCTGCTGCGTGTACGTAACGGGATCGAGGAAGGTGCCGCCGCTCGTCGCGGTGTCGACGCTCACCGGGGCAGCGTTCTGGTCGGTGATCGTCGGAACGTCGCCACTCAGGTCGAGCACGGACGGCGAGCCGTCGCAGCCGTTACCGCCGATCCAGATCGTGCGGCCCCCAACGTACGCGCCGTTCACCGTGACCTCCAGCCAGGCCTTCTCGCTCGGCGCGTTCGAGGTGTCATACCCGAGGTAGACGATGCCGGAGCCATCGGTCGTGCCTGTCTCGGTGCTGACGATACTGCCGCTGTAGTCATCGGAAAGCGTCAGTGTGACCGATGCGCCCGAAACGGCACTGTCGTTTCGCACTTCGACACTCGTGTCGACGTAGCAGCCCCAGTCCGGATTGGCGGTGTTGACCTCCATCCAGACATCGACCGCCTGCGACTGCGCCGCCGCCGGCGAGCCCCCAAACATGCCCATGGCGACCAGGGCCACCATGATGGTCGCAAGGGCATTGCGTCCAACCTTCATACCGATCATCCCCCACCTGTTCCCGCGTCGGGATCAGTCTCCATATATCTTGCGCGGATCACGCGGCCTGCGCGCTACGCACTCGATCATCGTGCCCCGAACCCGGCGCACAATCGCACTCCATAGAACATACCCATCCGGGCAGGAGCCTGCCAGATGTACGTTCGGTCTATTCGACTGGTCCCGCCGTTCCGGCGGCAGGTTTCACCGCCTGTTTTGGCATGGTACGCACCCTTGCCCCAGGGAGGTGCTCGCCGTAGAAACGGCGTCGCGCCTCGTCCTCAGTCGGGAGGCCATCTGGGCCCAGCGCGAAGAGCATGCCGTACCCCTCGGCGGCGGGGTCCAGCTCCCGCGCCCGCTTCACCTGCTCGCGTAGGGCGTCGGCCGTTTCGCCGGTCTCCGTCAGCAGGGGAGCGGACCATGCCGCATGCGTGCGCAGGACGTGGTAGTAGGCACGGCGCGCCTCGGCGAAGCGGAGCGGCGCTGTCGTGATGTCCTCGACCAGCAAGTCACGCAGCGTGCGGACATCGCGGAAGACGAGCGAGAGCCCCTGGCCCTGCGTCGGGTCATTGGCGCCGGCCGCGTCACCGATCAGGACGAGGTCGTCGCCGGCGATTGGGTCAACGGGCACGTCGGCGTTCGGGAAAAAGCCCATCGGTCCGACAGGTTTCGCGTTCGCGAAGGCACCTTCCGGGAAGCAGGCCGCGACGCGGTCGATGAACTGCTGCATCGCGCCCGGGCCAAGCAGTTCCCGATGCAGGGCATTTGGACCTGCGAGATAGGCGCGAAACGTTCCATTGGTTTGCGGAAAGACCATCGCGAAACCGCCGTCGAAGTAGCCCTGGTGCGCGGAGTCCCGCGGCAGGTCGACGCCAGTCAGGAGCAAGCCACCGAACTGGTGATGCACCGGGTCGCGCGGGGCGACCGCGTTGATCAGCTTGCGCGTCGAGGAATTGCGGCCGTCGGCGCCGACGAGCAGCCGGGCGGTCACGGTTGTCTCGTCTCCGTCGCGCTCGATGGCCAGCATCCAGCCGTCGTCGATGCGGGTCGGTGTGGCTGTTGCCGGGCGAAAGGCATGCACACCGGAGGCCTCGGCGGCGCGAAACAGCGTCTCCTGCAGCCGCGGGTGGCCGACGCTGATCTCGGGCGGGCTATCCGGTACGTCTGTCGTCCAGGCATAGGGCTTTGACGGGACGCGGTCGCGATACGTCGTCCAGTACGGCAGCTCGAGCGCGCCGGCGTCGTTTAGGACGTCGCGCAGGTCAAGGGCATCGACCTCGCGCACCCCCCAGGGGTGGATCGCTTCACCACGGATGCGGTCCCGGAACGACGGTTCGCGTTCGATAAGGGCAACGTCCATACCCGCGCGGCGTAGTGTGACCGCGAGGGCGCTGCCGGACACGCCACCTCCAATGATGGCAACGTCCACGGCGACGGGGCCTCGATGAGACGTCGGATTGTCGGGCATACGGCGGTTCTCCGAACGGCGACCGGCCCGGCCCGTATGGGGCTCGGACCGGTCGCCGCGAGCTATGACGTGAAGCCTAGCCGTTCATTTCCCCGATGCCGTAGGCAACGAGAACGAGAATGATGGTCACGATCGTCGCGAACAGACCGAGTGTGCCGCGGCGGCGGGTTCCCGCCTCGGAACCGGCGAACATGTGCTCAACGCCGACCGGGACAATCGATGCGAGGGCCGCGACGATGTGCCAGGCGGTGATTCGCTCGCCAGATCCGAGGAGCATGAAGCCCAGTGCGTACTGCAGCAGCAGCAGGGTCGCCGCGGCGATCGAGACGAGCCGGTGGTAGGCGACCAGCTGGCCCTTGACCATGTTCACCCCGTACATCGCGGCGTTGACGATGTAGAGCAGCAGCACGAGGCTACCCACGATCATGTGGATGTTCGTCATGGATCTCTCCTGTGGCGACGAGCGAACGGCGCGCCGCGTTATCGGTTCGGACACACATCAGCGCCGGCGCGAAGACCGGCATTTCCGCTGCAAGTATGGACCATCCGCAACGGCCCGTGTGGTCCGGGATCCTCCTTTCCAATGTCCGCGATGCGTGGTGGCCCCTCCCGCATGCGGGGATGTTGATTCAGGCATTTGGGTGTATTGTCACGAGTACAGACGATGCACCATAGCGACGATCTTCTTGCAACGGCGCAAGAGGCGCTCGCAACAGGTCGGGACGATTCCGCCGGTATCATGGGCGTTTCAGGCACAGGCCGGCGGGGAAGGTATGGAAGGGTAACCAGACGCTATGGCAGGTGAGGACATGACGCAGCAGCCGAACGGACGCCACGATGCGATCGAAGTAATGTCGCACGAGGACCGGCAATTCCCGCCGCCACCGGGGTTCGCGGAGAATGCCAACTTCGCGGACCCGGAGGTCTACGAGCGCGCGCGTCAGGATCCCGAGGCATTCTGGGCCGAGCAGGCCGAGCACCTGACCTGGTTCAAGAAGTGGGACCGGGTCCTCGATTGGGACGATGCCCCGTTCGCCAAGTGGTTCGTCGGCGGCAAGCTGAACATCGCCTACAACTGTCTGGACCGCCACGTCGAGGCTGGCAAAGGCGACAAGGTCGCCTACCACTGGGTGGGCGAGCCGGGCGACACGCGCACGATTACCTACAGCGAGTTGAAGGACGAGGTCTGCAAGGTCTCGAACGCCCTGAAGGAACTGGATGTCGTCAAGGGCGACCGGGTCGTCATCTACATGCCGATGATCCCCGAGCTCGTCGTCACCTTGCTCGCATGCGCCCGCATCGGCGCACCCCACACGGTCGTGTTTGGCGGCTTCTCGGCCGACGCCGTGCGCGACCGCATCAACGACTCCGAGGCCGAGATCGTCATCACCTCGGACGGCGGCTATCGCCGTGGCGCCCCGTCCGCGCTGAAGCCGCAGGTCGACGAGGCCATCGAGGGCGCGCCGTCGGTCGAGAAGGTGCTCGTCGTCAAGCGCACCGGCCAGGACGTCCCGATGACGGAGGGCCGCGACTTCTGGTGGAACGATATCGTTGATCGCCAGTCGACCGAGCATGAGCCGGAGTGGATGGACAGTGAAGACCTCCTGTACCTGCTCTACACCTCCGGCAGCACGGGTAAGCCGAAGGGCATCTCGCACACGACCGGTGGTTACCTGACCGGCATCGCCTACACCCATCGCGCGGTCTTCGATGTGAAGGACGACGACGTGTACTGGTGCGCCGCCGATATCGGGTGGGTGACCGGGCACAGCTACATCGCGTACGCGCCGCTCGCGAATGGCGTGACGAGCGTGATGTACGAAGGCGTCCCCACTTACCCGGAGCCAGACCGCTGGTGGGAGATTATCGAGCGCTACAAGGTCAATATCCTCTATTGTGCCCCGACGGCGATCCGCGCCCACATGAAGGAAGGGCACCAGCATGCGACGAAGCACGACCTCTCGTCGCTGCGCGTGCTTGGGTCGGTCGGTGAGCCGATCAACCCGGAGGCGTGGGTCTGGTACCACAAGTACATCGGTGGCGAGCGCTGCCCGGTGGTCGACACCTGGTGGCAGACCGAGACCGGCGCGATCATGATTTCGCCGCTGCCAGGGTTAACCACGACGAAGCCGGGCTCGGCCACATTCCCGCTGCCGGGTATCGACGCCGACATCGTCGATGACGACGGCAACTCGGTGCCGAACGGCCACGCCGGGTACCTGGTGATCAGGAAACCCTGGCCGTCAATGCTGCGGACGCTTTACGGGGACCCGGAGCGCTACAAGGCCACCTACTGGGGCAAGTTCCCGGACATGTATTTCGCCGGTGACGGCGCGATGAGGGATGACGAGGGCTACTTCTGGCTCCTCGGCCGCGTCGATGACGTGATGAACGTCTCCGGGCACCGCCTGAGCTCGGCGGAGATCGAGAGCGCCCTGGTCTCGCACGATCTGGTGGCCGAGGCGGCCGTGGTCGGACAGCCGGACGAGCTGACAGGCGAAGCCGTCTTCGCGTTCGTGACGTTGAAGAATCGCGCGCGGCCGGAGGACGAGAAGGCGTTCGGCAAGGAGCTTCGTGATCACGTCGCCAGGAAGATCAGCCCGATCGCGAAGCCGAAGCGCCTGATGTTCACACCGGACCTGCCGAAGACGCGCTCCGGCAAGATCATGCGGCGCCTCCTGCGTGACATCGCTAACGGTGAGAAACTCGGCGACACGACAACGCTCGCGGACCAGGGCGTGGTGTCGCTGATCCAGGAAGCGACCGCAGGCGCAACCGACGAGGAGTAGCTCTCACCGACGAACACACACGCAGGAGAACGCCCCGCCGGTGTCATCGGCGGGGCGTTCTCCGTCTGCAGCGGCCGAATCCAGGGAAGGCCCAGATGACTCCTCGCCCGGCCGACGCTCGTAATGGTCACCGGGAGCCGGCGACGGGTTGTCCCGCTGCCGGCTCCCTTCACTGTCTCGGGTCGCGGTCCTACTTCTGCAGTTCGGCGAGGACCCGGTCCGCGGTGAACGGCGTGTCGAACAGCCGGATTCCCGCGAGGTCGTACAGCGCGTTCGCGATCGCCGCGCTCGTCGGCGCCACGGCCGGTTCGCCGATGCCACCCATGGCGTTGTTCTGGTCCGTGACGAAGGTCACCTCGACACTCGGCGACTCGCGCATCGTAATGGGCGCATAGTCGGCAAAGGTCGCGTTCAGGATTTCCCCGTTCTCGAACTTGATCATCTCCCGCAAGGTGGAGCTGGTGCCGAGAACGACCGAGCCCTCAACCTGGTGCTTCGCCGCCTCGGGGTTGACGAGCAGGCCGCAGTCGACGGCGACGTCGAAGTGACGGACCATGATCTCGCCGGTTTCCTCATCCAGCTCGACCTTCGCGACCTCGGCCACGTAGGTGTCGGCATCGAAGCCAAGCGCCACGCCGATCCCCTGACCCGTCTGGCCAACGCCGGGCGTCCAGCCGGCCAGGTCGACGACCGCATCGAGCACTGCCGCCATGCGGCTGTTGTCGCCGAGGTGATTCTTCCGGAAGGTGACCGGATCCAGGCCGGCTTCTTCCGCGAGCGCGTCCATGGTGACTTCCCGCGCCCAGGTGTTCGTCGTCGCGCCGTTAACGCGCCAGTAGTACGGCGGTAGCGGCGAGTCGCTTTGGTACCAGATCGTGCGCGCCGTGACATCGTAGATTTCCAGGATGTCGGCGCCCCAGTCGGCGGCCGCGCCCTGGGCGTTGTCCGATCCCTCGGGGAAGTAGGAGGCGCTGTAGAGGTCGTATTGCCAGGCCAATATCTTCCCGTCGCCATCCAGGCCGGTCATGATATCGACGAGCATCGCCGGTCGGTACTGCGCATTCGCGATCTCCGCGTCGCGCGACCAGAGCACCTTCACCGGACGGCCGAACTGCTCGGCGAGACGGGCTGCCTCGATCTCCGCCATCGGGATGATCTTGCTGCCGAAGGCGCCACCGGCGTTCTGCGGCATCACGATCACCGATTCCTGGTCCCGGCCGAGCTGCTGGGCCACCGCGGCGCGCACGCCGAACGGGTCCTGCGTGGAGCACCAGATCTCCACCTTGTCATCGGAGACCCGGGCAAGGGCGTTCCGGGGCTCGATGGGGGTGTGGACGACATATGGGGCCCGGAACGTGAACGTGATGGGCTCGACGATCATGGATGAGATGTCATCGCTGGCGCCTGGACTGGTGTTGTCGTCGCCGAGCTTCTCACCCTCGCGAGCGGTATTGATGAGGGTGTCGAAAATCGTATCGGAGGTCACCGTTGACGGGGAATCGGCCCAGGTCGCCGAGACCTTTTGCAGCGCAGCCTGCGCCTGCTGGAGCGTTTCCGCCGCGAGGCCGGCGAAATCGCCATCCCGATAGGTCCCGATCACGCCCGGCATGGACTCGGCTTCGGAGAAATCGATGTCCTCGAGCGTCGCCCCAAAGGCCGGGGGACGAACGATCTCTCCCCAGACCATGTCTTCCACCATGGCGTCGATACCGTACTTCGCCTCGCCGTTGACCTTGGTGGATACGTCTGGCCGGGGAATCGACTGCCCGATGACCGAGAACTCCGTCGCGTCCTTCAGTGGCAGGTCGGGGTCGAGCTCGCGACTGCTGCTCTTGCCGGAGGCAAGGGAGGCGAAGTCGATTTCCTGGTCGCTCCCGTCGGAGGCAACGACCTTGCCGTCCTCCAGTTTCAGGTTCTCGGCCGGGATCCCAAGCTCTTCCGAGGCCAGGTCGACCAACCATTGGCGCATCGCCGCGCCGGCGAGACGGATTCGTGGGCCGGTGAGGCGAGTGCTGAGGCTGCCGAATGTGCCGATGTCGAACGGGGCCTCATCGGTCTTGCCCATGATGACCTCGACCGACTCGAAGGGCACCGACAGTTCTTCCGCGGCGAGCTGGGCGAACCCGGTCCGGATGCCCTGCCCAAACTCGACCTTGCCGGTCAGGAGCGTGATCGATCCATCCTCATTGACGCGGAGATAGGCATCCATGGCGGTCGGCGGCTGGAGCCGGGTGGCTTGGGGGGCCGGCGTTGCTGCGGGTGTCGCCCCGGCCGAAGGGACTGGCGATCGGGGTGGCGTTCGTCGGCGTGGCCGCCTGGTGCGCGTCCGCCGCGTTCGACCAGAAGATAGTGAGTCCGGCTCCGCCGGCCGCTTGCAAGAGTCGGCGTCGTGAAAGGGCCGGTGCATCGTGACCCGTGGTGTTCCTCGCTGACATGGTGTCCCTTCCTAGCCCTGCTGGCCGGCGGCAAGCTTGATCGCCTGGCGAATTCGGTTGTAGGTGCCGCAGCGACAGAGGTTGCCCTGCATCGCCTCGGTGATGTCGTCATCGGTAGGGTCCGGGTTTCCTTCGAGCAACGCCGCGGCCGTCATGATCTGGCCCGACTGGCAGTACCCGCACTGAGGCGCCTGCGCCTCGATCCACGCTTCCTGGAGCGGATGGGGGCCGCTCTCATCGGCAAGACCCTCGATCGTCGTGATCTCCTGGTCGCCGACGTCACTTATTGGGGTGACGCAGGACCGCGTGGCGGCGCCGTCGAGATGGACGGTGCATGCCCCGCACTGCGAGAGCCCGCAGCCGAACTTCGTGCCCGTGAGCCCGAGGTCGTTCCGGAGAACCCAGAGTAGGGGTGTGTTCTCGTCAACATCGACCGTTTGCTCGGTGCCGTTGACTGTCAGCGTGAAACTCGCCATCGATCGAGTACTCCCTCTTGCAACACGCGTCGCCCGGGGGCGGCAGCGCCAGCTCCCGGGATCAGCATCTATGGTCGGACGGGCCTTTTCGGCACCAGGGGAAATGGTGTCGGTCCGAATGGAGCAATATCTGTGCCGACAGGCGTATAGGTCGCCTACGTC
>CAVUJR010000011.1:0-61896 GCA_963741805.1 uncultured Chloroflexia bacterium
CGAGATCTCCACGCTGGCCGTGACCGCAGGACTCGACGCACCCTTCCTGCCGCCGACCGGCAACCCGATGCGTGGCGGCGAGATGACGATCGACTCGGTGCCATCCGGCGTCAAGGTCTCGCCAGACGGACGCCTCTTCCTCGGCTACGTCTCGGGCGGCCCGTTCCCGCCCGGCATCTCACGCATCGACGCCTTCTCGATCGATGGACAGATGACGACGGTCGCGACGGGCCTGACGATGGTGACCGACATCGCCTTCGGGCCGGACGGCCAGCTCTACGCGTGTGTGATGTCAAGCAACCTGCTCGCCAACGGCCCCGGCCAGATCGTCCGCGTGATGGCGGACGGCGCGCACATGGTCGTGGTGGACGGGCTGATGCTTCCGAACGGCATCGCCTTCGACGCGGCCGGCAACCTGATCGCCACCCACAAGGCGTCCTTCGCGATCCCCGGTGGTGGCGAAGTCGTCCGGATCTCGGGCGTGACCGAGGTCGAAGGCACACCGTTCACCCTGCCGGAGATGACGATGCCCGAGGGCGGACCACCGGAGGCCGCGGCAACACCTGCCGGATAGTTCCTGTATTGCACGCAGATCGCAACCTGGCCGGCGTACGGGGCAATCCCTGGCGCCGGCTAGGTTTTTGCTGGCTCGAAGGCATCCCTCGAAAGGCGCAGGTTCCCCACCGTCCAGATCGCCAGCGCGAGGATCATCACGCCCACCACGCCGGTATACATCCAGGTCGTCCCGATCAGGTCCAGCAGCACGCCGCCGAGCATCGAGCCGGTGATGCTCCCGAAGCCGAACGACACCGTTCCCAGCAGGGCCTGGCCAGTCGCCGCGTTCTCCTTCCCCACCAGCCGGTGCGCCAGGTTGATCGACGCGACGAGGAACATCCCGAACGACACGCCGTGGAAGGCCTGCGCGACGAGCACCCACTCCGCGCTGGGCGCCATGGAGAGGATGGCGAAGCGGACGATATAGGCGGAAAGCGCGACGTAGATCATCCGCCGGGCCCCGAGGCGCTGCATGATCCAGCCGCCGAAACCGATCACCGGAAGTTCGCTGACGGCGGAGACGGCGAACGCGAAACCCACGATATCGGTACCGCCGCCAAGCTCCCTGATATGGATACCAAGGAAGTTGTTGATCATAGTCACGCCGCTGGCGATCAGGTAGGCGACCACGAGCAGGAGCAGGTAGGGCTTGCGCCGCCGGATCTCGCCGATTCCGTCCAGAAGCCGCCGGGAATGCCGGTCGGCCAGGCGCGGGAGGAACAGCGTCGACGCCGACGTGAGCACGAGCGCGATCGCGTAGGCATACAGGAACCGGCGCGAAACCCCGTCCGCCATGAGCTCCCCGGCGAGCAGCACCATGACGATAAAGCCGAGCGACCCGAAGACGCGCAGGAAGCCGAAGCTTTCGCCACCCCGCTCCTTTGCCGATACCGCATAGCTGTCCAACAACGATGGGATAGGCACAATCGACAACGCCAGCACACCAAGCACCAGCAGAAACGGCAGGAACCCTGTGATCCGCGAGAGCAGCAGTGCCGCCACAGCCGCGATCAACGGGACCGTTCGCAGGATGACGCGGTGTGCAGAGCGAGAGTCGGCGAAGGCACCCCAGAATGCGCCGGTCAAGGCGGTAGCGATCGGCGGGAGCGCCATCATGAGACCTAGCCCGAGCCCGCTGAAACCGAGATGCTGATAGTAGAGCACCGTGTAGGGCATGAACGCGCCGACGCCGGCGTACAGCCAGAAATACCCGGACGCGATCATCGCGCTCTCGGTCCGCGCCGAGGTCACGCCGTCGCCGGCCGGCCGTATGAAAGGTAATTGCATCGATAGGACCCTATCAGGAGAGGATGGCGTCGCCCGGATGAGCCGGGCCGTCTCGCTAGCGGTAAGTATCGCCGAAACCGTCGCGGGAGAAAGGCTGGCACGGGCGTTGGCATCGCGCATGCAAGGTTCTTGTCGAGAGACGACGCGCTGGGAACGATCCTTCGCGCACGATCATGAAAACGGAGGACACAATGTCTGACGACCACAGCCCTGGCGATGGCCGCAAGCCCTACTCCGATGTCGGCGGCCCGGAGGCTCGTCACGCCCGGACGCACGACGTCGAGCGCGAGCAGGCCACCAACCCGAAGGGCCCCGAGCCCGAGGACGAAAGCTTCGACGAGCAACTGGCCGAGCAGACGCCGCAGAAGGTGCATCAGCAGCACCTCCAGGCGGACGCCGGAGACACCGACAAGAAGGTCGGCAAGCTGCTCCCGAACCTCAGCGACGATATGCTGAGCCGCTTGTCGGTCCTTGATCCCGGCACCCCACTGGAGCAGGGCGCGGTCTACCTGAACCTCGACGACCTCGAGAGCGGCCCGTTCAAGGCGATTGGCGGCCAGGAGGCGGCCGCGAAAGACCGCATTATCGCCAAGAAGATGACGGACTACGAACTCTGGAACGAGATCGCCGGCCGCGATGACGAGGCCGAGGTCGTTCGTCCGGATCGGTCATAACCCCACATCTCAACGTCCTGGACATGAAGGAGGCATCGCCGGATTGGCGGGGCCTCCTTCATATGCGCCAGTTCTCTCCTGAAGGCCATGCCTTCGTCCGGGCGACGACGGCGGCTTCTCTCACCAGCCAGTGTGTCGGCCATGGTGCGGCAACGATCGATTACGGGTCGAACAGATAGCCGGCCCGGGGAATCCGTAAACGTCGCCGGGATATAGAAGCACACTTGACCGCCGGCCCGGTTCCCCGAACTGGTCAAGCCCCCTATACTGCCGTGAGGACACGCAGGCAGGTCCAGATCGATCAATCCAGGCAGGCACGAATTACATGGGCGTCCCACACGGAGTTGAGACACGCGGCACGCTGCGCCAAAACGCGCGAGCAAGCCTCGCCACCCCCGCCGGCCGGGGGTTCGCGCTGATCGCCGGGGCAACCGCCGCCTTCGGCTTCGCGATGGCCGCGCAGCAGAACATCGTCTCCAACTACTTCGAGAACGATCTCGGCCTCGCCGGGCCGCAGTTCGGCTACATCACCGCGATCCGCGAGGTCCCGGGTTTCCTCCTGATCTTCCTGACCGCCCTCTTCTACCGCCTCTCGCTGCCGCACCTGACCGCCTTCGCGCTGACGCTGCTCGCCGTCGGTTACGGCTTTTTCGGCGTTTCCGACAGTTTCTGGACGGTCACCCCGTGGGTCATCATCTCGTCGATGGGCTACCACACATTCCTGCAGACCCAGGCCGCCCTCGGCATGAGCCTGACTACGGAGAACAAGTCCGGCGGCGTGCTCGGGAGGCTCGCGGCGGTCAATCAAGGCGGCGCGCTGACCGCGATGGCCTTCGTGCTGGTTGCGTTCAACTTCGGGTGGCTCGATTTCCGCGAAACATTCGTCATCTGCGGCGTCTTCGCGTTCATCGCCGCGACCCTTATCTCCCGCTTCCCGAACCTGCACAACGGCGAGCTGCAGGCGACGCACATAAAGCGCGACCGCATCGTCGTCCGCAAGCATTACCGCCTCTATTACCTGCTCAGCCTGCTCGATGGCGCCCGCCAGCAGATTTTCTTCTCGTTCGGGCTCTGGGTACTGGTCGACCACTTCGACCTCGGCGTGCCGGCGATCTCCGCGACCATGCTGGTGACGGCAGGCATAGCGATGGTGGCGGGACCGTGGATCGGCCGCCAGATCGACGAGCACGGCGAGCGCGCCATGCTCGGGATCGTCAACATGGCCTACATCGTCGCCCTGCTCGGTTATGCGCTGGTCGACAACGTCTTCTTCGCGATCCTCTGTTATGTGGTCTACTCGTTTATCTTTCCGCTCTCGGCGATGGGGGCCTCGGTCTACCTGCGCAAGATCGCCCCGACCCGCGATGTCGCCCCCTCGCTGGCCATGGGCCTGACGATGCAGCACGCCGCGGCGATCATCGTGCCGGTGGTGACGGGCTTCGTGCTGAACTACGTCGGCTACCAGATCCCCTTCCTGGTCGCGAGCATCTTCGCCGGGATCGCGGTGATCGTGACACGCCAGCTCGACCCCGCGAACCAGAAATCCCCCCTGCGCCTGCAGGAGGATGCGGCCGCCGTGTCGGCCTGACGCTTGCCTTGCCACACCCCGCGCACAAGAGAAGACCCGGTCGCGATGGAGATGTAGCGACCGGGTCTTCTCTTGTCTGTCGCCGATGCCCGCTCCGGGTCTACGGCTCGGTCACGATTACTGTCCCGGTCGCCTCCGGGTGGTATTGCGAGAAGTAGGTGTAGGTGCCCGGCTCCTCGAATGTGTAGCTAAAGCTCTCGTCCGTGACCAATCCGGCGCTGCTGAAGCTCTGGTCGTCCGCCGTGATCGAATGAGGTGCTGCATCCCGATTGATCCAGGTCACCGTCGTCCCCGCAGGCACTTCCACGACGTCGGGGCTGAACGCCATGTCCTGGATGATCACCTCGACCTCACCAGCCGCCTGATCCTGCGTGGTGTCGCCCTGCCCGGTTGGTTGGTAGATCACCACCGGGATGGTCCCACCTCCGCCGGTCGCTCCCGCGTCGGGGGTCGCAGCCTCAGGCTCTGGCGTGATCAGTGGCATCTCTTCCGGCGTCCAGAATGTCACCGGGATCTGGACCTCGCCCCCTGACGCCGCCTCCGGGGTAGCAGTCATGGTCGGCTCCGGCGTCGCGGCCTCGATCGGCGGAGCGGTCGCGATCGGCTCTGGAGTGGCGACGGTCTCCGGCTCTGGCGTCCAGAACACGACCTTGACCGTCACCTCGCGGACCGGCGCTTCCGTCGGCGCTGCTGTTGGCTCCTCGGTCGGGACAGCCGTCGGTTCTTCCGTCGGCTCCGGTGTCGCGGTTGGCTCAGGCGTTGCCGTCGGCTCAGGCGTCGCAGTCGGCGCGGGTGTTGCCGTGGGCTCAGGCGTCGCGGTCGGCGTTCCGGCGTTGCTGTGCGGTTGCTCAGGCGTCGCAGTCGGCGCGGGTGTTGCCGTGGGCTCAGGCGTGGGCGACGGCGTGGCCGTTGGTTCCGGCGTGGCTGTTGCCGTTGGTTCCGGTGTCGCGGTTGCGGTTGCGGTCGGCTCAGGGGTCGGTGATGGCGTGGAGGTCGCCGTTGGTTCTGGGGTCGCTGTGGCTGTCGGCTCTGGAGTCGGCGATGGCGTGGAAGTCGCCGTCGGTTCTGGGGTCGCTGTGGCTGTCGGCTCTGGAGTCGGCGATGGCGTGGAAGTCGCCGTCGGCTCAGGCGTCGACGTTGGTTCCTCCGTCGGCGTTGCCGTTGGCTCAGGGGTCGACGTCGGTTCGGTCGTCGCGGTGGCCGTCGGCTCCTCGGTCGGAACGGCAGTTGGCTCCACGGTCGGAACCTCAGTCGGGACCATGGTCGGCTCGGACGTCGGCTCCGGGGTGAGGATCACGACCGGAACGGTGACCTCGATGGTCGGCGTCGCCAGCTCGGCCTGCAGTCCGCCGGTATCAAGGATCATGTTACTGACGGTGTCCGCCAATGGCTCGCACTCGCCGGTCGCCTCGGTCGCCGCCGAGCCGTCAAGCGCGATGCGCTGAATGATCCCGTCGCCGTTGCCAGCGCCCAACGCCGGGGATGAGACGTAAAACGCGCCATCATCGCCCACGTCCATCGCGGCCGGGAGGTTCAGGCCGTCCACGACGACCTCGGTTTCGCCGTCCGCTGTCTGCCGAACGAGTCGCCCGGCGTCCGGGTTGAAGAGTTCCGGCGGGCCCGGATTCTCCGTGGAGAGCTCGAGCGCGTACAACGTCCCATCATTGCCGACGACAACATCCATCACCGTCGTCAGGCCGGTCCAGACCTCCTCGACCGTGCCATCCGCCGAGATGTGCAGCACGCTGGCCGACCCGTCGAGGTACGGCACCGTGCTCAATGTGCCGACGAAGACGCCGCCTTGCGGATCGAGCGCCATGCGCGTCGGGACCTGATGATCTGCCGAGAGGTCGGCAATCCGCGTTACCGTGCCATCCACTGTGACGGAAAGCACCTGGCCGCTGTTCGGGTCCGACACCCACAGCACGCCTGCCGCCTCATCCGCGACCATGGAGTAGCCGGCCGCATCCGGATCGTAATCCCCCGGCAGCTCGGCCACCGGGTTATCGCGATTCCATGCGGAAAGGTCAGCCACCAGCTCGGTCGTGCCGTCGCCATAAACGCGGTAGACGCCGCTGGGCTGGTCTGCGTTGCCGTGCGCCGCCCCGCCTCCATCGACGGAAACGTAGAGCTGGCCGCCGAGCGCCGCGAGATCCTCCGCGCCGAGCACACCGCCCACTGCATCGAGCGATGACGGCAATCCACCGGCGAGAAGCACCGGGCACCCGACCGGGTCGATCGTTGCCACGGCGGCCGTTGGACCTCCCGTCCAGGGTCCGACCGCGTTCGCCGTCGGCGCGATCTCCGTCGCCGCCTGGTCACCACCACTCCCCGCGAGCGCCACAAAGATCGTGCCGTCCGCGCCCCAGAGCATGCCGCGCGGGTTCGTCAGGCCCGTCGCAACCGTCACTGGCTCGGCGCTGGCGGTGTCAACCTGCGACTGCCGTGCGGTGACGCGTCCAATGACGAGGCCGGGGAGCATCATGGTCAGGACGATCAGGATGCGGGAGATACGCAGTGATGTCACGCGGGTCCTCCTCTATACGTCAGTACCCCCGTGCGGGCCGGGTCGACGCGTGTGTCGGGATGTCGTTACGTATCCTGATCCTACACCCTACGGTCAATAACGGACCACCGGTAACGACTTTTGTCGAGTGCTTTTAAAGAAAGGCGCCGGGGCAGGATCCCTCCCGCCCCGGCGCTCCGGATACCCTCCGCTTGATGACCCTTCAGCAGTCGAACACAGACCAGCAGATCTCGTTCCGGACTCGTTGATCGTCCAGCACCAGCGCCCGGATCGTTCCCGGCAGCTGGTCCCGCTGCCACTGGCACTCGCGCTGGCCAGCGCGCATCGCATCACCGTCCGCTGCCCCGGCACGTACGGCCTTGATCGCGTAGGCCGCCGCGCCGAGGTCGTGTGCCGCGACGTGGGCAACGGCCGCGGCCTGGGCAGCCGCATAGGCCGCATATCGCGCCGCCCCACGCAGATTCCTCGCAGCGCCGTTGGCATGCCCGGCGGCCGTGCGTGCGTGCGTCATTGAGACCTCGCCGCGCGCCCAGGCCCGGGCGTGCTCGATCGCCTGTCGCGGTCGAGGGTCGCCGGGCCGGTCCTCCTCGAACAGGTCGAGCACATGCTCAGCGCAGGTCGCTGCCCACCGGGCGAGGAGCCGGTGGTCGTCGTCGGTCAGCGTCCCGCCTCGACGGATCGTAACCAGGCGGGGATCACGGTCCTTGGGGAGAATCACGGTGCTAGCCCGTGATGTGATCCCGCCACGAGTGCTTCGGCTCGAAGCCGATGACCTCACGCGCCTTGTCGATCGCCAGCAGCGTCTCGAACTCGCCGACCTCGCGCTTCAGCTCGACATCCGGGAAGATCTCGCGCAGCACCTCGACGGATGGCCGGTTCATGATCGTGTCCGCCGCCGCGATGATGACGTTGTGCGAGCCAGTCGTGTCGGCCTCCAGCGCGTTCTGGCAGGACAGCGCGACGTCACGCACATCGATGTACCCGAACAGGTTCCACTTCCGCGACGCGGGATCCTTCCAATACGCCGGCACCCGCTCGTATTCGTCCGGGCGGAAGATGTTCGAGAACCGCAGTCCCACAAACGGGATGCCCGACCATTCATTGATATGGAAGGCCATCTGCTCGGTCAGCACCTTCGACAGCGCGTATGTCATCGTCGGGTGCGGGAAATGGTCTTCGTCAACCGGGGCGTACTTCGGCGGATCGAACGGCAGGCCGAGTGTCGTCTCGCTCGACGCCCATACCACGCGCTGGATTCCCAGCTGCGCGGCTGCGAGGAAGACGTTGCTGTTCATCACGATGTTCGTATTGAACGTGTGCGACTCGGTATAGATGCCGTTGGCCGGGATGTTCGCGAGGTGGACGACGGCGTCCATGCCGGCCAGCAGCTCGACCGCCTCGCCGTACTCCGTCAGGTCGGCGCGCAGGAACGGCCCCTCTAGCCCCTCCGGTCGCGGGGCGATATCTGTCGCCCGCACGTCGTATCCAGCCGCAACGAGGTGCTTCGCCGTCTCCTGACCCGCCTTGCCACTCGCGCCAGTGACCAGAATCTTCTTCAGTGCCATGATCTGTTCTCCTGTCTTGCCCGCCTCTGCAGGCCGTGTCCATCCTGACTAGTATCGCGCTCTGAAGATCATGGCGACAGGTGGGCGGCCTCGACCGTAAGGAATGTAGGCGTTCTCCCCACGTTTGGCACACGATGTGCGTATTCCCATCACAGGACCTATTGCTCACACCCGACTGGCGGTGTGCACAGGAAACTGCTTGTTTGCGACCGGGATCCCCCGCGTCGTCTCGAAAGGAGTCGATATGTTCGGTTCACGCTCCATGAAGTCACTGGCCCTCACGACGCTGCTCTCCGGCAGCATGCTGCTGGGTGGCGCGGGCGCGGCGCTGGCGCAAGACGAGGAGGCCGCGGTGGCCTTCCCGAACCATATCCACGCCGGCACCTGCGACAACCTCGACCCGAACCCGCTCGCACCGCTCAACGACATCACCGAGTGGAAGAACGACACCGACGACGAGACCGAGAACGCCGTCCAGGGCGTCCTCACCGCGGCGCTCGTCTACCGCGGAGAGACCGACGTCGAGATCTCACTGGACGACATGCTGGCGGACACGCACTCCATCAACGTCCATGAGAGCGCCGAGAACATCCAGAACTACATCGCCTGTGGCGAGATCGGCGGCATCGTCGTCAATGACGATGGCACGGACACGCTTGTCGTGTCCCTGCGCCCGCTGAACGACTCCGGCTACTTCGGCCTCGCGTTCCTGACCGCCGATGGCGACAACACGAACGTCAAGGTTTGGCTCGCCGAGCCTGCCGCGGCCCCGGACGTTGAGGCGACTCCGGTCAACTAACCAGCAGCCCACTGACGATCCACGACGTGGTGGAGGGTGACGAGAAATGAAAGCGGGCGGGGACGACGTTGTCTTCGCCCGCTTTCACGTTGGTCATCGCATCGCCTACAATCCGGAACAGATTCATCCAGGGACCAAACGCGACACAACGTGGAGCAGTATGGGCGTACCGCGCCCGACGGAGCAGACCGATGAACAACGTACTGGCCGAGGGATATACCGGTGCGCCCGGCAACGGTTGGAAGACGCCCCCGCCATCCACGCGCTAATCACGGCGTCCGACATGGCCGACTGGGGACAGCCGTCCAGCTACTCCCTCGCCGAGATCGAGGATGAGCTCCATGGCATGGATACGGTCCGCGACAGCTGGGTGGTCACTGACCCGCTCCGGGACCGTCGCCGGCTATGCCTCGATCCGGGATCGCCAGCACGTCAGGATGGATGTCGAAGGCTACGTCCATCCCGAGCATCAGGGCCGGGGCATCGGCACGACCATCGTCCGGCTGAGTGAGGCACGGGCCCGCGAGCATGCTGCCGCTGGCCACGGAGGGTGTCCAGGTCGTCCTCCAGAACTGGATCAACGCGGACAATGCGCGTGTCTCGCAGCCTCCTCGAGCATGAGGGCTACGCGGCCGCCCGGTTCTTCCTTCAAATGGAGATGGCGCTCGGCGAGGAGCTGGAGGCGCCCATCGTGCCCGATGGCATCACCTTCCGTGCCTGTGACGATCCGGACGACCAGCGCCGGATGTATGAGACGATCGAGGAAGCCATGGTCGACCACTGGGGCCATGTTCGCCGCTCCTTCGACGGATGGATGGATCGCCGCCGTGGCAGCACGTTCGATCCGTCACTGTGGTGGCTCGCGATGGACGGTGACGAGCCGGCGGCCGGACGACGTGTCCTGCGCTTTCGCAGTCACCACCACTCTTTCGTTAAGACAATCTCATTTTTAGCGAGCGCCAAGAACAGTAACATTCAAGCACAATCGGGCCTCGCTTCCGCGTGGATGACAGGCGAAATAGCCAGTCGTATAGCCGGTTAAAATATGTCACCCAAGGTATTGACATCCGCTTGGGAGTGCCTACACTCGCAAGTGGGTCCACCTGACAGAAAAAGACGAACATCGTTCGGGAGAATGGCCATGGACGATACCAACCGGGGCCGGCCGTCTGAGCAACAAATCCGCGAGGAGTTGCGAAAACAGGGCATCCGCAATCTCGACGACCTGGTGCGCGAGGCGGCGCGCCGGGTGAAGGAGGAAGAGGGGCCATCCGCAGAGCGGTATTTCCTGGTCGGCAGCGGATTTGTCCTCGTCGTTCCCGGAGGCTTCGTCGGCCCCGGCGTCTAGCGTGGCCGCCCTCCCACACGGATCGTACCTCCACATGCCATCGCAACAAGCCCCCTCTGAGCAAGAGATTCGTGACCAACTTCGCCAACACGGAATCGACAACTTCGGTCAGCTCGTCTCAGAAGCCGCTCGGCTCCTGCGCCAGCGCGACGACATCGACGCTGCCCGCTGGTACATCCTCTTCGGGGACGGTTTCGTCTTCGTCGTCTATGACCCGACGCTCTAGGTGAAAGGATCGGACATGCCCTCCACCACACCGCCCACAGAAGACGAGATACGCGAACAGCTTCGCCAACACGGGATCGAGAACTTCGGGCAACTGGTCTCCGAGGCAGCACGGCTGCTGAAGCAGCGTAACGACGTCGACAGCTCACGCTGGTACGTGCTGTTCGGGGACATGTTCGTCTTCGTTATCGATATGGAGCCTTGGGCCTGAAAGGAGCGACCATCATGCCGGGCCGTGAACCTCCCTCCGAGCAGCAGATTCGTGATGAACTCAAGCGGCAAGGGATCGACAACTTCGGACAACTGGTCTCCGAGGCCGCTCGTCGCCTCCGCGAGCGCGGCGATTTGGAGACGTCCCGTTGGTACGTCCTCTTCGGCGAGGGCTACGTCTTCATCATCGTCAGCCCCTACTAGGAGCTCATCATGCCGCGCAAAGATCGACCGACCGAAGAGGAGATCCGCGAGCAGATGAAGCTTGTCGGGCTCGATAACTGGGCAAGCTCGTATCCGAAGCCGCGAAGCACCTGAAGTCCCGCAACGACATCGAGGCACAGTGGTACATCATGGCGGGAACGCAGATGATCTTCGTCGTGAAAGAGCCTTTCGATTGAACCAGTTGCTCACCACGCGAGGGGTGATCGAGCCTCTCTCCCTCGCGTTGACGGTATGGTCGATCGCGCGCTCGCCTGGGTTAACGACAACCTTGATGAGTTCTCGCCGCTCACGGGGGAGCGGCGATTCGACATGCAACGCATGAAGCGGTTCCTTGAGCTGGCGGTCATGATTACGTCATGCACCACCTCGCCGCGTGACCATGAGGCGGCGCTTGCGAAGCGGTAGCATTGCTCACCACGTCGCTGGACCAGCGCGGGTTCGTGGACTGGATGGTCCGGTACCCGTCGACGCTCGTCCAATATCTCCACATCTTCACTGCGTACAAGAGTGCGACCAATGCGGATCACCATCACACGACGCTCCTACATCGCGCACTCGAATCCGGATTCGAGGAACACATCGAGCGGGCCCCACATCGGGTCATGGAGGCCCGCATGGCTCTCGACTGGGCGGGGCTCGACGATGACATCCCTTCCTGGGAGGAGCTGCTCCAGAACTCCATCGCCGGACGCCTGCCGTCGTCGCTCGTCATCCGCGACGACGCGATCTACGCCCTCACGCACGTGGTGATGTTCGACACCCGATACGGGATTGACGGGCCAGAGCGACTGCGCGAGACCGACCTGCCTCGGCTCGCCCACCTCCTCGAGGACCTGATGATACCGATGTGCCAGGAGCGCCACTGGGATCTCATCGGGGAGCTGCTGTTCAGCTGGGACTGCTCCAGCTCCCGCGATCGCCCGTCATCGACCGGGCATGGCGGTATTCTGGACGCCCAAGAGAACGACGGCTCATTCCCGCCGCGACCCGCTGCGCTGAAGGAACGACCGATGGGCCGGACAAGCCTTCACATCCGGAGGACGGACAAGAGGACAATGGATCGAAGGCGTTTTGCGCTGCGCTACCACACGGTTCTCGTCGGCATCATCGCCGGGTGTTGTCATGCACGGAGACACAGTCGCTCCTACGGCTCATCCCGGAACGATCGGGTGGAACAGGGCGTCAGCGCATGATGACAATAGATCACCTGGACGTCTCCAGCATGGAGGAATCGGCGCGATCCTGGACAGACGCCCTGTTCCAACGCGTGCGCGATGAACCGCCTTCCGACGCTCAGCCACTCTGCGAGCTCATCGTCGGCGTGCATCTGTGCAACGCGCTGGCGCCGAAAGAACAATCGGCCGCGCGCAGCGCCACCATCCAGGATGTCGCGAGCTTCATGGAGCAACAGTACGGCGCGGACGCGTTCGCCACTGTGGCGCCAACCATGAAGCTGCTCACGCAACCCTCCTGCAGGCGTATGGGACCAGGGTTACCTATCTCGACCACTATCTGGACCTGAGCGTCAAGATCCTCGACGAGCCGAACGAGGATCAGGATATCGACACCATGCTCGGGCATATGGAAAAACAGGTGCTCCTCTCTGGCGCGAAATTGATGAACGTGCCGGATCTCCTGCCTGACGAGGCCATCGGGCCGTTTCTCGATACCCTGACTTTGCCGGCTACACCGCGGGAGATCGACGAGGTGATCCTTCGCGCCGAGGCGATCAGCGGATGGGGGCTACGTCGGCCCGCGCAACCGTCACCTGATCTGGCCGTTGCCCGGTTTCTCCGCGGCTTCGCTATCTCCGCGTTTCGAGAATACGACCTCCTGACGGGCTGCAAGTGCCTGAGAGCGCTCATCCACCTGGATTGTCTGGACGACGCGAAGGACCTGGCGACGTTCGTGGCACGACAGCAGCGCCCTGACGGGTCGTTCGGGTTCCTTGGCCCTGAACAGGCCGAGCTTGACGCCCTGGCCGCGTGGGTCGATAGTGACACGGCGCTTTACCTGCCGATGACCGTCCAGTGCTTGTGGAGCCTGGCCGAGTGGTATCGGCAGGACTGGCGCCTGTTCAGGGATATTCCAGCCGTTGCCTGAGCATTGAATGGGTGACGACAAGCGGGTGCGAACGATGACGTTCGCACCCGCTTTCATGTTCCACGACCGTTCGCTACAATCCGACTTCTGACCCCGCAACGTTCGGGACAACCTTTCAGAATAAACGGCGCCGCCACGGCGTCCGGTGGAGCAGATCATGCACAACGTTCTGGCCCAGGGATATTCCGTTCGCCCGGCAACGGCGGAAGATGCACCAGCGATCCATGGGGTGTTCACGGCATCGGACATGGCGGATTGGGGAGAGCCCTCAAGTTACTCCGTAGGCGAAATCGCGGATGAGATCGCGAGCGTCGACGCGCCCCGTGATACCTGGTTGGTCACCGACCCGAGCGGCAACGTGGCTGGCTACGCGTCGATCCGCGATCGCCAGCACATCCGGATGGACGTCGAGGGGTACGTTCACCCGGATCATCGCGGCCGGGGTATCGGCACGACCATCGTTCGCCTGAGCGAGGAGCGCGCCCGGGAGCACCTACTGCTCGCGCCGGATGGCATCCGCGTCGTGCTCCAGAACTGGATCAACGCGGACAGCGAGGAGGCCCGTGGACTTCTCGAACGGGAGGGCTATGCCCCCGCGCGCTACTTCCTCCAAATGGAGATGTCGCTCGCCGAGGATCTGGAGCCCCCTGCGCTGCCGGATCGGTTCGTGTTCCGAAGTTGCGAGGACGCCGGGGACCAGCGCCGGATGTACGAGACGATCGAGGAGGCGATGGCCGACCATTGGGGCCATGTCCCCCGTTCGTTCGAGGCGTGGATGGATCGTCGCCACGGCAGCACCTTCGATCCGTCGTTGTGGTGGCTCGCGATGGATGGCGACGAACCGGCGGCCGGCGCGGTCTGTGCGATCTCGGAAGGCATCGGGTGGGTCGATCTGCTGGGCGTTCGCTCCACCTGGCGTAGCCGCGGACTGGGCATGGCCCTCCTGCGCCAGGCCGCGACCACCTTCCGGCAACGCGGGCTCGAACGCATGGCGCTCGGCGTCGATGCCGACAGCCCGACCGGTGCCACTCGCCTGTACGAGCGCGCCGGCATGCGGGTCACCCAGCGGCATGCCACCTATCTGAAGGAGCTGCGCCCGGGCCGGGCCATCGACGAATCATGACCCGAAAGGATGCCCCACGGACCTCGCGGGGCATCCCTCGAACTTACCGGGTCTGCTGTCAGTTCAACGGCAGGATGATGGGCAGAGCCGAGTCGTCTGGCACGCTCACCGGCTGGTCCACCACCTGCACCGGATCGGCTCCACTGCCGGGGTCTCCAGCACCGATCCCATCTCCCGGCTGCGCGGTCGTCCCCTGTGCCGTCGCCGGTCACGTCGTAGCCATCCGAGACGAGAGTCGGGCCGTTATCGAGCGCACCGACCGGGACGTTCCTGGTCGTGGAGGGGCTGGACCACCTGCACATCGGTGATCGGGACGAGCGGGAGGGTTCCGTCGAGACGCCCCGTCGGCAGCACGCGGCCCGGCCTGCCAGCACTCCATCGTCGTCTCCTCATTGATGCAGGTGTTCCCATCCAGCAGCCCGCCACTGCAGCTGGTCGTGGCGGACTCTGAGCCGTCACTCTCATACCCGTAGGAGACGGAGATCTCCCCACCGGCGATCTCGCAGTTGTCCGTCTGGATATCGACGCGCTTGCTGATCGACAAGGTCGTCTTTGTCTTCGTCCGCCCCTTGGCGTCGACCGCCTGGACCATCGACGCGCCCAGCAAACCAAGGATTGCGACAAACACCAGCAGGTACAGCACGGTTCGTCGTTCGCGTGTGATTGCCATGTCATGCTCCGTTCTGCGATTCCGTCATCGTGCGCCGTTCGGCGTCTGCAACCATGATGGCGAAGGGAAGGACGGGATACATCGGCAGGATTTGCCCAAATCGTCGGTGCACTCCTTGCACTGGACTGGTCAGGAATTGCCCAGGGGCGCGATCAGAAGGCCCAGGCGATCGAACGTTGCACGAAAGACCCGGGACTCCCTGCCCTCGTGGCGGGGAGTCCCGGGTCCAGCGGATGACCAGCGTCCCTTACAGCAGGATCACCGGGGTGGGCGTCGGGTCGACGATCGGCTCGACAACATTGTTCGGCGGGGCCGCGTTGTCATTGTTCGGCGGTGACCACGTCGGGGCGACCGTTGGTTCCAGCGGCACTTCCGTTGGCATCACCGTCGGCTCGACCGTGGGCTCGACGGTAGGCACGTCCGTCGGTTCGACTGTAGGCTCGATCGTTGGCTCGAAGGTCGGTGCGGGTACTCACCGTGGTCTCGATGCGTAGATGGCTTGGCGTTCCACCGGGGCATTCTCGACCTCCCCGGCCGTCGACACAGACGGCTCTTCCGGCGCTATGGCCAGGAAGACGCACAGTTCCCCTGGTCTGGCTCCAGGAAGTCGCTGCAAAACAGGCCGTCGAGCAAACCGCCATGGCAGGTGAACGTGCTGGCGCCCGTTACAAGACGTCGCTGACCAGGATGGTTCCGGAACCGCCGAACATCGTGCACAACGCATTCTGCGTCGCTGCCGCGCCAACCGGCTGCACCCGACTCGTTGAAGACGACGACCTCGCCGTCCCACGTCGGGTCGTCCGAACTGGGGTCCGGCGACCCGGGAACCATTGCGGCGATAGCCCGCGAGCAGCGTCGGATCCGAACAGGCGCAATAGGTACAGGAGGACTCGTCTTGGCCGTTGCTGCAGGACATCCCATCCAGCACCCCGCCCGAGCAGTACATCCTCGACCGGTGCCGCGCTGCGCGTTCGCCACGATCCGGTATCCCGATGCCGCCAAAGGTCTCGCAGCCCGCTATTTGCACCTGATGCGTCGCGATGGTGCGGTGATCGGTCATCGTGATCGCCTTGTCCCGTCGCGTCATCTGCCACTCCGGACATTGATGCGGTGTTCCCGCCTGGGATCGCAGTCTGCGCCTGGAGGATTCTGCGCCCGGATCGGCCGTATCGGGCTGAGCCGGCGGTCAGACGGTTCAGGTGTCTGGGTCAAGACGGACGTTGGCTAGCAGTCGAACGTCGGCGAACGTCATGCATGCACGTCCACGCCGTCGAGAATACCGCCATTGCATTGGTTGTGGTCGCGCCGATGATCGATGCTGTCCTCGTAGGAGTACGCAACATCATCGAGCCGTCAGTTCCATCTCACAGTTCCTGCAGTTGATGCCGTCCGTTCCAACTCGCTTCGAGATGGAGCTGGACGTGGTGATCGGTTTCGCGACTGCGGCGGCCGGCAGGCATAAGCCCGAGCAGCGCAAGCGTCAGGATGAAGGGATGCGAAGGGCTAGGACGACCATCACCCTGACCAAATGCTCTCGCCGGGACCCGGATTGAAGACGTCTTCATCATGGAACTCCTGTCGTATCTTCTGCCGTTGGCTGGCATCTCTGTCCCGGCCCGTCGCCGGCTCACTCATCCTGCCCGAATCTGACGTGCGCCGCCTTCCGCAAGAACCACCCAATTCGAGGAGACACAGGAGGGGCCGTGGGCAGGAACTACCCAGAGCCCCTCGCTTCTTTTCAGGGGCACTCAGCCGGCGTGTACCGGCTTCCCGGCCTCGATCCAGCCCTTAAGGCCGCCATCGAGGTGGGCGATGTCGCGGTACCCAAGTGCTCGAAGCGTCTCGACGGCCAGCGCCGAGCGGCCTCCGGAGGCGCAATAGAGGATGACGCGCCGTTCAGGGTCGAATTCCTCGCGGTGATACGCGCTCGTCGGGTCGGCGTAGAACTCGAGCATCCCGCGCGCGGCATGGACGTTTCCCTCGATCGCGCCATTCGCGTGGCGCTCCTCCGGCTCGCGGATGTCGACCACCAGCGCCCCGTTCGCCAGCTCGCGGTCGACCTCGTCCGGCGTCAGGTTCTCGATGCGTGCCTTCGCGGCGGCGACCAATCCCGCGGCTGTCTGCGTGACCATCTGGACATCCTTTCGTGATTCCCCGGTTCAATGAAAAAGCCCCGGACGGATCAGCGATCCATCTGGAGCCATACTACGAACGCGGATGTGGTCACCACATCGGGAAGGATCGCCTATGTTGCGCCCCTCCCATCCCTATCTTGCGCGATCCCCATCTCCCGGGCGCGCGCCACCGCCTCACGGCGGCTGGAAACCTCCAGCTTGGCGAGAATGGACGAGACATGGTGACCGGCCGTCTTCACCGACAGGAACAGCCGATCGGCAATCTCACGATTTGTCGCGCCCTCCGACAGCAACGCCAGCACCTCGAGCTCCCGCGCGGTTAGGCTGCCGGCGTTGGCCCGGGTCCCGGCGCGTGGCCCACGCGGGATATGGCGTGCCCCCATCTCGCGGAGCTGGCGGGCCACGCGGATTGCATCCGCCCGCGCCCCAAGCCGCTCGAAGGCGTCCAGCGCCGACCGCAGATCCTCCTCCTGTCCGGTCGACGCGCGGGCCCGGATCTCCTCCAGCGGATAGCCCATTGCCTCCCACAGGGCGGCGGCCATCCCGTCTCCGGCGATTTCGAGTGCATGGACCTCCGGTAACGGGGCCGGGTCGACGGCCCCGCCGGCCCGATGGAGCCACAACCCGAGCTCACCGGCCGTCCAGCGGTCCTCACGCGCGATCGCCTCCCCGAACACCTGCTCCAGCTCGCGAACCACCGTCTTCATGTCACCGCCCAGCCACGCGGCTTCGGCTCTCGCGGCCAATGCCGGACCCACGCGCTGGAGCTCCCCCATCGCGGACGCGACATCGTATGCCCGTTCCAGGACGGCGTGCCCGTCCTCCCCCATGATGGTCATCGCCCGGCCGACGCAGGTCAGCGCGAGCACCCGGGTCGCCGTGATGGCGGCGGGCAACGACGCCAGGCCCTCGGCCTCCGCGCGCGCATCGTGGAACCGACCCCGCGCAAGCAGCACAGAAGCCCGGATCGCCCGCTGGTAGAGCTCCATCGCCGTCAGGTCGCGCTCGCTGGCAAAGGTGATCCCACGCTCCAGATAGGCGTACGCCGTGGCCAGGTCACGGTGGGTCCAGGCCGTCCAGCCAAGGTTGGTCAGCGCGCGGACAGCGTCATCGTCCGCCCCGATCTCCCGCGCCAGGTGGAGCGCCTCGTCCAGCATCTCCCGGCCTGCGTCCTCGCCCCGCTCGTACCTCGCGGTTCCGACGTTGATCATCGCGTGCGCCAGGATATCGTCCGCGCCGAGCGACCTCGCCATCGCGATCGCGCGGCCCCCTCGTTCGATCGCGACCGGCGCATCCTGCTCCAGCATCGCCAGCTGTGACTGCGTGCTCAACGTCATCGCGAGCTCGCGGCCCGGTGGGAGCCCGACCAGCAGCGCATACGCCTCGGCGGCATATCGCTGCGCCGCATGGACATCCCCGGAGAACCACGAGAGCCGCGACAACCAGCGGATGCTGTCACCTTGCTTGAGACTGTCCCCTGCCTTCTGATAGAGATGGACGAGATCCTTGCGGATCCCGATGGCCTGCGCCAGGTCGCCGGTCAGGTAGCATTCGTACGACCATGCCTCCATCAGCGGTGCCACATCAGCTGGAGGAAGGTGGCCCGAGACGCCGACGGCCCGCGCGTACTGCGCAGCCGCCTCGTGGTGCGACCCGAACGCCGCCGCCCACTCCGCCGCTCGCGTGGCGTAGTCCCGCGCGGCCACCACATCGCCGGCCCCTTCCGCGTGATAGGCGAGGTGAGCCAGGTCGCGATTGTCCACCGGCCCGGTTGCCATCGCTTCCAGGACGCGCCGGTGCAACGCCCGCCTGCGCGGCACGGACATGCTGTCCAGGATCGCGTACCGGCTGATCCCGTGCCGGAATTCGATGACATCACCGTGCGCGCGAAGCATGCCGACCGCGAGGCAGGCCTCGATCGCGTCATCGACCGGCCCGCCGATTACGTCGGCCAACAGCGCCGGATCGACCGTCACACCCACGACCGCGGCGGCATCGAGCACAGCCCGGGCCACGGCGGTGAGGTGCGACGCGCGGGACAAGACCACGTCCCGCACCGTTCCCGGCACCCCGGCTGATCCCGAATCGACGATCTCGTTCACAAGAAACGGATTCCCCTCGGTGAGCGCGAGGATATCCTCCGGGTCCATCGCCGTCCCGGCGGCCATCGTCCGCACCGCTTCTCGCGAGAGTGGGGGCAGGGACATCCTGTGCACACCCGGCGCATTGACGAGGTCGCCTAGCACCCGGCGCAAGGGGTGATAGGGGTCGAGCTGGTCGTCGCGGTAGGCAATGATGAAGAGCGCCCGGGTGCTCTGGATGCGGCGCCCGAGAAAGCGGATCAGCTCCAGCGTGGCCTCGTCGGTCCAGTGGGCGTCCTCGCCGACCATCACCATCGTTCCCGGCGCCGCGCGGAACGCGCCCAGCACCGACCGGAAGATCCGTTCGCGAGGTGCCTGCTCGGCGAGCAAGGCGCCGACCTCCGGCCCCAGCGCGTCCGCGATATCGAACAGCGCGCCGAACGGCCCGGGTACGCCGAGGCCGTCGCACGACACCACGGCAGAGCCCACGTTCGCCGGCAGCTCGTGAATGAATTGCGTGATCAACGAGGTCTTGCCGATTCCTCCCTCGCCCGCGAGGAACACCATCTCGCCGCCACCATCCGCAACGCGATGGAGGGCGTCGTGAAGCTGCTGGAGGTAGATGTCTCGTTCGAGCAATCGCATGGGCCGATTGTAGCGGCGAAGTGGGCGGTTTCGTACGAATCAGAGAAACGAAAACAGGGGACGCGCGGGCGTCCCCTGTTCCCTGTCCACTATCCGGGACGCTAGATGAACTGGTACAGCCAGTCCAGCACGATCTCCGTGTCGATCCGGTGGTTCAGCGACGCAACACGTCCACAAATCGTCTCGTCGACGCCGAGGTTATAGCCGCCTGTGTGGATCGCGACGATCGTCGGCGAGTCGTCGAGGAAGATCGGCCCGCCAGAGTCACCGCCGCAGCCGCTGCCATGCTGCGAGCTCGGGTTCGCCTTCAACTCCAGCATCAGGTCGTCGTAACCGCCAGGGCTATACGTCTGCCACGAAACGCGACGCTCCAGCGGGAAGTCCGCAGTTGGGCGACCGCCGCCCGTCTCGACACCCGTCTGGCCATATCCCACGTCGGTGAAGATCTGGTCGCTGGCACCGTTGTCCGGGATCAGCGATTCGAGCGTCCACGCCTCAGGCAAGTATCCGACCGGCGCATCCTTGAGGTTCTTTGCCAGGAACAGCACGCCCACATCGACCGTGTATCGGCCAGTCCGCCGGGTCATACGCGTAATGCGTCTCCCACCCGCGGACCTTGTAGAATGTCGAGTCACTCGAATACTGGCTGTCGAAGGTGACGACGATGTCGTGCTTCTTTTCGTAGTTATCCATGCAATGCGCGGCGGTAAGCACGACATTGCTGGAAATCAGCGTGCCGGTGCAGATCTCGCCGGTATTCCAGTTGATGATGAGCCCGACCTGCGGATGATCTCCGCCGTCCGGCTCGCCGCCAGTGATCGCGTAGGCGGGCGTCGCGCCAAGCAAGCTCAGCACGAGCACCATCGCGAACGCGAAACCCTTCCATCCTGTATGGTGCCTGGACATGTCTTTCCCCCAACGTTTCCGGCATGCGGGCGCGCCTCATTGCCGCCCAACGTCACCGGCACGACGAGCATACCCCGACGGCTATATGAGGTCCACCGTCACGCCGCTTTGGTGCCCGGAAACGTCAGGATCGCCTATAGTGACTGGCGGAAGAGCGGATTGGGGATCGCGAGCGGAGGACCTGGGACACCGTGACCGGCTGGGCGAATGAGCGGGATGCCTTCATCCGCGCCTTTTCGGGCGCCTACATCTTTGGCATTCCGTTGTTGTTCACGATGGAGATGTGGTGGATCGGGAAACACGCCGACACCTGGAAGATCCTCGCGCTCCTGATCATCGCCCTCATCGCCAACTTCGGCCTCGCCTATGCGGCCGGGTTCAAACGCGATTCGACGTTCGTCAGCCACATCGATGAGGCGATCGACGCCATGGCCGTCGGTGTCGTCGGCGGCGCGCTTGTGCTCCTCATCCTGAACCGCATCGCGCCCGGCGACCCGATTGGAAGCGTCCTCGGCAAGATCACCCTCCAGGCCGTCCCGCTCAGCATCGGCGCCTCGGTGGCGAACCAGGTCTTCTCCGGCAGGCGCAACGGCGATGATGACGGCGGCACCACACTTTCGCCCTGGCAGGGCTTCCTCTCGGACATCGGGGCGACCGCGATCGGCGGCGTGTTCATCGGCGCGTCTATCGCTCCGACCGACGAGATCCCGATGATCGCCGCCGGGCTGGACTACTGGCACCTCCTCGCCGTGATGGGTTTCTCGCTCCTGCTCAGTTATGGCATCGTTTTCGCCAGCGGCTTTGACAGCCAGCGCGCCGAGGGCCCACTCCAGCACCCGTTCGCGGAGACGATGCTTGCCTATGTCGTCTCCCTCGGCATCTCCTTCCTGAGCCTGTACCTCTTTAACCAGGTCATGTTGGACGACCCCCTGCTCTCCATCGCCGAGCAGGTCATCGTGCTGGGTCTGCCGACCACGGTCGGCGGCGCGGCCGGAAGATTGGTGGTATGAGCGACCCACAGCAACAAGACCAGCGTGATACGTCCTCGTCGTCAGACCGGCAGGGACGATCGATCGCCGACTGGACGACGCTCGCCATCAGCGCGGCCATCCTCCTCGCGCTCCTGGGCGGATTGACCTGGCTCATGTTCCGCGGAGCGAACGAGCCGGCGACGGTCGTGGTCGAGCCGCAGATGGACCAGCTGCGAGAACATGACAGCGGGTATTACCTCCCGGTGATCATCCGGAACGTGGGGGACACCACCGCCGCCAACGTGGTGGTCCACGGCGAGCTGGACACCGGCTCGGGCCAGCCGGAAACGGCCGACGTCACGATCGAGTTTCTGGACGGTGACGAACAGGTCGCCGGAACGTTCGTATTCAGGAGCGATCCGCGAAGCGGCGACCTGTCTGTCGGCGTGACCAGTTTCGAGGAGCCCTAGCATCATGCCGCGACAGGACGACGCCAAGACCAGACCGACGGAGCAAAGCGTGGACGAGTTCCTGGCGCAACTCTCCAGCGAATCGCAGCGCGCAGACGCACGTCACCTCCGCGCGATGATGGAGCGGATCTCAGGCGAGCCGGCGGTCATGTGGGGACCGTCCATCATAGGCTGTGGGCGCTATCACTACCGGTATGCGTCCGGCCACGAGGGCGAATCCCCTGCGGTCGGGTTCTCGCCGCGTGCGACGAGCCTGACGATCTACATCGTCGGCGGATTCGACGGCCAGGGCGATGCGCTCGGCCGACTCGGCAAGCACAAGCTTGGCAAGGGATGCCTCTACGTCAAACGCCTGTCGGACGTCAACGAATCGGCCCTGCGCGAACTGATCCAGGTTTCGCTGGACAACGCCGCGCGCTTCCACGTGGAGGACTGAGCACCCTGAACGAGCCCACAATCCGGCACCGATCGACTTAGCCAGGAACATCGTCGAGATCGTCAACGACGTCGTCAACGTACACCTGGCTTCCCCCATGCGAAACCAGTGTCCAATCCCGCCTGGACATCCTCCCTGTAACTGGCCAACCAGTGCGTGCGCCACGCAGGCTCTCCAATCGTCCGCACCATGGCTTCGACACGAGCCGAATGCTCGACCGCCGCAGGATCTGTGCGGGCGAGGCTGCGCTCCCGGTGAATACGATCCCCAACGCCGATGCACCATGCCGCATGAGCCACGTCGCCCCGGCAGGCCGCGATATCCGCCAAAAGATCAAAACATCCAACCGCGCCGGCGGCGTCACCCGGCAGCACGAGGGTGAGGTCCTTAACCGAAACCGACTCCGCCCGGACCGACCAGCGTGACGTGCTGCGTACCTTGCCCCACGAGCGGGTCCGAGATCGCCGGGATCTCCCGCTCGCGCCCGAAGAACGCCGTCGATGGTGATTGCAGGCTCGATGCGCGCCTCGCACGCGGCATCGCCTGACCCCATGAGCGTTGCGGGCGGTAAAGAGCTCCTCGCGCTCACCTGACGTCAGCTCGAGCGCATCCTCCAACATGCGGACGGTCTCCAACCTCGGCGTGGAGCGCGCACCACGCTCAAGGTCGCTGATCCCTCGCAGGTTGAGTCCCGCGCGTTCAGCAAGGCGTTCTTGGGACAAGCCCGCAGCCTCGCGGAATTGCCGAAGCACGCTGCCAAACGCGGTGGTTGTCGCGTTCATGGCTCCCTCGAATCCCGTGTGTTCTTGTTCCCCGCCACCGCTTTATCATCAACTACGACCGTTTTGTTGACAAAACGTAAGAAGGATTTGCGTGGTCAATGCGTGGGTCGTGCGCGTGGGAGATTATCCGCGCTCCCCCCACGATATGTACGGGATCACATCACAACCGAACCGCGTGAGAGAGGAGATCGTCATGGATCCGGTCTATTACTCATCGGTGCTGGACTCGTCGGGCCGCCAGTCAACGGAGCGCCACTGGCCGATACCAGAACAGGAACGAGAAATGGTCGCCTGGAGCGCCGATCGGGTCCGGCAGCGGCGTCCCCTCCTCACTGCGGTCCGCACGTTCGTCCGCGCCCTGGTCGGCAGTTCCCGGCTCACGGACGCGGAACCAACCCCGGCGTCCGTCAGTGATATCTAGCAACCAACAGACGAAGGAGATCCGTCATGTCACCCTGTACATCAGACATCCGCTCGTCCTTCCCTCGTCGCGCCGTCATCAAGACCATCGCCGCCGGAGCGTTGGCCACCGCCTTCACCAGCGCCGGGTGGGCCGTCGAGGCCACCGCCCGCCCGAATCGGGAGACTGGCAGCGTCGTCGATCTCCCGAAGCAGGTGAAGCTGGTGTTCATCTTCGGACGCCCGAAGGACCCGCTCATGTTCGAGGGCTACTACGTCACGAATCACCTCCCACTGGCGCTGAAGATGCCGCACTGTCTTGCCATGGAGAACGCGCAAGCGGTTAGCGATGCGGACGATGCCGACCCGACGTTCTATCGCATCGCCACTATGACGTTCGCCAGTGAGGCGGACATGGTGGCGTGCATCTCTTCCGAAGCCGGTCGCGCTACGATCGCCGACGTCGCCAACTTCGCGACCGGTGGCGTGACCGCGACCATCGTCTCGAACATCCAGACACGCGGTTTCACGGCGGTTGACGGACCATCCACGACGGTGGACAAGCCCCTCCGTTACGAGCAACGCCGGGCCGACTGACAGGCTCGCCAGCCTCAATCCGTCTCGTAGGATGCGCCGGCCACCCACGTCGACAATCCGACCCTGCGAGAGTAGCGGCGTCGACGACCACGCAAGGAGCCGGGGTCCCGCGCGGATCCCGGCTCTGCCCTCCAAAACGGAGAATGATCATGCCATCCGCCCCGACCAGCCTCACCAATCCCGGCCGACCGCCACGCGCCGTCCTCACCTCGCTCGCCGGTACCGCGGCAGGAACGGCATTCCTCGCGGCCGGTTGGGACGTCCAGATGGCAGTGTCCCGCTGCGCGTTCGCGGGTCAGCGCGCGCCGGACATGCGATCGCCGGTGAGCCTGGACATCTCCATCGACCGGCGAGTGGGGACGTCCATGACGAAGCACGTTGAGTCGTTCACGTTCGCCAGCGCCTTTGACATGGTGACGTTCCTGGCGTCCGAACCCGGGCAGGAATTCCTGACCACGATCGCCAAACTCGCGTCCGGCGTCACGGCCACGATCGTTCCCTGTCCTGCCGCGGATCGCCAGGCCGTCAGGAAGCGGACCCGCCTGCCAGACTCTGCATCCACAAAGATCGCAGCGGATTAATAGGGCCGGGACCCGCGCGGACCCGGCCTCTCCGTTCCTGACCGCCGGCGTCCTGAAATGGAACGAACAACCTGGGCTGAGATGACGACGAACGCCCAAGCTGCACTGACCACAGCTTTCGTATGCCTCGACTGCCTCGACCGGAAAGTGCCGGTTGTCGGAAACGGGCGGCGATGGATCTGCCACGCCGGCTATTTCTATCCAAGTGTACCAATGCTGGCATGTTGACAATCGGGCATATCGGAGTAAAGTAGAAACCCTATTCCTCCTAATCACGAACAATGGTGGTCCACCCGAATGGAGCCACCACTACCTGGGGTCCTCTCTGTCGGTGTGATCTCACCCTCGCCCGCGAATGGACAAGCGAATCATTCCCTAGGGTCACTGTTGATGGGCCATGAGCGACGCAACAGCGTGCGTACTCTCTTTCCCCGGCTTCGGCATGATCCTCTATGCCATGCTGGGGCTCACGATGGAAAGGGCTATGAATGGGCACCCAACCCGCCTTCTTCCCTTACCGAAACGCGCCAGCATACACTCGGATGCCCCCCGCCTCCTGGGCAGAGGCGGCACAGTCCACCTCCACGCTTCCTCTCTTGCGCAACGTCCTCGCTCCGGAATACGCTGCCCTGCCCCACATGGAGCTCGTGGAGTTCATGGAGAGCGAGTATGGGGAAGGTTCCGCGGAGGAATATGAAGCGTATCTCGAAGGCTTCTTCGGCAGCGTCGGCAATTTCTTCAAGAAAGCGGCCCCGGTCGTAGCCAACATCGCTGGTGGCGTCGTCAAGGGCGCGACGACGGGAGCCGCGCTCGGTTTGCCGGGCATCATCGGGGGCGCGGTTGCCGGTGGAGTCGGCCAAGGCTTCGCGTCCTACGGCAAGGGAAGCCTCCGCAAGATCGGCCAGGGCCTCAACACCGGGCTCGGCGTCGCCAGCCAGTTCAGCCCGACCGGCCGCATAGGCGGGACCGTCGGCGGAGCGCTCAGCAGCGTCGGTCAGGGAAGGAACATCATGCAGACCGCCCTTGGGGCGACCACAAGCCTCATTCCCGGCGCCGCCGCTGGCAGGGCAGGCGGCATTCCCGCCCTGACGCAGCTACTCGGCACGGCAAGCGGCAGCAACGCGTCCCAGCTGATGCGCATGCTCGACCAGCCAGCCATGAAGCAGGCGCTCGCGTCCCTTGCCATGGGCCCGAGGGGACGCCAGACCATCCCGGTCGGCAGCGCTGGCCGGCCCGTCCCAACCAGCGCCTTCGCCGGGCTCATCAACCAACTCGCGCAAAGCGTACTGGACGAGCAGGCCGAATTCTCCGACGGCAGCGAGGCCGATCTCGGCTACCTCATGGATGACACAGGCGAGTGGATCGTCGATCCCGCCGAGAGCGAAGAGCGCGCGGCGGTGCTCTACGAAATGCTGAATATCGCCGAGCTCGAGCGCGTGTTCCGGGAGGACGAGGAGCAGGAGTGGGAAGAAGCCCACCACCGCGCCCGGATCGCCCGCCGTATGCGTGAGGCTGAAGCCTGGGAGATGGAGCAGGAGGCCGCGTGGTTCGAGGCGGGCTCATGGGATGAAGGGTTCCTCGGGGAATATGAGGAGGATGACGAATCAGCTGAATTCGAGGAATACCACGAGTTCGAGGAGTTCGACGAAGCCTTCCTTTTCGGTGAATATGACGAGCTCGACGAGCTGACCTATGCCTGACGAGCCTGACGCCGACATGATCCAGGACGCGTCCAAGACGGAAGCGCCGGATCCTGGAACCCTTGCATCGCTGCTGGCCTCGGGCGGCACGATCGACCCGATGAAGCTGCTGGCGGCGAACGGGGGCGGCCAAACGGGGCTGGACCCCACGCTGCTCAGCCTGCTGGCGTCTCGCCGCAACGAGGGGGAGGGCTCGTCCGACCTCCTCCAGAACCTCGCGTACCGGATGATCGAGCAGCGCCTGACCGCCTCTCCTGAATCGGACGAGGACGATCCTCCGGACGACGACCAGCTGCGCCGGGAACAGGAGGAGTTGGAAGGACGGCGAGAGCGACTCGAAGAGCAACGGCAACGCATGCGAGACCTCAAAGGGGTCCTGACATCGCTCTATGCCGAGATCGAAACGCTTCGGGTGCGAAACGACACCCTCGCCGCCGCGCTGGGTGCCTGCTATCTCTGCTTCGGCGAGGATCCGGCTTGCCCCGAATGTCACGGGAACGGCGAGCCGGGCTCCCTGATTCCGGATGCCGCCGCATTTCGCCAGTACATCGTGCCGGCACTGAGGCGCGCCCGCTCGGGTCGTGCGTATCGACCGAACGGGAGCCTGTATACGAGAAAGGATGGTGACGGGGATCGGGACAATCTCGCACAGCAACCGACCGACGGCCCACCCACCTAGCAAGGAGCACCTCACATGAGCCAGATGTATGGATTCCCCGAACTGGACGAGAGCTACGACGAATATGACGAGTACGACGAATACGATGAGTATGACGAGGTCATGGAGGCCCAGCGGCCCGCCAGACGCAGACCCACCACGCCGGTACGCACCGCACCGCGCGGCAGCGCCTACAAGCCAAGGCCACCGGCCGCCTCCGGCCCCGTTACCCAGGCCCAGTTGAAGGAAGCCCTCGCGACCGTCAGCCGCCAGGTCGGCACGAACGCCACCGCGATCAAGCAGCTTGATGGACGCGTGCGCGGTCTCACAACCGAAACCTCCCGCACGACGGCGATGCTCCGCAAGGAGATGCTCGACCGCAAGAAGGACCAGGATGCCCTCCGCAAGGAGCTCCAGTCCACCCGCGAGATGGCGGCGATCCTCCCGATCATCGCCGGTGACAACCCGCTCATCGGCCTGCTCCTCGCCAGCGGAGGTGGCGGTATGTTCGGCGGGGGCTCAGGCGCATCCGGCACAGATGGCGGCGGCAACTTCCTCATGACCGCGCTGGTCCTCAGCGAGGTGATGAAGCCGTAAGTCGGGCATGAGCCCCCTGTCCCCGGACAGGTCCGGGCTCGATGCCTGACAGGAAGGAGACCGTCATGCCTGTGAATGCGCTCAATTTCGTGATTACCAGGACGGTTCTCGACCGCGCCATTGAAGACTCCGGGAAAGAGCCGAGCGACGAGCAGAAGAAGGACATCACCAAGGCGTCGTTTGTCTCCGCCCTCACCCCCGGCAACCTCGGCATGTTCGTGCCATTCATCGTCCGCGACGCGATTGTCGGCGACGAGGATGGAGAGGGAACTGGCGGGGGGAACGGTGACGGTAACGGTGATGGCGGTGAGGTCGAGCAACGGCTGGAAGAACTGGAGAAATCGGTCGAGGCCAGCAAGACGCAGCTCGATGGCATCAAGGCTGACCTGGAAGCTCTCGGCGCCAAGATCGACAAGCTTCTCGCCTCAAACCAGGGAGGCACCGGAGGAGGAAGTACCACCAGCAAATCCGGCACTTCGGGCCCTAATCGGTAATCTCGCCGGCTGAACAACCGAGAGGCAGGGTGATGCGCCGTGGATCCGGCATTGGCTCAATTGATGGCGGAAGGCGCGCCCGATGACGATGTCGCGGTGTTGCTGCGGCTCGCTGACCCGACCGCGGCACCACCCGATGTCCGCATCGTCACACAGTTCGGCAACATCGCGACCTGCCGCCTGAGACGCGGCGATATCGCGAGTGTTCATGCCGCTCCCACCATCCGCTCGGTCAAGGCCGCCCGCTACTACGGCGCATCGATCGACGACGAGGATGAGGAGGCCGACGTCATCGCCGAAGCCGCCTCCTTCACCATCCGCGAATCCGACATCCGCCGCCCGGACATTCCCGGGTTGCCGACCGGCAAGGATGTCGTCGTTGGCCACATCGACTGGGGCATCGACTTCGTTCACCCGGATTTCCGCAACCCGGACGGCACCACGCGCCTGCTTGCCCTTTGGGACCAGCGCGGATCCGCGTTCCCCGACCGGCCAAACCGGTATGGCTACGGGCGCATCTTCCTCCGGGAGGAGATCGACCGCGCGCTCCAGGCAGACGATCCCTACGCCGCGCTCGATTACGTCCCGGCCGATTTCGACACGTCGAAAGGTACCCACGGCGCCCATACGATGTCGATCTCCGCGGGCAATGACCGCGCCGGAGGGCCGTCCGGCATCGCGCCCGAAGCGGACCTTTGCTTCGTCCATTTCGCACCCTATGCGTCGGACCTGCCAACTCGCCTCGGGGATTCCGTCACCTATGTCGAGGCGATTGACATGATCCTCAGGACGGCGGCACGGCAGACCGTCGTCGAGCTCACGCGCCTGACATCCTCCGCGAACCTGCCAGTCGCGCCGGGGGTCTCGCCAGCCCCATCCCCACGCGTCGTGATCAACTCGAGCCTGGGACGACAGGGTGGCCATCATCTCGGCACCTCCCTCGTCGAGCAGGCGCTGGACGCGGCGTTGCGGGAAGCGCCCGGTCGGGCATTCGTGAACAGCACCGGCAACTATTACCACCGGGGCGCCCATGCATCGGGCATCCTGCGGCCCGGCGAGCTCGACGAGCTGCGCCTGCGCCTGCAGACCCGGCGCGGCGGCACGATCGTCGGACCTGACGGCCCGGTGGAGATGGAGCTGTGGTATCCCGGCGCTGACCGGTTCACGGTCTCGATGATCGGGCCCGACGGAACGCGGATCGACGGCGTGCATGGCAACGAGCAGGGCGTTTTTCACGTCGTCCCGGAAGGCTCGCAAGCGCCCCGGGAAGCGGGCCGGCTGTACCATCGCCTCACCGATCCCAACAACGGCGACAATGAGGTTGTTCTCTACCTCTTTCGTGATGCGCCAGCGGGCGAGTATGTCATCGGCCTATTCGGGGACGACGTGGCCGACGGGCGCTATCACGCCTGGATCGAGCGCAACGAAGCCGGCCGCCGGTCGAACGCCACCTTCGCGCCCGGCGATATCGACGCCACGCATACAACCGGCACGATTTGTAACGGCTTTCGCACCATCGCCGTGGGTGCCTACGATGCCCACGCCTGGCGAAACAGTGGCGACGTACCCGCGACCGGGCGACCCATTGCGCGCTTCAGCAGCAGTGGTCCAACCCGCGACGGTCGCCAAAAGCCAGACCTCTGCGCCCCGGGCGTCCAGGTCCTCGCCGCGAGGTCCCGCCCCCGCGACTGGCCCGGCAAGGACGACGGCGTCCCGCCTCCTATGCATTCCCGGATGTCCGGGACGAGCATGGCCGCGCCGCATGTCACTGGCACTGTCGCGCTCATGTTCGAGGCGGCCGGGAGACCGCTCGCGATCGAGGAGACACGCCGTCTCCTGCTGGCCTCGACCGATTCCATGCCCGGCAATGCCCCGGTCAAGGCGGTCTGGCGCATCGGCAACGGCTACCTGAACACGGCCGCCGCCGTGGAAGCCGCCCGGGCAATTCAGGTCCCGGCCGCTCAGGTCATTGCGTCCGCTCCGGTCACCGAGGTCATCCCCGAAGCCGTTCCAGACGACGGCGCTATCCCGCTTTCCGTGGAGGTTGCCCCAGCCATGACGCACTCCGACGCAGAGAACGCAGAGTTCTTCGAATCGATCGCGGAGCCAATCGAGGCCGAACCCGAGGGGCTGTATCCGGAGTATTACCCCGAGTACTACGCGGACGATGCAGCGGGCGAGGACGACGATGAGCTTGCTGATGACGAGGAGTTCGACGAGGCCGAGGAGCCCCGATCGCGGTCCAGGTTCGGCCGGTCCCGAAGGCGATCGAACGATCTCCCCTTCTCCTTCGTCGTACCCCTCGGAGGTGGAGGCATTGCGCCGGCATTGACGGTCCCCGTTGGCGGTTCCGGATCCCCGTTCGCGTTCGCGTTGCCCCTCGGTGGCACGACCGCGCCAGCCACCACAACAACCGCGGTCCCGGTGATGCCCGTCATGCCGATGAGCCCCATGAGTGGTTACCCCGGAGAGCCAGTGACAGACGCGCCGATCGTCGTCGCGGACCCTTCGCAACTCCCCTTCTTTGAGATGGCTGGCGTGCCCGCCGCGGGAAGCGACAAGTCGGGTCCGGCATCCTATGCCCTCAACGGATTCTCCAGCGAATCGATGCCCGAGTCGCATCACAACGGGGAATGGGCCGAGGATGAGGAGACGTTCGGCGAGCGTGTCGTCACCGTGGCGGATCTCGCCGCCAGCAACGGGCGCACCGCATCGCCCAGGTCGTCCACGATGCTCGCCACCATTCTTGGCGCTATGGGCCGAGATGCGAACCTCAGCCCGCTGGGTGCCCGCGCCGGTCATGTCCCGTCCGCCACCGAACTGTTCAACGCCTTTGCCCTGGCTGGCGACGCCCGCCAACGCCTGCGCTCACATTACGCGCGGCAGTTCCAGCCGATCGCACTGCCGGGGCGCAGGATCCAGGAGATAACGCTGCGTCCCGGCGACGTCATGGTTCGCATCGCGCGAGGCGAGGGGTGGGGACAGTTCAGCGTCATCAGCGAGCCACACGTACTCGACGCGCGGGAAGCAGGCGGCCCCCAACCGGGTGGCTACGTTCGGGTGATAGAGTGGCTTCCGGTCCCTCACCGGCGGCGCGATCGGTTCGCCCGCCGCCTGGCCGGGTCCGACGGCACCATCCTGCCCGATACGCTGGTGCTCCGCGTCCGCCCGGTCATCGCCGAGAGCGCTGAAAGCGAGCCCGGCGGCAACGCCCGGCCGGCAACCCTGGCGCGCGGGGCGACCGGCTCGGCGGTACGCGAGCTCCAAACCGCCCTCAACGCCGCATCCACCGCCGAAGCTGGCGCGGGTCGCCCTCCTCTGGACAGCACCCCGTTGAAGGTCAATGGCACCTTTGGTGAGGAGACCGAAAACGCCGTGCGAGACTTCCAGCTCCGGCAGTTCGCAGACGATGCCAGCCAATGGACGGGCGTCGCCGGTCCCGAAACCTGGCAGAAGCTGGATGCCGCGACAGGAAAGGACGGTACTACTCCACCGGCGGCAAAACTGCCCGAATCATATGGCCTCGAGACGGACTCGGGCGAAAGTACCACCCACACGCCGGACCTTTCGGACGCGTTCTTCGCCATGATGCATACGGTAGCCGCGACGCTGGGCACCGACCCCGAATATCTGTTGGCGGTGATGAACTCCGAAAGCGGGATCAAATCCACCGCGCACAACCCTAACGGCCACGCCAGTGGGCTAATCCAGTTCATGCCCGCGACGCTGGTCCGGCTCGGCTGGACGCAGGGCCATGAGGCGTTCCGCCATCTCACTGCCGATGAGCAAATGCCATTCGTCCAACGCTATTACGTGCCCTATGTCCCGCAGGGCCTGAACTCCACCGCCCGACTGTACCAGGCGACGTTCCTGCCAGCCACGCTGGGCCGCGGCTCTGATCCGGACACGGTGCTCGTCGACGTGAATCGCAACGACAACGCGTTCGCCTATGAGCCGAACAATGGGCTGGACCGTCGGAAAGACGGCCGCATCCTCGTCGGGGACCTGACCGCGTTTGTCGAGCGAGCCCAGCGGAGCGCCCGGTGGCGCGAGGCGCTGGATCGCCTGCGAGCGTCCATGCCAGGGCCGGTCCCACCCGGGCCCATCCCTGTCCCGCCAGTCCCGGTTCCGGTGCCCGTCCCGCCCGTGCCTGTCCCGGTCCCCGCGACGTCGCACCCAGTGCTCCGGCGTGGCGCGCGTGGCGATGCCGTGCGAGAGGCCCAGACGAAGCTCAACGCGGTCCATGCCCGCCTCCTCGCTACCGGCACTCCCGGCTTGCAGGGCGCGCCGCTGGCGGTGGACGGCGTCTTCGGGGCGCTGACCTATAACGCCGTTGTGTCCTTCCAGCAGCAGGCCTTCCCGGCAACCCCTCCAGAGTGGGACGGTGTCATCGGACCAAAAACCTGGGCCCAGCTCGACGCCCACGCCGGGGCAATCGCCCCTGTCCCGCTCATCGCTCCGGAGTACCTGGACGAGAGTTGGGACTACGGCGAGCAGGCCGCCATCAACTGGTGCCAGGTGCGCCAGACGATTGCCCGGATCGCCCGCCACGAGGAACGGCAATGGACCCGGCCCAATGGCACCAAGATCGTGGAGAGCGACCCTGCGATGCTGCAGACGCTCGCCTCATACTGGGCGACCGTCCCCGGCTTCCAGACGCCTCAACAGGCACTAAACGCCGCGCGCCAATCCGCCGCGAACCAAGTTGACTTCCCATGGAGCGCCGCGTTCATCTGCTTCGTCATGCATAGTGCCGGCGTACGCCGGGCACACGGCTTTGAATTCGGTCAGCGTCACCTCGCCTACATCGTGGAAGCCCTCCGCAACCGCGAGCGCAGCGACCGCAATCGCGTCTTCTGGCTCACCGACCACCTCGAGATCGTGAACGAGGCAGCCCCGCAGCCGGGCGACCTGCTGTGCTTCAACCGCTGCTGCGCCAGCCCGGGAACGCGCGCCGCCAACGGATGCCCCGTCAACACCAGGCGCAGCACCCACACCTACTCCAACCTCCGCCAGCGCTTCTGGGGGCCGGGCACCGAGAACACGCCGGTCAGGGGATGCTCGCACACGGCGATCGTCATCGGCACGACCGTGCGGAACGGCCGCCGGTTTGTCCAGACCATCGGCGGCAACGAGGGCAACTCGGTCCGGATCAATTCCGCGATCGAGCTGAACGAGGGCGGAGGCATCCGCAATCCTGCAGATCATCATGTCTTCGGCATGATCAAGATCATCGCCTGCTAACCTGGCACCCACGGAGACGCCGCCCATGAATCCATCCATCATCGAGGCCGAACTGGTCCCTGACGAGGCCGAGAGCTCCATCCCGGAGACGGCGGACGCCTACCCGGACATGGACGAGATGGCCGTTTCGATCCAGGGCCGCCCGCCGCTTCCGGAAAACGTCTCCGCCGGGCCGTTCACACAGTCCACAGCGGACGCGTTTGCGGAGGCGCAGGAATCGCTTGACCTCGCGGAGGTCCCCGGCATCCATCCCGTGCTCCGGCGAGGATCCCGGGGAACGGCTGTGCGGGAGGCGCAGACGCGTCTCAACACCTACCATGCCCGCGAGCGCGCCTCGGCTCGCCCGGGCCTCCGCGACGCCCCCCTGGTGGTCGACGGCATCTTTGGCGCGAAGACGTTTAATGCGGTCGTCTCGTTCCAGAAGCAAGCCTTCCCCAACACCCCGAAAGAGTGGGACGGCGTCATCGGCGCCAAGACGTGGGAGAAGTTGCACGCCGCGACCATCATCATCATCCCCACCTCCACCTTCGACCGTCGGCTAACGCAAGCCGAGATCATGCGCTGGTTCCCCAGCGGCACCGATTCCCAGGGCCAGCCGCTGGGGCTGGTCACCTCGCAGAACCGCGTCACCCATCTCATCCGGGGTCGGGCCACCTTCGACTCGATGGTCCGCGCGATGAAGACGGCAACCCGGGCTGGCCATGTCATCTACCTCTCCGCCTGGTGGCTAACCGACGATTTCGACGTGTCCGGCGGTCAAACGATCCGCCAGATCTTTTCCGATGCCTCAGAGCAGGGCGTCATGATCCGCGCCCTGCTCTGGGACCAGGTCGGCACGCAGAACAGCGCCGAGGTGGACCATATCAACGCGCTCGCGAACGGCGCGGCGATCCTGGACAACCGCACCCTCAACTTCGGCAGTCACCACCAGAAACTGCTCGTCGTGAACGGGAATGAGGGCCTGATCTCCTTCTGCGGCGGCATTGACCTCAACCCGGACCGGATCCGCACGGTCTCGGGAGGCTCGTCCTCGTCCGGTGGCAAAGGGTCTCCGCTGCACGACGTCCATTGCCGTATCGTGGGGCCCGCAGCGTTCGACCTCATGACCATTTTCCAGCAGCGCTGGAACGACCATCCCGACCATATCGCGCTCGATCGGGCCAAAGGCGCCCTCCCGACAATCAGCCGGCCCTCGCCGATCTCCGGCGCGCGCGAGTGGGTGCAGATCGGCCGCACGTTCGGGAACGGGAACAACCATCGGGGTATCGACTCGGACCGTGGAGGTCTCCGCCCTCGCGGATACACCTTCCTGCGCGGTCGCAACGGCGAGCAAACCGTCAGGGAGATGGTCCTGCACGCGATCGCCCAGTCGCGCCGATTCATCTATATGGAAGAGCAGTACCTGGTCAGTATCGAGATCCGCGATGCGCTGATCCGGGCATTGCCCAATATCGAACATCTGACCATCCTGATCCCGGGCCAGGCGGTTGCCGACATCCCCCAGGGCAACTTCCGCCGCCGCGAGTTCATTCGCCCGCTGAAGGCGGCAGGAGGCGCGAAGGTGCGGGTGTTTCACCCCTTCCCGGAGCTCGACCCGTTCGGATACGTTCATTCAAAAACCTGGGTGTTCGACGACGAATACGCCCTGATCGGCTCGGCGAACTGCAACCGACGCGGGTACACGCACGACAGCGAGGTCGACGCCGGCATCCTCGACGAGGGGTCAGGGGAGGATTTCCGCTTCGCGCACCGCCTCCGCATGGACCTCTGGGCGCGGCACCTGAACATGAACCCCGCCGATCTCGTCGACGGAGTCGCCAGCGCCCGGTTCTGGGTGAGCCCGATCACGACCCTCCGCGTTGAACCCCACGATGAGAACAAGGGCATCGAGAGCGTGCGCACCGACACGTCATGGAATAACCTCATCGATCCGGACGGCTCGTGAGCGAAGATCGATCCCTTATAGGATATGCCGCAGGGTGAGCTTCAGACGGCGCGTTCGCTGCCGCAATAGGGTTCTGGGCGAGCCTATCTCAATCCCGACAATCCGGGCGATCACTTCTGCCACCTCGCTGATGTTCATCCCGTCTGTCTCAATATGGATTGCGAACGCGGGCCGACACAACCCTGCAAGATGCGTCTCGACCCGCGTCGCGCCATAGCTCCTGCTGCCCTCCCCGCGCGCAGCCTTTTGAGCATTGATCCAGATCAGCACGCGCATCCCCCTTAATGGAGGTCATCCCGAGCCGCAACGCTCGCCATGATGGCTTTTCGGGTCGAGCAATCTTTGTGCCGGCCTGCATCTGGGTCATTGGCCGAGCGAACCGCCAACGGTGCACACCGGCGGCGAGGGCTTAATCCGCGATCGGGCCCTCGTCGCGCGTCCGATCCGGGGTGATCCGCTCCGCGCCGAGCACGCGGGCATGCTGCTCCAGTGCCTCCTGGACGTGCAGGTCCCAGTAGTCCCACTCATGGCCGCCCGGGTGCTCGGCGTAATGGTGCGCCAACCCCATCTCGACCAGCGCCGTGTGCAGCCGCCGGTTCTCGTCGATCAGCCCCTCGTCCTCCGTCCCGCAGTCAAACGACAGCGCCGGCGTCTGCTGCCGCCCGACCAATCGCCGCGCCTGTTCCACGATGTGGACATCGTTCGGGTCGGCCAGCAGCGACAGGTCGAGGTCCATGTCCTCCGTCTCGATCTTCGAGGAATGCGCCCAGATAGATGCGAAAAGGTCCGGATGCTTCAGCCCCAGCTTCAGCGACCCGTACCCGCCCATCGAGAGCCCCCCGATCGCCCACGGGCCATCCGTCACGTTGAAATGCCGCCGCAGGTGATTCGGGACGTCGGTGACGACCAGGTCCTCATATCCCGCCTTGCCGATCCGTCCTCCGTCTCGCCAATTGGTGTAGAAGTGCGTGCCGCCGTCCGGGAAAACGATCACCATCGGGTATTCCGCCGCGTGCCGGATGATGTTCGAGCGCTGCACCCAGCATTGGTAATCGTCGGTCAGCCCGTGGAGCTGCATCACGACCGGGAACGGTCCCTCGCCGACCTCCGGCACGATAACGTTGTACGACGTGTGCTTGCCGATCGCCGCGCTATAGAACTGCATCGTCGCCAGGCCCATGGAACCCCCTCCTCGTGTCGTTGACGGTGAATCCTGCCCCTATCATCCGCCCTGCGAGGGTCGGCGGCAACCACCGTGCGACACTCTCTCGCAATGTGCACCACACGCCCATGAGTAAGGAAGGGAAACCCGGATGCTGAGCCTCGACCTGATCCTGAAGAACAACGAGCTGTGCCTTGTCGGCGAGTCGCGCGGGCGCGTCGCCCCGGAAGAGGTCGGCCTCTTCCTGCGCGACACCCGCTTCCTCGACCAGCTCGACATGCGCTTCGCCGGCCAGCCGCTGAGCACGCTGGAGGTGCAGACGCCGGCGCCGGACCGCGCGATCATCACGGCGACCAATCCGGAGATGCGCGTCGGCGGCACGCCGATCCCCGGGCACACCGCCCTCTTCCGCCTCGACCTGGCCGTAACAGAGACGATCACCTGCGACTGGACGATCCGCAACTACGCGGGGGAGACCCTCGCCGGCGATCTCGAGATCAGCCTCGGCGCCGACTTCAAGGACATGTTCGCCGTCCGCGGCTGGTCGGCGAAGAACCCGGTCCGGCCCCAGCCACCAGCCATCGATGGCGCAACCGCCGTGCTCTCCGGTGTGAGCGCCGACGGCTCGACCGTCTCCACGCGCATCATCGCCCCGGCTGGCGCGACGATCACCGCCAGCGACGACGCCACGCGCTCGGCCGTCACCGTACGCATCCCGGTGGACCTGCCGCACGGCGAATCGATGGTCACCGGGCTGGAGATCCGCCCGGAGCCGCTCGGCACGCCGCCGCGCCCGACCGCGTCGTTCACCGACGACGAGGGCTTCACCCCGCAGCTCGCGATCACCACGCCGTCGCCCGCGTTCGACGCTTTCCTCGCCCAGTGCGACGCCGACCTCGCCCTGCTCCAGACGACGTTCCCGGACGGGAACATCCCGGCTGCCGGCATCCCGTGGTACATCGCCCCATTCGGCCGCGACAGCCTGATCGTCGCCCTCCAGACCACGCACCTCTATCCGGTCCGCTCGGCGCACACGCTGAAGCTGCTTGCCGCGCTGCAGGGCGCGAAGCACGACCGCTTCACCGAGGAGGCGCCCGGCAAGATCCTCCACGAGATGCGCTACGGCGAGATGGCGCGCAATCGGGAGATCCCGCACAGGCCCTACTACGGCTCGGTGGATTCCACGCCCCTTTTCGTGATGACGTTCGCGAAGCACTACCTGTGGCATCGCGACGACGCGCTCTACGACGCCCTGATCGACAACGTCCAACGCGCGATGGCCTGGTTCGAGGCGGACGGCGACCTCGACCGCGACGGCTTCATCGAGTATTCCGGCGAGAAGCTGGAGCAGGCGCACCTGCCGCAGCAGGGCTGGAAGGACAGCTACGACTCGCTGAACTTCGCCGATGGCCGCCCGGCGCAGGGGCCGGTCGCGCTCGTTGAGCCGCAGGGGTATGTCTACGCCGCCTACGCATGGATGGCGAAGGTCGCCCGCCTGCGCGGGGACAACGCCTGGGCCAAGGAGCTGGACGCGAAAGCCGAGGCGATGCGCGAGCGTGTCGAGCAGGCGTTCTGGATGGAGCAGCAGCAGTTCTATGCCCAGGCGCTCGACGGCGAGAAGCGCCAGGTCGACGCGATCACATCGAACGTCGGCCACCTGCTGTACTGCGGACTGCCGAGCCAGGAGCGCGCGGACGCCGTCGCCCGCCGCCTGGCGGCGCCGGACATGAACTCCGGCTGGGGCATCCGCACGCTGAGCACGGAGATGGCGAGCTACAACCCGATGAGCTACCACAACGGCAGCGTCTGGCCGCACGACATCAGCCTGATCATGGCCGGGCTACGCGATTACGGGCATCGCGATCTCGCCCGTGAGCAGGCGCTGGTCATCACCGAGCTCGTCGCCGAGGACCCGGAGCTGCGCATCGCCGAGCTCTACTGCGGGTTCAGCCGAGAGGAAACGCCGACCGGCCCGGTCAACTACCCGCGCACCTGCCTGCCGCAGGCGTGGGCCGCCGGGGCCGGCGTGCTGGCCGCCTCGACGCTGCTCGGGATCAGGCTCGACGAGGACGGCGAGGTGGTCGCCCATCCGTACTTGCCGGAGGAGTGGGACGGCATGGAGGCACACGGCTTCCATGCCGGCGACCGCCGCTTCGGCGTCCGCGCCGAGCGCTCCGGTAACGGCTGGACCGCCACCATCACCGACATCTAGCCAGCCCCGACAACCACCGCGGAGGCCGGACTCGTAAGTCCGCCCTCCGCGGTACCCCATGCGCTATGCGGCCTGTATGTGGACACCGGACGTTGCTGGACGAGGATCGGTCCCTCCCGATCGGCAATGAGCTGCCCACAAGGTGCTCGATACCTACGCCGCCGCGGCCCGCTCCGACCGTCGCGCGCGGAGCGCCATGCCCACCTGCGCCAGCAACAACAACCCGACCGAGAAGCCGATGACGATCGTCGCGATCGCGTTGATCTCTGGCGAGAGCAGGTAGCGGATACGGTTGTAGATCACGAGTGGCAGCGTCTGCACTCCACCCCCGGCGACGAAGAATGTCAGCACGAACTCGTCAAACGACAAGGTGAACGCCATCAGCGCCCCGCCCAGCACGCCCGGCATGACCAGCGGGAGCGTCACCAGCCGGAACGTCCGCCAGGGCGTGGCACCGAGATCCTGCGCGGCCTCTTCCAGCCGCGTGTCGAACCCGGCGAAGCTCGTGAGGATGATCGTCAGCGTGAACGGTAACGCGAAGATCACGTGCGCGATCAGGATCGAAAACCAGCCGAGGTCGATCCCGATCCGGTTGAACCAGATGAGCAACGACACGCCGGTCACCACCGCGGGGATCAGCATCGGCAGGTAGAACAGCCCCTGCGCCGCGCCCTTGCCGGGGATCTTGTACCGGCTCAGGCCGTAGGCGGCCATCAGCCCGAGCAGCGATGCGATCGCCGCCGTGGTCACCGCGATCTGCAGCGAGGTCCACAGCGCCTCGACCAGCTGGTCATCGTCCAACAGGTCGCTGTACCACTGTGTCGTCAGCGCCTTCGGGACGGTTGCGCGGCCGGTCGGGTTAAACGATGTCAACACGACGACGAGGATCGGCGCGAACAGGAAGAGGTAGACCAGCGTCACGTAGCCCTTGAGGACCCAGTCACGCGAGGAGGATCGCTCAGCTGCCATAGATCTCCTCCACATCCGCGAAGCGGAAGAAGAGCATCATCGCCACGATCACGACGAGCGTCATGATCACCGACAACGCCGCGCCGAATGGCCAGTTGAAAGCCTCGCCGAACTGGTTGTCGATGATGTTGCCCATCATCACGTCGCCCGTCCCGCCGAGGAGCTGCGGCGTCACGAACGACCCGAACGTCGGGATAAAGAACAGCACGATCCCGGCGATGATGCCCGGCATCGTCAACGGCAGCACCACCCGCATGAAGGCCGAGAACGGTGTCGCGCCAAGGTCGAGCGCGGCCTCGACATACCGCTTGTCGAGGTTCCGCGCCGACGCGTAAATCGGCAGGATCATGATCGGCAGGTAAACGTGCACAAACCCGATGATCACCGCCGCGCGGCTGTAGAGCAGGTTGGTGTCCACGCCCGGAACCCAGCCGAACGCGCTGTCGAGGAAGCCGTTGCTCTGCAGGATGCCGATCCAGGCGTACGTGCGGATGATGTAGCTCGTCCAGAACGGGATCAGCACCAGCAGCATCAGCGCGCCCTGGTGTTGTGGCTTGGCCACCGCGCCGATGAAGTACCCCACCGGGTACGCGAGCAGCAGCGCGATCACCGTCGACAGGCCGGCGATGCCGAGCGTGCGGATGAAGATATTGCGGTAGATCGGCGAGGTCAGCACCCGCTCGTAGTTCGCCCAGGTGAAGTCCTGCTGCATCAGGCCGGTGACCGGGTTCAGCGAATAGAAGCTGTACACCGCGATCAGCACCAGTGGCGCGACCACGAACAGCAGCACGACCAGCGTCGGGATCCCGAGCGTCACGAACGGGGTGAGCGAAAAGGACCGGACCTGGCGCGTCGGGGCGACGGGAGCGTCAACAGCCATATATCCCCTCCCCCTATGCCCGGTCGGCGATGAACACGACATCGTCCGGCCGGAATCCGACGCGGACCCCATCGCCGATGCTATGCCGGTGCGCCACGTCGTCATGCTCGATGTCGGCCGAAATCTCGGTGCCGTCCTCGAGGGCCACCAGGTACGACATCGTCACGCCCTTGTAGACCTGCTCCCGCACCGTGCCGGGCCAGCCGTCCGACGCATCGAGCCGCACCTTCTCCGGCCGGACCGCCGCCGCGCCGGTCCGCACTCCCGGATCGACCGCCATCGGCACCGTGAACTCGTGCGTGCCGAGCCGGACACGCGTCGACGCCGTATCGCGGTCGACTACGTCGACGTCGAGCAGGTTCTGGGAGCCCATGAAGCTGGCCACGAACCGGGTCTGCGGCCGGTCGAAGATCTCCTCGGCACTCCCCTCCTGCTCGACATGGCCGGCGTTCATGACCACGATCCGGTCGGACATGGTCAGCGCCTCTTCCTGGTCGTGCGTCACATAGATGAAGGTGATGCCGACCTGCTGCTGGATGCGCTTCAGCTCGATCTGCATCTGCTTGCGCAGCTTGAGATCGAGCGCGCCGAGCGGCTCGTCCAGCAACAGCACGGTCGGCTCGACCACCAGCGACCGGGCGAGCGCCACGCGCTGCTGCTGGCCGCCGGAGAGCTGGCGCGGCTTGCGCTTGCCCCGGTCCTCCAACTCGACCATCCGCAGCATGCGGTCGACGCGCTCCCGAATCTCGTTCTTCGGCATCTTCCGCTCGCGCAGGCCGAACCCAATGTTGTCGGCCACGTTCATATGCGGAAATAGCGCGTAGTTCTGGAACACCATCGAGGTGTCCCGCTTGTGCGGCGGGCGGTTGCCCATCGCCTCGCCTTTAATGAAGATCTCGCCGCTGTCCGGATGCTCGAACCCGCCGATCATGCGCAACGTCGTCGTCTTCCCGCAACCGGACGGCCCAAGGAAGGTCACGAACGCGCCGCGTGGCACCTCGAGGTCGATCCCGTCCACCGCGACCATGCTGCCGAAGCGCTTCACCAGCTTCCGGATACTGACGTCGGATTCGACCATCCACTACTCCCGTATCTCTTGCGGATGCCGGGGCGGTGTTCACCCTGGCATCCCATGTCCCTTGAGAACGTTGCCGCCAGCCCGGCGCCACGCCTCCGTCGTAGGGGGTGGTGCTGCTACGACAGCAGGATCTCCGACCACAGCTCTTCGATCTGCGTCCGCACCTGCGGATCGAGGTCGCGCAGCACGCGCAGGTCGGACCCCTCCGGGATGGCAAAGCCCTTCTCGACCTCCGGGTCGAGGGAGTCGTGCGCCGCCTTGTTCACCGAGTCATAGCCCATGATCGTCATCTGCAGCGCGTTGATGTCCGCGCGCTGGATGAAGTCGATCAGCTTGTGCGCGTTCTCCACGTTCTTGGCCTTCGCCGGGATCGCGAGCGTGTCGAGCGCGACCAGCGCGCCCTCCTCCGGCACCGTGAAGTCCAGCGTCGCGCCGAGCGTGTTCGCCATGCGCACGCGTCCATCGCTGATTTGGCCGAGATCGACCTCCTCGTTGATGAACATCTCCATCCCGATCTGGTAATCCTTCCAGTACTTGGTGATCAGCTCGTGCTGGGCCAGCATCGACTCGCGGATCGCATCCCAGTCGCTCGGCGCGAACGGATCCTGGCCGAGGTACAGCGCGGTGGTGCCGACGCGGGCATTCGCCTGGTCATAGAGCGTGATCCGGCCCTTGTACTGCTCGTCCCAGGTGATCCCCCAGCTTGTCGGCGCCTCGGTGATGACCGTGGTGTTCCAGGCAAGGCTGTAGATCTCGCGCGCGAAGCCTTGCGCGTACGGCGTCCCGTCCTTCGTCAGCGACTCGATCTCCTGGAAGTCCGGGTGGATGTTCTTCGTGTTCGGGATCAGCTCGAGATCGAGCGGGTGCAGCAGGTCGGCCTTCAAGGCGCGCTCGGCCCAGTCGGCGCTCGGCAGGAAGAAGTCGAACTCCTCCCCGGCCTGCAGGCGCGCCCACCACTCGTCGTTGCGGGAATACGCGCCGATGCGGTTGACCGTGATCCCGGTTTCTTCCTCGAACATTGGCAGGATCTCGTCCAGCCACGGCTCGTACCACGTATAGGTGTTCACCTCGCCGGCGTCCTGGTTCCGGTTCACGAAGAACCCGGGGTTGCCGGTCGAGGCCCGGGCCAGCGCCGCGCTCATCGCGCTCCCGGCGGCGGCCACGGTGGCGCCACGCACGACGGCGCGGCGAGAGAGGCGGAATCCGTCCGTGCGATCGATCATGTCGGACATCGAGACTGCTCCTTCGTCTGGTCAACGCCGGCGACACCGGCGCATCTCGGCACGCGGGCCACTCTCCGATTGAATGGTGTTTGTGGAAGCATCATATACCCGAACGCGGGACGATCGCACCTCCCGCCGGGCATGAACGGTGGCCGACATACCCCGGACGGTATCCGTCCGGGGTACGTCATGCGTTCTAGGAGAGCTTCACCTCGGTCCACAGCTCGTCGATGCGGCTGCGGAGCTGCGCGTCGAGATCGACCGCGAGCACCAGATTGGCGTCCTCGCGCACCTCGAACTGCTTGGCGAACTCGGGGTCCAGCTCAGCGCGGGCGGCTTCGTTCAGCGTGTCGTAGTAGAGCGTCTTCATCTGCATCGCCATGATGTCGGCGCGATGCAGGAAGTCGATGAACTTGTGCCCGTTCTCGGGGTTCTCGGAGGTCTTGGGGATCGCAAAGGTGTCGATAAAGGTCAGGCAGCCCTCATCCGGCACGGTCCAGTCGATCGGGCCGCCGTTCGCCTTGCCCATCCGGGTCCGGCCGGCGGTCAGCTGGCCCAGCATGACCTCTTCATTGACGAACATTTCCATACCGGTCTGGTAGTCGACCCAGTACTTGGAGACCAGCTCCTTCTGCGCGAAGAGCTTGTCGCGGATCTCGTCCCACTTCGTGACGTTGAGCGGATCGTCGCCGAGCAGCAGTGCCGTCGTGCCGACACGCGCATAGGCCTGGTCCTGCATCGTGATCTTGCCCGAATAGTTCTCGTCCCAGGTCGCCTCCCAACTCGTCGGCGCCTCGGAAAACTCGTTCGTGTTGTACGTCAGGCAGTAATAGACGCGGGAGAACGGGACCGCGTAGGTCTTGCCGTCCTTCTGGTACAGCTCGTTCGCCTGGAAGTCCTCGAACAGGTTGGCGTTGTTCGGGATCAGGCTCATGTCGAGCTCATGCAGCAGGTCGGCGCCCATCGCGCGCTGGAACCAGTCGGTGGTCGGGATAAAGAAGTCGAAGTTCTCGCCCGCGTTCAGCCGCGCCCACCACTCGTCGTTGCTGGAGTACGTGCCGAGCTGCGTGACCTTGATGCCCGTTTCTTCCTCGAACATCGGCATCACTTCGGCGATCCAGGGCTGGTACCAGTTGTAGATGACCAGCTCGCCGCCGTCCTGGTTCCGGTTCACGAAGAAGCCGGGATTACCGGTGGATGCCTGGGCCAGCGCGGCGGACATGGCGCTTCCCGCCGCCACGGCGCCTGCCGCCCCCTTCACCAGTTTCCTGCGGTCGAATGTTCCCGGTGTGGTCGTCGTGTTGTTCGTCACGGGAGTCCCTCCTGCGTAGGACAACGGATGGCCGCTCCCCACCGCGGGCCCGGCCTCCGGGCGGCGGCATTCGCGGTATCGGCATCTCAACTCCGTTGTCGACGTAGGTGACATTCTACCTTACTGGCTGGATGACCCTGCGTCCCGTGCGCCACTTCCGTTCGCGTCCAGCTCGTCCAGCCCCCAATCGGAGACGTCGAGGCTGAGCATCTCGCGCGCGACTTGCAGGTCGATGAGGCTCCCGCGATGCAGTCGCTCGTGGACCTCGTCGAGCTTCTTTGCCAGCAATGGCAGATCATGCTCCTCGACGCGCGCCAGCGTCGGCTGCGCGGCGGCGATGTTCCGGCTGGAGAGCCGGGCATAGTCATCGAAGATCGTCCGCGCCGGCGTCAGGTAGCGCCCGACGAAATCCCGCGCGAGGGCGACCTCGTCCGGGTTGTCGCCGATCGCCGCCAGCACGCGGTCCGCCGTGGCGCACACATCCAGCGCCTGCGCGCGGACGCCGGGTTTGCCGATCTGCCGGGCGCTGCGCCGCATGTCGTCGATCAACTCGCCGGCCTGCGCGATGATCGCGTCCAGCTCGGTCGCCGGCTCACGCGACGCGGACGCTGGCGCGCCGCCCGCCGATCGCGCCACCTGCCGTTCGACCCATTGATCATCGAACCTGTCCTCGGCAAATGCGCCCCAACCGAGGATCACGAACGGAATCGTCATCGGTAGCATCGGCCAGTAGAACCAGAGGTTCCCCGGCCCGGAGAGGAGGTTGATGAGCAGGAAGAAGGTCAACATCGAGAGGTAGACGCCGGCGAACTGCATGAACTGCCGGCGCTTGCGGGCTTTCGCCTGTACCTGCTCACGCATGCTCTGGAGGTCCCGGGGCTCGTGATCCGTCATTCGATCTGCGCTCCATCATATGGGCCGCGACGGGCCCGGGTTGGTCGTTCCCATGATAGCGAACGTCCGGGTCAGGAGCGCATCGTGGTCTCGCCTCCGGCGCCCGCAAGCGCCTGCTCGAACCGCTCCGTGTCGTCCAGATCGAGCGCCATCATCTCCCGCGCGACGGCGAGGTCGATGATCGTGCCCCGGTGCACCCGATCGAACATGGCGTTCGCCCGCTCCGTCAGGCGGGGCAGGTCCTTCCGCTCGACCTCCCGGAGCATCGCCTGCGCCGACGGCACGTTGCGACGGGCGAGACGCGCGTAATCGCCGATCAGCGAGCCGCAGGGCTGCAGGAACCGATGCACGAAGTCCCGCGCGAGGGCGACCTCCGTCCGGTGCTCGCGCAGCGCGATCATGACCCGCTCCGAGGCGGCGTAGGTCGCGAACGCCTCGTTGCGGGCGGCGGCCTCCGGGATGGTGCGGATGTCGGCGCGCATCTGCCGCAGGGCGGCATCGCCCTCGGCGATCAGCGCATCGATCTCGGTCATCTTCCGCGGCGGCACATATGCCGGATCATTGCGCCGCTCGCTACCGGCGGCGATCCCTCGCGCGATGCGAATGTTGAACAGCAGGTACATCACCAGCGCGTGGAGCGCGACAGCGAAGCCCCATCCGATGGCCGGAAAGAGGAACCACGGCGTGGTGATGCCGGTCACGACGTTGAGCAGCAACAGCCCGAACGTCACGACGGCGTACGCCCCGACATGGAGCAGCAGGAGTTGGGTTAGCAGCACCCGCCACCATGCGGGCTTCTTCTGGAAGGGTTGCGGATGTGAAAGTCGGTGGGCCACGGTGTCACCAGAAGTCATGCAAAAGCCAAACATGCGACGCGAACATCAATTGTGTCCCGACCGGGAGGCCCGGCGATCATGACTCCATGGTGGCACGGACCCGGGCCCGCGCGCATGCCGGTTATCCGGTAATCGGCGTGCTCGTCCCGCCCGGGATGACCTCACCGGCGGCCGGCGCGATCGGCACATCCAGGCCCATCATCTCCCGCGCGACCTCGAGGTCGATCAGCGTGCCGCGGTGCAATCGATCGTAAATGGCGTCAGCCCGCCGGGTGAGCGCCGGCAGGTCGTTCGCCTCGACCAACGCCACGGTCTCCCGCGCGGACGGCACATCGCGGCTCGCGAGACGCGCATAATCGCGAACCAGCGTGCTCGCCGGCTCCAGGAAGCGATGGAGGAAGTCGCGGGCAAGGACAACTTCATCCGGGTGCTCCTCGATCGCGGAGAGCACCTGATCCGCCGCGGCGCAGGCGGCGAGCGCTTCCCGGCGCGGCTCCGGACGCGGGATGGCGCGGGCATCGGCACGCATGCCATCGACCAGCTCGCTGCCGCGCCGCACGATCCCGGAGATCTCGGACGTCCCTCGCGTCGGCTTCTCACTGGCCGCGCGCTCGGGGGTCATCTCCCGCCCGCCCATCCTCCGCTGCGTGATCCGCCGGGCCAGTTCCTTGTTCTCGCCGATGAACAGGTCGTAGGCGTGGAAGGCCAGGCCAATACCCCAGAAAAACGCGACCCACAGGAACCACCACGAGTCGCGGCTGGTCACGAGATTGATGACGAACAACATCCCGATCACGATGACGTAGGCGCCGAGATGCTGCAGGAAGCCTTGCATATCCTCGACGGCTTTATCCTCGGGTGTTTTCCGGTTCGGATGCGACATGGGCGCCGGACTCCTGGCGGCCCAGAGGATCAGGGCCACGATCACAACGATGACGACTGCGACGATTACCAGGCGGATAACCACGCCGGGAACCTCCCTCGATGATGCCTTCCCTTCCCCGCCCCTGTTGTTATGATAGTCCAGCATCCGCGACCGTCCGGGGGTTCCCGATCGGCCGCTTTCACGTCAGCCCGGAGGCACCATGGTCCAGATCCCCGATGACTTCCGCGATCTCCTCGAGCGGCCTATCGTCGTCACGCTCGTTACCGTCATGCCGGACGGCCAGCCGCAGGCCACGCCGGTCTGGGCCGACGTCGTGGACGGCCATATCCGCGTCAACACCGTCGTGGGCCGCGCAAAGTACAACAATATGAAGGAACGTCCGCAGGCGACCGTGCTCGTGATCGATTCAAAAGACCCGTATCGCTGGATGGAGATTCGCGGCACGGTGACCCGCGAGTCCCTCGAAGACGGTGACGAGGGCATCGACAAGCTCTCGCGTGACTACGTCGGCACCGATTACACCGACCACCGTCCGGAGAACACGCGCGTCAACCTCTACATCGAGCCGACGCGCATCATCACCAGCGGCTAGCGACCCCGCGCTTCCGCCCTGCCGCGACCCGTGCGACAATCGAACGCAGCGACGACGCACCGCCCGGGTCACCCCCGGGCGGTGTCCTTCCGTATCGAGGGCCAGCGTTCACCATGGATTTCCACAAGAGCCATCCCGGGCTCCAGAAGCGGATCGTCTCCACCCTTGCCCTGGCGCAAATCCTCGGTGGCGTAGGCGTCGCCTCCGGCGCGGCGGTTGGCGCCCTGCTCGCCGTCGACCTCGCCAGCGAGAAGTTCAGTGGCCTGGCCTCCGCTTCATCCGTGATCGGCGCCGCCGTCATCGCGCTCCCGGTCACCCGCCTGATGTCCACTGCCGGGCGCCGTCCTGGCCTCGTCCTCGCCTATCTCATCGGCATCATCGGCGCGCTCCTCGTGATCACCGGCGCCGCGACGCGCATGTTCCCGGTCGCCCTGCTTGGCATGGTCCTCGCCGGCGGCGGATCAACCGCGACGCTCCAGTCCCGCTACGCCGCAACCGACCTCGCCCGCCCAGGGAACCGCGGGCGCGACCTCTCGATCGTCATCTGGGCGACCACCGTCGGCTCCGTGATTGGCCCGAACCTCGCCGACCCCATGGGATCCGTCGCCGAGCGCGTCGGCTTGCCGCGACTCTCCGGCCCCTACCTGATGACGATCACGGTCTACATCGTCGCCATGATCCTCGTCTGGGTCATGCTTCGTCCGGACCCCCTGCATATCGTGCAGGAGGCCGAGCATGCCCGCCGCCTGCCCGGCACCCAGCCAGCAAAGGCCATCTCGCTACGCCGCGCATGGGGTCTCATTGCCGCATCGCCCTCGGCCACGCTCGGGCTCGCCTCGATGGTCTTCGGCCACATCGTGATGGTCGCCGTGATGTCCATGACGCCCGTCCACCTCCAGCACGGCGGGGCGGACCTCGAGATCGTCGGTCTCGTCATCAGCGGCCACATCACCGGCATGTACATCGCCTCACCGCTCATGGGCATCGCCGCCGACCGCCTTGGCCGCCGCCCGGTGATCCTCATCGGCGCCATGACCCTGCTGACGTCGTTCGTCATCGCCGGCACGGCCTCCGGCCACGAGTCGACCCAGCTCCTGATCGGCCTTTTCCTTCTCGGCCTCGGCTGGTCCGGCACGCTCATCGCCGGCTCGACGCTGCTCACCGAATCGATCGAGCAGGAGGTCCGCCCGCGCGTCCAGGGCGCGGCCGATCTCACCATGGGCATCGGCGGCGCCTTCGCCGGCATCACCTCCGGCATCGTCGTCGGCTTCGGCTCCTACACGCTGCTCAACGGCCTTGCCGCCGCCCTTATCATCAGCCTCATCGCCATCGCCGCCATCGAGCGCACCCGCACGGCCGCCCTTCAGGGCGCCTGATGCCCGCATCCCCAAACCCGTCGTGGTGGGCTTTCCCGCAGCAGGTGACAATGCCAGAACAACGCGATACGCCGGGCACCCTTGGACAGGGAGAGGAGATCGAATGACAGGCGCACCGAGCATCCTGATGTTGGCGACCTTCGGAATGGAAATGGTTGAATGCGGCGGAACCCTCGCCAAGCACATCCAGGCCGGAGGCCAGGTGACCGTCGCGGTATCGATGCTTCGCGATAAGGCCAGGCCGCAGATCATGGCGGCCGCCAAGCATCTCGGGATCGAGGATGTACGCGTCCTCGGCTGGCAGGCGGGCGACCTTCACGTCGACCGCGATTCGAAACGCGTCATCATGCAGCTCGTCCGGGACACCAGGCCGGACATCGTCATCTGCCAGGATCCCGAACACGCCGCGCACGATCTCGATCCAGACCGTCGCGAATTCATGCTGCTCTACATAGAAGCGCTTTCCCTCGCCGGCCGTGATGTCGATGTGGAGGAGTGTGGCGAGCCGCACAGCGCGGGCGCCGTCTACTTCATGACGCCGGACCGGCCGAACTGCGTCGTCGAGATCGTCGATGTCTATGGCCAGAAGGAAGCCGCGATGCAGGAGCTCGGGTGGCAGCTCGAGTTCTCGGGATACTCGTTCCGCCGCGAGCACTCGCCGGAGCGACTGCGGGAGGTGCTCGACGATCCTGCGGCCGACCGCATGACCGACGCCGAACTTGGGTGGGCGCTGCACCGGCAGATCGACCGCGCCGCGGCGCTGTATCACGGACTGGCCGGCCACAGCGGCACCGTCATGGCGGAGCCGTACCGCCGGATGACCCTCTTCCCGTTCGACCTCCTGCCGGGATAGCACCGTCGCCTGACACGAGGCGAACCGGGTCACGACCCGCGCTCCCCGACCATCACAAGGCCATGGCTACCGCGTTTCCAGGTAGCCATGGCCCATGGTGGCCGAGGAGCCGGCGTGCAGCGATGCCTCATGCGTCCATCACCAGGACCGGATCTCCCGCATAACCCAACACCACTTCCCGAACGGAAGCGATGTGGTATACTCTTCTTCGTCACAACGGGATTTTCCCTGTTGGTCCAACTCTCCTGAGATTCTTGCCGCTGATCATCCCGCTCCAACACGGGGTTCCAGGCGCCCAGCGCGCCACGAGGCAGATCAGCCACTCCCGGGCCCAGGCTCAAAGCGATGCGCACCCACGCACCACGCGTGCGAACGGCGACGCCCCAACCGGCACGCCACCTGAACGCATCCCCTGGCACGCCCAAAAGATGAGGGGTCGCGGCGACAAAGGCCGCGCACAAGCGATGTGGATGGGTATGGGTCGCCACCTCGCTTCCGGATCACATGGACAACGTGTGACGATGCGTGTGGCAACGCCGACCGAATAAACCCATCACCTGTGACGCCCCGAACCACGAACGCGTCTCCGGCACAAGCCACACACCGATAACTAGAATTGCCGCGAGCGTGCCCTCCCGATGTCCGGGTCCTGGCCGCGTGCGGCCCGACGGTGACCTCCCCGCGAGGGCGGCACCCACGTGTGCACGGAGAAACTCACACATGACTATTTTCGATACCCGATTCCGCCCGTTCCGCTCGACGGACATCGACAGCGGCGCGACCGCCGTCGCCGACCGCCCGCAGGACGACCCGGCGACCGAGCCGGCCGGGGAGCAGGAGCCGACGTTCGCCGATCTCGGCCTGAGCCCCATCCTCCTCGAGTCCATCACCAGCGTCGGCTTCCGCAAGCCGACCCCCATCCAGATCGCGACGATCCCCGTCCTCATCGACGGCAAGGACGTCATCGCCCAGGCCCAGACCGGCTCCGGCAAGACGGCCGCCTTCGGCCTCCCCATCATCGAGGCCATCGATCCGCAGGACCGCCGAGTCCAGGCCCTCGTGCTGGCGCCGACCCGCGAGCTCGCCATCCAGGTCTCCGAAGCGCTGGAGAACCTCGGGCGGCACAAGCGCATCGAGACCCTCCCGATCTACGGCGGCCAGCCGTATGAGCGTCAGTTCCGTGGCCTGCAGCGCGGTGTCCACATCGTCGTCGGCACGCCGGGCCGCGTCATGGACCACATGCGCCGCGGGACCTTGCACCTCGAAGACCTGCGCTTCTTCGTCCTCGACGAGGCCGACGAGATGCTCGACATGGGCTTCGTGGACGACATCGAAACGATCCTGAAGTCGGTTCCGGAGGAGCGGCAGACCGCCCTCTTCAGCGCCACGATGCCGCCGCGCATCGCCGACCTCGCCAACACCTACATGAACAACCCGCAGCGCATCGTCGTCCGCGGCAAGCAAATGACGGTGGCGGAGATCAACCAGAGCTCCTACGAGTTCCCGCGCGGCAAGAAGATCGAGGCCCTCACCCGCATCCTCGAAGCAGAGAACCCGACCAGCGCCATCATCTTCGCCCGCACCAAGCGCGGCGTCGACGAGCTCGGCGAGAACCTCCTCTCCCGCGGCTTCGCCGCCGAGACGATCCACGGCGACCTCTCGCAGGTCCAGCGCGACCGCGTCATGAAGCGGTTCCGCGCCGGCCAGGTCCAGATCCTGATCGCCACCGATGTGGCCGCCCGCGGTCTCGACATCCCCGATGTCAGCCACATCTTCAACTACGACCTCCCCGAGCAGGTCGAGACCTACGTCCACCGCATCGGCCGCACCGGCCGCGCGGGCAAGGGCGGTGAGGCCATCGCGCTCGTCTCCCCGCGTGAGTTCCGCCAGCTCCGCCAGATTGAGCGGGTGACCAAGGCCCAGATCGAGCCGAAGCGCCTGCCTTCGCAGGAGGACGTCAACAAGCGACGCAACGAGAAGTTGCAGGCGCTGGTGACCGGTCACATTGAGAACGAGGATGCCTACGAGGCCTACACCTCGGTGATCGAGGAGCTGGTCGAGCAGGATCTCGACCCGACCAAGATGGCCGCGCTCTTGCTCAAGATGTACGCCGAGGAGACCGGCCAGGCGACGTTGGACGCCGGCAAGTCTGATGAGCTCGCCAACTTCGGCGGCAAGTACGAGCGTGACCGCCGTCAGGACGATCGTGGACCCCGCGCCCCGCGCGAGGGTGGCTTCGCCGGTGGCCGTGGTCCCCGCGGCGGCACCGAGCCGGGCATGACCCGTCTCTTCGTCAACATCGGTCATAACTTCCGCATCCGCCCGCAGGACTTCGTCGGCGCCATCGCCGGTGAGGCGAACGTCCCGGGCCGCGTCGTCGGCGCGATCGACATTCACGACACCTACTCGTTCGTGGACGTCCCCGACGACATCCACCAGCGCGTGATCGAGGCCCTCAACGCGGCCGCGATCAAGGGGCGCCCGGTGAACGTCGAGGTCGCGAACGATTCCGCTGGCGCCGCCGGATCCCGCCCGCGTGGGCCGCGCCCGCCGTTCCGCGGTGGCGCCCCGCGTGGTGGTGACCGCGGTGGCTTCGGCCGCCGTCGCGACGAGGAAGGCGTGCGCGGCAGCCGCGGCTTCAACCGCGAGGGCTACCGCCCGGAGCGCCGTACCAATAACCGCTACGACCGGTAATCAGGGGACCCCCTGACGACCTACGAGAAAGCGGGAGGGCGATATGCCCTCCCGCTTTCTCGGCTTCTGACCCTTGGTGGCCGGTCTATCTCGCCATATTCTGCCACCACACAGACCCGTCATCCCGAGCCGCTCTCCCCTGCCCGTTGGATCAACCGCCGCTGGCACCACCCTTGATGCCCGGGTCGGCGAGCACCGCCGGGTCCAGTACACGGTCCAGGTCCTCGTCGCTCAGGTCCGTCAGCTCCTTGGCGACATCCTTCACCGTCCGCTTCTCGGCGTACGCCTTCTTGGCGATCTTGGCGCCGTTCTCATAGCCGATCACCGGGTTCAGGCCCGTGACCATGATCGGGTTCTTGTCGACCAGCTCCGCGATGTGCTCCGTATTCACCGTGAACCCCGCGATCGCCTTGTCCGCCAGCACCCTGCTCATCGACGACAACAGCTCGATCGACTCAAGCAGGTTGTGCGCGATCACCGGCAGCATCACGTTCAGCTGGAAATTGCCGAGCATGGCACCGGTCGCGATCGTCGCGTCGTTGCCGATCACCTGCGCCGCGACCATCATCGTCGCCTCGGCGATCACCGGGTTGATCTTGCCCGGCATGATCGACGAGCCTGGCTGCAGCGCCGGCAGCACGATCTCACCAAGGCCGGAGATCGGGCCGCTGTTCATGTGCCGAAGATCGTTGGAGATCTTGATCAGTCCGGTGGCGATGCTCTTCAGCGCGCCGCTGACCTCGACCGCCGTGTCCTGGCTGGCCTGCGACTCGAAGTGGTCGTCCGTCTCGGTGAACTCCAGTCCCGTTCGCTCGGAGAGGACCTTCGCGACCCGCGCTCCGAACTCTTCGTGGGCGTTCAGGCCGGAACCGACCGCCGTGCCGCCGATGGCGAGTCGCCCGAGATGTGGCAGCGTGGCCTGCACGCGCTCACGCCCGAGCCGGATCTGGGTCGCCCACGCGCCGACCTCCTGGCCCAGGCGCACCGGCGTCGCGTCCATCAGGTGCGTGCGGCCCGTCTTGACGACGTCCATCAGCTCATCGGCGCGCGCCTGGATCGCCTTCTCCAGGTGCTCCAGCGCCGGGATCAGCTCCTCGGCAATGGCGACATAGGCGGCCACGCTGATCGCCGTCGGGATCACGTCGTTGGAGCTCTGTCCCATGTTGACATGGTCGTTCGGATGGATCTTCAGGTCGTCACGCATCTGCGCCGTACGCGTGGCGATGACCTCGTTGGCGTTCATGTTGGTGGACGTGCCGGAGCCGGTCTGGAAGATGTCGATCGGGAACTCCGCGTCCCACTTGCCGTCCGCGACCTCCTGCGCCGCCTGCTGGATAACGTCTGAAAGATTCTCGTCCAGCAGGCCGAGATCGGCGTTCACCTGCGCCGTCGCGCCCTTGATCAGGCCCAGCGCGTGCAAAAACGAGCGGGAGAACCGCAGGTTACTGATCGGGAAGTTCTCAACCGCCCGCGCCGTCGTCGCCCCGTACATGGCGTCCGCCGGGACCTGCATCTCGCCCATGCTGTCCTTTACGGTGCGCATTGCGCCACCATCAGTCATGTCCGTCTCCTTGCGTCTGGCGCAGGGTCCCCTCACCGGTCCCCGGCCCTTGTTGCGTGTGTTCACTGTGCACAAGTGTACCGCCGTCTCCCGCTCCTGCACTGGCACCGGCCCGAGAACCCCGATACGATCAGGAGGTACACGACATCTACGAGAGACGCGGAAAGGGATCCCCATGGAAGTCTCCATCATGATCGAAGGCCAGATGGGCCTGACGTGGCCGCGCTGGCAGCGGCTGGTGCGCGCAACGGAGGAGCTCGGGTTCTACGGCCTTTACCGCTCCGACCACTTCGCATTGCCTGGCGACGCCCCTTTCCAGGACGCACTGGAGCTCTGGACGTCGCTCACGTGGGCCGCCGCGAATAGCTCACGCATCACCATCGGCCCTCTCGTCTCGCCGATCTCCTTCCGCGATCCGCGCATCCTCGCCTGGCAAGCCAGCGCGGTGAGCGCGCTCTCGGGCGGGCGACTGCGGCTGGGGCTCGGTGCCGGTTGGCAGGAGCGCGAGCACGAGGCGTTCGGCTTCGATCTCCTCCCCATTCCCGAGCGGTTCGCCCGCTTCGAGGAGGGCATCCAGGTCGTCAAGAAGCTGGTCGCCTCACCGGAGCCCACCAGCTTCGAGGGTGAGTACTACCGGCTGAAGGATGCGATGCTCAAGCCACGCTCGCCGCGCGAGGACGGTCCACCGATCGTGATCGGCGGGAACGGCCCGAAGCGCACGCTGCCGCTCGTCGCGACGTACGCCGACGAGTGGAACGCCTCCGGCCTCGATAACGCCGGGTTCGCCGAGCGGATGCCGATCCTCGACGAAATGCTCCAGAAGGAAGGGCGCGACCCGAAGTCGGTCAAGCGCACCGTCATGACCGGCGGCCTGATCGGCAAGACCGACGCCGAGGTCAGGGAAAAGGCGAAGGGGTTCGGCATGTACGATTTGGATCGCATGCGCGAGCGGGACGGGGTGTTCGGCACGCCGAACGAGATCGTCGAGATCCTCGGACGGAAGGCGGAGATCGGCGTCGAGGGCGTGATGCTGCAGTGGCTCAACCTCGATGACTGCTCCGGCCTCGAGCTCCTCGCCGCCAAGGTGTTGCCGCAGCTGACGTAGCGTGCCGACCACGTCGGGTCGGCGCTACCGGGACAGGCGACCGCCAAAGGATTAACAGCGTACAGCCGACCCTTGTGGCCGGCTCGCGCGCGGTGGAGCCGGCGGTGCCGGGGAATGAGCACGCACTCGGCGCAAAAACCCGAACACAAGGTCCGGGTCTGCGAACAGCATCCGGGATGCCGGTTTCTCGTCACACCAACTCGCCGTCCTCGCTGATGCCGGGAACGATGATTCCGGCGTTCTCCAACGCCTTCAGGACCGGGTCGATCGAGACCGGGCCGTCCGGCGTGGTATCGACCCGCACATGGAGCGCCCCCAGAGGCGAAGCCGGCGGATCGGCGAGGAATCGCTCCCGCTGGCGGCGATAGACCACCTCGGTCGCGTCGGAAGGCGATGTACCCGCTCGCTGGCGGGCCGCCAGGCGCTCACGCACGATGACGTCGTCACAGACGGACTCGACCAGCACGAACGGAACGCCGGCCACCGCCGCGGTGTCTGCGGCATGCTGCCGAAGTCCCTCCTGCAGGAACGTCGCGTCCAGCACGACGGCCCGACCCTGAGCCAGCTGGTTCCGAGCTATCTCGAACAGTCGCTCATAGGTCTTCGCCGTCCACTCCGGGGTGTAGATTCCCTCGCCCCACCCCACGCCGGCCGCATTCTCCGCGCCCGCCAACTGCTTGCGGACGACGTCCGCGACGGCATACCGGGCGCCCGTCGCGCGAACGATCGCCTCGGCGACCGTGGACTTCCCTGTACCGCTGAGTCCGGTCATCGCGATCAATGCGGGGCGCATCGTCATCGCCTGGCGATACGCGACATGGACGTAGTCGACCGCCTTTCGCGCCACGGCGGACCGGGGCTCACCTTGTAGCTCGGCCAGCCTCAGGCCGTGCACCTTCGCCCGCACCAGCGCGCGGTGCATCCAGTACAGCCGTAGCAACCCGACCGGCAAGACGATTCCCCCTGACTGGTACCGCGCGATGAGGCTCCGGATGACAGCGACCGGCGCGTCGAGACGGTAAAGATCCATGAGCAGGAACGCGAGATCGCTGGCGATATCCGCGACACGGAGGTCGCGGTTGAACTCGACGCAGTCGAACACCTGCACCGCGCCGTCCGGCGGCACGACGACGTGCTCGCACCGCAGATCACCATGCCCCTCGCGGACCCAGCCATCGAGAACGCGCTGGCGAAGGACGTCACGATGCTCCTCGATGAACCCACGCATGGCCGAGTCGACGGTGCTCAACTCGTGCGAGGGCAGCGCCTCCCCTGCCGATATGCTGACCTCGTCGAGGTTGTCAGCCAGCACCTTCAGGAGGGCGTCGAGCGTCCCTTCGGGATCGTCCTGCCCTTCCGGCGGCCGATCCCGGTGAAAGGGCATCAACCGGTCCGCCAGGCGATCACCGAGTCGCGGAGGCACGTCGCGACGGCGCAGCAGGCCATCGAGCAGCTGTCCCTCGTCGATGCGGCGCATCCAGGTGCCCCACTCGACCGCGTAATCCTCCTCACCGTCCTGGCCAATCTGGTATCCCCTTGCGTCCCGCACGATTGGAACGACACCGAGATAGATGTCGTCGGAGAGCAGCCGGTTCAGCCGCACCTCGTCGAAGCACGCCTGCCGGCGCTCCTCCGGCGTGCCATAGTCGACAAAGCTGTAGTGAACGGGACGCTTGAGCTTCAGCACGCGCTGGCGGGCAAGGAAGACGAGTGAGATGTGCGTCTGGACGAACCCGATCTCGTCCTCATCACCTGGCCAGGCCGACGGATGCCGGAGATCACGAATCAGCTGCTGCTCATCCAGCCCGGTCATGTCTGGCCCCTTCTGTACAACACCGTTGGTGTCGTCAGGTGTAGCGGAGGACTTGCGGCCGCTGGAGACCTGCCAGCCGCGCGGATACGCCGCAATGTCCTCCGTCTGCGGCCCTTACCTTGCTGGGGACACCGGGGACGACATTGGATGCGCACAATCGCCCGGTTGCGGTCGCCCGTGAGCGCATCCAGGTCGTCCGCTACAGGTGGCAGGCGCTGCCCTAGAACGACGGCGTGGCGACAACCTCAGGCGCTTCGATCTCGACCGGCTCGTTGAAATCGAACAGCGAGACGACGCGCACGACGTCGTCCGACTCCGAGGCGAAGATCGGGCCGATCATCTCCACCTCGACGATGCGGTCGTCCTCATCGATCCAGAAGCTCACCTGCACCGGCTCCCCGGCCAATAGCGACTCCATCGCGGACGCCTCTTCGCCGGCAGCCGCCGTCACCGTGTCGAGCAAGCCCGAAAAATCGACCATGCCCTCGATGGTCGTCGCCTCGCGGCCATCGATCTTTTCCGTACCGATGACGCGAGCGTCCTGGACCAACCGCACCGCGTTCAGGATCAGCACATCCGGATTGATCAGCGTCTGGACCTCCCCCATCTGCCCGATCTCCATCCACGACCCGTCGGAGAGCGGATCCTGGATGTAGAACACGCCATCGAGCGAGATGGCGCCGATCTGCAACTTGCCGAGCGGGATGCTGACGGCGACTTCCGCCTGGAGGTCCGTCGGGCGGCGCACAACGCCAGCGACAGATTCCAGCTCGAACCCGGAGAGGATCGTGCTGGTGCCACGCACGGTTTGCATCTCGAACGCAAAGGTGTCGAGATCGGCCATCGCCTGCGCCGCGCGCTGGAGGATCGCGACCGCGTCGTCCTCGCCGGAGATGTTGGTTTCGGGGCTGGCCGCCGGCGTCTGCGCGGAGACGGCAACGCCACGCGCCAGCAGGGCCGCGGCCGCGCCGGCCCCGAAAAGCACGCGCCGGCGAGAGAGCGTGCGCGTTGGCATGCCGGTCAGCGGGTGGAAGGGAGTTGGCTCGAGGTCGTGTGGTGTTGTCATGGCTGAAATCTCCTGATCGTCGCGGACGCCTGGTGTCGTGTGGGCGATGTCCCGGTCCCGCCTTCATGATAGGAACCAACGCGTGACATTATGCACTCGACGCTATCACGATCCTGTCACGGACTGCATGCCGACATCGTACCGCCCTTCCATGGGATCATGGATGGCGTATGCGCGTCCCCCGGCGGACGCTTCGCCACGCCTCCAGAGTTGAAGGACCAATCGTGACCCCAGATGACCGCACGACTGTCAGATCTGTTGCCCCCGAGGAGATGCCGCTGCTGGCAGCCACACTCGGCGACTCGCCGGAGACGGTCATCAGCCACCACCTGCTCACCTCGCGCGCCTGCAACGCCTGGTGCGTCGGGGATGTGCGCCAACCGAGCGCGGCGATCGTCCAGGCCCACGCCTTCCTCGCCGAACCGATCGTCTTCGGCCACGCGCCGGAAGACATCGCGCGGATCATGCCGTTCGTGCAAGGGTGGGATACGTTTTCCGTGCCGCGCTACCTGGCGCACACGCTGGAGCGCACCATCACAACGCTGGCGGGCACTGGCGCGCTGCACACGCTGGAGGACGTTTACCACGTGCTGGACACGCCGATCCCGCCGTTCGACCGGCGCGACGATGTGCGGCTGCTTTCGGACGACGACATGCTGCTCATGGCCGGGATGGACGAGCTGCAGCAGAACTCGGCCTACAAGCCGATCGTGGCGGCGGCGGTCATCGACGGCGAGATCGTCTCGCTCGCGCACACCTTCGCCTGGAGCCCACTCTACGTCGACATCGGCGTGACAACCCACGAAGAATTCCGCGGGCAGGGGTACGCGACCACAGCGGCGGCAATCGTCGCCGAGGAGGTGCGCAAGCGCGGACGGACGCCAGTCTGGAGCTGCGGCGCGCACAACGAGGCGTCGCTGCGGATCGCGGAGAAGCTCGGCTTCCGCGAGACAAGCCGCCGCCTCTACCTCATCCCGCTGATCCCGGAGTCGCGCGGCGAGGAATGACAAACAGCCCGCCACGGCGTACGCTAGTGGATGGGCCTCCTATCCGATGGATACGAAACGGGATCATTGCGCGATGCAGCGGATATCGCAGGAACCCATCATCATCGATCTCGATGACCCGGCACCCCGCTGGTTCCGGTGCTGTGGCGTGCTCGCGGCCGTGGCGTTCGTCGCCCTGCTGGTCGCGCCGTGGGTCATCGATACCGAGGTGGAGCCCGGCGTGGCCGAGATCTCCCGCCCACAATCGACAACGATCGAGTATGCGGCGATCTGTCAACCGTCGATCGACATCCCCGCCTTCGCCGAGCCGGCGGTGAGCATGGCCCTACCCAGCTGGATGCGGCTTTGCGACTGGTTCGCCGAGCCCGGAGAGCACGTGCCCGGGACGGTTCCCACCCCACCGCCTTCCGAGCCGCACTACCAGGACTAGGCGCCTCCCCGGCGTCCCACATCGCGAATCGACAGGACCGCCCTCCGCATGCACCCCGAGACAAGCCGCGCCACGATCTGGGACGCCTCGAACATCTCGCTCACGATCGGATCGATCCTCGCCGTCACGCTCGGCGCGTTCCAGGGCCTCGCCGTCTCCACCATCACCCCGGCCCTGACGCGCGACCTGCACGGCGAGCATCTCTACGGCTGGGTGTTCAACGCGTTCCTCATCCCGCAGCTCGTCGCGACGGTGATCGCCGGGCGGGAAGTCGACCGCCGGCCGCCGTACGCGGTGTTCTACCCGGCGATGGCGATCTTCGCGGTCGGCTGCCTCGTCTGCGGGCTGGCCGACTCGATGAGCATGGTCTTCATCGGCCGGGCGCTAACAGGCATCGGCGCCGGGGCGACCTTCTCGACCGTCTACGCCATCATCGGCGGCGCCTACGACGATCATCTGCGACCGTCGATGCTCGCCGCGATGTCCAGCGCCTGGATCGTCCCCTCGCTGGTCGGCCCATTCATCTCCGGCTTCATCGCCGACACGTTCAACTGGCGCTATGTGTTCCTGCTGCTCGTGCCGCTCCTTGCGATCATCGTGCCGCTGACGTGGCCGTCGTACCGCACGGTGCGGCTCGGGTTTGACCCCGCCGCCGCGACCCGGAGCGCGCGCCGCGTTCCCGCCGCGGGGACCCTCGCACTCGGCACGTTGCTCTTTCTCGTCGGGCCGGACATCGAGTCGATGACCGGCGGCCGGATCACCGCCACATGGCTCGGGGCGGTCATCACCGTGGCCGGGATGATCATCATGGTCGCACCGCTGCGAACCCTGCTCCCGGACGGAACGTTCCGACTGCGCCCGATGCTGGGCAGCGCCGTCGCCCACCGCGCACTCAGCTTCGGCGCGTTCGCGGTGACCGAGACCTACCTCGTCTACTCACTGACCAGCTTCGGCGCGCTCTCGTCGTCGCAGGCCGGGCTGATCCTGACCGCCGGGTCGCTGACCTGGACGGCCGGCTCGATCATCCAGGCGCGGCAGGACCGCACGCGCGGCACGACGAACCGTCCGCTGCGGGTCCTGCTCGGCAGCATCACGATGCTGGGCGGCGCCGGATTGATAACCGCGACGATCCTTCTCGGCCAGGCGATCCCCTGGCCGGTGGCGGCTCTCGGGTTCATCGCCTGCGGCCTCGGGATTGGCTACGGCTACACGACCTCGACGTCCGTGGCCTTCGCCCACGCCCCGCGCGGGCAGGACGGCATGGTGTCATCGTCGATGCTGCTCGGCGACCTGTTCACGAACGCGATCGGCGTCGGCATCGGTGGATTCCTGCTCGCGTTCACCACCGACCTCGGATGGAGCACGCCGTCCAGCGCCGGCCTCAGCATGTCCCTCGGCCTGCTGATGCTCCTCGTCGCGATGGTCTCCGGCCGGCGGATGCTATCGGCTACCTGACCCGTGTCCCGCAACGCGCGACGCGGTGCCGGTAACCTCAACGGCCTGCACATAGTCGTGCATCTGGCCGCGCCGGTTCCGTCCCTCCAGCAGGGCGGTGCGCACGACGAAGGTGGACACGTCGGCGGACTCGTCTCCTTCCAGGAGCACCGAGGGCAGCAGCACGGACAGGATCCGGCGTTCGGCGTCGGGCGTCCAATTGAGGGTCACGCTCACGAGGGTACCGAGGATCGTCTCCTCGATCTGGAGGTCGCCTCCGGTGAAGGTACCGCCGTCAGACGCCTCTGTCTCGTTGTGATAGGTGAGTTGGGGCCCGACCACGCCAAAGGTCGAATACGTGACGCTGATCGTTTCATCCGTGGTACCGAGAACATACTGGTCTGGCTGCGAGATGTGAGCGCCCATGGTGGTTGCCTCCTGCGGATGTGGACCGATGGCTGCCGGACCTTCCGGCGGCGTATCTCCATCGTGCCGGGATCGCGGATCATGGACATCGGCAAAATGACGTATTTCCCCGGTCCTGGCACATCCACACACCGCAGAAAAGACGTAGACAGCGAACAGGAGTCATCCCGGACCACCGGTGGTCCGGGATAACTCCTGTGAAGCCTAGGTTGGCGCCGACGGCTACTCCTTGTCGCCCTCGGTGGTCATCGCCTTCTTGTCGATACCCTTCGGGATGTCCTGGTTCTTGTATGGGTTCGGCCCCGACGACATCGGCTTCTTCGGGGTGCCGTGCAGGCGTGGATCGCCTTGCTCCAGCTCACCACGGTCATCGGTCGCCCAGCGACCCTCGGCGCACTCCTCGCCCCCTGAGAGGTTCGACACCGAGTGCATGTGCTCCACGTTTACAGGCTCCATCGGGAACGGGCTCGTGACATGGAACTGGTGCAAACCGTCGGCCTGCATTTCCTCGATCAGGTGATTGTCGGCTCTAGTCTGCCGTGGCCAC